>JAJPJG010000021.1 GCA_021324395.1 Spartobacteria bacterium | reverse complement strand
TGGAGAAGGTCAGCACCGATTGCGCCTGTGCGTTGTTGCTGATGCGGAGCAGCGGCAACACGGCATCTTTCACGGTCGGATTGGTGCCGAGGATGTATTCCTGCAGGTTCGTCTTGCCGTCGCCATCGGCGTCGTCATTTGCACGCGAAAGGTCGGAGGCGCGCGCGTCGGCGTGACCGAAATATTGCTGCCGCCACCAATCGGGGATGCCCGCGCCTTCGCTGTCGATCGAGACCGTGGAGCCGGTCTGGAAGCCGATGGAGAAGGCCATGCCGCTGGTGCCGCTGATCTCGAGCTGCTGCGTCTGCGCCTGGTTGCGCATGTTGATGCTGTCAAAGCCGGATCCGTTCGGCCGATCGACGGCCGAGCGATTGTAGGAGGCGTTCAATCCGGTGCCGGCGTATTTGATGAAGGTGCGGACGTTGTGCGTGCCGTCGTTATCCATCACGCTGATTTCGCCGTTCACCTGGTCGTCGATGATGCCCATGTTTTTCTGGCCGTTGAGGAGCAGGTCGAAAAGATTCGGTGACATGCCGAAGCGGACGTAGAGCGGCCCGACGCCGGCGCCGAGGTTGTAGAGCGCGTCGAGTTTCGAGGCACGCGGCGCGAGGTTAATGGTCTTCGTCACCTTTCCGTCGCTGCTCGTGAATTTCCAGCCGATGCCGTTGGTAGCGGAGGTAACGGTGAAAAGATTGTTCACATACGCGAGCGCATCGCTGGCGCCGGTGGCGAACCAATCCTTGAACCCGCTCGTGCGATAAGCCGCGGTGCCGGTGGCGCTGCCGAGGTGGACGTTCCCCTCGTCTTCCGTCTCGCTGCCGGAATAGCTGAGCGGATTGCCGACGACCTGCAACACGTCGCCCGTGTTGATGTCGCGCACCCATGCATTCGTCATGCGCCCGCCTTCGCGCTCGAACATCGCGAAGATGCGGTCATTGTAGAGCAGATACTCGGGCTCGCCATCGAGATCGATGTCCACCGATTCCGCGACCGCGCTCGTCGTGTAGGCGCCGCCGCGGGCGGAGTTGGCCCACGCGTTGACCTTTGTGTAAACCGCGGCGCTGCGCAGTTGCGACTGCGCGTATTTCGAGAAATTGGAGAGCTTCTGCATCGTTCCCGAAGTGTCGGGATTCACGTAGGTGCCGATGCTGAACTTCGTCAGGTCATTGTTGGTCTGGTCATGGAACGCAGTCTCGAAAGTCGCCGCGTGGGCGGTGCCGCGGGCGAGGCTCGCGAGCGTGCCATTGCTGCCGCTCAACGCGGTGACGGCGGTCCATGCGGTATTTGAGATGCCGCCGCTGCCGACGAGGCCGAATGCAGTGCCCACCGGCGCACCTGCACGAATATCAAACACTTTGCCATTCAGGCTCTCTTCCAGCGATGAGCCGTTATACCAGTTGTCATAGCTTTCCTCGGTGGCGTGGTCGATCCAGTCTTTCGAGGTTTTCGCCAGCACCTGGCCTGTTCCGCGATCCACCGTGCCGAACGTGTCGCCCTGTCCATCCGGCGGCTGCGAAAGATCGACCTGTCCGCTCGCGATTTGATCCGGAGTCACGATCTGAATCCACGGGTGGCTCGCGAGCCAGCGGATGTTTTTGTCGTAAGCATCCGCTTTCGCTTTGTCGGTGAAGTTCTCCCAGTCGTTGACGAAAACGACGACCTGATCCTGCTGGCCGTTGCGCGCTTTTTTGTTGAGCAATTCGCGCAGCAATGTCGGCACGCCGTTGTCGTTATTGGTGAAAAGCTGCGAGCTGACGCTGTCATTGATGACAAAGCAATTCACGCCGTTGATGCGGTTGATGCGATAGCCGTCATTGCCGAGTGCGGAGTTGCGGCCGAACCATTTGAAGACATGCCGCATCTGGTCGATGAACGTGTAGCCGTAGCCGAGGTCGGCGACTTTTTCGATAACGCCGACACCGTCCACGTCACTCGAACTGCCTGCGTCGGAAACGCGTTCCGGCGTCCAGAAGACACGATTTGACGGAGCGGCGCCGAAGATGCTCGTGAGGGTCTGATTCGCGAGCGAGACGTTATCGCGATTATACTGCCGCGAATAATACGGCATCATGTGATCGCTGAATGTGCTGCCGAGCAGATCGATTTGTCCCGCGCCGATCATGGTGCCGATACGCATATTCATCGACGGTCCATCGCGACGGACGTCCGCCGGCGCGGTGCTCGATTTCGCCCACTGGATTGCAGACGCGAGCGTCGGAGTAACGTGCAAGGTCAGCGGCACGTTGTAGGCCTCATGCACATCGAGCGGGCGATAATAGCCGGAGCTGGAGCCTGTATTGATGAGGCTTTGGATGTAATTCGCCGGCTGGATGGCCTGGTTGCCGTGAACGACCGAGACAACTTTCACGCGTTTGCCGCGGTCGTTGTCGGCTTTCACGCCGATCCACGAACGCAGCACGCTATTTGCGCCGGCGATGTTCGCCTGATCATTCCAATAATCCGAAGCGATCCAGTCGTTGCGGATCGAATCGCGAATGTCCGAGCGACCGCCGATGTCGCCCGCGCCTTGCGGACTATCCGCCGTGCCGTCGCGCGTGGTGAAGACCTGGTAAATTAAATCGGATGCGTCGAGGCCGTTCCAGCCCGCATCGAGCAACGCCTGCCGGCTGATGGAAAATTCAACGGCATCGATATCGGAATTAAAATAGGCCTTCAAAAATCCGTTGGCGCTATTCTGGTCACGCGAGGTTACGCCGAACTGCGACAAATCCTGGCCGATGCCGGTCGAGTGCGTTGTCGCGTTTTTATTCCAGAGATAAACGCGCCCGTTGTTGCCGGAATAACACGCAACGACAGCCTGCCAGCCCATGGTCGTGCCGGTATCGACCTGATCCGGCAGATTGTATTCGCCCGTGCCCGGATGACCGAAGTTGATGACGACGTAGATGTCGAGATTCGCGGCCTCGGCGTAAGCCTGCAGATCGTGCATATCGACACGGAAATAGAAATTGCCGTCGCCGCCGCTACTCGTCGAGCCGCCATCGTGCGCGTAGAATGCAACCATGTCGCGCGAGGAATCGAAACCGTCGCCGCCGTGGTAAATGTCGGAGCCCTGATTATTCGAACCGTCGCCGTCGTAAGGATCAAGCGCGATGAGGTCGTTGATGGTCCAATCGGTAAACGAGTGGTCGTTGCTCACGCCGCCGATTGTCGTGGTCGTGCTCGGGCCGATCGTGATCGACCCGGGCGGTGGCGGCGCGCCGGTGTCGGCGTGCAGCGGATCGGTGCCGTTGATGTATTCCTGCAAATTGGTGAAGCCATCTCCATCCGGGTCGCCATTCGGTCCGTTGTTCGCGTTCGCGATGATTTTGCCCGTGTGCAAATTCGTATGGCCGACCACGCCGTCATCCCATGGATCGAGCCCGTGCTGAATCTTCCAGCCATCCGGCAGCCCATCGCCGCTCGTGCTGAAAAGCCGCGGATCGGTATCGAGCCAGATCACGTCGAGTCCATCTGTGCGGAAGTTTCCACTGGGTTTGAAAATGTTGTTCAGCTTTTGCTTGTCGAGTGCCGTAGAGGTGTAGGTCTTCCCGTCCGTCGGCTCGACGAATGTCGCGCAGAAATCGGAGTAGCGGAATGTAACCGGCTGCGAACCTTGCGCGGAGCCCTGCACCGTGACGCTTTGTTTAAAATCGCTAAACGTGGCGAGCACGACGAAATTGCCGTTCACGTCGGTCTGGTTGCGATCGATGATCGCGAGATCGACGATGCCGTTGTGGTTCGCGTCCTCCTGTCCGTCGGGTGAGCCGTCGCCATCGGTGTCGCCGTTGTTCGGATCGGTTTCGAGCCAGACCGCATTCGACGCAGCGCCGAGCACTTTGATGCGATCGATCTTCGACGTGTTGTAAACAGTCGGCGGATGCGCAATGACGTGCAGCGTTCCGCTCGCATCCGGCACGCCGATATCGACGCGGCCATTGTGAATCGCGTGATAAACCGGATTGCCGTCCGTGCCGGTCGTGATCGACCACGTGCGATCTTCGTAGCCATCGTTCACGCCGTCGTCGTCGGTGTCCGGCTTGTTTGGATCGGTCATCGTGCCGGCAATCAAATCGGTGCGCGAATTATTCAAATTGTAAGGCCACGGGTTGTAGTAGTCGTAGCCGCCGGGACGATTCGCGTTGTCGGTCGTGTTGAAAATCGGCGGATCGAGATCCGGCTGGAAATTCGGCACGCCGTCGCCATTCGTGTCGGTCGTCGTGCTGGTGTCGCCAATTGCGCCGCCCCAGCCGAGCTCGAGACCGTCGGAAAGATCATCGCCGTCCGTATCGGGCATGTTCGGTTTCGTTTTTCCGCTGATTTCCCACAAATGCACCTGGCCGTTTGTCCACGTCTCGGAATTCGTCGTCGGCAACGCAGTCGGCGTCGTCTCGATCGTGTCGCTCAATCCGTCGTCGTCGCTGTCGCCTTTCGTCGTGCTGACGATCTGGCGGAAAACAACGTGCGCATCGCGCGTGTTGGTCGCATTGCCGTTGGGCGTCGTCACGCTTGCGACAAACTGGTAATCGCCCTGTGCGACGCCGGTCCAATTGAAATCCCAATACTTGCTCGTGCCACTGCCGCTCGTCCCGGTAAGCGTGGTGGTGCCGCTGCCCAGCGTGAAATTGATCGTGACGTTGGTCGCGTTCGTGTCGGTCTCGACACGGATCGGCACGGTGCGCTGATCCGGCGTCGGATTCGCGACGTCCGGCAGCACGATTTGGTAAGTCTTGCCGTCGGAATCGAACTCCGGCGGCGTGACGATGTTGTCGGTAATCGCCACCACCGGTTTCGCCTTCACGAGCCGGGTCGATTCGTGTGGGACACCGCCAGGGGGCGGCGTATAGGTCACGTCGATCGTGTGCAGGAAATTGGGGTTGCCGTTGTAGAGATTCGGCAATTGATAGGCAAGTTCGTGATAGTCGCTCGTGACGTTGTAATTGATGTGGTAATTGCTCTGGCCCTGCACTACGCCGAGGTCATTCGCGCTGTCGCTACTCTTGATGCGGATGAGGAAGCGGTTGATCAAATCCGATGTCGTGGTGCCGTCCGCGAGCGATTTCGAGAACCAGACTTTCATGACGTAATTGTTGTCCACGACCTGGCCGTCGAATTGCGGAAATGCGACGAACATTTTTGTCAGCGGCCCGTTCGTATTCACCGTGCGGACGAGCGTCGTGTAGTGCTTCGCCTGGTCGTCGGGCGCACTCGCAGTGTCGGCGAATTGCGTCGAGTCCGCCGAACTCAATTCGCGCAAACGCACCAGAATCTGCGCGCTGCCGCTCGACGGAATGTTTACATAATTAAAACGCCATTCATTCGGATACGAACTCGTAACGCTCAGCGAAGGCGTCGCCTGGCTCGCGAGCACCCACGCGCCGTTTCCATTGGATGCACCGGTAACGGTGTCGTCGTTGTTTGCATCGGTATCGACGATTTTATACCAGACCTCCGTCACGCTCGGGTCGGTGCGCACGACCACGCCATATTGCGAACCGCCGATGGTGTCGCCTTCACCCGGGAACTTCACTTCGCCGCCCGGAGCCGCCGCGTCGTAGTAAAACACTTGCGTAAACGTGTTGTAAATCGAAGCGCGTCCGGCGCGATTTAAGAATGCGCGTGCGCGGATGACATGGAAGCCTTCGCTCAATCCGGTCTGCGTCACGCCGTTGTCATTGTGCGGATACACGAGTGCTGTCGCCGCATTGAAATGCGGAATCTGGAACGTCGTCATCGCGTGTTTCTTTTGATAAACAGGCGTTGCCCCGCTCGGGAAAATGCTCGCGACCGGGTGTGCGGAATTGCCATCCGTCGTGTCTTTAAAAATGCTGACTTTATAACGAAAATCGCCGGTCGGTTTCGTGATCGGCGGGCTCGTTCCCCACCAGTTGTTGTTGCCCGTGTCGTTATGGTTGTAATGCATCTCGACGACTTGCGTGGTGCCGCGACCGACTCCTCCCGCGCCTTCCGGGAATGAACCGTCGGTGGTGTAATACAAAAACATCCGATATCCCGCGCCGACGGAATTCGTCTTCGCCCAAATCGTGACGGTGCTGCCGTTATCGATGTATTGTTTAACACTCTGGTCCGTGTTCGCATTGGGCTCGTGGTAAATCCACGAAGCGACATTACCGCCTTCTGTGTCGTAATTATTCGCGTTTGCCGGCCCTGCATTGAACGTGCCGCTGGTGATTAGATAAGTCTCCGCGCCGGCAGAACCGAATTTGCAGCGGGACGTGTCGATTGCCGCAAATTTTTCACCGTATTGACGGCCGACGAATTGCGCCTGCTCGTAACCGAGAAAAACGTCCGTCGAAAGACCCGGCGGATGATCGCGCTTTTCCCCCGTCGTCGGGCCGAGCGGAATCTGCGAGTTGATGTCCACACCGCCATCGAGTTCCATCAAAATGTTTTCCGTCGAGCCATCCGCTCGCGCGACGAAACTCAAGTCCGTGCCCGTCACGCGCGGCACGGTGTAAGGATACGAGTAGCTCCCCGCGACCGTGCCGGTCACGCCGTATGGATTGAAATTCGGATCGCCGTCCGGTCCATCTTTGCGCGTGTAGGTCAATGTGCCGGTCGCGCTCCCGCTCTGCAAAATCGTGATCGGTTTTCCACCGGACGGCGCCCAGAGATCGGTCTCCTCCGGATTGCGCCACGAAAAAGCGAAGTATCCGCCGGGCGGCACGATCACAGTGCCGAGCTGTGATCCGAAAACGTAAAAGCCGCCGCCGTAGCTCGAGTAATTGTAGAGATAAGCGTCATCGGAAAATGCCGTGTGGCCAAACGCGGTGGTAAAGCCGCGCGATTGCCCGCTCGAATAGTTGTCGTTCATCAGGAACAGCATCGTCACGCCGTCCTCGTCGCTCATGCTCGCGTTCTCGCGCTTGTCGATTCGCTCGTAAGCCACGAAGTCGCTGTCGCTCCAGCGGCCGACCTGATAACCGCGCGCAAATTGATTGTGGATGTATAACAGATTGGGAATCTTCGGGTCGCTGAACTGCCCGAGGAAATTCGTGTTGGCGTGACGTGGAAACGCGCCGCCGCTTTGGCTCAATGTCTGCGCCTGATGATTGCCGTCGGTGTAAATCGATCCGAGCCCGGCGCGCGTGAGATAAAGCCCGAGCTGCAACTCGCGGCGGACGTAATAGTCGTTGTCGTGGCTTTGCGCGAACATCACGCCGAGCGAAACGCCGAAACCGAAACTGCCGGATTGATCCAGGCCGGAAAGTGTCGCGCTCGGATTGCCCAAAATGCCGTTCATGTTGTTTTGAAGCTGGCTGTCCACGAGACGCATGCCCGAGTTGAAATAATCCGAAAACGCCGGTGGCTCGCCGAGATGCTCGCCGAACATCATCGCATTGTGGCGCGGCTTTTCCGTATCGAAAACCGTCTCGCGCAAATTCGAGCGAAACGTGTCGCCGCCCGGATAATTGAACTTCGCATCGTTAAAGCCGCGCGAGAGATTGAATTGCCGCTGCACCTGGCCGTTGTATCCGTAATCGTTGAAGTCCTTGTCGGCACCAAAAGTCGCGCCGAAGAAATCCGCACGAACGTGTTTCACGGCATCGAGCCGCAGTCCGTCAGCTTTTGTGCGATCCACTTCCCAACGCGCCGCGCGATTTAAAAAGTCCTGCACATACTCGGAGTAAAAATCCGAGTGCTGCTGGAGATATTGTGCGGTCAGACCGTTGTTCGGACCGAAGCCGACATAATTTCCATTCGCGTCGTAGCAATAATATTCCGGATTGTTCGGCTGTCGCAGGAATTTGATTTTAGGAAACGTAGAGCCTTCGCTTTGGCCGAAATTTTCATTCGTCGTGCCCGGCTCCTGTGCAATGTCGATCAGGTCCGAGAAATTCAGATGCTGCACCTGCCACGCGTCGTTCCAATCGCGCACGTTGTCCCATTTCCGGTAAAAACCTTCCGGCGTCAGCTTCAGGTGAAAATCCTCGGGCACGAAACCGGGATAGATGTTCACCGATGTAGACTCGTTGTATCCCGGCACATCGAACGCATTATGATTCATGATGTTGTCGAGATAGACGCGAATACCGAAGCGGTGCGCCGTCTCGATCAACCGTAAAAGATCTGCTTCCGTTCCGTAGCGCGTCGCGATTGTGCCGCGCTGGTCTTTGCTGCCGAGATCGAAGCGATCGAAAAGATCGTAGCCGACGGAAAGTCCGCCGCTGCCTTTTGTCGGCGGCGGCAGCCAGAGTGAGTCGTAGCCGGCCTCGGCGAGCTCAGGCATCTTCGCGGTGATCTCGCTCCAGCTCGTATTAAAATATTGGAGCATCGCCTCGCCGCGAAGATCGGTCGTGAGCGCACCGCAGAGCATTGCAAAAAGAGTCGCAATGGCGGCAAAACGGAAGGCTTTTCGTGGGGGGCTCACGTGCGTGTAGAATACACTAAACGCCCTCTTTTTTAAAGGCGAAACGCACTTTTCTCGCATGCGGGAAATCGCAGTAAAAAGAGCGCGCAGACTTCGAAAAAAAGACGAAAGGAAGGGGGGCATTCGGACACGGGGAGGGTGCATCCGTAGAGTGCGCTTCGCAAGCTGATGTCGACCGCCTCTTATTGAACGGTTGAAGCCTTCATGTTTCTTTGCTTTAGTTAGACACCCCCGTGAACGAATCCTCCTCTTCTCAACCAACCATGCAAGACGTCGCGAATGCCGCCGGCGTCGGAAAAGCCACCGTCTCCCTCGCCTTGCGCGACGATCCGCGATTGCGGCCGGAAACACGCAAACGCATTCAAGAGCTCGCGGAAAAAATGGGCTATCGCACGAATGCGACAGTGGCGAATTTGATGGCGCAACTCCGCGCAAGCAAAACGCCAAAATATCAAGCCACACTTGGTTTCATCAACGCCTCGCCGTATCGCGACGCGTTCAGCGGCCTTCCGACATTTCGCGACTGGATCACCGGCTGCAAACGCCGCGCGGCGCAGCTTGGCTACGGCCTCGATGAGTTTTGGCTCAATGAGCCGGGGCTGACGCCGGCGAGATTGACACGAATTCTTGAATCACGGGGTATTCGCGGTTTGGTGTTCTGCGGCATCCTCGATCACGATGCAATGCCGGCGGAATTCGCGCCGCTATGGACGAACTGCGCGTCGGTTGTCGTGGGCATCCGCACCAGCACGCCGCCACTGCACTTTGTCTGCAATGACCAATACACGACGGCAAAATCGGCTGTTTTCGAATTGTTAAAACTCGGCTATCAGCGACCCGGTCTTGTCATGATTCCGCGCGTGGACGAAATCGTCGATTGCCGCTTTTCAGCCGGCTTCTGGGCCGGCCAGCTCGAAATTCCCGAGGCCAAACGCGCGCCTATCGCGCATTTAAACGAAAGCGACCAGTCTGGTTTCCGTGCGTGGTTTACAAAACATCAGCCCGACGTCGTGGTTTGCATCCACACGGAAGTGAAACGCTGGCTGGACAATCTTGGCGCACGCGTTCCCGAGCACGTCGGTCTCGCGCATCTCGACCGCACGCCGGACATGACCGATTGGGCCGGCATGCAGCAAAACAACGACCTTGTCGGCGCAGCGGCGGTTGACATGTTAATCGGTCAATTGCACCGCAACGAATCGGGTCTGCCGAAATTTACGAAATCGATGTTCATCCAAAGCACGTGGATCACGAGCGGCAGCGTGCGTCCGCAGACGCCGACGAAAAAACGAAAAACCGCGACGACCGCGCGCAGTTAGCTTTTGCCGGCTACTCGCCGCGGGTCGCCGCTTTGTCACGTGGCGGCAGCCAGCCCATGTCCGCGAGTGAATCGTAAAACACGATGCAGCGCTGTGGTCCGAACACATCGATCCCCGACTGCGCCCAGCCTTTTGCCTCCTTCTCGTTGTGGTGCGCAAACTCCCACGCAGCGTGACAGAAATAATACGCCGCGGAATCGCTCGGAAATTTCAGCTTGTCGAGCTTCGCCTGCGCGTTCGCGTCATCGCCTTCGAGTAAATACGCCAGAATGATTTTGAATTCGATCAGCTCGCGATTTACGCCGCTCGCCGGCAGTTTTTCAAAGGCCGCGCGCGCCTCCGCCGCCTTCTTTTGCATCAGCAAAATTTCCGCGAGATTGAATTTCGGCCAGAAGGCGTCCGGCTGGAGCTTGAGCGCTTGTTGGAAAACTTCGCGCGCTTTTTCAAAGTCATGCTTTTCGGTGTAAATCGCACCGCGCATATTCAGCGACTCCGGCAGGTTGGGTTTGATTTTGTCCGCAGCGTCGAGTTGCCCGATCGCAGCCTCAAAATCGCGCTGACGGTAATTTTCCGCAGCATCGTGCAGATGTTTCAAATATTCCGGCCCGGCCTTGATCGCAGTCCGGGAAAGCTGCTCGGCTGCAAACCCTGAGCTGACAGCGATCGCAAAATAAACGCCGATCGCCGCGATGATTGTTTGCCGTAAAACGCCACGTAATTTCATTCGCCGCAGTCTGGCGCGAGGCAACTGCAACAGTCGAGTCGTGAATGAATCAATGACGCTTCGAACCGTGACGCGCGATCCAGACGCCGCCGACGAACAGCGCGCCGCTCAGCAGCACGAATGACGACGGCTCGGGCACGCTGATGCTGAGAGCATTCGCGTAAAGATTGTTCTCGGCAGCGCCGCCAGGATCGGTGCCGGCGTTGTAAAGTTTGAACCGCGTCGCATCTCCCGTGAAAGTGCCATTTGCGCTTCCACTCAAGCCGCCGCTACGCGTTACGTTCCATGTGCCGCCACTGACGCTGGTTTGCACGAATGACAACGTAAAGATCGTGTTCGCACTGTAGGCATCGCCGAACAGATCATTCGTGCTTCCGCCATTTCCGTCATCCGCAACGCTAGCGTTGGCGACGGTATATTTGTCTGCGCCGATGTTTAGATTGAAAATCGTCGTTGATCCGTCGATGAGATCGATGCCTTTGTTTCCGTTGCGGAAATTGACTGCAAGTTCGATGGAAAAAGTCTGATTGAGCTGAAGCGCGCCCTCGGAAAAACTGCGCGCGGCATCGGCGAAGGCCGTTCCCGGATTTGCGTAAACGCCGAACGCTTTGCCGCTGATATTGATATTGCCGCCACCGAGTGTCGAATCTCCAATGAAATAACCGGCGAAATTTGTATGATTATCGGTTCCGCTGGTGGTGCCGTTATTGTTATTGGTCAAGTCCCATGCGTTAAAACCAGTTCCGCCATTGGTGCCGTCTGTCCAGCCGCTGGAGTAGGCGCTTTGGCTTGCATCGTCGCTCGCGATCACGGTCTGCGCGTGGACCGAAGCAACGTTGAAAAGGAGAGCTAGCGCCGAAGCTGCCGCCAGCTTTGCAAGGGAGATTTTCATATGGGGGCGTTGATGTGGGTTGCAAGGAGGTTCAGTGCTCGCAACAAATCCACAAATCCCCAACTCCCGCTGTCCGGTCAAATGAAACACGTGAACGGCTTCACGCAATGCGTGAAACCGTTCAACAGTCTTTCTCCGCTTAAAGCGGTTACCTTTTTACGCCAATCGACGGCGGCGAACTAAATAAAGACAACCAAGGAACGAAGAACCGATCAGCATCGAGATCGATGACGGCTCGGGAACAACGGTGAACGTCGCCTTGTAATTGTTACCGCCGTTGTTGTTTGCGATCGACCCAGCCTCGTTCACGCCATTCGTGGTGATCTGCGAATACGCTTCGAGCGTATAGGTGCCATTGGCGAGACCGGTGAGGATGTTCACGCTCGAGTCCGAGCCGTGCGCGCCCTGCGCATCGGTGCCCCACTGCTGGTCGCCGCTATTATTCAGATTGCCAGGTGCACCTGAATCAAACGCATTCCACTGAAAACCGTAACTGATCGCGGTGAACGCACCTGTCGGGCTACCCGAATAAAGCCGGTATTCGATCATGTGCCCCGTCACGTCGGTGAAATTGTTTTTGAAGGACTTCTCCTGACCGCCGAGTTTCAACTGTGCAGCGGTGGAGATATCGAAGGTGCCGAGATTGGCGCCCTGAAAATCAGGCAATCCGGTCGTGGCACCCAAGTCATAAAAGCTGCCATTGACGATTGCGAACGAGTCATAAATGCCGGCACCGGCATAAGAGGCAGCCGCGCTCGCAAGAAGCAAAGCGGCGAAAGCCGCCGTTTTGAAGCGGAGTTTTTTCATAGGGGAGATTGTAAGTGGTTTACTGGTTCGTCACCGCTGGTTCTGTCGGCGACATGAGAACATTTACGCTACTACCAGACGCTTGCAAATACTTTTTTTATGTTCTGGGGAAAAAATTCATTGAACGTGTTCAATAGAAGGGGAACTTTCTGGCGAGCGGGTAATCTCATATGGATTTCACAGAATTGCCGGTAATAGAAAAGGCGGCTTTTATCGGCTTTGGATTATGCAGAGGAAAGCTTCCGATCTGGCGCACAAACCTTTCTTCCGTGCGCACAACCTTTTGAATCAATAAGCCAAACCTTCAATCCGAGTATTGATTTCAAAAAGACGACTGCACATTATTTACGCGCCATGCCAAAGGAAGACGTGATCAAAACCGAAGGCGTCGTCACCGACGTCCTGCCCGGCACGATGTTCCGCGTCGATTTGCCCAACGGGACGAACATCCTGGCGCACATCTCGGGCAAAATGCGCAAGCATTTCATTCGCATCGTCCCCGGCGATAAAGTCGAGCTCGAGCTCTCGCCTTACGATTTAGGCAAAGCTCGCATCATTTTCCGCGAGACATGAGCCGCTGCATCAATGACAATCTCCAGTAAGCGCGAACTCTCTTTCCAATCCGTAACAACATAGGCCGCGAAGTGCGGCGAAAACTAACCCAGTAAAACTATGGAAAATCAAACGTCTACCACCACCGGAACCGGCACCGCCGATCCCAACGCAAAATTCGAAAGCGGAAAAACCCACGCACGCCAGGCAGCGGAAGATTTGCGCGCCGCGGCCGAGGCAAAGGCCCAGGAACTGCGCAGCACCGCCGAGGCGAAAGCGTCCGAGCTTCGCGACCGTGCTGAGCAAGCATACAGCGACGTGCGCAATCGCGCGCGGACACTGCGCGAAGACGGCGAGCAATACGTGCGCGAAAATCCGACCCGCGCGATCGTGACCGCGCTCGGCGTCGGCTTCGTGCTCGGCTTGATGTTCCGCCGCTAGCCTCGCATGGCTGAACCGGCGAGTTCCGAAACGGGTTTTTTTGAAAACACGCGGGCGCTGCTCTCAGCGTTCGCGCAGTATCTGCATGCGCGGATTCGGCTCGCGGGCATTGAGACAAAGGAAGCGCTGGTTCACTACGCGATCCTTATTGCGTTGCTCGTGCTCGCGCTTTGCATCGTCGTTTTCGGCTATCTCTTTTTGTGCATTGGGCTGGTCGTGCTGATCGCACACCTGCTGCACATTCGCCCGGAATGGATCATCATCGCGTTTGCGCTTCTGCACTTTTGCGCGGCGATTATTTGCGTGCTGATCATCAAAGCGCGGCTGACTGCGTCGATGTTTAGCGCGACGATCGAAGAATTCAAAAAAGACCAACAATGGCTGAGCACACCAAAGCAGAACTAGCCGCGGAGCTCGACCGCGCGCGCGCGAAAATTTCGCGGCACATGGAATCGGTTCGTCACGATATCGACGTGCCGGGGCATTTGAAAAAATCAGTGCGCGAACACAAAGCCGTCTGGCTCGGCGGCGCGACCGCGCTCGGTTTGCTGCTGGCGAAATTGCCGGCGCGAAAAAAGAAGGTCTACGTCGACCGCCATACAAACGAGAACATCAAAAAGGCCGAAAAGGCCGGACTGGCGCTCGCTTTGGCGAAGATCGCTTTTTCCGCTGCACGCCCGGTGATTACCAGCGCCGCGACGAAACTGATCTCGGAATACGCGCACCGCCGCAAACATCGCTGAAGATTGCGCAAGTTTTCGGTTGATTTCCATCGGGGCGTGTAGTCCGGTTTCCAGCGATGGCAAACCAGGCCGAACTTACCGAACCCCTCGCAGTGCAAGAACCCGAAGACCACCTCCACACGCTCGGTCACGTCGATCAATATCTCCAGATCGGCCAGCAATCCGACGCGTCAGACATTCATCTCGGCGTTAACGCGCAGCCGATCTGGCGACGCTTCGGCACGCTCGAGCCGATCTGGTTGGACGCGCCGCGGCTGAGCGCGGAGGATACGGAGCGGCTCGCGATGGCGTTTCTCAATGAGGCGCAAAAACAGCAGTTAAACGAGCGCGGCGATGTCGATTTTGCTTACGCGACTTCGTTCGGTCGATTCCGCGCGAGCGTTGTCCGGCAGCGAATCGGCATCGATATCGTCTTTCGTATCATCAGCACGAAGCTGCGGACGATGGACGAGCTCAATTTGCCTCAGTCGCTCAAGCTTTTAACACAATATCACAACGGTCTCGTGCTCGTTACCGGCGCGGTTGGTAGCGGAAAATCGACCACGCTCGCCGCGCTTGTCGAGGAAGTGAACCGCACGCGCCACGATCACATCATCACGCTCGAGGACCCGATCGAGTATTTGTTCGAATCAAAAGGCTGCCACGTCACGCAGCGCGAAGTGCACACCCACACGGCGTCGTTCGGCGCGGCGCTGCGCGGCGCATTGCGTGAAGATCCGGACGTGATCATGGTCGGTGAAATGCGCGACCTCGAGACGATCCAGCTCGCGATCACCGCGTCGGAAACGGGCCATCTCGTGCTCGGCACGCTGCACACGGCGAACGCTGCGCGCACACTCGACCGCGTGCTCGACGTTTTCCCGGTCGATCAACGCGAACAAATCCGCATCATGGTCAGCGAATCGTTGCGCGGCATCATCTCGCAGCAACTCGTGCCCAAGCAGGACGGCAAAGGCCGCGCACTCGCGATCGAAATTCTCGTCAACACGCCCGCTGTTGCGAACACGATCCGCGAATCGAAAACATTCATGCTGCCCGGCATTATCCAGACCGGAAAAAAACTCGGCATGAAATTGATGGACGATTCGCTGATGGAACTTTACGACGCCGGCATGATCTCGCAGGAGGAAGCCTTCGCGCGCGCCGAGCAAAAGGCGCTGATGCGCCAGCATTTTTCGCATTAAAAAAAACTCCGGACACACATCGGCTTTGACGTTCGCCGCGACGCGCGCCAATTTAACAGCATGGCACGCAAATCCCCCTCACGTTCTCTCGCAGTCCAGGACAACGGCGCACCGGCACATTTTGTCACCGCACTCGCGCCGGAAGATCGCCGTTTGAATTTCGGCACAAAATGGGACTACGCGCCCGCGCCGGAAACCGCGCCGGTGAAAATCCAGCCACGCTACGAGTTGTTCATCGATGGAAAATTCGTCACACCGCACTCGGGCAAATATTTCGATTCGATCAATCCGGCGAACGAGAAAAAGCTCACGGAAATCGCGCAGGGCGATGCGCACGATGTCGATCGCGCGGTGAAAGCGGCGCGTCGCGCTTACGAAAAAACGTGGAGCAAAATGCCGGCGCGCGAACGCGGCAAATACATCTATCGCATCGCGCGGATCATTCAGGAAAAATCGCGCGAGCTCGCGATTCTCGAGACGATGGATGGCGGCAAAACGATCAAGGAATCGCGCGATGTGGATTTGCCGCTGGTTGCCACACATTTCTTCTACCACGCCGGCTGGACAGACAAACTCGACTACGCATTTCCCGGCCGCAAACCGCGTCCGCTCGGCGTTTGCGGGCAAATCATCCCGTGGAATTTTCCGCTGCTGATGGCTGCGTGGAAGCTCGCGCCCGCGCTCGCATGCGGCAACACGGTTGTTTTAAAACCGGCTGAAACCACAAGCATCACCGCGATGCATCTCGCGCAGATTTTGCAGGAAGCCGGTTTGCCCGATGGCGTCGTGAACATCGTTACCGGCGCGGGCGAAACGGGACGCGCCATCGTCGAGCATGACGACATCGACAAGATCGCATTCACCGGCTCGACCGACGTCGGCAAAATCATCGCGAAGGCGCTCGTCGGCACGAAGAAAAAACTGACGCTCGAGCTCGGCGGCAAAGCCGCAAACATTTTGATGGAAGACGCGCCGATCGACCAGGCGGTCGAGGGCATCATCAGCGGCATTTATTTTAACCAGGGCCACGTCTGCTGCGCCGGCTCGCGACTACTCGTGCAGGAATCGATTTTCCCGACCGTCATTCGCAAATTGCGCGATCGCATTACCGTGCTTCGCGTCGGCGATCCGCTCGACAAAAATTCCGACATCGGCGCGATTAATTCCAAGATGCAACTCGACCGCATCCACGAACTCGTAGAAAGCGGCGTCAGCGAAGGCGCGGAGCTCGTGCAGCCGCGCTGCAAACTGCCCGAGCGCGGTTACTGGTATCCGCCGAGCTTTTTCACCGGCGTCACCGCGACGCATCGCATCGCGCAAGAGGAAATTTTTGGACCGGTGCTGAGCGTGATGACATTCCGCACGCCGGAGGAAGCGATCGAGCGCGCGAACAACACACCTTATGGATTGAGCGCGGGCGTGTGGACCGACAAAGGGTCGAAGATTTTTAAAATCGCGAACAAGCTGCGCGCGGGCGTCGTCTGGGCAAATACCTACAACAAATTCGATCCGACCTCGCCCTTCGGCGGCTACAAGGAAAGCGGCTTCGGCCGCGAAGGCGGTCTACACGGGCTCGCCGCTTACTCGCAGTTCGCGTAGCGAAACGCGCGAGCGTTCGTCGGTGTCACTGCGCCGCGCTAATTTCGGCGGACGCGCGCCGCGACGAATCGCGCCGGCGACTGAGACGTATTCGAGTTCCTGACGATCCGCTGCGCAGCGCAGCATCAAACCGCCGCGGCTCATGTCGCCGCGTCCGACGAATTCAGCGGGAAATTTCAGCCGCTCGCCGAAGCAGCCCAGCAGCGGCTCGACATATTTCGCCGTCGCGATGCTGCCGAGCAAAACCGCTTCGCAATCTTCGCCGGCACGCGCGCAGAGTTTTTTCGTTTCACGCAAAAGCGGCCGCCGGTAACGCGCATCGGTGTGATCGATCGGCACCCGCGCAAACGCGCGCAAATCCTCCAGCGACACCAGCGTCTCCGCCGCGACGAGCCCGCGATTCGGCGTGATGACAAATGCGCCGCTTAAATTTTCCGGCGGCTTCGCGAACGCGCGCGCATACGCGATTTTTCCACGAAAATAGAGTCCGCTCAAAAACGTGAATGCCTCGGAAAGCGGCACTGCGCCTTGATTCCGGAGCCGTAACGCGAGCGGAAATTGCGCGCGCTCATTCAGCAGCATCTGCGCGCGCAAGCCGGCGGAATTTGCCGGCGAAAGCAGAAATATCCGGAACATCGCGAACCGTAGCACATGTTTGCCAAAGCGCCTCAATGCGCGTGCGAGACGATGATGCCCGGTTGATGCCGCGCGCGCATCAGCGGAAACGCGAACCAAAAACCGAAAAACATCGCCACCACGACGATGCTGAAGCCGACGGAAAACGCGGTCGATTCCGTGATCTTCATCGCCACGATGTAAAACTCCGTCGCGATGCCGAGCGCGAGCGGAATCATCGCGCTGACAACGAAGCGGCTCGCGAGCCGGTGAAAATGCGGCGTGTCCTCGCCCTGCTCCACGAGCCGGTGATAAGCCGGCGGCGTCATCAGCAAAATCGCGCTGAACGCGATGAGCAGCAGACTGGCGAGATGCAGTAACTGCGAGCTGCGCGGCAATTTTTCAAACGAATCGGTCAAAAACGTAATGAGCTGAAACCCGAGCAGAGCCTGCGTGCCCGGCAGCACCACGCGCCCTTCGGTGAGCACCTGTTCGATTTTGTTTTTTAGTGGAGTCGATTCATGTGGTTCGTCTTTCATATTGCTTTGCACCTCCGTTCGTTTTTGTGCGTCCTGCCTGCGGCGCCACGCTTCGATGCCATACCAAAAAAAGAATGCGCACGCCGCGGTCATCAGCGCCGTCAAGACGCCGCCGGTTTTTCCCAGCAGCTTTGCCACCGGGATATAAAAATCCACTGCAAGCCCGATCGCGAAAGGTATCAGCGCAAGCTCCATGATGTGCGTCACGACGCGATGAAACTCCAGCGTGTCCTCCCCGTCCTCGACGATGCGATGATACGAAGCTGTCGTGAGTAAAAGCGCGAGTGACAGCAACAGCAGAAAAAACGCAGCCAGCTTCAGCCATTGCGAGGACACCGGCAGCCGGTCGAATCCCGGCTCGAACACACCCTTGCACTGAAAACCGACGAGCACCTGCACGACGAGCACCAGCATGCGGTTCTCATCCAGCGCGGTTTTGACTTTGTCCTTCAGCTTCGCCATTTCTACAAAACAATTCGAGACAACATTGCGGAACGGATTCGCGGGGAAATGCGCGGCGAGCACTCCTTCATCCCGCCACACTTCATGTCCCGTTCAGCTCCACCCGCACATAGACGTTTGAGTTACGGAAAAGCGTCCACTCTGCACAAGCATCTGTAGCTATTTTAGCGAATCGCGAGTGCAGAAATTTTTCACGAATGCGGAAGCTGCTGATTGTCAGGCGCGTTCGGAATGGTGGCACGGGCGCTGCTAAGGAGCGCCGCGTCGGTGAAACAAACGCCGGACGGGAGAATCGCAGCGCGAGTTGCGGCCCTGACAACAACAACCCACAAAAACAACATTGCTAATGCCCAAACTACTAAATCAGTTCATCGAAAAAATGCGCGATCCAAAGGAGCGTAAGTTTTTCTACGCTCTCTTCGGCGGCAAATTGCTCGGACTCGCAGTCGTCCTGACGTTCATCTTCGGTGCGTCGCTTTACTTCGACCACACGAAGGCGCGCGCGCAGGAAGCCAGTCCCACTGCAGCCGCGGCTGCTCCATCCGCTGCTGCCGATGCCAGTCCGGCAGCCGCACCTGCCGCGTCTCCTGCGGCACCGGCAGCCCCGGCGCCGAACCCGCCCTACGTCAACCCGATCAACACCCTCTGGGTGCTAGTGACCGCCTTCCTCGTGTTCTTCATGCAGGCGGGCTTCATGTTCCTCGAAGCCGGTTTCTCGCGCACGCGTGAATCGGTAAACGTCATGCTGGAAGGTCTCGTCGATACGAGCCTTTGCGGCGTGCTGTTCTACTGCTGGGGCTTCGCGTGGATGTTCGGCCATGGCAATGGCTGGATCGGCTGGGGCGACGGCAACGGGCATAACTGGTTCTGTTTGCAAAACCTGCCAGACACTTACGAAGCGACCGGCGTCGCGACGCTCGCGATCTTCCTGTTCCAGTTCGCGTTTGCCGATACCTGTTCGACGATCACCTCGGGCGCGATGGTGGGCCGCACCGGTTTCTGGGGCGACCTTTGGTATTCGCTCGGTGTCAGCGGTTTCATTTACCCGATCTTCGGTCACTGGGCCTGGGGTCCGGATGGCTGGTTGAATGCCATTCCGTTCTGGAAAGCCGCACCGTTCCATGATTTCGCCGGCTCAACTGTCGTGCACACGATCGGCGGACAAATCGCGCTCGCCGGTGCGATCGTCCTCGGCCCGCGGATCGGACGTAAGTTCGTGCGCGATGGCGGCGGACCTATGCCCGGCCACAACATGCTCATCGCCGCCGTCGGCGCCGTCATCCTCTGGTTCGGATGGTATGGCTTTAACCCGGGCAGCACGCTCTCCGCGATGGATATCCAGGGCGTTGCCCGTGTCGCCGTGAACACCACGCTGGCTGCCTGCACCGGCGGCCTCGCCGCGTTGTTCTTTGTCTATCCGCGTTTCAAGAAATGGGATTGCGGCATGACGCTGAACGGTTTGCTCGCAGGTCTCGTTGCCATCACCTGCCCGTGCTACTGGGTCTCGCCTTTCGGCGCGATGATGATCGGCATTGTTGCCGGCGTCCTCGTGGTGCTCGGCACGGACTTGCTCGAGCATCTGCGCATCGATGATCCATGCGGCGCGTGGCCTGTGCATGGCCTCAATGGCATCTGGGGCACCTTAAGCCTTGGGCTTTTTGCCACGGGTCAATTCGGAGCAGCCACACCGACCGGCGCGGATAACTCGGCACCGGTGAAGGGCCTCTTCTACGGCGGCGGCACCGACCAGTTGGTCGCGCAATGCATTGGCAACTTCTCGATCGCGATCGGCGTGTTCGTTGTCGCGATGATCCTGATGTATGCCGTCAAAGCCACCGGCACCTTGCGTGTATCGCGTGAAGGTGAAATCGAAGGTCTCGACGTGCACGAACATGGCGCCGAGGCTTATCCCGAGCTCGCGATTGGCGCTCGTTCCTAACTCAACCTGGAAAACGGAGACCTATCGAATAATCAACTCAAAGCCGGAGCCCCGTCTGTCCGTTTGGTGCGGGCGGGCTCCGGCCACTGGAGCTAGAAACATATGAAAAAAATCGAAGCGATTATTAAGCCCTTTAAATTGGAAGAAGTGAAAGAAGCTCTCGCCGATCTCGGCATGGAAGGCATGACAGTTAGCGAGGTCAAAGGATTCGGCAGACAGAAAGGTCACACCGAGATTTATCGCGGCAGCGAATATACGGTAGACTTTTTACCAAAGATCAAAATCGAAGTCGTGCTAGCCGATGCACTCGTCGAGAACGCGATTGCCGCAATCGTAAAATCGGCCAAGACCGGCAAGATCGGCGACGGCAAAGTATTCATCTCTCCTGTCGAGGAAGCGATTCGTATTCGCACAGAAGAGACCGGCGACAAAGCCGTTTAACCCAAGTCACCGCATATGACTGGCCGGTGGCGGGTAGCTTAAAGCTACCTCCACCGGCTACCGGTCGCGAACCCAGCGGATTGCGAAGTGGAGGAGGTCAAAGGTATTCTGCAGGTTCATCTTTTCTTTGATCCTCGCGCGGTAGGTTTCCACCGTAGCTACACCTACACCTAGAGATTCAGCGATAGCCCGTGTGCCGTGACCTTCACCGATCATTTCCAGCACAGTTAACTCCCGGTCGCTAAGCCGGTCAGTAGGTCTGGGTAGAGTTTTCCCAAGACCTATCGGCGCGAGTTTCTTGAGCATCTCGGAAGTCATCTCCTGCGAAAGGTATATCTCGCCCGAAAGAACCTTGTGCACTGCGGCGATGACTTCCTGCGAGGCGCGATTCTTATTGATGTAACCATTCGCACCTGCACGTAAAGCACGTTGCGCATAGACGGCTTCGTTGTGCATTGAAAAGATCAGAACAGGAATGGAAATGGATAGTCCTCTTAGCTGCTTAACCAGATCAAGGCCGCTGGAATTCTTTAATGTAAGGTCGATGATTGCCAGATCGGGAGAAACATTGCGAATAAGGTCCAGTCCTGCTCGCGCATCTTCAGCTTCGCCACAAACTTCCATGATGCTATCCTTGTTGATCAGCTCCGCCAGTCGCTCACGAACCGTCGGGTGGTCTTCGATCAGGACAATACGCTTCTTGGAATCAGTCATAACTAAGGGTTGGTTCAGGATTGGGCTGAAGTAATAATAAAGCAGGAACGCTGCAAGTAACAATAGTGCCGGTTGGGGAATTCGGTTGTATGTTCAGTATACCTCCGATCATTCGAGCGCGATAGTGCATAATGTTCAGACCTATTCCTTTTCCTTCGTTCTCGGAGCGAAAACCAATTCCATCATCGCTTATCTGCATCACAAGGTTGTCGTCGATCTTCTCCATCTGGATGGCAATACTCTTGGGACTCGCATGCTTTGCCGCATTGTTTACCGCTTCCTGCGCAATGCGAAACATATGCACCGCTTTATCGTTTTCATAGATCTTCACTTCGCCATCGGAAATAAAGGAACAAGGTATCCCGGTCAGCCGAGAAGAACTCAAGGCCAGCTCCTGCAAGGCCAACTCCAGACCTTCTGCATCGCGATCAACCGGCGATAAGCCATGCGATAGCTCACGCGCGCGAAGGACTGCATCATGGATTAGGTCCGCGATCTTTCTTATCGGGTCGGCGCCTCGCGCATATTCCGTTTCGATCTCTTCTTTCAGCGCATCCGCAGCCATGCCAATGGCGACAAGGTGCTGTCCCAAACCGTCGTGAAGGTCACGCCCGATGCGTTGTTGTTCGCGTTCACTGATGCCAATGATTTGACGCTCGAGCCGATGAGACCTTTCCAATAGCTCGATCTTCGCGCGGTTGGCATCGCGCTGGCGGCGCACAGCTTCACCGGCGACGACGATGAGCAGGAAGAACATCAGCCGTCCCATCGTATCCGCCACATGAAACCATGGCCTGGAATAAGTATGACCCGACGCCGTGTCGGCCCACCACCATGCGATCGCGCTGAGCACCGACACACCAATCGCAGCGGCCCTGCCATTGAAAAAAATAGCCAGCAGGATCGGGATCGAATAGAACGGAAAAAAGGTCACCTCATACGTGGTCGCGTAGTCGATGAATCCAATGACACCGACAAGAAAGACAGCTTCGACAATGACCCAGGTTTTGTTCTGCTTTGCGACCAGGCGGGCAATGTCTTCGCGTAAGTTCATCAAGATAATTGCGCAGTGCTATACCACGAAAAGCCAAAGGCGCGAAGTTCATTGCTGGAGTCGATCACGTGCTTTTTTCAAGTTATGGAGGCCGATGTCTAAATTTCGACACTTGTCTCCGGGGAATCGTGAAAAGAGCTCCAACAGAGTAAACCCGCCGCCAGGTGGTCAGATTTCGCCAGTTTAGGCTCCCGGAAAATGATTTTCCGGATGGGTAAAGCCATTTTCCGGGAGGTGAAAATGACTTTCCGGGAGGGTGCGGCCGTTTTCCGGGAGGGGAAAATCGTTTTCCGGATGGGTGAAGCGACATTCCGGGTGGGTGCAGCGGCTTTCCGGATGAGGAAAATGATCTTCCGGAAGGGTGCGGCGATTTTCCGGATGGGTAAAGCCGTTGCGCAGGTGGGTGCCGTGGCTTTGCAGGTGGGCGAAATCGCGCTGCGAATCAGCAAATGGGCGCACAACATGGCGCGGAATGGGAATCGGCGGCGAAATTTTGACCGGCGCGGGAAAAACTTGCTAAGATTTCGCGGGTTGTGTGAATTGGTAATGAATCTCTGCGGCGTCCCCATTCGCTGCAGTGCAAAACCAGCACTGCTTATGTTCTCCCGTCTGTTTCATTTTGGACCACGCCACGCCATCATTGTCGCGCTGTTTGCGCTCTCGCATCACGCGTTCGCCATTCCGACGCTCTGGTTGATCGGCGATTCGACTGTCAAAAACGGCACGCCCGGCCTGCGCGGCTGGGGCGAGGAAATCGGCGCTTATTTTGACCCGTCGAAAATCAAGGTGGAAAACCGCGCACTCGGCGGCCGCAGCAGCCGCACGTTCATGACCGAAGGACTGTGGGACAAAGTCGCCGCGAGCATCAAGCCGGGCGATTTCGTGCTGATGCAATTCGGCCACAACGACGCGGGGAAAGTCTCGGGCGAGTTGTCGCCGGGACGGCCCGCGCGTGCCTCACTGAAAGGCAACGGTGAAGAAACCGAGGAAGCCGATATCGGCACGACCGGACAAAAAGAAACCGTCCACACCTACGGCTGGTATTTGCGGAAATTCATCAGCGACGCGAAGGCGAAAGGCGCGACGCCGATCGTGCTGTCGATGGTTCCGCGCAACGACTGGAAAGATGGCAAGGTCAACCGCATCGCCGACAGCTTCGGCAAATGGGCCGCCGAAGCCGCGAAGCAGGAAGGCGTGCCGTTCGTCGATCTCAACGAAATTATCGCGAAACATTACGACACTCTCGGCCAGGAAAAAGTGAATGCGTTTTTTCCGAAAGAGCACACGCACACGAGTGTCGAAGGCGCGCAACTTAACGCGCAGTGCGTCGTCGAAGGCATCCAGCAACTCAAGGATGTGCCGCTGCGAAATTATGTTGCGAAGAATGCGCCGGCCGCCGCAGAGAGCTCGCCGACCGCTTCGCCTGCGGGCAACTGGCCGTTTTCGAAACCGAAATAACGCGCAGCCCCGGAACTGCCGCGGCCTGCACATTCGATTCGAACTACAATGAAAATTCTCCTCACGATTTTCTCGCTCGCGGGACTCGACGTCGCATTCGGCGCGGACCAAAGCTGGAAATTTGATTTCGGCCCGGGAGCAGTTTCGCCCGGCTACACGCAAGTCACGAAAGCGAATGTTTACGCGCAGGAAAAAGGCTACGGCTTTCTCGACGCGACGAATGTGCAGGACGTCGATCGCAAATCGCCCGATGCGTTGCGCGGCGATTTTTGCACAGGCGAGCAGCCTTTCATTTTCGCCGTCGATCTGCCGGAGGGAAATTACAACGTCACCGTCACACTCGGCGATAACTCCGCCGGATCGGAAACGACGGTAAAAGCCGAGTCGCGCGAGTTAATGCTCGAAAACGTGAAGACCGCGCCGGGCAAATTCGAGACGCGGACGTTTACGGTGAATGTGCGCACGCCGAAGCTGCCTGATGGCGGAAGCGTGTCGCTCAACAAGCGTGAGACCGGCCCGCCGATGGTTGCGCATTGGGACGACAAACTCGAGCTGGAGTTCATCGGCAAACATCCGTGCGTCGATGCGGTGGAGATCGCGCCCGCGCCAAAGGCGATCACGGTTTTCATCGCGGGCGATTCGACCGTAACGCAGCAGCCGCGCGAGCCGTGGGCCGGTTGGGGACAAATGCTGCCGCGCTTTTTTAAAGAAGGCGTCGCGATTGCGAATCACGCGGAGTCGGGCCTCGCGCTCTTTTCTTTCAAGGGACAAAAGCGGCTCGCCAAAATCCTGAGCGCGATGAAAAAGGGCGACTACCTTTTCATCCAGTTCGGTCACAACGACCAAAAGGACAAATCGCCGAACGCCGGGCCTTACACGACTTACAAGGACAACCTGAAATACTACGTCGCCGAGACGCGCAAAAAAGGCGGCATCCCGGTGCTCGTCACCTCGATGGAGCGCCGGCGCTTTTCGCCCGAAGGCAAGCCGGAGCCGACGCTCGCAGATTATGCGGAGGCGGTGCGCCAAGTCGGCAAAGAGGAAGGCGTGCCGGTGATTGATCTCAACGCGATGAGCCTGAAACTTTACGAAGCGCTCGGTCCCGACAACTCGACAAAAATGTTTGTCTTTTATCCGGCGGGAACGTTTCCGAGGCAATCGCAAGAACTGAAAGACAACACACACCACAATGTTTACGGCGGATACGAGCTCGCGAAGTGCATTGTCGAAGGCATCAAGGCGAACGTGCCGGAGCTCAGGAAGTTTTTACGAAACGACACGCCCGCGTTTGACCCGGCTCATCCCGACCCGGTCGAGAGCGTGCGCATTCCGCCGAGCCAGGCTGCATCCGTGGAAAAACCGGCGGGCAGTTGATGAACATGCCCGGCGTTTTCGCTTGCGCAGCGGTTTCGGCGGTTGTTTTGCAAAACGCAAGCGGTGCGGATTCGCAGCAAACTTTCAAGCCGCGCATCGATGCGGAGCTTTCCGACTGGGCTGTCGAGCAAATGCCCGACGGCAGCGTTACGGCGCGCGATGGCGTTTTGGATATTCGTGACAAAGGCGGCTGCACTGTCTGGCTTCGACGCAAGTTATTCGCGCCGGTGGAGATCAGCTACGAAGCGATGGCAGCAAGCGATGCACGCGTGTCCGACGTGAATTGTTTCTGGATGGCGCGCGATCCGCGTTCGCCTGACGATTTTTTTGCGGGATACAATCGCACCGGTGCGTTTGCGACTTACGACAATCTGATGACCTACTACGTCGGCCTTGGCGGAAACGACAACACGACCACGCGCTTGCGTCGTTATCCAGGCGACGGCTCCCGCCCGCTCCTGCCGCAGCACGATTTGCGCGACCGCAAATTTCTGCTCGAGGGAAATCGCTGGTATCGCATCACGCTCATCGCGCGCGACGGCTCGGCGAAATTCCTCCGCGACGGCGAGATGCTTTTCGATTTCAAAGACCCGCAGTTTTTGAGCAGCGGCTGGTTCGGCATTCGCACAGTTTCCAGCCATCTGCGCATTCGCAACGTCCGTGTCTCCATCGGCACGAAACCCTCCGACAACCCTCTGTAAACTATGTTTAACTTCTCGATCCTCCCCGACATCCTCGTCGTCCTCGCTTATCTCGCCGTCATTCTTTATCTCGGCAAAAAATCGTCGCACAGTTCGTCGAGCGAAGAAGGCTTCTTTCTCGCCGGCCGGAAGCTCGGGAAAGTCTACCAGTTCTTTTTGAACTTCGGAAACGCGACCGACGCGAACGGCGCGGTCAGCACGGCGTCGCTCGTTTACCAACAAGGCGCGTCGGGCGTCTGGCTCGCGTTTCAAACGATCTTCATGAATCCCTACTACTGGTTCATGAACACTTGGTTTCGCCGTGTGCGCCTTGTCACGGTCGCGGAGCTTTTTGAAGACCGGCTCGGCAGTCGCGGGCTCGCGATTTTGTATGCGGCGTTTCAAGTTTCCTACGTCGTCTTCTTCATCGGCTGGGGCAATCTCGTCGGCTATAACGTCACCGCTTCGCTGATGCCGAAACCGGAGCAGGCGTGGACGCAGGAGGAGCGGCAAAAGGTGGAGCAATATCGCGATTTCCGCGCGCTCGAAGCGAAGGCCAAAACGACCACGTTGAGCCCGGCGGAAAGCGGACGCCTTTCGCGACTGGGCGATCTTTATGTGCGGAAACAAATCCGCTCGTCAGTTTCCTACATCAAGCCGTGGATGTTTTACCTCGGTTTTACCATCATCGTGAGCAGCTACCTGATGCTCGGAGGAATGAGCGGCACCGCGAAGAACGAAGTTTTTCAAGGCATCCTGATCGTAGTTTTTTCGCTGCTGCTGATTCCATTCGGCTTCGCGAAACTCGGCGGCGTCGAAGCGCTGCGGCAAAACGTGCCGCACGACATGATGGAACTGATCGGCGCAGCGGGCACGGAAGCGGTGAGCTGGTATTCGCTGCTCGCGATCCTGCTCGTCAGCATCATTCAAATCAACGGCATCATGGGGAACATGGGCGTGAGCGGCTCGGCGAAAGACGAGTATGCGGCGCGATTCGGCGCGGTCTCCGGCACGTATGCAAAACGGCTGATGATCATGATGTGGACCTTCGTCGGACTGATCGGGCTCGGCATTTACGCGGGCGAAAGAAAGCTCGCCGATCCCGATGCGCTCTGGGGCACGCTTTCACGCGACCTGCTGGTTTTGCCGGGACTGTTCGGCCTCATGCTCGCCGGTTTGCTCGCGGCGATGATGTCGAACATCGCGACGCAATCGATGGCGGCTTCGGCGCTGTTTGTGCGCAATGTCTTCACCTCTTTTTCAAAACATCACGACGAGAAAAAAGGCGTCCTCGTCGGGCGGATCACGATCATCATCGTGCTGGTGCTCGGAATCACCGTTGCGCTTTCGATGAATGACATCGTGGCATTCATCCGCGTGCAGCTCACCGCGAATGTGCCGTGGGGCGCGGCAGTCGTGCTGATTTTCTTTTGGCGCCGGCTCACGAAAGCAGCGGTCTGGTGGTGCGTCGCAATTTTCACCGTGCTGTTTTTAGTCGGGCCGTTTTTGCCGCAGTGGTTTCCGACGATCGCAAACAATCCGGCCTACCTGCAAAAAACGCATCCCGCGCTGACGACGGTGAAACCCGCACCTATGTTTTTTGACAAGATCATCCTCGAGAATCCGGACGCCGAAAATTCGCCGCTCATCGGCACCGGACGCTTCAACGTCGAAGGCTGGCTGCTCGGCCATTGCGGACTCGATTTGTCGAAAGCGAGCGCGCGTGATTTGCAGGCGGTTTCATTTTACGTCGATGGCGCATTTCCGTTTGTTGTTTTGATTTGCGTGAGCCTGATCACGCGACAGCCGCCGAAAGAGAAAGTCGATCAGTTCTTCGGCAAAATGAAAACGCCGGTCGGCGCGACGCCGGAAATCGAGAAGCAGGAACTCGAAGAAACGCGCCGCAATCCGCATCGCTTCGACAACAAAAAACTCTTTCCGAATTCGAACTGGGAATGGACGAAGTGGAACCGCGTCGACACCACCGGCTTCGTCATTTGCCTTTTCGTAACCTGCAGCATCGTCGGGCTCTTTTGGTTCCTGCTAAAGATCACCGCAGGAGCCTAGCGTTATTTAAACTTATGAAAATCCTCCCCGCGCTTGCCCTGGCGCTGCTTTCGTTCAGATCGCAAGCCGCAACCGAAGTCAAAGAACCACCTGCGCCGCGCATTCCGGCGCGCACATTCGATATCACGAAATTCGGCGCAGTCGGCGACGGCGCAACGCTAAACACCGACGCATTCGCGAAGGCGATTGCCGCATGCGAAAAAGCGGGCGGCGGAAACGTCATCGTGCCGCCGGGCGTTTTTGTTACCGCGCCGTTCCAGCTCACGAGCCACATGGCGCTCGTCGTGCAAAAAGGCGCGACGATTCGAGCTTCCGACAAATTCAGCGATTTCGGTTTGCCCGATCCGTTGCCGGCGACGCAGGAGGAACTCAGCAAAATCAAGCCGACGCCGCTCATCACCGGCAGCAAACTCACCGACGTCGCCATTCGCGGCGAAGGCATCATCGATGGCGCAGGCGCGTCATGGTGGGCGAAGTCGGATCGCGCGGCGCGGACGAGTGGCGAGACGTTTGTGTCGCGGCCAAATCTGATCGTGATCCAGCGCAGCGAGCGTGTGCAGTTCGCCGGCGTCACGCTGCAAAACTCGCCGCAGTTTCATCTCGTGCCAAAACTCTGCACCGACGTGCTCATCGACGGCGTAAAAATTCTCGCGCCGCCCGATTCGCCGAACACCGACGCGATCGACCCGAGTAATTGCAACAACGTGCTGATTCGCCACGTGCTCACCGATTCCGGCGACGACAACGTCGCGTTCAAGGCGAACCACGATGGCCCGTGCGAAAACATCACCGTCACCGACTGCACGTTTTTACACGGACACGGCGTTTCGCTCGGCAGCGAGACTGTCGGCGGGATGCGCAACATCCTCGTGCAGCGCTGCACGTTCGAAAACACCGGCACGGCGATCCGCATCAAATCGTCGCGCAGCCGCGGCGGCGTGGTCGATGACGTGACTTATCGCGACATCACGATGAAGAACGTCGATGCGGCGATTTACATCAACCTTTACTACGACGACAAATCGCAGGCGAAAAATCCGCAGCCAAAGCCGGTGACGGGCGAAACGCCGTTTGTGCGAAATGTGTTAATCAGCAACGTCACGTGCGAAAACGCAAAGTCGGCGGGCGAAATCACCGCGCTGCCCGAGGCGCCGGCGACGAACATCGTGCTCGAAAAAATCCGCGTGAGCGCATGGAACGGCTTCACCATCCAGGATGCAAAAGGGCTGCAATTTCGCGACGTATCGATCATCACTTCGCCGAAACCGCCCGAGGCGCAACCGGACGCCAGCCCTGCTGCGAAGCCGGCCGGCGGTAAATCGGCTTCCGCGAAGCCGCACAAAAAGATCGCGGCAAATAACGGCCGCGTCGTTGTCGCGGCGGACGGCAGCGGCGATTGCGAGAATGTGCAGGATGCCGTGAACGCCGCACCTGAGAATGCGAACACACCAAAAAGCGCGACGCCATTTTTGATTCACATCAAGCCCGGCACTTACAAGGAAGTCGTCACCATTCCGCGCGGAAAAGCTGCCATGAAATTCGAGGGCGAAGACGCGGCGGCGACGACGATCACTTTCGCGAACGGCGCATCGACTCCGGACGCGAACGGCAACCAGCTCGGCACCTTCAACAGCG
The DNA here is from genome assembly GCA_021324395.1 of Spartobacteria bacterium. Taxonomy (GTDB): domain Bacteria; phylum Verrucomicrobiota; class Verrucomicrobiia; order Chthoniobacterales; family Chthoniobacteraceae; genus JAJPJG01. Next base: position 87,455 of record JAJPJG010000021.1, on the reverse strand, counting down.
CGACGGTGTTCGTGGACAGCGATGATTTTTCGGCGGAGAACCTCACGTTTGAAAATAGCTTCGGCAAAGGCAGCCAGGCGCTCGCGATCAGCGTGGGCGGCGATCGCGCGAGCTTCCGCCACTGCCGTTTCAACGGCTGGCAGGACACGGTGCTGCTGCGGCAGGGCACGCAGTATTTTGAAAATTGCACGATCACCGGCGCGGTCGATTTCATCTTCGGCGCGGCCTCGGCGTGGTTCGAGAAATGCGAGATTCACTGTGCCGGCGGCGGCTACATCACCGCCGCATCGACGCCGCAGGAGCACGCGGCCGGCTTCGTTTTTTCCAACTGCAAAATCACCGCCGACTCCGGCGTGAAGACTTACCTCGGCCGGCCCTGGCGGCCCTACGCGAGCGTGGCTTTTTTAAACACACAGATCTCCGGCGAGGTCATCCGCCCGGAAGGCTGGGAGAACTGGCGCAATCCCGAAAACGAAAAGACGGCGCGCTTTGCCGAATACAAAACGAGCGGAGTCGCGACCGATGCGCGCGTGACTTGGGCGAAGCAGCTCACCGATGAACAGGCGCGCGACATCACGCCGGAAAAAGTGCTCGGCGGCTGGAACCCCGTGAAGTAGTCCGATCCCATGCCCAGACATTTCTCCTCAGCTTTCTTCAAAATCGTGCTCGCCTGCTCCGCCGCCGCATCGCTCGCGCAGGCCGAACCCGTTTTTCACAATCCCATCGTCAAGCAGCGCGCCGATCCGCAGGTCTATCTGCACACGGACGGCTATTACTATTTCACCGCGACCGTGCCGGAGTATGACCGGATCGAAGTGCGCCGCGCGCGTTCCATCGATGAACTCGGCCGCGCCGAGCCGCACGTGATCTGGCGCAAGCACGAGCACGGCCCGATGGGCGCGCACATCTGGGCCCCCGAGATTCATTTCATCGATGGCAAATGGTTCGTCTATTTCACCTCCGCACCCGCGGAGCACATCTGGGACATTCGCATGTGGGTGCTCGAAAACGACTCCGCCGATCCGTTCGCCGGCCAGTGGATCGAGCGCGGACAGATCCAGACGAAATGGGAAAGCTTCACGCTCGACGCGACGACCTTCGAGCACCGCGGAACCAACTACCTCGTCTGGGCACAGCACGATCCGGCGCTCAAAAACAACACCAGCATCTTCATCGCGAAAATGAAAAGCCCGACCGAGATCGACGGCGGGCAGGTCGAGCTTTCCCGGCCCGAGCTGGCGTGGGAGACGAAAGGCTACGCCGTCAACGAAGGCCCCGCCGTGCTGAAAAAGAACGGCCGCATCTTCATCACCTACTCCGCCAGCGCGACCGACGCGAACTACTGCATGGGCCTGCTCACCGCGAAGGACGACGCCGATTTGCTCGACGCCAAATCGTGGAGCAAATCGCCGCAGCCCGTCTTCGCCACCAGCGAGAAAAACCACGTTTACGGCCCCGGCCACAACAGCTTCACCACCACGCCCGACGGCGCATTCGACATCCTCATTTACCACGCGCGCAGCTATCGCGACATCAAGGGCGACCCGCTGCACGACCCGAACCGCGACACGCGCGCCCAGGTCATCCACTGGCGCGCCGATGGCACCCCCGACTTTGGAGAACCAAAATAAGCCATGATCCGCAAAGCATTCATCATGTCCGTCAACGCCGGCAGCGAAGAGGAATACGAGCGCCGGCACAACCCGATCTGGACTGAGCTCGAGCAGACGCTCAAAGACCACGGCGTCCACAACTACTCCATCTTCCTCGACGCCGAAACGCGCCAGCTTTTCGGCTTCGTCGAGATCGAGGACGAAGCCCGCTGGGCCAGCATAGCGCAGACCGACATCTGCCGGAAATGGTGGACGCACATGAAGGAAATCATGCCCTCCAACCCCGACCACAGCCCCATCTCCCGCGAGCTGCGCGAGGTTTTCCATATCGACTAAAGTGTTACACCGCAAAGGGCGGTGTTAAATCGAGTTGACCCCCAGCCGCTCAATAGTTATAGCGGACGGGCATGAACGGGATAAAGATGAGTGGAGCGCTTGTTCTGGGGTTCTCGCTGGCGGCCTTCGGTTCACTGCTGGCCCAGACCAGCTCATTGCTTCAGGAACCAATCGTCGGGATATGGCGAATGCATGTTCAGGGAGGAGCAATTGGAATTATGGATTGCAATCAGGGCGGCGCGGTCAAGTCGACATTTGCGGAAGGCAGGTGGGTGAGCAAATCGAGTGCAGGGATTGAACATAAGTATCAACTCACTTACACCACCGGTTTTCCCCATATTGACGAAATCACCGTTTCCGCAGATCGGCAAAAATACGATGGGAAGAACAACAAAGGAGGCAAGTTCTGGGCTGAACGTATCCCGTCGCGTCTGCCGGACGATCCAATCATTGGCAAATGGGTTGCGACAAATGAAGGAAAAGAAGGTCTTCTCGATTATCGCGCCGACGGCACGGTTGGAAACGACGGCGGGTGGACGGCAATGTGGATCAAGAAACCCGCGTTGCCCCGACGATACGAGGTGATCTGGGCAGGAGGCCGATACGTGGATGATGTGACCCTCACCGAGGATGGACAAAGATATAACGCAAGGAACAACATCGGTGCTTCAATCTCAGGAGTGCGCAGCGATGCAGCCCAAAGCTCGCAACCAGCCTCAGTCACCCGCGATATTCCGCAAAGCAATCCGAATCCCGCAACTCAGACTCCGGCAACTCAAACTCAAAAGCGGCCCAACTATTTCGGCAATAGCGTCAGCCCTTGATCTTTGCCCGTGAACGGTCTCGTCTTGAATAAACTCAACGGCATCCAATTCAAAGGCCACCGTCTCAGCGTCCAGATCCCGGCGTAAACGCATTCAACCACTGGCCGGATGGCTTCAATCGCCACGAATTCGCCGTCCCGCCGCCCGTCCAGCCCGATTTGCCGCTCTCTGAATCCGTTTCGTGTCAAATCACGGTAATCAATATACAATCGCGGCTCTTGCCATCACGCGGGCAGCCGATAAACTCCGCGCCAATTCCCAAGGAGCCCTAAATGAGCAACAACAATCCCGGCGGCAGCCCGCCGCCCCTCTCTCCGCGCGGCAACTGGAGTCCGTATGGCGCAGCTCCGCTGGTGCCGGCGTTTATTTTCATCGTGCTGATTTTTGGCTTCGCCTGGTATTGGCTCTTCTGCCGGATCGAGCCGGGCTCCGACCAGATCGCGATCCTCATTCACAAGACCGGCAAGGATTTGCCGCCGGACAAAATCATCGCGACATCGGCGGATGAAAAAGGCATCCAGCTCGAGGTGCTGCCGGAGGGTCGCTATTTCCGCAATCCCTACTCGTGGAGCTGGCAGATCGGGAAGATTACCGACATTCCGGCGGGGAAGCTCGGTGTGCTGACGCGGCTTTACGGCAAAGATTTGCCGCCGGGACAAATCATCGCGAACGGCGACTCGAAAGGAATCGTCGCGGAAGTGCTGCGGCCGGGAAAATACCGCGTCAATGGCTACGCGTATGACATCGAGTTATTCGACGCGATCACGATCCGCCCGGGCTACGCGGGCGTGGTGACTTCGCTCGTGGGCGACGATGTGCTCGCGAAAACGCTCCCGCCGGAGTCGCGCAATCAATTTCTCGTCACCAAAGGGATGAAAGGTGTGCTGCCGACGGTGTTCGATCCGGGCACGTATTATTTGAATCCCTACATGTTCACGATCGCGGAGGTGAACCTGCAGAGCCAGCGCTTCGAGATGAGTGGCGATGATGCGATCACGTTTTTGACCATGGACGGCTTCAACGTGCGCGTCGAAGGCACGATCGAATACGCGCTCATGCCCGACAAAGTCGCGAAGCTCACGCATCAGGTCGGCGAAATGGATGACACGATCAAAAAGATCATCATGCCGCTCGCGCGCGGATTCAGCCGCATCGAGGGCAGCAAAAACCCGGCGAAGAATTACATCACCGGCGACACACGGCAGAAGTTCCAGGACAATCTCGATGCGCATTTGAAAACGAAATGCATGGAGTGGGGCGTAGCGATCCGGTCGGTGCTGATCCGCAATATTTCGCCGCCGGAGGAAATCGCGAGCGTGATTCGCGAACGCGAAGTCGCCGTGCAAAACGCGCGTAAGTTCGAGCAGCAAATCGAGCAGGCGAAATCGCAGGCCGAGCTGACCCGGCAGGAAACCCTCGCGCAGCAGAACAAGGAAAAAGTCGCCGCCGATACCGAGCGCATCCGCGCGGTCATTTCCGCGAAGCAGGACATGGCCGTTCGCATCACTGCCGCGCAGCAGGGACTCGAGGTGGCGAAGCTCGAGAACGAGGCGGCGAGCGCGCAGGCCGATGCAATTTTGCTCAAAGCCGATGCCGACAAAAACGTCATCGCGCTCAACAACCAAGCCGCGGCAAACGTCATCGCGACACAGGTTGCGGCGTTTGGCAGCGGATTTAATTTCGCGCGCTATTCGCTTTACCAAAAGCTCGGGCCGAACATCCGGACGATCCTCACGAGCGATGATGAAAGCGGCATCGGCGGGATTTTCCGCTCGCTCGCGCCGCAAGCCAGGGAGGCCCGCTAAATGAAAACCAGCTCCGCGCTCCTCGCGCTCCTCATCCTCGTGATTCTCGCCATTTCCGGATTATGGGAATGGTCTTTCTGCCGTTTTTACGTCGGCCCGAACGAAATGGCTGTCATCACCGCGAAGAACGGCGATCCGCTTCCGCCGGGACAAATCCTCGCGAAGCACGGCCAGCGGGGCGTGCAGGAGGATGTGCTCAGCGAAGGCCGGCACTTTTTGAATCCGATCAATTTCGAGCACACCATCGTGCCGGTAACCATCATCCCGCCGGGCAAAGCAGGCATCGTGACATCGAAGGTCGGCAAGGATTTGCCGGAAGGTGAATTTCTCGCGGAGCCCGGCCAGAAAGGTATCTGGAGAGCGGTGCTCGGGCCCGGCAAATACCGCATCAACCCGGTCGGCTACAAAATCGATATGATCGACGCGCTCAGCATTCCGATCGGCTACGTCGGCGTCGTGACGTCACTTTCCGGCGAGCAGGCGCCCGAGGGCGCGTTTGCGAAAGCGGGGCAGAAAGGCGTGCGCGAGGATATCCTGCAGCCCGGCTTGTATTACGTGAACCCGCACGAGTTCAAAGTGGACGTCGTCGAGGTCGGCGTGAATCAGGTGACGTTGCTCGGCAGCAAGCAGGGCGGCGGCGTCATCACGAAATCGCAAATCCAGACGAGCAACGAAGCAATGGACAAGCTCGAGCGAAACGCGCTGATGCAGCAGGAGCAAAAACGCGAGCGTTATTTGAGTTCCAGCCAGTCCGGGCTCTCGATGAATGCGCCAGCCGCACACGCACCGCAAGAAGCCGCGAAATCACATGGGCGCGCCGCGATGGAGCATGTGCCGGAAACGGCGAACTTTGTGATCAATCAATTCGTCGAGTTTCCATCAAAGGACGGTTTCGAGATCAGTCTCGACATGACGGTGGAGTTCGAGTTGCTGCCACAAAACATCGCGTGGATTTTCCAGAACTACGGCGACCTGCCCGCCGCCGTGGACAAGGTCATCATGCCGCAGATCCTTTCCATTTCGCGGCTCAAAGGCTCCGCCTACGGCGCGCGCGATTTCATCGTTGGCGAAGGCCGCGAGAAGTTTCAGGACGACATGACCGAGGCGCTTGCGCGCACGCTTGGCGAGAAGAAAATCCTCATCCACAACGCGCTCATCCGGCACGTCAATGTGCCTTCGCAAATCCTCGATCCGATCCAGCAGGCCAGCGTCGCCGTCGAGCAGGATTTGACCAACAAGGAAAAGCAAAATACCGCTAAAAAACAGGCTGACCTCAATACCGAACTGAGCCTCATCGACCAGCGTCGCGCGGAAGTCGCACAGGAAACCGAGAAGCTCAAAGCCGAAATCAAGGCCGACCAGAGCAAGCAGGTCGCAGAGATCGGCGCGGAAGCATTGCGCGAGGTCGCCGACATTGAAAAGCAAACCGCCGGCGTCCGCGCCGAGAAAACAATGAAGCTCGGCAAAGCCGGAGCCGAAGTAGTCCGCCGCGTGGAAGGTGAAAAAGCAAACGGATTCCAACTCAAGATCAAAGCCTTCGGCGATCCCCTCGCCTACAATCTCTCCACCTTCGCCGATTCCCTCAGCGACGACATCAAGATCAACATTCTCCACAGCGGCCCCGGCACGCTCTGGACCGATTTGGAAAAAGCCGGCCTCGGCGAACTGGGCGGGGCGAAGATTTTGCGAGATACGAACGCGGGGGCGACGAACTCGCATTAAATTCGCCAGGGCGGCTTGTCGCCGGTCCAGCCCGATTTGCCGCTTCTTGAGCGTCAAGCGCTTTGGTGACACAGTGGGTGGAGACGCGCCCGTCGGTGCCGAAGGATGCCGCCGCCCCTCCGGGGCTTGGTTCAGGAGAGGATGGGAGCCCCGGGCTGAAGCGATCGGTTGCACCACAATCGCAGACTCGGACGATTTAATTAGAAGCGATCAATCACACCTCGTGGATCGTCACATCGCCCGTCACACCGACGACGAGTTGGGTGCTGCTCGTTGAGGTGTCGTTGCTCGGCCCGGGTGTGAGATTAAAGGCGGTGCCGGCGACTTTGAACGATCCGATCTCCTGCGAGACAAACCCGAAGTGGTCGCTGCCGCCGGCGGTGCCGCTAACGTGTCCGCCGATGGTAATGCTGGCGATCTTTGAAGTCACCTGCGCGTCATTGGTGCCGTTCATCACGGCATCGTGCGTATCGCCGAAGTTGATGTTATCGTCGCCGCCGCCGTCCGCGCCGTCCGCGCCGACGTTTTTCGCGCCGGCGACGAGGTTCGAATCAATCCAGTCGCCGCCGACCTTCACCGCGCCGATTTGTGCGTCGGGATTATCAAAGCTGTTGTTCGCGCTGCCGCCGACGATGAGCGCGTGATCGACGCGTCCGCCGACGGTGAGGCTGGTGATCGCAATGCTCGGTTTGGCGCCGACGGCATTGTTTCCGCGCACCTGGATTTCGGCGAGAACGCTGGCGTTGCCGGCAATGTTTTTGCCGATGGTGATGGCGCCGGAGCCGCCAGTCACATCGACCTGGCCGGAGCTGCTCCCCGTGCCGGCGACAAGTGAGCCGCCAATGGTGAGGCTGGTGAGATTGGAGCTGGTGAAAATGTTCCCGGAACTGGCGCCGGAGCCGCCCAGGACATCGCCGCTGATTTTGACAGGCCCCATTTTGTCGCTGCTGAAAATCTGGCCGGAAGCGCTATTGGAACCACCGATGAGCGAGCCGCCCAGGGTGAGGCTGGCGATTTGCTTCGAGCTGAAAATTTCCGCGGAATTGCCGCCTGCTCCCCCGTGCAAATCGCCATGAATCTTCACTGCGCCCATGTTGCCGCTGCTGAAAAGCTCGGCGGAGTTGCCGCCACCGCCGCCAACAAACGATCCGCCAATGAGCACGCCCGCGATTGTCTTGGAGCTGAAAATTTCCCCGGAGTTGCCGCCGCCACCGCCCAGAAAATCGCGCCCGATCTTCAACACACCCATGTCTCCACTGCTGAAAATCTGGCCGGCATTGCCGCCGTCGCCGCCGATGAAAGAACCGCCAATGGTGATGGCGGCGATGTTTTGCGAACTGTAAATCTCCGCGGAGTTGCCGCCGCCCCCACCCTGGAAATCGCGTCCGATTTTCACTGCCCCCATGTTTTCGCTGCTAAAAATCTGCGCGGAGTTGCCACCACCGCCACCGCTGAATGAGCCACCGATGGTAACGCTCGCGATTTGCTTCGAGCTGAAAATCTCCGCGGAATTGCCGCCGCCCCCGCCCTGAAAATTTCCACCGATCTTCACCGCGCCCATATTTTCAGTGCAGAACACCTCTCCCGCATTGGTGTTCGAGCCACCAAAGAACGAACCAACCACGGTAAAGCTGGCAATACCCTTCGAGCTGAAAATTTCTCCCGAGTTGGTGCCGTCGCCGCCTTGAAAAGTGTCGCCGATTTTCACCGGCCCCATGTTTTGGCTGCAAAAAATTTCGCCGGTATCGGTGTTGGAGCCGCCGATGAGTGAGCCCAAAATGGTGACACTCGCGATGCCCTTTGAGCTGAAAATCTCCGCGGAATCGCTTCCCGCACCGCCCTGAAAATCGCCGCCGATCTTGACCCCGCCGATATTCCCGGTTGCGGAAATTTGCGCAGTGTTTGCGCCACCACCGCCGAGGATCGAGTGGCCTACGGTCAATGAAGCAATCGGCCCCGAGCTGGTGATCTCGCCCGAACTGCCGAGCACGCCGCCAAAAATACTGCCGCCAATTTTGATCGCGCCAATGCCGGCCGGTCCCGTGGCGAAAATGCAGCCGGTTCGCAGGTGACTGCCGCCGGGGTCAGTCGTCGCTCCGCGAATGGAGCCACCGATGTTCAGCGAGCCGATGCTCGCCGCGCTGATCTCACCGGAGTCCGTGCCGGTGCCGCCCACGATGTCGCCGCCGATCTTCACCGAGCCGATCGCGCCGTTGGGGACTGTGATGTAACCGGTGCGGATCGTAGGATTGCCGATGAGCGAGCCGCCGATGCTCAGCGAGCCGAGGCCGCCCGCGCCGTTGATGTGGATTTCCTCATCGGACAAATTACCTGTCACTTTGAGCGAGCCGACGCTCGCGCCAATCGTCCAGACATTCGTGCCGGAGATCGACTGCACGTTGATCGCTTTCACCTTCGACGCCGGCGTGTTTTTGCCGGCGTCGAAGGTGGAGGTAATTCCGCCGTCGATTGTCACCGTTCCCAAATCGAAATTACTTGCGACGATACTGCCGACGTTGACCAATCCATCGCCTCCGTCCGGCCCGCGCTTTGCGATGATGCTGAGATCCGTGCCGTCAAAGACGGCATTGGTGGTGAGATCGATCTTCGTGATCGATTGCCCGCCGATGCCGTTTGCTGCGGTAAGAGTGAGCGCTGCGTTGAGCTGTGCATTGGAGCCTTTGCTCGTCGCGATTGTCACCAGGTCGCCATCGATATCGATGAGACTAAGCTTCGCAGGAGCGATGCGGGCTTCGAGGATTTCGAGCGTGGATGGAAATGCTTTCATAGTAAAACCGCGGCGCTGATTTTTTCATGAACGCACAATCTCCCCAGCCATCATCCGCCGCAGTGCCGATGATGGCTGCAGGATGGCGGAGTCTGCCCCGCGGCACGCACCAAAGTCACGCGCAAACTGGCCGCCGGCACCCCGGATACGGCACGCCTCTACGGAGACCGCGTGCGGAGTTTTGACACGAATGTTTTGCCTGTTTGTGCTATTCATTCATTCATGAACACGCGCCGTGCTTTTACGTTGATCGAACTGCTCACCGTCATCGCGATTATCGCGCTGCTTTGCGCGTTGCTGTTTCCGGCGCTGAATGCGATGCGGCGCGGAGGTGACGAGACGGGGGCGTTGAGTAACATGCGCCAGGTCGGCGTGGCGCTGCATCTTTACACAGGCGAACACGAATACACGCTGCCGGGACGGATCATCGGCAAAGGCGAGGACAAATGGCCGGTGCTGCTTTCGGCTTATTTGAAAGACGTGCGCGTCTATGCGGCGCCGGGGCAATCGAACTACCTGACGGAAAACAAAGATCCGCTCAGCAATTCGACTAACAACACGAGTTTCATCTTGAACGGCTTTAACGACAAGGGGGCTTACAACGACGAATCGGTGCAAATCCGCCTGAATCAATTCGACCGCCTGAACGAGATCATTCTTTTCGGAATGCAGGTGGACACGAACAATTTCTACATGGATTTCGTGGAGCACAATCAGGATGGCGTGCTGAAGCTGGATGCTTACAACGGCGGCTCGATTTATCTTTTCGCCGACGGCTCGTCGCGGCTCATTTCGAAAACCGAATACGCCGCCCCGAAGCCGGGGACGACGATGCGCTACGGCGACTGGCTCTGGCTGGCGGACAAGAATTACGCGATTCCAAACTAGGTTTCCGCCGGGCAAAAAAATGCGCGGGCAACTTGCGGTTGCAAACGCGGTGGCGGCGTCATAGTTTTTCGCTCGTGAGCGGCGCACCTTCCCCAAAAACCACCCCACTTTTCCACGAGCACGTGAAGCTCGGCGCGAAGATGGTCGAGTTCGGCGGCTGGCACATGCCGGTGCAATACTCGGGTATCATCGACGAACATCATGCCGTGCGAAATGCGGTGGGCGTTTTCGATATTTCCCACATGGGGCAGTTCGTCGTGCGCGGCCCGAAGGCGAAGGAATGGCTGAATCTGCTGCTGACGAACAATGTCGAGCGGCTCGAAGTCGGCGCATCGCAATACACGTTTTTGCTCAATGAAAACGGCGGAGTCATCGACGACCTGATCGTTTACCGCTGTGCGGATGAGGAATATCTGCTCGTCGTCAACGCCGCGAAAACCGAGGAGGATTTTGCGTGGATGCAGGCGCGGCTGGAATCGGGCGCGGAGTTCGAAAATCGCAGCACGGATTTTGCCGGCCTCGCCGTGCAGGGACCGAAGTCGGTGAAACTCTACGACACGTTTTTCGGCGGTCGCCATTCGCGTCCGACGCGCAACGAAATCAAGCGGATCGAATGCGACCTGACGACGCTGCTGATCTCGAGCACCGGCTACACGGGCGAGGATGGCTTCGAGCTGTTCTTTCCCGCCAGGGACGCGGCGAAAGTCTGGAATGTGATCCTGGAAAAAGGCGCGGAGTTCGGCATCAAGCCGTGCGGGCTCGGCGCGCGCGACACGCTGCGGCTGGAGATGTGCTACCCGCTCAACGGCTCCGATCTTTCGCCGAATCACACGCCGCTCGAGGCTGGACTTTCGATCTTCGTCGATTTGCAAAAGGAACGCTTTGTCGGTCGCGACACACTCGTAAAACAACGCGCCGAGGGCGTGAAGCGCCGGCTCGTGCCGTTCCGGATGAAGGATAAAAGCCCGCCGCCGCGTCCGCATTATCCCTTGTTTAAAGACGACAAACAGATTGCTGAAATCGCGAGCGGCACGCTTTCGCCGACGCTGAATATCGGCATCGGCATGGCGTATGTGCCGACGGAGTTTGCGCGCATCAACGAGGAGATCGACGTCGATATTCGCGGCCGTCGTTTTCCCGCCGTCATCGAGAAAAAACCGCTGCATCGGAAAAGCTAAAATTCGGGAGGAGAGAGGCAAAAAACGCGGCGCGGCTGCTTTGTTCTTAACTTTTAATTTCTAACTCTTAATTTCACTCCGATGAATGTGCCCGACGATCTCCAATACACCGAAACGCATGAATGGCTCCGCATGGAAGGCGAGACGGCGACCGTCGGAATCACCGATCACGCACAAGCCGAGCTGACGGACATTGTTTACGTCGAGCTGCCGAAAGTCGGCGATCTCGTTGCGCCAAGACAGGCGGTCGCGGTAGTCGAATCGGTGAAAGCCGCGAGCGACATTTATTCGCCCATCGGCGGCACGATTGTCGAAGTCAACGCCGCGCTCGAATCGAACCCGGCGCTCGTCAACACCGATCCGTATGGCGAAGGCTGGCTCTTTCGTTTGCGGATCGAGGCAGGCGAGCAGGTCGAGCTTCTGAAGGAGCCGGCACAATATCGCGAACAGATTTCCGGCAGCGGAAAATACGAGGTCTGATCACGCGATGCACATGCCCGCTCATTCCATATCCGAATCGCACAAACGCGCGCTCCTCGCACCGGCGGATTCGTTTCTCCACCGGCACCTCGGTCCGAGCGAGGATGAAGTCGCACAGATGCTCGCGGAGATCGGCTTTGAATCGCTCGACGCGCTGATCGACAGCGCCGTTCCCGCGCAAATCCGCCGTAGCGAGCCGCTGAATTTGCCGGAGCCGAAAGGCGAGCACGAGACGCTCGCGGAGTTGCGCGCGCTCGTTGTCGAAAACAAATGTTTTCGCAGCTACATCGGCCAGGGCTACCACCACTGCATCACGCCGCCTGTGATTCAGCGCAACATTCTCGAGAATCCCGGCTGGTATACCGCTTACACGCCGTATCAGGCGGAGATCGCGCAAGGCCGACTCGAGGCGCTGCTGAATTTCCAGACGATGATCACCGATTTGACCGGGTTGGAAATCGCGAACGCGTCGTTGCTCGACGAAGCGACCGCAGCCACCGAGGCGATGTCGATGTGTCACGCGTTGCGCAAAAATACGGACGCGCAGACTTTTTTTGTTTCGAAGCACTGTCACCCACAGACGATTGCAGTTGTCGAAACACGCGCAAAGCCGCTTGGTATTCGCATCGTCGTTGATGACGAGAGCGCATTCGCTTTTGACAAGAGTATCTTCGCCACGCTGCTGCAGTATCCGTGCACCAACGGCGCGATTCGCGATTACCGTGTAGTCATTGAAAAAATCCACGCGAACGGCGGACTCGCAATCGTCGCAGCGGACGTTCTCGCGCTGACGCTGCTCACGCCACCGGGCGAATTCGGTGCGGACATCGCTGTCGGCACGACGCAGCGTTTCGGCGTGCCGCTCGGTTTCGGCGGGCCGCACGCGGCATATTTTGCGACGCGCGATGAATTCAAGCGCCACATGCCGGGCCGGCTCGTCGGCGTCTCGCACGACGCGGAAGGCCGTCCCGCTTTTCGCCTTTCGCTGCAAACACGCGAGCAGCACATCCGCCGCGAAAAAGCGACGAGCAACATCTGCACGGCGCAGGTTCTCCTCGCGGTGATCGCGTCGATGTATGCGGTTTATCACGGCCCTGATGGATTGCGTCGCATCGCGCAACGCGTCCATTTCTTTGCGAAACTGCTCGCAGCCGGACTCGACCGACTCGGTTTTCAAATTTCTGGCGAGTCGTTCTTCGACACGGTGCAAATCGGTCTCGGCCCGGTGCGCGCGAGCGAAATCGTCGAAATTACCGAGCGTCATCGCATCAATGTCCGCGCGTGTGGCGAGCACACGATCTGCATCGCGCTCGATGAAACGGTCGACGATCTCACCGATCTCTTTCGCGCATTTAACGGCGGGAATGCGCCGCAATTCACGATCGAGGATCTCGCTGCGAACATCGATCCTGCCATCGACGCAAGTTTTACCCGAACGACCGATTTTTTAACGCATCCGGTATTTAACAAACATCATACCGAAACCGAGATGCTGCGCTATTTGCGCCGGCTTGAGGCAAAGGATTTGTCGCTGACGACGTCGATGATTCCGCTCGGCTCATGCACGATGAAACTGAACGCGACCTCCGAGATGATGCCGGTTACGTGGCGTCACGTTGGCGCGCTGCATCCGTTCGCGCCGACGGCGCAAACGCAGGGCTACTCGCGTCTTTTTAAACAACTGGAGAGCTGGCTTGCGGAGATCACCGGGTTTGCGGCCGTCTCGCTGCAGCCGAACGCCGGTTCGCAGGGCGAATACGCCGGCCTGCTCGCGATTCGCGAATACCACGCGAGCCGGGGCGAATCGGCGCGTGATGTTTGCCTCATCCCGCAATCCGCGCACGGCACGAATCCCGCGAGCGCGGCAATGGCCGGTTTTCGCGTCGTGCCTGTGCGCACGGCGGCGGAAGGCGACATCGATCTCGACGATTTGCGCGCAAAAGCCGCGCAACATCGCGACGATCTCGCGTGCCTGATGATCACGTATCCGAGCACGCACGGCGTTTTTGAGGAAACGATTCGCGAAGTCTGCGAAATTATCCACGCACACGGCGGGCAGGTTTACATGGATGGCGCAAACATGAATGCGCAAGTCGGTCTTTGCCGGCCCGGCGACATCGGCGCGGATGTTTGCCATCTCAATTTGCACAAAACGTTTTGCATTCCGCACGGCGGCGGCGGGCCAGGCGTCGGCCCGATCGGCGTCGCCGCCCATCTCGCGCCGTTTTTGCCGCAACCGGACGGGCGTGCCGGTCAGGTCAGCGCTGCACCGTGGGGCAGCGCGTCGATCCTTGTGATTCCGTGGGTTTACATCCGTATGATGGGGGGCAACGGACTTACGGAAGCGACTAAAATCGCAATTCTCAACGCAAACTACATCGCGCGCCGTCTCGAGCCATTTTTTCCTGTGTTATACAAGGGCAAATCGGGCTTGGTCGCGCACGAATGCATTCTCGATTTGCGCCGCTGGAAAAACTTCGGGATCGAAGTCGAGGACGTGGCGAAGCGGCTGATGGATTACGGTTTTCACGCACCGACTATTTCATGGCCGGTGCCCGGCACGATGATGATCGAGCCGACCGAAAGTGAATCGAAAGAAGAGCTGGATCGTTTTCGCGATGCGCTGATTTCAATCCACGCGGAGATGCGCGCCGTAGAATCGGGCGAAGCAGATCGTCAAAACAACGTGTTAAAAAATGCGCCCCACACTGCACGTGCGATCGCGGACGAGAATTGGGATCATCCATATTCGCGCGAAGCGGCGGCGTTTCCCGCGCCGTGGACACGAGAGCACAAATTCTGGCCCGCCGTAGCGCGCATCGACAACGTTTTTGGCGACCGGAATCTCATCTGCTCCTGCCCGCCAGTGGACGCTTACACAGCGTAACATTTCGCAGTTAAGAGAAATTTCCCGGTTGGGTCTGCATTTTGCTTTTTATGAGCGGAAATGCTTACGGACTGGCTTAGAAGCAACATCGATTACCTCCTCTTCGCAGGTGTGTGGACTGCATTGTTCGCAATTAAACAGGCGCGCCTGAAATGCGCCGCCCGCACGCGACAGCAGGACATCGGCGAATGGATCGTATTGATTTCGTTGCTCGTCGGCGGCGGCGTTGTCGCGGGATTTTCCGCGAACCACTGGATCACCATGACCGTCGTGTCCGCGCTGCTCTTGAACGTCGGCGCCATCTCTGCGCTGCTCGCCGCGTGGTGCGCGCAAAAAGAGGAACGCCGGATCGCCGATGAAACGGTAGAGGAATTTGAGCGCAAATTAACCGCACACGTGCAGTTGACGCCGCTCGGCGTTATCGAGTGCAATTCGAAATTCCAGGTCACCGAGTGGAACGCCGCAGCCGAGAAAATCTTCGGTTACACCAAGGAAGAAGCGTTCGGTAAACCGATCATCGATTTGATCGTGCCGGAGTCCGCGCACGAAAGCGTCGCCGACATTTGCAACGCCATCATCGCCGGCACCGGCGGAACGCAAAGCACGAACGAGAACATCACGAAAGACGGCCGCATCATCAAATGCAACTGGTTTAACACACCGATCATTAACAGTCGCGGCGAAGTCGTCGGCACTTCTTCCCTATGCGAGGACATCACCGACCGCGAACGCGCCGCAGCGGAAATCGAGACACTTGCCGCTTTTCCGCGCTACAACCCGAATCCGGTGATGGAATTTTCCGCGCACGGCCAGCTCGTTTATTTCAATGAATCGGCGCAGCAAATGGCCAAATCGCTCGGCAAGGAAACGGTCGCCGAGATTTTGCCGGAAGACACGGAGATGATCGTCCGCGAGTGCATAGCGACCGGCGACGACAAGCTCAAGCGCGAAACGAGAATCGGCTCACGCACGATTTCGTGGTCGTTTTTTCCAATCGCCGCGATTCGCAGCGTGCACTGCTATGCGTCGGACGTCACCGATCGCCTCAATCTCGAGCAGCAGTTGCGACAATCGCAAAAAATGCAATCGGTCGGCCAGCTCGCTGCCGGCGTTGCGCATGATTTCAACAATATTTTGACCATCATTCAGGGGCACTCGGAGTTGATTGCGGGCACGGAGAAATTGACGCAGCCCGGCTTCGAATCGCTCGATCAAATCCGCATGGCCGCTGAGCGGGCGGCGAAGTTGACGCAGCAATTGCTGACGTTTGGACGCAAACAATTCATGCAGGTCGAGCTGCTCGATATGAACGATGTGATAAATCGCGTCACACAGATGTTACGTCGCGTTTTGGGCGAAAATGTCAGCCTCCGCTGCAATCTCGCTACGCGTTTACCGGCCGTGGAAGCTGACGTGACGATGATGGAGCAGATCATCATGAATCTTTCCGTGAACGCCCGCGACGCGATGCCCGGCGGCGGCTCGCTGATCATCGGAACCGTGCCGGTGATGGTCAGTCGCGCTTATGTCTCACGCAATCCGGAGGCGCGCGAGGGCACGTTCGTCTGCCTCAGCGTCGCGGACAATGGAACGGGCATCGAGGTCGACAAACTCGGTAAACTTTTCGAGCCGTTTTTCACGACGAAGGAAGTCGGCAAAGGCACCGGACTCGGGCTTGCCACTGTTTACGGAATCGTTAAACAACACCAAGGCTGGATCGAAGTCGAAAGCGAAGTCGGCAAAGGCACGGTGTTTAAAGTTTACCTGCCGAGCAGCACGAAGAGCCCGACCTCGAAAAACGGCAAAACCGCTGCGCCGAAAGTGCGCGGCGGCAGCGAAACCGTATTGCTCGTGGAAGACGAAGTCGGCGTGCTCAGCCTCGCTCGCGGCGTTTTGAAAAGCTACGGCTACAACGTCCTCGAGGCGCGCACAGGCGTGGAGGCGCTTCGCGTCTGGGCGCAGCACGACACGCGCATCGATTTGCTGCTCACTGACATCGTGATGCCCGAAGGCATGTCGGGTCTCGAGCTCGCGAAAAAACTGCGGCTCGAAAAACACGATCTCAAGGTGCTTTACAGCTCGGGCTATTCGCTCGAAGTCGCGGGCCAGGACTTCGGCTTGCGCGAAGGCATGGCGTTTTTAAAAAAACCGTATCAGCCGCAGATGCTCGCGCAGAAAGTGCGCGAGTGCCTCGATTTGCAGGTGTAAAACATCGGCAATACCCGGCTTTTTTCATTCCATCAATCCGATTGAATCAGTGAAAGTGAATGTGTAAGTGCAGGTCGCATGCGTTGGTTCGCGCTCACATTTTTTTGTATCTCTGCATTCGCCGCCGATCCGCAACTCGCGACATTGCTCCAGCAAGGTGACGCGGAAGTAAGCCAGCACAATCTCCGCGCGGCGCTCGCGCATTTTCAGGCGGCGGAAAAAATCGAGCCGAACAGCATCGACGTGCTTCTGCGAATCGCACAGCAGGAAAGCGATTTGATTGCCAACGCGAAATCCCCCGCCGAGGCGCAGCAGCTCGCGCGGTCGTCGCTCGATCACGCGCAGCGCGCCGTCGCGCTCGCTCAGCAAAATGCGAAGGCGCATCTTTCGCTTGCGATCGCTTACGGGCGACTCACCGATTTTGAAAACAACAGAACGAAGATCGAGTATTCGCGCTACGTAAAAGCCGAGGCGGAAAAAGCCGCGGCGCTCGATCCGCACGAGGATTACGCGTATCACGTGCTCGGAGTCTGGAATTGCCGCGTGGCAAATCTGAGCCGTCTAATGAAATTCATGGCGCGCGTCATTTACGGCGGCGTGCCGGAAGCTTCAAACGAAGAAGCCGTGCGCAATTTTCAAAAAGCAATCGAACTCGCGCCGCAGCGAATCCTCCATCATCAGCAACTTGCGAATGTTTATACAATAATGGGCAAACGTGATCTCGCGCAAAAAGAATGGGAAACGATCCTCGCGCTGCCGGCGCTAAACGCCGAAGACGAAAAAGCGCAGGTCGAGGCAAAGGCGGCGCTCGCCACAAGTTTTCCGTCACCGGGCGCGCAGCACTAGCGTCAACCACGCCGCAAGCAGACTCAACCCGCCGAGCGGCGTCATCGCGCCGAGCCAGCGAATGCCCGTGAAGGCCAGTAAATAAAGGCTCCCGCTGAAAATCACGATTCCCGCGCTGAACAAAATAAACGCGAGCGTCGGCAGCGGATTGCGCGAAGCGAGCACGAGCAACACGACCGCGTGCACGATGTGATAGAGCGCCGCTTTCTCCCAAACATTCGTAAGCCCGCGTGCCGCGAGCGCGTCCTTCAGCGCATGTGCGCCGAATGCGCCGAGCGCGACGGCGAGAAAACCGAACATGGCTGCGATGCGAAAAGCTGAGGTGCTGTTCATTTTGATTTTGGATTTTGGATTTTGGATTTAAAAGCAGCGTCGCCGAAGCCATCCAATTCCAAAATTTAAAATCTAAAATCAAAAACCGATGGACTGGAAAAACTGGACGCCGCGCGAGTGCGCGAATCTTTGCTTCATTTTAAAGAATGATCAACTTTTGTTGATCCGTAAAAAGCGCGGACTCGGCGCGGGAAAAATTAACGCGCCGGGCGGTCGCATCGAACCGAATGAAACGGCTTATCAATCGGCGATCCGCGAGGCGCGCGAGGAGGTCGGGCTCACGCCGATCAATCCGGAAAAGCGCGGCGAGTTGCATTTCCAGTTTGTCGATGGCTACAGCCTGCACTGCACGGTTTTTCTGGCGTTCGATTGCGAAGGCGAACCGATCGAGACCGACGAAGCCACGCCATTTTGGATCTCACGCGATGCCGTTCCTTACGATGAGATGTGGGAGGACGACCGGCACTGGCTGCCGCTGCTGCTCGAAGGCAAGCCGTTCGTCGGCTACTTCCTATTCGACGGCGAGGAAATGAAATCGCGCGAGATCGAAATCGTAACGGAGTTTCTCGATCACGGCCACACCGTGCATTCATGAAAGCAGTCGTTCTCGGCTGCGGCTTTGTCGGCGCGCGGCTCGCGCGTTTGTTTGCGCACGCGGATTGGGAAGTGATCGGCGTAACTCATTCGCGGGAAGCTGCGCGTGGGCTGGCGAATGAATCGTTTCGCGCAATTGCGTGCGATATCACGGATCGCGTAGCGCTTGCTGAAGCGAGTATTTTGCAAAATGCGGACGTGGCGATCAGCGCTGTCAGTTCCGGACGCGGCGATGCGGACGTTTACCGGAGCCTTTATTTTAACGGAATGCAAAACGCGCTGGAAATTTTGCAGCCTCGCAGCGCGATCTTCGTCAGCAGCACATCCGTTTATGCGCAGAGAAATGGCGAGTGGGTCACCGAAGATTCGCCCGCCGAACCGCAGCGCGAGACTGGCCGCATTTTGCGTGAAACGGAGACGTTCGTTCTCGCTCAAGGTGGAATAGTCGCGCGTCTCGCTGGAATTTACGGGCCGGGGCGTTCGGTGCTGTTGCAAAAATTTCTCGAAGGCCACGCTGTGATCGAAGGAGACGGCCAACGTTACATCAACCAAATCCATGCGGATGATGCAGCGAGCGCACTTTTTTTTCTCATCCAAAATCGCGCCAAGACCGGCGTCTACAATGTCGTCGACGATACTCCACTCACCCAATCGGAAATTTACGAATGGCTCGCCGCGCATTTTAAAAAGCCGCTGCCTCCGCGCGGTGCAATCAACACACATCGCAAACGCGGGTGGACCAACAAACGAGTAAGCAATGCAAAACTCCGCGCGGTAGGCTGGGAGCCTCGATTCCCGTCATTTCGTGAAGCGCTATCTTTTCTTTTGTGAAATGCAATTGCCAGCGCGTGCAGAACTAATGCAAGCCGCGCTTTACTTTTGTCCGAAGTCGTGGAAGAAAAAGCGTGCCCTTTGCCAAATGGCGCCGCTGTTTTTGAATGGCTGGTGAAATTTTTGCGCCAAAAGCGCTTTGGCGGGGTTGTAATCGGCATCGCCTTTTAATAGTCCCAACAAAATTTTTACGTCTTTCTCTTTCAACTGTAATCGCTTGTAAATTAGTCAAGAAAAAAATTTTTGCATTTAACACTTTCGCGTTTATGTATCCTCCCACCATGCGCCCCCACTCCCCGCTCATCGAACCGCTCGAAGCACGCATCGCTCCAGCTACCATTTTTGTCGGCAATCCCTCAGGGGGCGACACGAAATACACCGATGCTCCCTTTGCGGCAACGGATTCCAATGCAAATACGCTGGCGGTGCTCGGTCCGAGTTCTAACACCTATTTCGTTAAACTTCTTGCAGGCGATAAAATCGAGTTATTCAACCCGGGTTCCGGCTACAAAGATTTTATAAGTATTAAAACAGGCACTGCCGTTGCGTTTTTTGTCGATGACGGCGACACGAAGGTGCAGGGAAACGAGCTTTCCGGTTTGTCGCTCGGCAAAAACAGTTCGATAACGGTTGCTGGTTCGGTTAACGGCGACATTGTCACCAATCTCGCCGACGATGGCACGATCCACGCGACGGATCTCGTTTCCAACCTGCAAGCCATCACGAGCGTCGCCGTTACCGGCGGTAGCGTGAACGGCAGCATTATTGCCGGTGGCGCGATCAATAAAGCGCAAGTCGTCGGCGACGTGAAATCAATCCTGACCGGCAATGCCGCCAATGGTTACACCTATGATTTTAACACGTCGGCCAAAGCGGGCGGCGGACAGACGCTGGTCGTCGGAGCGGCAGACGGCGCAAAAGGACAAAATATTGCCAATGTCATCGTTGGCTCGATCACAAATAAAATCCAATCTGGAGACGGTGGCGCCGGAGCAGTCGGCGGATCACTTTCCAATATCACGCTGACCACCGACACGGACGGCTTCACTTTGCAAGCGGGCGTAGGTGGCAGTGGGAATGCCGTGAAAACAGTAGGCGGTGCGGGCGGTGCTTTGACGAACATTTTCATCAACGGTCCTGGCGCGAGTGCGGCCGATTCCACCGACAATAGTGTAGTCGATATTTTTGGCGGGAAAGGCGGAGATGCGTTTGCTGGCAGCAAGTCCAACGGCGGTGCGGGTGGAAAGTTAACAAACGTTTTTGTCGGCTATAAGCAAAAGGGCACGACGGCGGTTCAAAACGACAATTTTTTGCGTGACAATATTTACCTCAAGGCCGGTGACGGCGGTTCCGGCAAGAGCGGGGGCGCTGCTGGCGGTATCTTTACATCGAAAGTAGTCGCCGCGACTCCGGACAATGCAGCTCCCACGGACGAAATTCTCGCACAAGCAGGTGCGGGGGGAGCTAGCACTGTAGATGGCGGCAAGGGCGGCGCGGGCGGATCGATCACTACCTTTGATGCGCGCAATTTGAATCCTGCTGCGGAAGCGCAAACATCGGATATTCACGTGCTCGCGGGTAACGGCGGCACGGCCACCGCTGCTGGAAACGGCGGCGCAGGTGGTTCCGACACAGGCATTTCTCTCATCGGATTTGAAGTTCAGGTGGATGCCGGAGATGGTCAAGATGGCTTTAAAACGGCCGGCGCGGGCGGTTCGCTGAAATCCATCACGGTCGGTGGAAAGGATACGCCTCCGGGCGTTCTCGACACCTATGCGTCGTTAAACGCAGGCCTCGGTGGGAGCGCAACCAGTGGCAACGGTGCCAAGGGCGGCGCCATCACGACTGTGCGAATTTTCGACGCGGATTTCATCGACACCAATCTTGCCGATGCAGATGTGCGCGGCTTGATTATTAACAGCGGCACGCATGCAAATGGCGGCGCTGGCACCGGCGGCACTGGCGCAGCCGGTGGAGCGGTGAAAGATGTCATCGTCACAGATACGCATACTGGCGCTGGTGAAGGCAGCCTCGTTGTGCGTTCCGGCGTCGGCGGGAATGGCACCAAAACAGGCGGCGCTGGCGGCGACATCAGCTCGTTCAGTTTCTCGGCACTCGATGTGAATATTTCCGCCACCGCAGGCAAAGGCGGAGATGCGAGTGCTGGCAATGCAGGCAAAGGCGGCAGCTTCTCGAACGTGTCGCTTTTGACTTCGGGAACATTTAACGGCGGCAACACGAACGCAATCGCGCTGGCGGGCAACGGCGGTGTAGCGACGGGCAGCAAAGGCAGCGGTGGCGCCGGTGGAAACATCGCGACTGTAAACGTGATCGCCGACGGTTCTGTTTTCATCAATCAGGATAACTTAAGCAACGCCTACGGCACAGGCGGAGCCGGTGCGACAGGCGTCACGGGTGGTGCCGCCGGACAGGGCGGATCGATAACGAACACCAGCATTGACGCAGTGAACAGCGCGGCCATTCTGCGCGCAGGCGATGCGGGATCCGCCGGCACAAAATCCGGTAAAGGCGGGGATATCTTAAATTCCAACGTTCTAGGCGAAACGAACATCACCATTTTGGCCGGCAACGGCAATATCGGCGGCGCCGGAGGCAATCTGACCACGATTGGCTACTCGGGCGGAACGATTGGCTTCGAGCCAACCGGCACCGTTATCGTCACTGCGGGCAATGGCTCCGGCAGCGGCACTTTTGCCGGCCAGGGCGGTTCCATCACCGGACTGACAGGCTACATCGGCGATTCCGGCACCACCACATTTACCGCTGGAACCGGTGGCGGAGTCGCAACCAAAGGCGCAAGCGGAGGCTCGATTACCAACGTCAGCATTTTAGGCGGCGGCAGTGCTGGCGTCGTGTTCACGGCTCAAGCCGGCGATGGCGGCGATGCGGCTTCCGCGTCCAAAGGCAGCAAAGGCGGCGATGTGCGCGATTTTAAATTCAAGGGCTTTGATACGAGCACCGGCGATGGCGTGGATCCGGGCGTGATCCTGCGCAGCATCGCGGCAGGCGATGGTGGCGATGCCTCAAAAACCGGTGGTCTCGGCGGCTCGCTCGACTCGATTATTGTGACTAATCACGACATCGGCGTCCGCTCAGGCCAAAACTACGGTTATGCAACGATGGGCGGTTTGTTCGCAGGCGTGGGCGGCGCCGGAACAACTGCGGGCGCGGCGGGAAATGTAACGAATGTCGTAGCCGATGCGATCTCCGCGATCGTCGCGGGCAAAGCTGCTTCTCCGCAACTCGTCACGAAAGTCGATCACATTATTCTCGACGGATTCAATCGCACGACTTTAACCGGCGCAGGCGTAGCCAATCCGTATCAAGGCGATCCGACCCTGCAGAGCTACGATACCGTGAGCTATGCCACCGCAAATTTGGTGGGTGCTTCACACGATCCGAGCGCTGCGAATTCCGCGCAGTTCCGATGGACCGATGTAAACAGCAACGGACAATTCGATCCGGGCATCGACACACCGCTCGATGGCTTAATTGCCGCAATCACTTTAACCACCAATCGCAACTTCACACCGGGGGCCGTCGTAGTGCCGATCAGCGCCAGCGTCCCCTCCGGTCTTCTTGATTACAACGTTTAACCAAATCCCCCTGTATGTCTCGCAAACCTAAATCGAATCAAATCGAAGTTCTCGAATCGCGCATCGCGCCGGCAGCTTTGACCAACTTTGTTCAAGCGCCAGTCGGCAGCCCAATCCTCTTGGAAGCGGGCACGGCCCACGCCGGCATTGCAGTCGGCGGAGCTTATCTCGTCCATGTGGAGGCGGGTAAAGCGCTCGTGTTCACGACAGATTTAAACGGCAACGGCCAAATCGATTTCAATGAAATCACCGGCATCGCGGCAGGCAACGGATTGCAGATGACGCTCTTTACTGACCTCCATGGTGACATCGTGACGAACTTGAAATCCGACGGCACGCTTTCCGATTCCGATGGAAAACCGAGCAATAACGATCCGGTGCTTAAAGGCGACGGTAAAGTGCTGCTCAATTCGCACATCGACCGAATCACACTGCGTTCCCTCACCACGGATGATTTCGATGTCAACACTGTCGGCGACGTGAACGGCGATGGCGTGGTGGATAACAATGACCTCACTGCGGCGGTGAACAATCACCTTGCACTGAGCAGCTATTCGATTTTTGGAAATATTCTTGCAGGCGGCGGCGTTGGCACCGCGGATGGGACCGGCGGCGTGATTATCGATATTGCGGGCAAAGGACTCCAGTCGTCAAAATTCTCGGGCGATATCGGCGGCGATATTTACTACGACTCGCAGCCAGAGATCGGTTCGATTCTCGTCGGCACTGCTGCATCGGGAGAATTTTTCAGCTTCGGCACCAATCACGCGGTTTCGCACACCTTGAATCTCGCCGATTCGAAGACTTTTGACATCATGGGTAATCTCTCCCTGTTTGTGCCGCTAACGGGCACTTCGGGTGGAGACATCAACGGCGTCCACGCGCAAAATGGCCCCGGCGATGTTACGGGCTCGGTCCTTTTCAGCCTCGGAACTTTGCATGCCGGTGATGGCGGATTCGGCGGTGCCGGTGGCAACATTTCGAACGTTCGTATTAACGGCGACGTCGGCGGCTACGACATCATTGCTGGAAATGGCGGACGCGGTCTAACCGGCGGTGCTGGGGGATCCATTCTCAATTTCTCCGATCTTGGCTCAATCACTAGCCAGGTGCACATTGTTTCCGGCGATGGCGGCCAGGGCCTTACCGGCAGCGGCGGCAATGGCGGCAACGCGGTGCTCGGCACGATGAATATCTTCGGTGGACTATCGCTCCAACTCGGCAATGGCGGCAATGGGTTCGCCGCAGGCGGAAATGGCGCGAGCCTCGCGACTGGTAAATTCACAGCGCCGGAAGCTAAAACCCCGGTTGGCCTCAGCATGACCGGAACGATGCACGATCCGACGACCGGCTCCACCGAGAACATCGGCACCGTCTCCGGTATCGACTTTAACGGCGACGGCATTGGCGACGTGATTTACACAAACTCGCAGCCGGATCAGTTGGTGGTGATGTTTGGAGACGGACTCGGCGGTTTTTATACGGATGCAAATGGAGGCAATCCTCCCTTGGACGGATCCGGCAACGTGATCAAATCTCTCGAACCGACCTTTCTGAATGCGCCGGTGAATCCCTCCGCAGTCACTGTCGGCGACTTCAACGGAGATGGTCGTCCGGATATTGCGGTCGCCTCTGCCGATGGTGGCGCGAATGGTGGCGTCTCGATTATCCTGAGCAAATTCACTGACACGAATCACAACGGCAAATTCGACCTGCCTGATGAGTTTTCGGGCTTTACGCAGCCTCATCACGTCACACTGCCATCGTTGTTCAGTTATCAGGGCAATTCGGTCGGGCCGTTCCTTCGCAGCGGCGCTGCAATCACAGCACTCGCCGCCGGCGATTTTAATGGTGACGGTGTGACAGATCTCGCTGTAGTCGCAGATTACACCACTCCGGTCACACATGTCATTGAACACACCGTGGTCGTTCTGGCTGGCGATCCGCAGGTGGTCGGCACCGCCGATTTCGGCAGCGGACCGTTGCCGGTTACTCCAGGGACATTCTTTGCAGATTTCGGAACAGCCCTGGCACCACAGGTTCCGTTTTTTATGCTGGGAGTTGCGAGCGCAGCTCCGCTGCTGAAAGCAACGCATCTACAAACAAGCGATAATCATGACGTGATAGTCGCAGCTCGGGTTGGTGATGACCATCTCACCATCGTCGACGACTACGCACAATCGCCGGCGAATCCCACCCCTACGGCCACCCAGTTGGTAGCAACTTCGATTGGCCTTGGCGATGTCGATACGAATCGCGCGGTGGGAGGTGACAAGATCAGTCCGACGGCAGCTCATGTGCTCGACTTTACGGTGTTGGATTTGAGCAGTGGTGCAAATCCATCTGACGGAAATGCAGATTTCGCGGTGCTCACCAGCGCGCCAAAGAACTTCCTCGTGATTCTTCAGGGCAATGGCACCGGCGGGGCTGCCGTCGTGTCCGGCACGGGCGATCAGGCGGGCATTGCCCTCGTCGGCGGTGGCTCGGTAGGTTTGTCGCCCAATTCAGATTTGAGGCGAATCGTGACCACTGACGCTGACGGCGACGGGCAGATGAATGACGTCGCCATTTACGATATCTCCACGCTTCCCACCCCCCCGAACGTGGTCGAGCTGAACCTTACCAACGGCACGGCCTTTGGCAATAACGGCACATTCGGCGGAGCCACTGTGTTTGCGGAGACTCCTTTCCCGACCGTCTCGTTGCCGAAAAACAACAATATCGTTGCATTCGACAGCTATCGTCCTGATCTCGGCGATCCGACCGTCTTTGCCTACGGCAACATTGATCCAACCAATACATTCCCCCAGCCGGATTGGAATTTCACCAGCAGCAATCTAAGCGTGCTTGATTTTGGCGAACTGACAAATAACGGGTTTTTCTTTAACGCTGGGAACGGAGGCAATGCGGTCGTCGGCACCGGCGGAAACGGCGGACACTTCGGCGGACCCTTAACAATCACCAACGGTGTCGTCACTCCTTCATTGAGCTTCCAGTTCCCGCTCGATGTCGCGTTTGGCGGCGGCAACGGTATCATTATCACCGGCGGCATCGGCGGCAATGGCTTTAAATCCGGTGGTGCTGGCGGCGGCATCACCGGTGTTGAGGTGACCTACTCCAGCGCGAGCTTTTATTCGTCTGTGCAAATGATCGGCGGCGTTGGTGGCAACGGCATCGCCGGAAGCGGCGGTAACGGTGGCACCATTTCAAACAATGTGATTGCAACCGGAGAGCTGTTCCAAGGCGGTAACGGCGGCAACGGCACGTTCGGCGGCAATGGCGGCAGCGTGATAGGCAATGGTGTAAAAGGATTTTACGACACGCAGGATCTTGTCATCGCAGTCCATGGCGGCGATGGCGGCGGCGGCATCAAGAGCGGCGGCAGCGGTGGCTCAATCCTGAATTTCTCCAGTCTCTTCATCCCGCTGAACGGCGGCGAATCCGGCTCGCTCGATTTCTCCGGCGGTATCGGCGGCAACGCCGTTTCAGGTGCCGGCGGACACGGCGGTTCTGTCGTGAACAGCTCGCCCAGCACTGTAACGAACAACCTCGCAGGTCCCATCAGTGTCATTGCAGGAGCTGGCGGAAAAGGATTTAGCGGCGGTGGTGGTGGTTCAATCACCAATTTCATCAACAAGCCTACAAGCCAGGGCATTATTCCAACGATCGTGACATTGATCTCCGGCGATGGCGGCGGCGGCATTGGCGGAAATGGCGGAGCCGGTGGCGATATCAGCAGCGCGACTGCTGACGGAAAGGCTTTCGATTCCGATCTTTCGCAGTCATTAATTAACCGCATTATCGCTGGAAACGGCGGCGACAGCTTCGGCGCAAATGGCGGCTCGGGAGGCAATGTTAATAGCGTCACCTCGACAGCAACGCGCGGCGCGGCAGTCGCAGCAGCGGGCGCAGGTGGATTTGGGCTTCTCAACGGTGGTTTGGGCGGCTCCGTCAATAGTTCCGAAATCAATGCTTCGTTGCCCACGGGTGAGAAAGTCCTCATCGTCGGCGGCAAAGGTGGCGATGTCTATGGCTTCCTCGCAAACGACCAGACCGACATTGTTCAGGTCGATCGCTCTTTTGGCGGAAAAGCCGCTGTGGGCGGCAATGGTGGCAGCATCAATAGTTATCTCCAGCGTGGCAGTATCGCCACACGCGTCGATCTCATCGCAGGCAATGGTGGCAGCACACTTAATTACGGCACGTCGCAAGACATCGCGAAAGACGTTCACGTCGGCAAAGGTGGCTCGATCACAAATGCGCAACTCGAGGGCAGTATCGGCAACATCGATCCTTCCGTCCCAATCAAGGCTTACAACGACACGACGGGTGACTATCACGTCGATATAACGATGGCCACTTTCATCCATCAGGTTGCACTCGGCGCGACTGATCCGCTCGACCCTGCGGCCATCCAAGGGTTAACGGATGCGAATGGCAACGTCGGCATCATCGCGGGCGCTGCGGGTCGCGTGAAAAACGATCAACCCGCTACGCCGGGCATTAATGGATCGGTCAACGGCCTCACCACCCGCAACATCATGTCGATGGTCGCTGGCGGCATCGATCGTATCGCCGCGGTGCAATCCGCATCGAACATCAACCTTACATTGCTCAATGGCGACAAAGGCACGGATAAAGCCCCGACAAACTCGTTCGACTACTATGATGCTCAAGGAAACGTTGTCCACTCGAGCACCCCGTCGGCTGTCCCGCTGGGTGGTGCGTTGATCGACGGCTACATCGTTACGGCCACGGAGATTCCAGGGTTACCGCCCGGCAATCGCGTCGTGGTTCCGGCATAACCTCCGTGTTTTTCCGCGGCCGCAAATGCGGCGCAAAAACTGCACACAGCATTGCTTTTACAAGGCACGGCTTTATGTTGACCGGCGGCTGTTATGGCTACTGACCCGAACATCGAAGCCGCGCGCGCACGCATTCAACGACTCGTCGAGGAAATCGCGGGGCTGAGCAAAGCGGAGCTGCCGAGCGAGGAATTTTTCCAAAAATTCCTCGAGCGCGTCGTTGCTGCGACTGATGCCAAAGGCGGCGCAGTCTGGCTTGTCGGCTCGCGCGCGCAGGATAACAAAAGCGAGTTCCAGCTCTGCGCGCAGGTCGATTTCGCATCCAGCCTTTTTCAATCCGACGAGACGCAACGCACCGGCCTGCTGAAAATCCTCACCGATGTCGTCAAAAACAACCGCGCACTGATCGTTCGCCCGAGTCACACGGAGCCGAGCGACATCGCGCCGCCTGCTGAGACGGGAAATAAAACGCCGTATCCCTTTTTGCACGTGCCGCTGGTGCTCAAGGAGCAAACGCTCGGCGTGCTGCAAGTCTGGCTCCAGCCTTACGTCACGACGGAAAATTACGCGGAGTTCGTCACGTTTCTTTCGTCGCTCACCGGCTACGTCGAGCAGCACCTGCAGTCGCGCCGCCTTGGCAATCTCGTGCTCGAGACGCAGCGGCTCCAGCATTTGCTCCGCTTCACGACCGATCTCGCCGGCTCGCTCGACTCGCTCGAAATCGCGCGACTCACTGCGAATTACGGACGCGATCTCGTCGGCTGCGAACGCGCGTCGGTGCTATTGCGCGAAGGCGAGCGCTGGCGTGTGCTCGCGATTTCCGGCCAGGAAACGGTGGAGAAAAAAAGTGCGATGGTGAAAGCGATGACCGCTTTCGTTGACGCGCACAGTGCGAGCGAAACGCAGATTTTAAGCAAAAAGGAACTGCTCGCCCGAGCGGAATCGCTGAAGACGAATGGCGAAAAAACGGAGCTTGCGTTGACCACCCGCCGCACGGACGAAATCGATCTGC
Source organism: Spartobacteria bacterium (assembly GCA_021324395.1). GTDB lineage: Bacteria > Verrucomicrobiota > Verrucomicrobiia > Chthoniobacterales > Chthoniobacteraceae > JAJPJG01. Next base: position 58,688 of record JAJPJG010000021.1, on the reverse strand, counting down.
ACTATTTCCAGCTTTCGCACGTGGTCTCCGCGATCATATGCCCGATGTTAAATAAAGAGAAAGAACTGGTCGGCGCGTTTTTCTGCGAAAGCACTTTTGAAGGTTATTTCGACGGTGCAACCGGCAAATCCGAGCTACTTCCCTCGCGCCGCGTCGGCGAATGGATCAGCAACTACTCGAGCCGCGCCCTCACCGGCGCGCGCGATTACGAGACGCTTCCCCTTTTGCCAGCTACGAAACGCATTCGCGCGACAAAGCTGCTGCTGACCGGCACAAATCGAAATCGTTTTCTGCTCAAGGCCGGAATCATCGGCGGACTCGCGCTGATCATTTCGCTCTGGCCCGCACGCGTGAAGGTCGATGGCGACTGCTCTTTGCAAGCCTTGCACCGCGCCCTGGTCGTGCCGGAAGTAAACGGCCGCATCGAAACGATCCTCGTCCGCGAAGGCGATCATGTCACAAAAGGCCAGCCGCTCGCGCAGATCGACACACGCCGGCTAAAGCTCGAACTCGATAGCGTGCAGCAAGACAAGCTGCGTTACTCCGCCGATGCAGACCGTTCGCGCGCGGCCGGCGACGAAGCGGCAGCGCAGGTTTCGCTCCTGCAGGTAAAAGTGCTCGAGCAAAACGAAAAGAAGATTCAGGCGGACATCGATAGCGCGACATTGCGTTCACCGATAGATGGCGTCGTTATGACGAAAGACCTGGAGCTTCGCGCGGGTGAAGTGCTGCAAGCTGGCGCGCTTTTTGCCGAAGTCGATGGACTGGACTCATGGCAGCTTCACGCGGAGATCAATGAAAGAGACATCGGCCTTGTCGAGTCGTCGCTGCAAAAGCGCGGCTCGCTCGGAATGAGCTACATCCTTTACTCGCAATCCGCGCACGTGCTGCACGCACAAATCAACAATCGCCAGCAAATCAGCGCCGCGGCTTATCCGAAGGAAAAAGAGAACGTCTTTTTTGTGACAGTTGATAACCCGCAGATATCAGATGACATTGCGAAGGCGCTGCGTCCCAACCTGACCGGCCGCGCAAAGATGGAACTGGGCCACCGCCCTCTAATCTTCAACATCGCGCGAAAACTCTATCGCTGGTTCCAATATCGAATGATTGGCTAACTATGACCCGGCTTCTATTTACTTGCTTCTTTTTACTAGCTATCGCCGCACGCGCCGAGGAGGTTCAGGGCTTGGTCATCCCTTTCAAGCAGGTCACCGTTAGCTCGCCGGTGCTGCAGGACATCATCTCGGAGATTTATGTCGACGAAGGTGACGAGGTAAAGAAAGACCAGCCTTTGGCAAAGCTGAACAGCGAAAAGGAGGAACTCGAAGTGCAGCAATTCGCGCAGCAAATCGAGCGCGCGCAGTTTCAGGCGAATGGCATGGAAGAGCTGCTAAAGGAAAAAATGGCCAGCAAGGATGCGGCTCTCGAAAAGAAGACCGAATTGGAGCTGGCTAAGATCCAGCACAAGCTCGCGCTCGTTCACCTCGGCGAAAAGACAATCCGCGCTCCGCTCTCAGGCATTGTGGTTAAGAAATATAAGGAAGTCGGCGAAGGTGTGGATCGCGTGGAGAAGCTATTCGACATCGTGAATATCGATCAGGTTTACGTGCAGTTCTATCTCGATCCGAAGTTGATGGAATCGATTCATCCTGACATGAAAGTGCCGGTAACCTTCCCCACTCTGCCGAATAGCTCTCATAAGTATGTCGCGACAGTTTCGTTCATTGACCCGCGCATCGATGCTGCCAGCGGCTTGTTCCGGGTGAAGCTGCTGCTCGATAATCCAAGTCACGAAATCAAGGCCGGCATGCGCGCGCAGTCCGATTTCTCGAAGCTGCAAACTGCGCAGCGGTAATCCATGGCCGCGGTTGCAGCTCCTCCCCCGCAGGACAGCGTTGTCATCCCTCCGCTGCGCGAGGATCTGGTTATTACCAAGACCTTCTTCGAAGGACGCACTTACTACGTCATCAAGGATCCGGTATCACTGCAGTATTTCCGGCTCACTGCGGAGGACTACTTTTTAGCTACATTATTTGATGGAAAGCGGAATCTTGGCCAGGTGCGCGATATCTACATCGAGCGGTTTCCTCACCTGCGGCTCGAGTATTCGGAGGATGAAATCAAGGAGCGTGTTTCCCATTTCGCGAATGATCTTGGGTTGATGCAATTTCTCAGCATCCAGGGTATGCGTCTTAAGCAACGCTACGACGCCATCAAGGCACGGAAACACTCGAAGTTCAGCCTTTATAACGCCGCAAACTATCTCTTCTTCAAACGCTTTTCGATCTATGATCCCGATGAGTTATTCGCGAAGATGGCGCGGCCGCTTTGGTGGATCTGGACGAAGACTACGCTTTGGGTTTCGGTAGCTCTCATTATTGCTGCGTTGTGCGTCGTGATCAACAAATACGACCGCACCGAAGCGATGATGTCGCAGTTCTTCCACATCAATAACTGGCTCTTGATCTGGGTCACTACCATCATCATCAAGTCCATTCACGAGCTGGGGCACGGGCTTACCTGCAAGCATTTCGGCGGTGAAGTTCACGAGGTGGGTGTGATGCTGCTCGTTTTTACGCCTTACTTCTTTGTCAATGTCAGCGATAGCTGGGTTCTGCCGGCACGACATAAGCGTATTCTTATTTCCGCGGCAGGTATCTATGTGGAGCTTATCCTGGCTTCCTTTGCGACATTCCTTTGGGCGATCGTTCAGCCGGGACCGCTTCAGCAGATACTCTATAACATCATGGTCATCGCGAGCATCTCGACGCTCTTCTTCAACGCAAATCCGCTAATGCGCTTCGATGGTTACTACATCATGACCGATCTCATTGAAGTGCCGAACCTCCAAACCAAGTCGCGTGCATTTATAGGCCAGCAAGTAAAGCGACTGCTCTTCGGACGCAACTATCAGGATGCCTCGATGGCACGCCTTCCTTTGCCGAGGCGTCGGTTTGGCCTGTTCTACTTCTATGCGATCGCCTCCTACATCTATGGCTACTACGTCATCTACAAACTCGCGCGCTACATGGCACCGCATCTGCCTGTGGCCTTGCAAGGACTCGCCAGTATTCTATCCACCTTTGCGCTCGTCGCGTGGGTGGTGATGCCTTTCTTTGGATTTATGAAAAGCCTGCAACTTACCCGCGAAGACTGGAAGCCGCATGGTCGCCTGCGAAGGTTATCGCTCATCGGCGGAATCGCACTCGCTATTTTCACCCTGCTTTGTTTTTTCCCGCATGAAGTCGTCATCAAGCGCTCGGTGGCGATCGTCTTGGCTGATCCGGAAACAATCCGACCGGAAGTCGAGGGCATCGTGCGCGAAATTTACGTGAAAGAAGACGACAAAGTTCCTGCAGGCGCACCGCTCGCGAGACTTGGAAATCCGGAAATCGAACAGGAACTCGTTGCCGCGCGCGAGAAAGTGAACATGGTAAGCATCAACATGCAGCAAGCCCTGGCACACGATCGTCCCGCTGAGTTAAAAGAGCTCGAACCTATCAAGGAGCAATGGCAGAAGAAGCTTGAGGACGCGCAGAAGAATGTGGATCGGCTAACTCTCCGCACCCGACAAGGCGGCACGATTCTAACGCACGACTTACTGCTCAAGCTTAACAAAGGACTGAGACTTAACGAAGTCTTCTGCGAAATCGCGCCGCTCGAGTTCATGCGGATCAAGGTGCCGCTAACCGAGCAGCAGGTGCGCTATGTGAAGAAGGACCAGGAGGTCCTGCTCAAGACGGTCGCGTTTCCAGACAAGACTTTGAGAGGCAGGATCGCGGAAAACCCGGTGACGATGGTCACCACCGACATGCCGCCCGCGTTTTCATCGAAACGCACGGGCGATGTGCCGACGGCGTTCGACCGTCAAGGACACGAGGTTCCGCTCGAACGGACGTTTCTCGCGGAGATCGTTGTGGACAATCGCGAAGGACTGCTGCGCGAAGGCATGACCGGGCGCGCGAAGATTTTCGCCGGCCGTCATCTTTGGGGAAAATTGGTGTTGCAGTCATTGCTCGACTTGGTGAGCCTCGACTACCGTTTTTAAAGAATGCTTCGCCCCCGGGTTTTCGCGCCCGTTCTCATTGCAGTTCTCGCCAGCACCGCATTTGCGGGAGCGGATGTTGCTGTCGTGGATTCAAAAGGGGGGAAGGAGCAGCGCATCACACTCGACGAGGCGATCGACATGGCGCTCAAAAACAACCTCGACGCCGAGATCGATCGCGTAGGTGTCCACATCGCGCGCGATCGCATTCGTTATGCGTGGGGAGCGTTCGATCCCATATTGGCAATCAACACATCGCGCGAGTCGCTGGAAACTCCGCAGAATGCTACGAATGTCACGAATGCCGCAGAGGCGCAACAACTCGAGTTGCAACAGCAAGCATTCGCGAATGAGCAAAAGCAGTTCGAGCAGCAAAACCAGACTATTACAGCGCTAAACAACGCAGCCGCGGCATTGGCGGCTGCAAACAACCAGCCGGCACCTGTTCCACAACCATTGGTGCCAGTCCCTGAGTTTACTGTAACAAATCCTGCCAATACGGCTCCGTTGATTTTCGACAACGAAAACTTCCGGATGCAAAATCAACTTCAAGGCAAGACGCCGCTAGGCACCACGTATGGTTTGAACCTCCAACTTTCTCGCGTCGCTCCGAGCTTGCAAGGCAGCACCTTGCCATTCGTCACTGAAGATTCAGTGCTTGCCTCGCTTACGCTCCAGCAACCGTTGCTGCGCGATTTCGGCCCCGACGCGAATCTCGCCGATGTCCGCATCAGCCGGCAGAATCACAAGGTCGCGACTTTGACCTGGCAGCAGACCGTCATGAATTCCGTCGCGACGGTGATGAATACCTACTTCGACATGGTTTATACTCAGCAAAATATCCGCGTGCGCGAGGAAGCCATCGCCGCCGATCAGAATCTTGTGCAGGGAAACCAGCGGCGCGTCGATGTCGGGCTAATGTCGCCGATCGATATCCGGCAGGCACAAGTCGCGATGTCCGAAGACCAGGAAATATTGATCGCGGCCAAAGGCCAATTCAACGAACGCCAGTTCGCGCTAAAGCGTGTGATTTTGCGCGACGTTTCGCCGGAAGACACGCGCGTGTTTGTGCCCAATGGCTTGAAGTCGCCTGCCGTGCCGCCGCTCGATCCGATCGAATGGAAGCGCACTGCGTTTGAAAATCGCCTCGACTACAAAATCGCACTGCACCAGGCCGAGACGGAAAACATCCGGCTGCGGTTTGCGCGAAATCAAATGCTGCCGAAGCTCGACCTCGTCGGCAGCTATGGACTCAACGGCCTCGCCACCGACATGGGCCAGGCATGGGACCGCACCTTTCAAGGACAGGCGCACCAGTGGTCAGTCGGCATCGTCGCATCGATCCCTCTTTTCAACGTGCAAGGCCGCGCGCAGCTCGACATAGCGAAAGGACTCAAGGAGCAGGCGCTTTTAAAAATCAAACAAACCGAGCTGACCATCGACGTCGATGTCGACACCGCGATCAGCCGCATCAAGACGAACCTGCAGCACGTCGAAACGGCACGGCAGTCGCGCCGATTCGGCGAGGAAGCGATGAAGATTCAAAACAAACGCATCGAGCAAGGCCAGGTCTCGGCCTTTGACGTGATCGACACGCAAAGAAAACTCTACGATGCGCGCACGCGTGAACTCGCCGCCAAGGCGGAACTCGACAGAGCAATCGTCCAGCTCTGGTTCTCCAGCGGGACGTTGCTCGACGAGCAACATATCGTCATCGACGAAGGCGACAAACGCGCGCGGTAGCAGTAGCTTGGTGAATCTTTTTCCGATTTCCGTCCGCTGCGTCCTTGTTCCTGCCCGCATGCTAATTCGCCGAATGGCGAAACTCAGGGGCATTCACGATTTCGAGCGGCTGGCCTTTAAGGTCTTTGCCGTTCAGGAAATGGCGGGCTGAATCCGCTTCGTCCCGCGAGTTCATCGTAACGAACGCGGCATGATAAGCGCCGTTCGCCGCAAGATGAACGCGTCTCACTTTTCCAAATTGATGGAATAGCAAGGAGAGATCGTCGGCTGTCGCGGAGGGAGAAAGATTCCGGATGTAGAGTGTCATGGGAGGGCCCTTTCTTTAGGTTTCGCATGAAATTCAACCATGGGCCGCCCTGCACCGCTGCACGCACCTTGCAAAGCTTACACCCTTTGTTGCCAATTTTCTGCGACTCTCAACCTGCAACCGCCAGACAATCTCTAGCTTCTCACTAATGGAAAGAGAGAAAAGCGCCTGTAGTAGCGGGCTATTATTGTGCCGGCTGACCCGGCGCAGGTGTGGCTGCGGCGGCTTGCAGCGTCCACTCGCATGTATCGGTCAACTTATCGCCGTTTGCTTTGGCGGATACTTCGATCCGATTGCGTCCCGGCTTGAGCTGCACGTTTTCCCAATGGCAAACACGCACCTCATCGGGCGTTACTTTGCCGGCGGATTGTCCATTGACCTTTAGCTCTACTTCCGCGCAATTCGAATAGACCTTCACCCCGGTGGCCGCTTGTGTGCGCTGCGTATTCCGGCGTGAAGCGATGTAGACCATCGGCTTGTCGGTCCAGTTGGCTTGGTAGAAATAGTAAGCGTCCTTTTTCAACTTATGGTCGTGCGTTACGAGACCCTTGTCATTGATGCCCGGTTGCTCGCCTTCATTCCGGTCATCGGACGCGAAGTCGAACATCACCCAGAGAAACGTCCCCCATAGCTTCGGGTTGTCGCGCATCTGCGCCCAGTCCTTTTCATGGACAAAGTCCTGCCACTCCTCGGGGTGATTCTTTCCCTTGTGGTCCGGCTTGGCCGGAACGCCTTCCTGGTGCTGGTGAGGGCCGCCACCGGCACCGTATTCGCTCATCGCGATGCGCTTTCCGCCAAACTCGGCGGAGACATCGTTGATGATGTGGCTCATCTGCTCAGGCGTTCCGCCATACCAGCCCGGATACGCATTGTAGCAAAGGTGGTCCGGGATCTGGTTGTAAGCCTTTTTACGGTGATCGGACGCCGCGACGATCAACCGCGACGGATCGAGTTCCTTCGCCACCGCCTTCAGCCGCTCCAGCAAAGGCTCGGGGTGCGGCGTTGGCTTGTTATCCAGCTCGTTGAATAATCCCCACCACGTCACGCTCGGATGATTGTAGCGCTGCAAAATCAGCTCGCGGAATTGCTGCTCGGCATTCGCGGCAAACTCCGGCTTGTCGCGCGTCTCGTTGACCAGCGATACCTCATTCCAGAGCAGCAGCCCGCTACGGTCGCACAGATCGTGGAAGTAGTCGCTCTGCGGATAATGCGCGAGCCGGATCGCTGTGACACCTAGATCCAGCATCAAGCGATGGTCTTCGTCATGATCGGCCTTGCTCAACGCCCAGCCTTTGTCCTTCCGCTCCTGGTGACGGTTCACGCCGTGCACCGGATATGGCTCGTCATTGAGCAGGAAACCTTTTTCCTCCGTGATTTGCACCGTGCGAATCCCGAGCGGCTGCGTCACTTCATCCACAGTTTTGCCGTCGCGAATCACCCGCACGAGTGCGGAGTAAAGATACGCGTCCTTGCGGCCATTCCAGAGGTGCGGAGTAGGGATCGTGAAAGTCTGCGCGACCGGCTCCGTCTTTCCCTGCTCGACTTGTTGCTCGCTGTCGAGCTTCGCCACGGACTTGCCTGCGGCATTCTTGATCTCAGCTTCGACACGCAGTTTCCCCGCTTCTCCGCCATTGGAAACAAGCGCCTTTACCTCGATGCTCGCCGACTCCTTCGTCACCGACTTTTCCGTGACGTAAACGCCCGGCGACGCGAAATCGAGCGGCGAGATGCACGCCGTATCCGTCGCGAGCAGATGCACGGGCCGATAGATGCCGCCGAAAATCGTGAAGTCGCCCGAGAGCGGCGGGACATCTTCAAAATGCGAGTTGTCCACGCGGACACGCAACGCATCTTTTCCGTCAAAACGCAGCAGCGAAGTCAGCTCATAACAAAACGCCGTGAACCCGCCACGATGCTGCCCGAGGTGCTGGCCGTTGACATACACATCCGCAACCAGCGACGCCGCCTCAAAGCGAATGAACACGCGCTTCCCTTTCCACGCTGCCGGCACATCCAGCCCGCGCGCATACCAGCCGGGGCCGCGATAGTAACCTTCCGGATACTGCGGCTCGGCGGCCTTGCCATCCTGTCCATCGATCACGTTCCACGTGTGCGGCACCGACACGTTTTTCCACGATGCATCCACCGCCGCGTCCGGCGCGACCTCCGCCTTGATGAACTTCCATCCGTCCGCCAGCTCCCGCGTCTGTCGCTGTGCAAAGAGGGGCGTAGAAAAAAAGAGAGCCGCAAACAGGGGGAGGTATCTAGCAATCATTCGCCGCAGAATGACAACATCCACCGGCCTTGCAACGCGGAACCTATTTAAGCGGTAAAGCGAAACGTTACCGATTTTTCTCCCGCGCGACTCTCTTGCCGTGCGCACCGCTTTCCGGCATTCTCCGCGGGCAACAAGCGATGAACGCAGGGGGACAGATGTTGCAACTCGTGATTGCCGACGACCACGCGATCTTTCGCGCAGGCCTGCGCAGCCTCGTCGAGGCGTGCGCAGGAGTGGAAGTCATCGCCGAGGCCGCAAACGGCGCGGAAGCCATCGACCTCACCCTGGCAAAGCAACCGCACGTCGTCCTCATGGACATCATGATGCCGGAGGTCACCGGCATCGAAGCCACCGAGCGCATTCGTAAAGAAGCGCCGCATGTGAAAGTCATCATCCTTTCCATCATGGGCGACGAGCACTGCGTCGCGGGCGCATTGCGAGCCGGCGCATCCGCCTACCTCCTCAAGAACTCGCTCCCCTACGAAATCAACCTCGCCCTGCAAAAAGTCATGGCCAACGAAACCTACATCACCCCATCCCTCATGGAGATGATCGCGAAGACCGACGCACCGTCGATACTCACTCCGCAGCAACGCGAGATCGTCCGCATGTTCGCCAACGGAATGAACGCCAAGGAAATTGCCGGCGCAATGAACCTTGATCATAAAACCATCGAATGGCATCGCAGAAGAATCATGCAGCGCCTATGTGTGCGCGATATTGCCGCACTGGTGCGCTACGCAATACGTGCAGGACTGGTAAGCCTGGAGTAACGATCTACACGACTTAAAAAAAGCGCGGAGCCATTGCTGACTCCGCGCCCTTTGCGGACTTGCGGTGATTCCTTTCCGGCAGCCCGGATTTTTACACCACGATGATCTTTCCTGGGTCGCTCCATGCGCCCATGACGCCTTTGAGGCCGATGGTGCGGACGCGGATCCAGACGGTCGTGCCTGGCGTGAAGCCGTCGAGCGTCGCCTTGCCGCCGCTAAACGTGCCGTAGTGTTTCCAGTTCGCCTCCACGTTCGGATCACCGAGACAGGTCTCGATGTCGTTCATGCTCGGCGTGCGGTCGGGGCGGTAACGGACGACGCATGAGCCGCTGAGGTCGCCCTGGCGCACGGTGAGGTTTTCCGGCGCGGCGGGCGGTGAGGTGTCGATCGTGCGCGCGGTGTCGTAGGACGGGAAGCCGCTGAGCGCGACGATGGTGGCGTCGCCTTTTGCCACCTGGTTCACGTAGCTGCCGAGATCGGCCAGCGCGATCTCGAGCGCCTCGCGCGCGTCATTGAACGCGGCGATGTCGACCGTGGCGCGGCTCGCCTTGGCGGCGAGTTTCTGGTCGAAGGTATCGATGAGGGTTTGCAACGACGGCATCGTCACCGGCGGCGACGTGAAGGTGGCTGCATTGCCCAGCATCGAATCGTGGATAGTTTGCGCAATGGGACCGAGATCACCGGCGGAATAGCCGCTGAAATCGAGGATTGCTTTGATTTTGCTCATGGTAGTGTTCGTTTAGTTTGTTTTTTGTTGTTCTTTTTGGTTGTTGCCACGAAAGAGACGCTCTTCCGTGGATTTCCGGCTCAACGGAGCCGAAAGCCGGCGCGGTTTGGTTCGAGTCGATGGCGGGTTTTGTCGAACGGACGCGAAATTGGATCGAACGAATCCGAAATTCGATTGATCGGATGCCGAAAAGGACTGGTCGGAATCGATTTTGGACTGGTCGGATTTGAAATCTGACTAGTCGAATTCCGATTTGGACTAGTCGGAAATGGCTTTGGACCAGTCGAAATCCGGATTGGACTGGTTGGAATCCGATTCGGATCGATCCGATTTCGATTTCCATCGATCCGATTCCATTTTGGATTGATCGGATTCCGGATCGGACTGGTCGAAACTCGATTTCGACTGGCCGGATTGCGTTTTGGATTAACCGGAAGGGGTTCCGACTGGTCGGATTTGGAATCCGACCAATCCTTTTTCGGCTCGGACCGATTGGGTTTGAGTGCTGACCGGGCCGTCGCAGCGGACGATGAACCGTTCGGCCTGAGGCCGTGCGTTTTTACCTCTGGAGCAGTCGCTTTCAAACGCGAGAATAGTTCGGAAACCGCTTCGGAGAGTCAATCGCCAGCCAGCCATCCTTTTCCTTGCGATTTTCTAGGGGTTTTCCCTGATCCCGTTCTTTGGAATTGCCGAAATGTAACCGCTCTGTAACGCGCCGGCCATTTCAGCATGGAAAGCTCTCGCGTGCACATTGACTCATTGCGAGCGCGGTTATCAAACGCCGACCGGCAGCGCGTGCGGGATCACAACCATGCAAACTGACCCCGAAATGGGACACGGCGATTGTCATTCCGCAAAATTGTCCCGGTTCGAGTGGACGGTGACAGCTCTCTGGTGCATCGCGTTCGCGGGAGTTTGCGTTCGCCTCGCGTTTGGACATGCGCGCAATACCGTGTTCACTACTTTTGCGATGGCGGGGAGGAGCTGGCTGCACGGAGTGGAGCTTTACTCCTACTCTCGCGGGTTTGTTTACAGTCCGCTGGCGGCGGCGTTGTTCGCCCCCTTTTCCCTGCTGCCGGGAGCGGCGGGCGAAATCGTGTGGCGGGCGCTGAATGTCGCGGTTTACCTGGGCGCGGTGGTGTGGTGGCTGCGAATGGATGTGCAAAAGGGAATCACACGGAGGCATTGGGCTTTTGTGTTTCTGCTGCTGCTCCCGCTGTCGATCGGCAATATGAATAACGGGCAGGTGAACCCAATCATCATCGGGATGAGCATGATCGCGTTGCTGGCCGCGCGCGAAGAGCGATGGGGCGTCGCGGCAATGTGTGTGGCGCTGACGACCTATTTTAAAATCTATCCGCTCGCGGTGGGGCTTCTACTCACGGCGCTTTTTCCGCGACGCTATGCGTGGAGGTTGTTGCTTGCGCTGTTGTTGCTCGGCGCGGCTACATTCCTTTTTCAACGGCCCGCCTATGTGCTGGATCAGTATCAGCGATGGTTCGCGACGCGCCACGCGGATAACCGGCAGCTTTACAAGATGGACATCGCGCCGCGGGATCTCTGGATGCTGCTGCGGCTGGCGCATGTCACGATCAGCGAGCATTTTTACACGGTGATCCAGATGGCGAGCGGCGGTGCCGTGGCACTCGTGTGCATCGCCGGCCGGCGCTCGGGTTGGCCGCGGGATAAGGTGTTTGTGGTTTTGCTTTCGCTCGTGACCGGCTGGATGTTGCTCTGCGGCCCTGCGACGGAATCGGCGACTTACATTCTGCTCGGTCCGCCTGTGGCGCTGGCGCTTGTCGAGGCGTTTTCGCTTCCTGCATCGCGCGGAATGCGTTGGTGGATCGCCGCGTGTTACGCAGTGCTTGTATTCGCCTTGCAGCTCAACAGCTTTTTCCATTTCCGGAAAAGCATCTACTCGATGTCAGTGCAGCCGATAGCGGCGTTGCTTTTCGTGGGATACGTTGCGCGGTGGACACAGCAGGCGCGCCGCAAATCGTGCTGATCGAGGATCGGTCTGCCATTCGGCAATAAATGGCGAGCGCGACAAGGGTGTTCGTGAAATACTCCGACTCGGAGAATCATGAAGACCAGCGAATCGAAATCTATCGTGTGCCGCACGGACAACGACGCGCGCTCGCGGCATTAGCATGAAAGAGCCTGCGAGCACCGACGCGAACCCTGAATCCGTCCCGATCCCGAGCGCTGCACCGGGCGTGTTGCGCGCCGACGTGGATACGGTGAATCACGCACTGACCATCGAGTTCGATCCGAGCGTCATTTCTGACGAAGGCGTGCGGAAAGTCGCAGAGAAGCTCGCGCCGGCGGGCCATCAGCAATACTGCAAGGCGATCCTGCGACTCAGCGGTCGCGCCTCGGGAGCGGCGGAGCAAAAGCTGGAGCGCAAGGCGCAGAAGATCGAAGGCATCCGGCGGGCGCGGGCGACGTTCATGGGCGGCGTCATGACGGTAACTTTCGATGATGCGCGCCTTTCCGAGGAACAGGTGATCGAGCGCGTGCGCGAGACAGGCGCGCCGGTGAAACGCTACGAGCTGGAAAAGGAGGAAACGCCAGCCAACGTCCGCGAGTGGCTCGTGCATTGGACGACCGGGGACCGCCTCGAAGCGCTCTGCATGGCGCTCACCTTCGTCTTTATGATCACCGGCTGGGTCACGGCGAAGCTGGGCGTGGGGTGGCACGATGTCTTTTACGCCGGCGCATATCTCGCGGGCGGATACTTCGGGGTGCGTGCCGGGCTGCAATCGCTGCGCCAATGGACGATCGACGTCGATCTGCTGATGGTTCTCGCCGCGCTGGGCGCCGCGGTCGTCAATGCACCGTTCGAGGGAGCGATGCTGCTCTTCCTCTTTTCGCTCTCGAATGTCCTGCAAGCCTACGCCATGGACCGCACGCGCAAGGCGATCAAGTCGCTGATGAAGCTGCGCCCGGAGAAAGCGCTCGTGCGCCGCGATGGACGCACCGTGCTGCTCCCGGTCGAAGAACTCCTTGTCGGCGATGTGCTCGTGGTGCGGCCGGGCGAGAGCATCGCGCTCGACAGCGTGATCATCGAAGGCAGCAGCGCCATCGACCAGGCGTCGATCACCGGAGAGTCGATGCCGGTCTCGAAGACCGTGGGCGATCCCGTTTTTGCGGGGACGATCAATCAGACTGGCGGACTCGAAATCCGCGTCACCAAGCTCGCGAAGGATTCCACCATTGAAAAGCTGGTCCGGATGGTGGAGGAGGCGCAGTCGGAGAAAGCGAATACGCAGCGTTTCCTCGATCGCGCCGAGCAGTTCTACGCCGCGGGCGTCATCCTCTTCACCCTCGCTCTCATCGCCATCCCGATGGTTTTTCTGCACGAGCCTTTCCAGGCGACGTTTTACCGCGCCATGACGGTGATGGTCGTTGCCTCGCCGTGCGCGCTCATCATCAGCACGCCCGCCTCCATCCTTTCCGCCATCGGCGGTGCGGCACGGCGGGGCGTCCTGTTCAAAGGTGGCGTGCACCTCGAACGCGCGGCCACGGTGAAGGTTGTGACCTTCGACAAAACCGGCACGCTCACCGAGGGCAAACCGCGCGTCACCGATGTGGTCGTCGATGGCCGCGTTGTTGATTTTCGTGCCACGCCCGATGCGGCCGCGCTGGCATTGCTCGGTCTCGTCGGCGCCGTCGAGGCAAAGTCCGAGCATCCGCTCGCGCAAGCCATCGTCACCGAGTGCCACCAACGCGGCGTGAGGCTGGAGGAATGTGCCGGCTTCCAGTCCATCTCCGGAAAAGGCGCGAGCGGGCTGGTCGGCGAGAGACGCATCGGCGTCGGCAATGCGCGCTATTTCAACCGGCAGAATGTCGTCATCTCCGAAACCTTCAACTCGCAGATCGCGACTCTGCAGGACGAGGGAAAGACTTGCGTGATCGTCGGCGAACTCGACGAAAGGGCGGGCACCGCCAAACTTCTCGGAGCCGTCGCCATCGCCGATGTCCTGCGCCCGGATGCCGCCGCCGTCATCCAGCAACTCAAACTTAACGGTATTGAGCGCGTCGTGATGCTCACCGGCGATAATACCCGTGTCGCCCGGGCCATCGCAAAGCTCGCCGGAGTCGATGAATTTCATGCCGATCTTCTTCCCGAGGACAAAGTGCGCGTGATCAAGGAACTCAAGGGCATCGGCCCCGTGGCCATGGTGGGCGACGGCGTCAATGACGCCCCGGCCCTTGCGGCGGCCACGGTCGGCATTGCCATGGGGGCCGCCGGCACCGACGTCGCGATGGAAACCGCAGACGTCGTCCTGATGAGCGACAGCCTGCAAAACATCGTCTTCGCCCTCGACCTCGCCCGGCAAGCCCGGCGCGTCATTTACCAAAACCTTACCTTCGCAATGGGCGTGATCCTCGTGCTCATCATCTCCGCGCTCGGCTTCAAACTGCCGCTCCCCATTGGCGTCGTCGGTCATGAAGGCAGCACCGTTCTCGTCTGCCTCAACGGCCTCCGCATGCTCACGTTTCGCTCTTCATCCCCACGCGGAGCCGCGACTGCAACCTTTTGACGCTTACTTGGGCGTCAACTGCACGAGGTCGCTTCCGTTCCGCTGAGATAAAAGCCGGCGGCCATGCTTTGCTTTTGAAATACCGCGCCGGTGAACGATTCCGTTTTGCCGGTGACGTTGTCGAAGAAAGTGCCGCTGAGCGCTCTTTTCTCCTCCGTTTCCTACGCATTGACCCCGTCGCGACGAAGCACTAGCCTCTGTCGCCTTTATGAAAATCAAACGTGCGCTCATTTCCGTTTCGGACAAGACCGGACTCGTCGATTTCGCCCGCGAACTCGTGAAAATGGATACGGAAATCATCTCGACCGGCGGGACGGCGGCGCTTTTGAAACGCGAGAATATCCCGTGCACGGAGATCTCGGAATACACGGGCTCGCCGGAGATTCTCGACGGGCGCGTGAAGACGCTGCACCCGAAGGTTCACGGCGGACTGCTTTATCTGCGCGGCAATGAAGACCACGAGGCGCAGGCGAAAAAGCACGGCATCGAGGCGATCGATATGGTCGTGGTGAATTTGTATCCGTTCGAGCAAACGGTCGCGAAGCCGGACGTGACGCTCGATGAGGCGATCGAGAATATCGACATCGGCGGGCCGTCGATGCTGCGGAGCGCGGCGAAGAATTATCGCTCGGTGACGGTGGTGGTGGATCCGGCGGATTACGCGGACGTGCTGGAGGACATGCGCAACAATGATGGCGAGACGACGCTGAAGCTGCGCGAGCGGCTCGGGATCAAAGTATTCGTCACCACGTCGAAATACGACGGCGCGATCGCGAACTTTTTCAACAAGGAGCAGGAGACAACGTGTGCGTTTTCGCTCTGCCTGCCGCTCGGCGCGCGGCTGCGCTACGGCGAGAACCCGCACCAGCAGGCGACGCTCTACGGGAACTTCGACGAGCATTTCCAGAAGCTGCACGGGAAGGAACTCTCGTTTAACAACATTTTGGACATCAGCGCGGCGTCGCTTTTGATCGACGAATTCACGGAGCCGACGGTCGCGATTTTAAAACACACGAACCCGTGCGGCATCGGCAGCGACGCGGACTTGAAGGCGGCGTGGGACAAGGCGTTCGCGACGGACAAGCAGGCGCCGTTCGGCGGAATCATCATTTGCAATCGCCCGCTGACCGAGCCGCTGGCAAAGGCGATCAGCGAGATTTTTTCCGAGGTGATCATCGCGCCGGAGTTCGATGCGGAGGCGCGCGCGATTTTGCAGAAGAAGAAAAACCTGCGGCTCATGCGCAAGCTGTCGATGCCGGAGAAAAAGGAGGATCTGGATCTCCGCTCGGTGATCGGCGGCGTGCTCGCGCAGGATCGCGATGTGCGGAACGCAAAGGAATTTGACAAGCTCGAGAGCAAGGTCGTCACGGAGCGTCCGCCGACGCAGGCGGAGATGCAGGCGATGATTTTCGGATGGCGCGTAGTTAAACACGTGAAATCGAATGCGATCGTCTACGCCGCGAAAGATCGCACGCTCGGCATCGGCGCAGGCCAGATGTCGCGCATCGATGCCTCGCGCATCGCGATCTGGAAAGCGGCGGATGCGGGCCTTTCGCTGGCCGGCAGCGCGATCGCGAGCGACGCGTTTTTTCCCTTCCCCGACGGACTCATCGCCGCCGCTGAAGCCGGCGCGACGTGTGCGATTCAGCCTGGGGGCTCGGTGCGTGACGAGGAAGTGATCAAGGCCGCGAACGAACGAAAGATCGCGATGGTGTTTACAGGCGTGCGGCATTTCCGGCACTAAAGCAATCCGCAGATGCCGCAGATTTTTGATCTCTGCGACAATCTGCGCAATCTGCGGATATAAAAATCATGTCTTTGAAACTCGGCGTTAACATCGATCACGTCGCCACGCTGCGACAAGCGCGCTACGCGGAGACGCCGGACGCAGAAAACGTCGAGCCGGATTTGCTCGCGGCGGCGAGTGAGTGCGAGCGCGCCGGTGCGCATGGAATCACGGTGCATCTGCGCGCGGACCGGCGGCACATCCAGGATCGCGACGTGCAGCGGCTGCGCGAAAGCGTGATGACAAAGCTGAATCTCGAGATGGGAAACACGCCGGAGATTCTGGCGATCGCACTACAGATTTTGCCGGAGGACGTCTGCCTCGTGCCGGAGAACCGCCGCGAAGTGACGACGGAAGGCGGGCTCGACGTGATCCGCAATTTTAAACAACTCGAGCCGACCATCCAACGGCTGCAATCGGCCGGTGTGCGCGTGAGCATGTTCATCGATCCATCGCCGGGCCAGGTCGAGGCGTCGAAAAAAATCGGCGCGGACGCAATCGAGCTGCACACCGGCGCATTCGCAAACGCGACCGGCAAAGCGCGCGAGCAGGAATTGAAGTATCTCGCCGAAGCCGCAGTCTTCGCCGACGAATTGCAACTGCAAGTCAACGCCGGCCACGGGATCAACTACACGAATATCCGCGATATTTTGCGGCTTCCGCATCTCGCCGAGCTAAATATCGGTCACTCGATCGTTTCGCGCGCCACCTTTGTCGGAATGGAAACCGCCGTGCGCGAAATGCTCGCCGCGATGCGGGACTATTGCGCGTAATAAAGATCCCCGTCGGATGATGACAGGATGGCGATTCGGCGCCCAAAAGTAAGTTATTATAGGTGAGAAATGTCAGAGGACGGCTTCTGATTGAACGGTATCGCAACGGTCAATTTGCAGCCCGAAAAACATATTATATGCTCGGCTCATTCCCCACCTTCTATGAAATCGTCCCACCACTTCCCGGCGATTCGCTCTTTGCGGCTCGCGCTTTTTGTCGCACACGATCAATTCAACAAAGCAGCCGCGATAAAGTGCCTGATCGTCGCATTTGCATTGGCCATTGGTTCGAACTCGCTCGCGCAGACTTCCACCGGCTGGAAGGGAACCACGAGCACCGACATGCAAACTTCCAGCAACTGGGACAATGGCTTTGGCAGCAACAACAACCTCTTTATCGGTAATGCATGGGTAACTGCAGGCCGCGGCGGAAACACAACGATTAATAACGCGAGCACCTATAGCGGTTATCGTATTACGTTTGAAAACATCAGCAGCCCGGTCACCTTCACCTTAAGCGGAACGACCATCACATTGTTCGATTTCGGTGGAACTGTTCCGAAGCTCGAAAATGATTCTACAGTAAATCAAAACATCAATGCTCCGATCACTTTTTCCGGGAGTGCAACTTCGGGCGAGATCAATGCCGTGAACGGAAATCTAACGTTTGGTAGCACAGCGACACTCAGCGCAGCCGGTTCGGTTGCCGGATTGAAAATGTTCGGCTCGGGGCAAACCGTCACCTTTAACAACACCATCAATATCGGCACGAAATGGATTGGATTCACGACAAGCGGCGCCGGTAATACCGCAGTCATCAACGGGACGGTTACATCGGGAGATTGGTATGTGATGAATAATGGAACACTGAATGTTGGCAGCAGCGGCAACATGAGTGGCGCTGCGGCAATCCGGCTCGGTGGCGATTTTGGAAACACGGGAAATCAGGATTTAACGAAAGGCGGCACTTTGCAGCTTACATCGTCAACCGGCGGCCAGACTTTCAGCAACACGATCAACTCTGTATCCAGCAACACTTCCGGAACACTGGCGGTGAACTCGCTTGCCACCAGCGGAACGAATACTTTGAGCGGTCACATTGCACTGGATTCCAGACTGGCGATCAACCAATCCGCTGGCGGCACCCTCAATATTACTCAGGCACGCGCTAATTCCACCGATACAGCTACCGGCATGGACATCAAAGGAAACACAATGTCTTTTGGTGGCGCTGGCAACATCAACATCAACGGCGGCGGTGCGATCTATAGCTCTACAAACGCAAGCACGGGAGTGGTCAACTACGCCGGAACCGGCACGCTGACGCTCAGCAACAGTAATACCTACAGCGGCTCGACAACCGTGGATTCCGGCACCATTGCCGTTTTGAACAATACCGCAATGGGAACTTCGTCGGTGTTTATTGGAAATGGCACGACAACCTTCGGTAATATCAATGCGAGTCTGAACCTTAACTCTAGCGGACTGTCCATCACTAACTCGATCCGAACCAACAAAGCCGATACTGGCACGGGCCTTGGCACTGGCACACGAACGATCTCCAGCAGCTACTCCTCTGGAACATCCACGCTTAGCGGCAATCTCACGCTTGATGGTGGTGTGGTATTTAATCCTGCCGCCGGTGGAACGATTTCTTTAACTGGTAACATCGTCAACGGCACGGACAACGGAAATACGTCGCGCAGCCTGACAATGAGCGGCGCGGGTAATCTCAGTCTATCCGGCAGCAATAGTTTCACGGGCGGAATTACAATTAACTCCGGCACGTTGACCGCGGGTAACAACGCCAATGCATTAGGCGGTGCGGGCGTGAATGCAATAGCCTTTGGAACGACCTCTTCAAATGCAACATTGGTTCTAAGCAATAACCAGACTTATAACAGCGGAGCGATTACTGTAGGCGGATCTGGAACGAACACTCTCCAGGCCACGACTACGAACGTTACCTTAGGAGCCAATGTCACACTGAATAATAGCTTGACTGTCTCAACTCAAGGGACAGGCACCAGCAATGATTTTCTCTTGTCAGGAAATATGAGCGGCTCCGGCGGTCTCACAGTAAATAACGCGTCGACGAATGCAGTCCGCATAAGTGGTTCAAACTCGCTCACGGGCGCAATTAGTGTTCAAGCTGGAACATTGAAGTTAGGCAGCGCGAATGCCCTGAACTCAAGCAATGTGGTTTCAGTTTCGTCAAGCGGAACACTGGATATTAATAATAACAGCAATACGATTGCAGGACTAAATAATGGAACGGGCACTGTTACAAATACCAGCGCAACTCCGAAGACATTGACATTAGGAGGGAATGGTAACTATTCCTTCGGCGGCACAATCACTGCCAGCACCCCTGCAAACCTGGCGATCACGGTGGCATTGAATAACGGCTCGCAAATTCTTTCCGGCAGTAACTCTTATGCTGGTGGAACCACTCTGACGAGCGGCACATTGGGAATAGGTCATGATAACGCGTTGGGCACGGGAACGTTTACCCTTACTGGCGGATCAACGATTCTTGCATCCGGAGGAGCGCATAGCATCGCAAACGCGACAAACTTGAGCAACTCCGGCTCAGGCAGCTTTACGATTACGGGTTCTAACAATCTAACCTTTGCCGGCTTATTCACCAATACAAGCACGTCGCCGACAATCACGGTCAATAATACTGGGACGACAACATTTAGCGGCGGCATCGCGCTGGCAAACAGTAGCACCAATCGCACGTTTAATTACAACGGCAGCGGAAACATTGTTGTGAACTCGACGATCTCCAATGGCGGAGGCTCGACAGCCAGCGGTGTGACTTATGCAGGCACCGGAACCTTGATACTCAGCGGTTCGAATAGCTATGGCGGTGCTACCACGGTTAGCTCTGGCAAAGTCATCGTTAGTGGTGCGGTTACTGGGTCGTCCACGAGCGTTGCGGCAGGCGCAACTCTGGCAAGTGGAAATAACACGACGTCGAGTGTGACCGCTCTTTCCGTTACCAGCAATGCGAGCAGCGGCGGCACGCTTTCGCCGGGCGACACGGGCGGCAGTGGCACTTCGACGGTCGGTAAACTCAATGTCGCTGGTAATCTCTCGCTCGGCAGCAGCGGCAGCACGACGGGCAAGGCGAGTTTGAACATCGAACTCGGTGGCACAACTGCCGGAAGTTCTTACGATCAAATCTCGATCAGCGGTGGCGGATCGGTCGCTTTAAATAATGTTCAGCTTGTCGGCTCGCTCATCAACGGTTACGGCGCAACAATCAAGAACGCGAGCACGGCTTCCTCTTTCGATGGCGACACATTCTTCATCATCATTGGCGCGGCCTCGCAGGTGCTAAACGGCGGCTCTTTTGCGTTTTCCAATGATGCAGCGCCGGATGCGATCTCCGGCGGCTATCGGACAATCAACTTTGGCGGGCAGGAGTTCGCAATCAACTACCAAGCGAATGCCGGCACCGGGACTTTTAATTCAACTGGCAACGATGTTGCTGTGATGGCCGTGCCGGAACCGTCCACATGGGCGAGTATTTGCCTCGGTGCGGCATTGCTCGCGATGAAGCGCCGGCGCCGCGCAGTGCGCGCTTAAGGGTGAAGTGACGCGCTTATGAAAAAGGTGCCGTGGTGGCTGCTCGGATTGGCCATCGCGGCATCGCGCGTTACAGCACAGAGCGTCAGCGAATCGGGCGGCGTTGTTGTCATTGAGGCGGAGAGTTACAACGCGAATCTTTCGCCGCGCAGTTCACACGAGTGGGATTTTGGAAACAGCTTCAGCGGTTTCAGCGGGAGCGGTTACATGGAAGGTTTGCCGAACAATGGCGCGGGACTGAGCGCCGGATCGAGCAGCCCGGAACTGCAATACACGGTCAATTTCAATACGACCGGCACGCATTATATTTGGATGCGGGCGTCGGCGGCTGCGAACACGGACGACTCGGCTTTTGTCGGGATCGACGGCACCAACAGCGTTGCACTCACGCTAAGCCAATACAACGTCTGGCAGTGGAGTAACACGCTGCAAGGCTCGGGTGCAGCGAGCATTTCCGTCAGCTCGACAGGCACGCACACGGTGAACATCTGGATGCGCGAAGACGGCATCCGGATCGATCGTCTGATCCTCACAACCAGCGGCACGTTTGCGGCGCGTGTGGGAAATGCGTGGCACATCCCGAACAACGCCGATCCCGCCGGCACGACCACGAGCATGCGCGCGCCATTCACCGCTACGCCCGGCACGAACGTTACCATCTACAGCGGCAATCAATTTCAAGGCACCGGCGAAGCAGGCAATCAGTTGCAGACCGGCAGCACGGTTTTTTACAAAAAAACAACCGCTAACACATGGTCGTCCGCCGCAATGGCATTCCTGAACCAGAGCGCGAACAACAAATACTACTCGGCCACAATTCCGGCGTCCGCGTTCAGCGCCGGCGATACGATCCAGTATTACCTGAAGATTCCATACAGCGATCATCTGCCGACGTTCATTTACGGCACGGACACGCAATCGAACACCACCGAGGTCGAATCGGTCGCACAGGCCGTGCCGTTCACGTTTACAGTGCAGGATCTCACTTTTTGGCAAAAACAGAACGTTTACCAAATTCTAACCGATCGTTTTTTCGACGGCGATTCGTCTAACAACAATGCGGATGGAAACTACGATCCTGTGGCGAGCAAGGCGGTTCACGGCGGCGACTTCAAGGGAATCGAGCAAAAGCTCGATTACATCAAATCGCTCGGTGCGACGGCGATTTGGATTTCGCCCGTGGTGTTAAACACGGTGGGGCAATACCACGGCTATGGCGGCCGCGATTTTTACTCGGTCGATCCGCACTGGGGCACGATGGCCAACTTGCAGCACATGATTCAAAGCGCGCACACGAAAGGCATTCTCGTCATCGACGACATCGTCGTGAATCACGGCGGCAACCTCGTCGACAGTGGCGACTCCGGCTATCCGAACTACAAGGCCAGCGGCTACACGTTACGCTTCCACGACAACACGCAGCAATATCCGCCGCCTTGGGACATCAATGCGACGAATCCACAACCTGGGTCGCTTTTCCACAACTTCGGCAACATCCAGAATTTCAGCGACACGACGCAGGTGACCACCGGCGAGCTCAACGGCCTCGACGATTTCCGCACCGAGACGGCCTACGTGCAAAACAACATGGCTGCGATTTACAAATTCTGGATTGAGCAGGCGGGCTTCGACGCTTTTCGCATCGATACGGTAAAACACGTCGATCAGGGTTTCTGGCAGTCGTGGTGTCCGCAAATTCATCAGGATGCGACGCGCATCGGTAAGTCGAATTTTTTCATGTTCGGCGAAGAACTTGATGGTTCGGATACAGCAGTCGGCGCTTACACCGGCACGAAAAGCGGCGGCGCGTTCGAGCTCGATTCGGAACTCGACTACCCGCTTTATTTCGACATCAACGGCACCTTCGCCACCGCCACGAGCAACACCAAGCAAGTTGAGGATCACTTCAATGCGATCGCGGCAAACTACGATCCGGTCGCGCAAATGCGGCTCGTCACGTTTTTGGACAATCACGACCAGCAACGTTTTCTCTACACAGGTAAAGCGAACAACAACCTCGCGCGACTCAATGTCGGGCTCGCGTTTCTCTACACCGTGCGCGGCATTCCGTGCCTCTACTACGGCACCGAACAGGCATTCAACGGCGGCAGCGATCCAAATAATCGCGAGGATATGTTCGCGGGTGGTTTTGAGCAGGGACCGTCGGTTGGCGACAATTTTAACGAAACGCACACGGAGTTTCAGCTTGTCGCAAAGTTAAACAATTTTCGCCGATTGTATCCGGCACTCCTGATCGGCACGCACGTGAACCAATGGAACAATCCGAATGGCCCCGGCCTTTTTGCTTACTCGCGGCGGCTCGGTTCGCAGGAAGTGTTTGTCGTTTTGAATACCGCCGGCACATCGCAAACACTGACCAATCGCAGCACGATTTATCCTGCCGGCACGGCATGCGTGAATTTGCTGAATCCAAACGAAACCATCACGGTCAACTCCACGCCGCAATTTCCGTCTATCACGATGCCAGCAACGAGCGCGAAAATCTTCATCGCACAATCGCAGGTGTTGCCGCTCGATCCAGTCGTGACGGGCATCTCACCGGTGCATGACAGCAAAAGCGTGGCGACATTTGCGCCGCTGACGATGACGTTTAGCAAAGCGATGAATACGGCGAGCGTGGAAGCGGCGTTCAGCACATTGCCGACAACGAGCGGGACGTTCGCATGGAACGCTGCGCACGATACTGTGACTTATACGCCGATCGGTTCAGGCTGGCCGGGATCAACGCTTGTCACGGCGCTGCTCGCACCAACAGCAGCCGATGCGGTTTCGGGAAACACGTTTTTTGCCGCATTTGAATCACGTTTTACAACTGCTGCCTCGACGTTTTCCGATACGACGCCGCCAACCGCGGCGTTCACCGCGCCCGTCGATCAAAGCGTCGTTACCGGTGGCTTCACACTCACGGGAACAGCCACGGACAACATCGCAGTGCAGCGAGTGGAAGTGCAGCTCGATGGCGGCACGTGGGCGGTCGCAACGGGCACAAACACGTGGAGTCTATCGTTAAACAGCGCGAATTTCCTCAACGGCTCGCACGTTTTCTCCGCGCGAGCGATCGACGTGTCCGGAAATGTCTCGCCATTCGCCACGCTGCACGTGCGCTTTTTCAATGTGCCCGGCTCTTACGTGCAGCGCATCGGCGCGGGCGGCACGAGCGACGTCGTTGATTGCGATGGCAACACGTGGATCAAAGACCAGCCCTACACGCTCGGCTCATTCGGCTGCGTCTCCGGCACCAACGGCAACATAGCGAACACGATCAGCGGCATCTGTGCGCAAGCGCAAACACTGTATCAGCACGAGCGCTATAGCCTTCCGAGCGCGAGTTTTCGTTTTCTGTTCGATTGCCCGCCCGGCATTTACGAGACGACACTGCTCGAGGCGGAAACGTTCGCGACCGGGCCTAACCAGCGCTTGTTTAACGTCTCGATTGAGGGCCAGGCTGTGCTCTCGAACTTCGACATTTTTACCACAGCAGGCGGCGCAAATATCGCGCTATCGGGGACGTTCACGTCCGCTGTCGCCGACGGACAGCTCGAGATTCAATTCGATCCGCTCGTCGGCAACGCGCGAATTTCGGGCATTCAAGTGCGGAAAGTAGCCGATGTTTTCAGCGACGGCGACGGCATACCCGATTGGTGGCGGCTCGCTTACTTCGATCACGCAACCGGCGACGACGCGGATCGGTCGCGCGCGATCGACGACGCGGACGGCGACGGTGTTTCCAATTTGCTGGAGTTCATCGAAGGCACAAACCCGCTCGATCCGACTTCCGCGTTTCGCATCATCGCGATTGAGAATTTGAACGGAGATATGCGTGTGAGCTGGACGACTGTTCAAAACAAAGTTTACCAACTGCAACGCGCCGATTCGCCTGCAGCGACCGCGACCTGGACCAACGTCGGCTCGCCAATCGCGGGCACCGGCAGCGCAGTCAGCGCCACGGATGCGGGCGCGACGATCGGCACGGCGCGTTTTTACCGCGTGATCATTCCGTAGCTAAGGCACGACGTAGAGAGCCTTCGCGTGGAGCGACGGGCTCGGCGAAGCCGCTGCCGATGGATGCTGTTCGCGCCAGACGCGGCGATAGTGTTTCACCACCGATCCTGCCACGAGCGACAGCGCAATGCACAAAATCAGCGCCTGTTCCTGTCGAGTCAGCGAAAACATGCGGCAAAGCTAGTTGAACTCGTGCGCTACGCCGAGATAATTACGCGATGTCTTATCGCGGACGACTTGCGCCTTCGCCGACTGGTTATCTGCACCTCGGCCACGCGCGGACGTTCTGGATTGCGCAGGAACGCGCGCGCGCCCGCGGTGGAGAACTCGTGCTGCGCATCGAGGATCTTGATCGCGATCGCTGCCGGTCGGAATTTTGCGATGCAATCATCGAGGATTTGCGCTGGCTTGAATTCAACTGGTGCGAAGGTCCTGATGTGGGCGGGCCGCACGCGCCTTATGTGCAGAGTCAGCGCGATTATTCTTCCGTCTGGGAAAGGCTGCGCGCTGGCGGCTGGATTTATCCGTGCACCTGCTCGCGACGCGATGTTCGCAACGCGCTCGTCGCGCCGCACGAGCACGCCGGCGTAGACGCGGAGCCGATCTATCCCGGCACGTGCCGTCCGCCGGCGGGGAAAATTGCGGACGCGAACTCGCCTGCGGGCGTGAGCTGGCGCTTTCGTGTGCCCGATGGAGAGACGCTTGGTTTTTGCGATGGCAGGCTTGGCGAGCAAAAGGCGGTCGCCGGTCGCGATTTCGGCGATTTCCTCGTTTGGCGAAAAGACGATATTCCCGCATATCAACTCGCCGTCGTCGCAGACGATGCTGCGATGCAAATCACAGAAGTCGTGCGCGGCGAAGATTTGCTCGTCTCCACCTTTCGCCAGCTCCTACTCTATCGCGCACTCGGTTTTGAGTCGCCCGCGTTTTACCACTGCGAATTGCTCACGGACGAAAACGGCCAGCGTCTCGCGAAACGTAACGACGCGCTCAGCGTGCGAACACTTTGTCAGCGCGGCCTCTCTCCACAAGCGGTGGCAAACATGATGCAGACGGCCGTTTGACAAAACTCTGCTATCGCATCCAATCGGTGAAAACGAAGAGCTAACGTGCGGCGCACTGGACATCACGCAGCCCATGACGCAGATTTTTCGATCCATGGAAAACCTCTATCATCAGCTTGCTTCCGCATTGCGAGAGCGACTCGCGGTGATTGGTGATCGCGAACTGCGCGAACGCGATCCAGCGGCGCATTTGGAGAAATTGAAGGCGGCGTCGGAGCGGATCACGGCACTGCAGGGGAAGCTTCCGCCGAAGATCGATCCGCAACTACGGCATTTTTTGGAGCGGTGCAGCTACGACAAGGCGCTGGCGATGCTGGAGGCGCGCTAAAAAAAACGGCGGCCCGAAGACCGCCGTTTTGGAATTTGTTAGTTGGCGCTATTTCGTTTAACGCGAATACAACTCGACGATGAGCTGCTCGTTGACGATTGGCGCGATTTCCTCACGTGTCGGAACACGCGATACTTTGCCAGTGAAGTTGTCCTTGTCGACGGTGAGCCAGTCCGGCACCGGCGCAATCTGCGTGAGCTCGATGTTTTTCGTCGCGAGACGGCGTGAGCCTGGTTTGTCTTTAACCACGATCGTGTCGCCAGCCTTCACGTTATAGGAGGCGATGTTGACCTTGCGGCCATTTACCGAGACGTGGCCGTGGGAAACCATCTGGCGTGCGCCGTTGCGGGAATTCGCGAAGCCGAGGCGATAGACGACGTTATCGAGACGTGTCTCGAGGAGTTGGAGAAGGATTTCGCCGGTGACGCCACGTCTGGTGAGCGCGGTTTGAAAATAGCGACGGAACTGGCGCTCAAGGAGGCCATATTGATAACGAAGCTTCTGCTTCTCAGCGAGAGCGACCGCGTAATCGGACTGCTTGCGGCGCGAGCCTTTCGGGCCATGCATGCCGGGACCGTAGTTTTTGCGCTCGAGTGCTTTTGACGGGCCAAAAATCGCGACACCGAAGCGGCGGCTGATTTTAGTTTTAGGACCTGTGTAACGTGCCATGGATGTATGTGGTTAACTGTGTAAACTCAGACGCGGCGTTGTTTCGGCGGGCGGCAGCCGTTGTGCGGCACCGGCGTGACGTCGCGGATGACGGTGATGTCGAGTCCAATCGCCTGCATCGCGCGGACGGCGGATTCACGACCGGCGCCGGGACCTTTGACGCGGACTTCAACTTCTTTCAGGCCGTGTCCCATCGCCTGGCGGCAGGCATCCTGCGCAACCATCTGTGCAGCGTAAGCGGTGCTTTTGCGCGAACCTTTGAAACCGACTTTGCCGGCGCTCGACCAGCCGATCACCGAGCCATTCTGGTCGGTAATGGTGACGATGGTGTTATTGAAAGTGGCGAGCACGTGAGCGATGCCGCTGTGGACGTTTTTGCTGCCCTTCGCCTTGATGATTTTGATCGGCTCGACGACGTTCGGATCGAGCGAAAGATTTTCTTTCGGAGCTTCCGCGACCACCGCCGGAGCGGCTTCTTTTTTGGCCTTGGCCTTCGGAGCTTTTGCGGGCTTCGTGTCAGGCGCGGGCGCGGCGGCTTGTGCAGTTTCCTTCGGCTCGGGAACGGTCGTGCTTGCGGTCTCCGGCGCGTCTGGATTTTTCGCCGCAGGCGCTTTCGCGGCCTTTGGGGTTTTCGGTTTCTTTTCGTCTGCCATACTTTCTCAGTTGTTAAACACTTAAACTTTGCCGGCTTTCGCGTCCTTGTTGCGCTGGACGCCGACGGTTTTGCGCGGGCCTTTGCGTGTGCGCGCGTTTGTGCTCGTGCGCTGGCCGCGAACCGGCAATCCGCGACGATGGCGGATGCCGCGATAGCAGTTGATTGCCTGGAGGCGCTTCAAGTTGCCTTGGATTTCGCGGCGAAGGTCGCCTTCGATCGGAAGCTTGCTGGCGGTGATCGCCTGGATGATTTGATTGAGCTGTTCCGGCGAGAGATCTTTCGCGCGAGCGTTTGGGTCGATATTGACCTGCTCGAGAATCTTTTTCGCGGTGCTCGGCCCGATGCCGTAAATATAAGGCAACGATGCTTCGATGCGTTTGTCGCCGGGTATTTCTACTCCAAGTAAACGTGGCATAAGTTTGTTTCTAAAAATTAACCCTGACGCTGTTTGTGGCGCGGGTTTTTGCAAATAACGCGGACAACATTCTTGCGCTTCACGATTTTACACGCTTCACACAAACGTTTGACTGAGGCTCTTACTTTCATTTGTTAAACAATCGGTTTAGAGGACAAAAATCGCTCTGGAAATAGCGGTGCTGCTGTTTCCAGAGCGATCTCATTTATGTCTAAAGGTAATTCGTCCCTTAGACAAGTCGTAAGGGGACATTTCTACCATAACTTTGTCGCCTGGCAAGATCCGAATGAAGTGCAAACGCATTTTTCCGGAAATATGTGCGAGGATTCGGTGGCCGTTCGGCAATTCGACGCGGAACATAGTGTTCGGCAGCAGCTCGACGACTTTGCCTTCTACCTCGATAACGTCTTTTCTCGCCATGTCAGGATTTCGGGTTCTTCTTTGGTGATTAAAACAGTGTGCTCAAAATGTGCCGACGGTTTGCGGTCGGCGGTAATCACTGTCCAGCCGTCGGACAAAATCTTCACACTGCTCGTGCCGAGATTGACCATCGGCTCGATCGCAAGCGTCATTCCGGCTTTTAATTTCGGCCCGCTGCCTTTGCGTCCAAAATTCGGCACCTGCGGCTCTTCGTGCAATTTACGGCCAACTCCGTGTCCGACAAATTCACGCACGACGCTGTAACCGTTGGCAACGATTTCGTCTTCAATCGCCGAGCACAAATCGCCGAGCCGACGCCCGTCGGTTGCATATGGAATCGCCATGTTCAAAGTCTCTTCGGTAACGGCAAGTAAACGCTGCGTTGTGTCATCGATAACGCCGACCGGAACCGTCGTTGCGGTGTCGCCGACCCAACCGTCTTTAATCACGCCGATGTCGAGTTTCACGATGTCGCCATATTGAATTTTGCGTGGACCACCGATGCCATGGACGACTTCCTCGTTCACCGAAATGCAGATGTTTCCAGGAAAACCTCGATAGCCGAGAAATGCGCTTTTGCAGCGGGCCTCCGACATAAAATCGGCCGCCGCGTGATCAACTTCGCCGGTCGAAACTCCCGGTCGAATCAACGACGCGACGCGATCGAGAATCTCGCTCGCCGCACGGCAGGCGATGCGCATTTTTTCGATTTCGCGTGCGTTTTTGATCGGGATCATCAGTTCTCCAGTGCCGTGCAGACTTCGGCGAAAACCGCATCGGGCCGATCCTGCGCCGGGATGTGCCGCAATATGCCACGCTGCGCATAAAACGAAATCAACGGCTCGCTCTTTTCGCGATACTCGATCATGCGCTGCTGCAGCGCGTCGAGCGAATCATCCTTGCGCCGGTGTAGCACCGCGCCGCATCGCGGGCACGGCGTGTCGACGCTTTCCACGTGCAAACCAATGCTGACGATGAAACCGCATTTTGAGCAAACCATCCGGCGCGAAACGCGGTCTTGAATCGTCGCTAAATCGATATCGAGAGAGATCGCAATTTCCAGCGGTGTATTGCGCTTGTTAAGCATGTTGTCGAGTGCTTCGCCCTGCCCGATCGTGCGCGGGAAGCCGTCGAAAAGAAATGCGCTGTCGTGTGCCGTGAGCCAGCTTTCCGCAAGCGCGACGATGATTTCGTCGGGAACCAATCGTCCCTCGCGCGTGTATTTTTCGGCAGCGAGGCCAATCTCCGTTTTCGCAGCGGCTTGCTCGCGCAAAATCGCGCCGACGGATGGCGTTTCGATGTGATATTTCGCGCGGATCATTTCGGCTTGCGTGCCTTTTCCAGATGCAGGCGGTCCCAGCAAAACAATCCGTTTTTTCACGCTAGCGCGCGTGACTGGCGATGAAGATGGTCACGCCGGCAACGACGAGCAGGGCGACCGCGACATACGCCCAGACGAGCGCACCTTGCTGCACCGCTTCGCCGCGTCCGGACGGAGTGCGATCGAAGCGTCCGCGAAGTCTGCCTTTGCGCAAAAAACCATCGTAGTGCCGCTGGATGAGATGCGTCTCGACCTGCCGCATCGTGTCGAGCATGACACCGACCACGATCAAAATACTCGTGCCGCCAAAAAACGTCGCAGTCAGCGACGGCACGCCAAGTTGCTGCGAAAGCATCTGCGGCAAAATCGCGATGATCGTTAGGAAAATCGCGCCGGCAAACGTGAGCCGCGTCATCGTAAAATCGAGAAAATCCGCGGTCGGTTTGCCCGGACGCACGCCCGGAATGTAGCCGCCGTATTTTTTTAAATCATCCGCGATCTGCGCCGGCTGGAACATCATCGCGACCCAGAAATAGCTGAAGAAGAAAATCATCACTCCATACAGCGTGTAGTGCAGCCAGCCGCCGGCGAGCATCGCTGCGAATTGTTGCGCGCCTGCCGATTGCTTAAACGCCATGTTAACAATCGTGGATGGAAAAATCAGCAGTGCCTGCGCAAAAATAATCGGCATGACGCCAGCGTAATTCACTTTCAGCGGCATGTATTGTGTCTGCCCGCCGTAAACCTTGCGGCCGACAACGCGTTTCGCGTATTGCACGGAAATTTTCCTTTGCGCTTGCGTGATGCAAATGACGGCCGCAATGACGATCACAAGAAACGCGATCATCAGCACCAGCACCATTGGGTTAACCTGATTACTCTGCGCACCGGATGGCACGAAAGTTTTCCACGCCTGAATCAGCGCCGCGGGCAAACGTGCGACGATGCCGACGGTGATGATGAGTGACATTCCGTTGCCGACGCCGCGATCGGTGATTTGATCGCCGAGCCACATCAAAAACATTGTGCCCGCCGTCAGCGAGAGGACAGCGATGATTTCAAAACTGAGTCCAGGGTTCGCCACGAGCGGAAGACCGAGACGCTGGATCGTCAGGTCGATTCCATGCAGTAGATAGTTGTTTTTCGGATTTTCGAACTGCGTGCTCGCCAGCAGATAACCTTGAAAAAGGCAAAGGGCAATCGTCGCGTAACGCGTGTATTGCATGATCTTCTGCCGGCCGCCGTCTTCCTTCGCCAGCTTGCCGAGTTGCGGAATAACCGCCGTCAGCAACTGCAACATAATCGACGCGCTGATGTAAGGCATGACGCCGAGCGAAAACACGGCGCAATTTTCCAGCGCACCGCCGCTGAACAAATTGAACATCGCCGCGATGCCCCCGCCCTGCTGCGTATTCGCTTCGTGATTGAGCCACTCGTGCAGCACGTGCGGGTTCACGCCCGGGCACGCGATCGCGGCGCCCATGCGCACGATCACGAGCATGATCAGCGTGAAAAGAACGCGATTCCGGAGTTCCGGAATTTTGAAAGTATTCGTGAAAGCGGAGATCATCGATTACGGCGAATCGATTACTTCTGCTCCGCAGGTGCCGCAATCGTTCCGCCGGCTTTCTCGATTTTCTCGCGAGCGCTTGCGCTGACTTTGTCGGCTGTAATCGCGAGTTTTTTCGTCAACTCGCCGATGCCGAGAATTTTGACGCCGTCGTATTTTCCGCGGATCAATTTCGCATCGAGCAGCGCCGCTTCATCAACGGTCGCGCCATTTTCAAAGCGATTGAGATCCTTTAAATTAACGATTGCATAACGCGTCTTAAAAGCAGCGTTATTGAACCCGCGCTTAGGCAAGCGACGGATAAGCGGCATCTGGCCGCCTTCGAAACCGAGGCGAATGCTGCCGCCGGAACGGGCCTTCTGGCCTTTGTGGCCTTTGCCGCTGGTTTTGCCGTGGCCGCTGCTCTCGCCGCAGCCGAGTCTCTTCACGCGGTGCTTGGAGCCGGGACGGGGTTTGAGTGTGTGCAAATTCATGGTTACGATTGTTTACCGTTTTGAGAAGGAATCGCCTTACCGCGGATTTTGTAAATCTCGTCCCGCTGGCGAAGAAGCGAAAGTGCTGCAATGGTCGCTTTCACGACATTCGCATGATTGCTTGACCCGAGAGATTTCGCGAGCACGTCGCGAATGCCAGCAGCTTCGACAACTGCGCGAACGCCGCCACCTGCGATGACGCCGGTTCCCGGCGATGCCGGCTTCAAAAGCACACGACCGCCGCCGAATTCGCCAATGACTTCGTGCGGAATGGTGTTTTCGCGCACGGCGACTTTGACCATCGCTTTTTTAGCTGATTCAGATGCTTTGCGGATCGCCTCGGAAACTTCGTTGGCTTTGCCAAAACCGCAGCCGACTTTGCCGCTGTGATCACCGGCAACAATCAACGCGCTGAAGCTGAAACGGCGTCCGCCTTTGACGACCTTCGCGCAGCGATTGATAAATACGACCTTTTCAGTCAGGCCTGATTTGTCCGCGTCGGTTTCAGTCTGGCGGTCTCTGCGGCCGCGTGGTTTGTGTTGAGGTTCAGCCATAAATTAAAATTCCAGTCCGCTCTCGCGCGCGGCATCGGCCAGCGCTTTCACTTTTCCGTGATACAAAAAACCGCCGCGATCGAAGACGACCTTGCTGATGTTCTTCGCTTTCGCGCGCTCAGCGACAGTCTTGCCGATTTTCTGAGCGGTCGCTTGATTCGCGCGCGTCTTTTTGTCGGACTTGAATTCCTTCTCGGTAGTATTTGCCGAGGCGATTGTCGTGCCGGCGGTGTCGTCAATCACCTGTGCGTAGATATTTTTGCCCGAAAAATGCACCGCAAGACGCGGCCGCTCGGTCGTTCCGCTGATTCGCTTGCGCAACCGCGTATGACGTAATTTAGTTGAGTCTAATTTTTTTGACATGACCTAAAAGTGGTTATTGGACGGTCTTGCCTTCCTTGCGAATGATCTGCTCGCCGGCGTAGCGCACGCCCTTGCCTTTGTAAGGCTCCGGCGGGTAATACGCACGGATGTCCGCGGCGACCTGGCCGACGAGATGTTTGTCGATGCCTTCGATTTTAATTTTTGTGTTGTCCGCGACGGTGATTTTGATGCCCTCGGGAATCGGGAACAAAATCGGGTGCGAAAAACCGAGGCTAAGATTGAGCGTTTTGCCCTGAACGGCGGCTTTGAAACCGACGCCCTGAATTTCGAGATCCTTGACGAAGCCGGTCGAGACGCCGGTTACCATGTTGGAAATCAGCGCACGCGAGAGGCCGTGCAAAGCGCGGACATTGCGCGCTTCGGAGCCGCGCTCGACGACGACTTGCTTGCCGTCGATGCGTGCTTTGATCTGCGCCGGCAGCGTCCATGCGAGCTTGCCTCTCGGGCCCTCGACGTTTACGGCGCCGTCGCCGGAAATGTTGAGCTTCACCTTTTCAGGAAGCTCGATGGGTTTTTTTCCGATACGTGACATTATTTAACTCCAGGTTTACCAAACGTAAGCGAGCAATTCGCCGCCGATGTTTTGCTTTTTCGCTTCGCGACCGGTGAGCAGTCCGCGCGGCGTGGATAGAATCGCGACGCCCATTCCGCCGAGCACGCGCGGAATTTCCTGCGCGCCGACGTAACGGCGAAGGCCGGGTTTGCTGACGCGCTTGAGGCCGGTGATGGCCGAGCTCCGGTTGACGAGCTTTGTCGTCACTTTGATCTGCGGCATCTTGCCGGCGGTATCGATCTCGTAGTTCGAGATGTAACCTTCCTGTTTCAAAATGCGCGCGATCTCCACTTTGATTTTGGAATACGGCGCGGTGATTTCGGCTTTCTTGGCGTTGCCGCCGTTGCGCAGGCGCGTGAGAAAATCGGCGATGGGATCAGTCAGTTGGCTCATGTCAATTAGGCGGCTTTCGCCGCGGGTTTTTTCGCCTTGTCGCTGAAAGGCATTCCGAGTTCGATCAGCAGTGCCTTGGCTTCTTCGTTGGTTTGCGCGGTCGTGACGATCGTTACGTCAAAGCCGATGTTGCGCTTGATTTTGTCAAGCTCGACTTCCGGAAAAATCGACTGGTCGGAAACGCCGAGTGTGTAGTTTCCATTACCGTCAAACGCGCGCGGCGACACACCGCGGAAGTCGCGGATGCGCGGGAGCGCAGCTTTGATGAGGCGCTCGAGAAATTCATACATGCGCGGTCCGCGCAGCGTGACTTTCGCGCCGATCGCCTGCTCTTTGCGCAATTTGAAATTGGCGATGCTTTTTTTCGAGCGCGTCTCGGCGGGTTTTTGGCCGGTGATGAGCGCGATCTCTTCCTTCGCATCTTCCAACGCCTGTTTTACGTCTTGTTGAGAGCCGACGCAGGTGTTGACGACGACTTTCTCGATGCGTGGCACCTGGTGGATGTTTGTGTATCCACGCTGCTGCTGGAGCGCAGGGACGACGCGCGTTTTGTAGTATTCGTAAAGTTCGACTGCCATTTTTACTTAGCGGTTTTTTTTGTCCGCTTCTCCGCTTTCGGTTTTTCGGTTTTCGCAGGCACCTCGGCCAGCTTCACATTCGAGATGTGAATCGGACCTTCGCGCTCGGCGATGCGGCCCTGCGGGTTGTCCTGCGATTTACGCTCGTGCTTTTTGATGAGGCGCACGCCTTCGATCAGCACCTGCTGCTTTTTCGGCAGCACTTGCAAAATCTTGCCGGTCGCGCCGCGATGGTTGCCGGAAATAACGACGACGTTGTCGCCTTTTTTCACGTGAAATTTGATTCGGTTCGCCATTACAGAACCTCCGGCGCGAGCGAGACGATTTTCATGAAATTCTTCTCGCGCAGTTCACGTGCGACCGGCCCGAAAATGCGGGTGCCGCGCGGGTTGAGATCTTTGTCGATAATAACGATCGCGTTGCGGTCAAAGCGCAGGGACGAACCGTCTTCGCGCTTGATCGGCTGTTTGGTGCGGACAACCACGGCGCGGACGACTTCACCTTTTTTCACGGTGCCGCCGGCCGAAGCCTCGCGGACGTGCGCGGTGATGACATCGCCGATATGCGCAATGAGCGTCGGTTTGCCGATGACGCCGATCATCTTGGCCATGCGCGCGCCGGTGTTATCGGCAACGTCTAATCTGGAACGAATTTGAAGCATAACGGAAAAAGGGTGCGGAGTTTAGCACTAGTGCTTGACGATTTCAACCAAACGCCAGCGTTTTAATTTACTGAGCGGGCGCGTCTCGGCGATGCGGACCGTGTCGCCGACCTGTGCCTTGTTTTCCTCGTCGTGCACGTAGAATTTTTTGACCTGTTTGATGATTTTGCCGAACTTCGCGTGCGGCACGCGCGTGATCGTTTTGACGACGGCGGTTTTGTTCATGCTCGTCGATACGACTTCGCCGACGCGCGTTTTGCGCAATCCGCGTTCGGTCGCCGGGACGTTGGCTGTGGCTGTCTCGCTCATTATTTGGAAGCTCCTTCGGCTTTACGTTTTTTCTCGGTGAGCACGGATTCGATGCGCGCCACTTCGCGGCGTATTGCGCGGATCTGGCTCGGTTTTTCGAGCTGCCCGGACTGCTGTTGCAACCGCAGGTGGAAGCTCTCCTGGCGCAGATCGCGTTTGCGCGTCTGCAGTTCGGCGATACTTAATTCACGAATTTCTTGGATTTTCATACGCGCAAAAATTAGGCGACTGCGGCGTGGTGACGCGTGATGAACTTTGTGCGGATCGGCAGCTTCGTCGCCGCGAGGCGCAGCGATTCGCGCGCGACCGATTCCGTCACGCCATCAAGTTCGAACAAAATGTTGCCCGGGCGCACTGTGGCGACCCAGTATTCCGGCTGGCCCTTGCCTTTACCCATTCGGGTTTCCGGCGGGCGCGCGGTGACGGATTTGTCGGGGAAAATGCGAATCCAGAGTTTGCCTTTGCGCTTCATGTTGCGGGTGAGCGCGACACGAGCAGCTTCGATCTGGATGTTAGTGATCCAGGCGCGCTCGAGCGTCTGCAAACCGTATTCGCCGAAATCGATATTGATGTTGCGTGAAGCCTTTCCCTTGCGGCTGCCGCGCTGGGTTTTGCGATACTTCACTCGTTTGGGCATTAATGGCATGGCCGATAGTCTCCTAAATTAAGCTTTCGCGATTTCTGCGGCGGCGGCTTCTTCAGCCGGTGTCGGCGCGGCGGCGTTCACGTTTTCCTTTTCACGGCGTTCGCGGCGCGGACGCTCCGGACGCTCGGGAATTACAGTGCCTTCCTCGGGTTTCACGATCCAGCACTTGATGCCGATTTTGCCGTAAACCGTCATCGCCTCGGCAAAGCCGTAGTCGATCGGCTGGCGCAAAGTGTGCAGCGGGATTTTGCCTTCGCGATACCATTCCGCACGGGAAATTTCCGCGCCGCCGAGACGGCCCGAGGCGCGAAGCTTGATGCCCTGCGCACCAAAATCCATCGTCGTCTGGATCGATTTTTTCATCGCGCGACGGAACGAAATACGGCGCTCGATTTGCAGCGCGACGTTTTCCGCCACGAGCTGTGCGTCGAGTTCCGGCGTCTTGATCTCAACGATGTCGATCTTGACCGATTTGCCGTCGGCCATTCCGGAAATATCCGCAGTCATTTTTTCGATCTCAGCGCCTTTGCGACCGATCACGATGCCTGGACGTGCGGTGTGTATCGTCACGCGGATACTGTTCCATGCGCGCTCGATAACGATCTTCGCGACTGCGGCGAGTTGGAGTTTCTTTTTGACGTAGTCGCGGATTTTGATGTCCGAATGCAAAAACTCGGGCAGCTCTTTCGGCGATGCATACCAGCGCGAACGCCAGTCGCGATTCAATGCGAGCCGGTAGCCGATTGGATTAACTTTTTGACCCATAATTATTCTGCGGCTTGACCTTCCTTCGTCTCGGCGGCGGGTGCTGCCTCGGCGACTTTGGTTTCAACCGCTACGTTTTCTTTTTTCGGTGCTGCTTTTTTTGCTGCGGGCTTTTTCGTTTTCTTGGCGCCCGCGGTTTTCTTTTTGGTCTCGCGGGTTTTGATTTCGATTTCGTCGGTCAATACAATGCGAATGTGGCTCGTGCGTTTACGAATCGGGCCGGCGCTGCCGCGCGCTTTCGGCTGGAAACGCTTGAAGGTCGGGCCTTCGCCGATCGTCGCCTCTTTCACGACGAGATTGTCGACACGCAAATCGTTATTGTTTTCCGCGTTCGCAATCGCACTTTTCAACGTCTTGTTGATTAGAGCCGCGGCTTTTTTCGGCGTGAACGCAAGGATATCCAGCGCCGCCGAAACCGGCAGCCCCTGAATTTCCCGCGTCACTTCCCTCGCCTTGAAAGGCGAGATCCGCGCGTATTTGTATGTCGAGGTAACTTGCATTGTTTTAAATTATTGCTGGGCATCCACCCGGAGGCGGTCACCCACTTTCACTTTATCCTTGTTTGAACTTAGATCCTGAATCACTGCGCCCGCGATTTTCTCGCGGACATCGACGACACGCACATGTCCGACGAGGTTATCATCGCGCCAGACTTGAAACGGCATGCCGATTTTTACGCCATGCCGGCTCCCGAGGTTCGCGACGACCAGCGCGTATTCTTCTTTCACGCTGATCACCATTCCATCGGTCAACGTCGCGGGCTCGGCCTGCGCTTCGACCGCTTGTTGCGATCCGGGCAATCCGAGCGCTTCGTTCGCCGCGCGCATCTCGGTCTCGACCGCCATGCGGGCTTGCGCGTCGGTGCTGACGGCGGTTTTTAAAAACCGCAACATCGCTTCCGACATGCGCACGAGCTGATCGGCGAGCTTGTCCTTTTCATCCTGGACAATTTTCAAATCACTCACCGCTTTCAGCAGGCGCTGCTCGAGCTTTGACTTGTCGGCGCCCGCGGATTCTATCCCGAGCGCTTCCATGCGCAGCTTGAGCTCGCCGCTTTCGCGTTTAAAAACTTCCGCTTCGCTGTTCGCGATCGCGAGGCTTTCGGTCAGGCTTTTCACCTGCTCCTGCGACAAACGCAATTTCTCGCGCAATGCCGCATTTTCCTCGGTCACGCTTTGAAGCGTCAATTTCGCCTCCGTGAACTCAATATCTAAATCTGACAAAGAACTATCTGCTCCGCGTGCCGCCGGCGTTAAGGCCAAAGCTGCGCAAAGCCAGCCCGCTATCGCGGGAAATCGCATAAACTACTTGGTCACTTTCGCGGTATGCGAACCGTGCTTCTTGAACACGCGCGTCGGCGAAAATTCGCCGAGTTTGTGTCCGACCATGTTTTCCGTCACAAAGACGGATTGAAAAATTTTGCCGTTGTGGACGAGAAACGTGTGGCCGACGAAATCGGGAGTGATCGTCGAGCGACGCGACCAGGTCTTGATCGGCTTTTTCACGCCGGCTTCTTCCATTTTATCGATTTTTTCGAGCAAATGCTGCTCGACGAAAGGTCCTTTTTTTAATGATCTGCCCATTTTAAAAAAACGTTAAACTTTCTTTTTCGACTTGCGACGCTCGACGATGAACGTGCTGCTTTGTTTGTGCTTGCGGCGGGTCTTGAAACCTTTCGCGAGCTGGCCCCAGGGGCTGACCGGGTGATGGCGTCCGCCACCGCCCTTGGATTTGCCCTGGCCGCCACCCATCGGGTGATCGACAGGGTTCATGACCATGCCGCGAACGTGCGGGCGGCGTCCCTGCCAGCGGGTGCGGCCGGCTTTGCCACTCTTGACGTTCATGTGGTCGATGTTGCCGACCTGTCCGATCGTCGCGTAGGCGTTTTCGTTGATCTTGCGGATTTCGCCGCTCGGCAATTTGACGAGCGCGTAACCGGCTTCGCGGTTGTTTAACATCACCTGCTGTCCCGCACTACGCGCGATCTGGCCGCCGCGACCGGGCACCAACTCGACATTGTGAATGCTCGCACCGAGCGGAATATTTTTCAGCGGAAGCGCGTTGCCGATTTCCGGCGCGGCGTTCTCGCCGGCGCTAACTTTCGCGCCAACGTTGAGGCCGTTCGGGGCAAGGATGTAAGCCTTCTCGCCATCGGTGTATTTGATCAAAGCGATGCGCGCACTGCGGTTCGGATCATATTCGATTGCAATCACGTCTGCTTCGACGCCGTGCTTTTTGCGCTTGAAATCGATGATGCGATATTTCTGTTTGTGACCGCCGCCGATATGACGTGATGTCATACGGCCGTTGTTGTTACGGCCGCCGGTTTTTTTCAGCGTCTCGACGAGCGATTTCTCCGGCTTTGACTTCGTGATTTCGTCAAAAGCAGGCGTCTGCTTGAAACGCGAAACCGGGGTAAGTGGGCGATAAGATTTGAGTGCCATAAAACTACGCGAGGTCGATTTTCTCGCCTTCCTTGAGAGTCACGATCGCCTTTTTCCAATCAGCCTTGCGGCCATAGTCGGCGCGGCGTTCGCGTTTTTTCTTGCCGGCGTAATTGCACGTGTTCACGTCCACGACTTTTTTGCCGAACAGCTTTTCGATGGCCTGCTTGATCTGGAGCTTGTTCGCGCGCGGATTCACGCGAAACACATACTTGTTGTGCTTCTCGGTGAGCAGTGTGCCTTTTTCCGTCAGGCGGACGGTGTCAACGATATCGAAAATGTCGTTCATTATTTTGTCCTTTCCGCCAGCATCGCGAGCGCTTCGTTGGTGAGGATGATTTTTTTGAACGCGAGGATTTGCTCGGTGTTCACATCGGCTGCGCGGACGAGAAGCGTCGGCTGAACGTTGCGCGCCGCGAGATAGGTCGTGTCGTCAAAAGTCTTGCCGACGATCAGCACTTTTTCCTCGGGCGTCGTGTCTTTTAAAAGCTTAATGAATTGCTTCGTCTTCGGTTCCTTGACTGCGAAATTTTCGGTAACCAAAACGTCACCAGCCTTGATCCGCTCGCTTAACGCCTTACGCAGCGCGACGCGTCTGACTTTCGCGTTTACTTTTTTCGAGTAGTCGCGCGGATGCGGCCCGAACACAACACCGCCGCCCGTCCAGACCGGCGATGATTTGTAACCGGCGCGGGCGCGGCCCGTGCCTTTTTGACGCCACGGTTTTGCGCCCGATCCGCTCACGGTCGCTTTCGTTTTTGTGCTTGCTGTTCCGCTACGACGCGCGGCACGCATTGCAACAACGACATCGTGCACAGCCTGCGTGTATTTGCCATTCTCGACAACGTCGATGTTGGCCTTCTTCGCCGCTTCAACTGTTAAAACTTTTGCGCTCATTTATTTCTTTTTGCCTGCGGTTTTCGCGGCCGGCTTGCCGGATGAAGCGGCAGCCGGAGCCTCCGGTTCTTTCGCGAGCGTGCCGACCGAGTGCTTGATCGCCGGACGAACGACAACGTAGCTACCCTTTGCGCCCGGAACCGCACCTGCGATGAGCAGCGCGTTGTCGCCTTCGCGCACCTGCACTACTTTCAAATTTTGCACCGTCACCTGCTCGTCGCCCATGTGTCCCGGCATGCCCATGTTTTTCCACACGCGGCCCGGCGTCGAACGGTTGCCAATGGCGCCGTTACGGCGATGCATCATCGAACCGTGCGATGCGCCCTGACCGGCCATATTGTGCTTTTTCATGACGCCTTGAAAGCCCTTGCCTTTCGAGCGTCCAATCACGTCAACGAGTTGTCCCGCCTGGAGCAATGTCGGTTTTAAATTCAAATCTTCAGCAACCGTTTCGCTGTCTTCCAAACGAAACTCGTGCACGAATTTCTTTGGCGTCGAGCCGCTCTTATTAAAGTGACCAAGCTCCGCGTTATTCACGCGCGATTCTTTTTGCGTGTCGAAGCCGACCTGCACAGCGCTGTATCCGTCGTTGTCAACGGTCTTCACCTGCAAGCGTGCGTTGTCACTGACGTCGATGACGGTGACGGCGGTGGCGCGGCCCTTGTCGTCGTAGACGCGGGTCATGCCGATTTTTTTGCCTAAAAGTCCGATTCTCATTTGGTTTGCGGAGCGTTAAATCTTAATCGTGATGTCCACGCCCGCCGGAAGGTTGAGCTTTTTCAACTCATCCACTGTTTTTGCGGTCGGTTCGATGATGTCGAGCAGGCGCTTGTGCGTGCGGATCTCAAATTGATCCATCGATTTTTTGTCCACGTGCGGCGAGCGGTTCACCGTGAATTTCTCGATGCGCGTCGGCAGCGGGATCGGCCCCGCGACTTTCGCGCCGGTGCGCTTGGCGGTCTCGACGATCTCCGCCGAGGAAGCGTCGAGCATTCGGAAATCGAATGCTTTTAGACGTATGCGAATGCGTTGGCCGTTGGTCATAAAAATGCGTGGGTTAAATTACTCTTTGCCTTTTTGGTCGAGCACCGCGGCAAGGACTTGCGCCGGCACCTGCTCGAAGTGAGACGGCTCCATCGAATACGACGAGCGGCCTTTCGACAGCGAACGGATCGCGGTCGCGTAGCCGAACATTTCCGCGAGCGGAACTTCGGCGTTGACAGTGGTGAGCCCGGTCTTGGTTTCGAGGCTCATGATTTTTCCGCGGCGGCGATTGAGATCGCCCATGATGTCGCCCTGAAATTCTTCGGGGCAGATATTTTCGACCTTCATGATCGGCTCGAGCAGGATTGGCTTCGCTTTTTTGAAGCCATCTTTCATCGCGAAGATCGCGGCCATTTTAAATGCGAGTTCGTTCGAATCCACGTCGTGGTAGCTTCCATCGATAATATCGACTTCGAGATCGATGACGGGATACCCGCCGACCACACCGTTGAGCACCGCTTCCTCGATGCCCTTTTTACAAGGCGCAATGTATTCCTTCGGAATATTGCCGCCGACAACTTTGTTCTCGATCGTAAGGCCTTTGCCGCGTTCCGCCGGGCGGACGTTCACGATGACGTGGCCGTATTGACCGCGACCGCCGGACTGCTTGATGAGTTTGCCTTCGCCAGTTGCCGGCGCGGTGATCGTCTCGCGGTAGGCGATCTGCGGTTTGCCCGCATTCGCCTCGACTTTGAACTCGCGGAACATGCGGTCGCGGATGATTTCGAGATGGAGCTCGCCCATGCCCGCGATGATCGTTTGTCCGGTGTCTTCGTTCGTGAACACGCGGAATGTCGGATCTTCTTCCGCGAGGCGCTGCAGCGCGATCGACATTTTTTCCTGGTCGAGCTTGGTCTTCGGCTCGATGGCCATCGAAATAACCGGATCAGGAAATGTCGGCGGCTCGAGCAGAATTGGATGATCTTCGTCGCAAAGCGTGTCGCCCGTCGTGATGTTTTTGATGCCGACGATCGCCGCGATGTCGCCCGAGTAACATGTCTCGATGTCCTCGCGTTTGTCGGCCTGGATCTGGATCAAACGCGAGATGCGCTCGCGCTTGTTCGTGCGCGGGTTGTAAACCGTGTCGCCTTTGCTGAGCGTGCCGGAATAGACACGAAAGAAAACGAGTTTACCGACGAAAGGATCGCTCCAGAGTTTGAATGCAAGCGAGCAAAACTTTCCGTTGTCATCGGTCGGCGCGTCCATCGGCTCATGTGAGTCGGGATTCATGCCTTTCGCTGGCGGGATGTCGAGTGGGCTTGGGAGATAATCGACGACAGCATCGACGAGATATTGCACGCCTTTGTTTTTGAAAGCCGAACCGCCAACGACCGGCACAAATTTGTTCGCGATGGTTTGCCGACGAATGCCTGCTTTCAAAATTTCTGGCGTAACCGGTTTTTCTTCGAGCACGACTTCCGCGACTTCATCGTCGAGGTTCGAAATTTGCTCGACGAGATCGTTATAAGCCGCATCGACCAAATCCATTTTATCCGCCGGAATTTCCTCGACCGTGTAAGTCGAACCCATCACGTCGTTATCGCTGTAAAGAACCGCTTTTCTGTTAACAACGTCGAGCTGTCCTTTAAGCTGATCCTCCGCGCCGAGCGGAATTAAAATCGGCCACGCATTCGCGTTCAGTTTTTTCCGCATCGAATCCACAGCCGCGTCAAAATTCGCGCCGACGCGATCCATTTTGTTAATGAACGCGATGCGCGGAACGCCGTATTTGTTTGCCTGGCGCCAGACTGTCTCGGACTGCGGCTGCACGCCGGCGACTGCATCGAAAACGGCAATCGCACCATCCAGAACACGCAATGAACGCTCAACTTCTGCCGTGAAATCGACGTGGCCGGGAGTGTCGATGATGTTCACCCGCATTTTGATTCCCTCAAATTGCTTAAACACGCCGGCTTCCTTTTTCTGCATCCATGAGCACGTCGTCGCCGCGCTCGTAATCGTGATGCCGCGCTCGCGCTCCTGCTCCATCCAGTCGGTCACGGTCGTGCCTTCATGCACCTCACCGATTTTGTGGATCATGCCCGTGTAAAAAAGGATGCGCTCGGTGAGCGTCGTCTTGCCGGCATCGATGTGCGCGGCGATGCCGATGTTGCGCGTGCGCTCGAGCGGAAACGCGCGATTGGGCGAATTCGGATTCGTGTTCACAGCAGGTTTTTCAGCAGTCGCGGTAGCCATGGCGGATTAGAATCGGAAATGCGCAAACGCGCGGTTCGCCTGCGCCATTTTGTGAGTGTCGTCGCGCTTCTTGATTGCGTTGCCCTGTCCGGCCGCCGCGTCTCTGAGTTCCGCCGCGAGCGCGTCCTGCATCGATACGTTTTTGCGATTTTGCGCAAAACCGACAATCCAGCGCATTGCGAGTGCGACCTGGCGGCGCGCCGGGACCTCCATCGGGACTTGATAAGTCGCACCGCCGACGCGACGCGATTTCGTTTCGAGGCGTGGCTTTACGTTATCGAGCGCCTTGTGCAGCGTCTCGAGCGGATCGACAACATCGCTGCTTTCGCGGGTTTTTTCGATCGCGGTATATACAATACGCTCCGCAGTCGATTTTTTACCGGACTGCATCACGGTGCTGATTAACTGCGCAACGACAGAACTGCCGTAACGCGCATCAATGTTTTCTCTCCGCTGAATAGTTCTACGACGACGTGACATGACTAAAATCCGTTATTTCTTTTTGCCTTTGGTTTCGGCTTCAGCGCCGGCCTTTGGTTTTTTCGCGCCGTATTTCGAACGGCTGCGGCGGCG
This sequence comes from Spartobacteria bacterium, assembly GCA_021324395.1. Lineage (GTDB taxonomy): Bacteria > Verrucomicrobiota > Verrucomicrobiia > Chthoniobacterales > Chthoniobacteraceae > JAJPJG01. The sequence continues at coordinate 15,174 of JAJPJG010000021.1, read as the reverse complement.
GCCATCAACTCCGAGCGAGTCAAGCGTGCCGCGAACGATATGATAACGCACGCCCGGCAAATCTTTCACACGACCGCCGCGCACGAGCACGATCGAGTGCTCCTGCAGGTTGTGCCCTTCGCCGGGGATGTAAGCAATCACTTCCTGTCCGTTGGTTAAACGCACCTTTGCCACTTTGCGCAAAGCGGAGTTCGGCTTCTTCGGCGTGCGGGTCATCACCTGCACACACACACCGCGGCGCTGCGGACAATTCGAGAGCGCCGGCGACTTGGATTTCACCGTCACTTTCTTGCGTCCTTTTCGGACAAGCTGGTTGATCGTTGGCATTTAAATTCGGTTTTACAAAAAGTTTTAAGCCTTTCGGCCTGTCGCCCCGCGATTTCACGGGACGAAAAACCCGCAAAAGCGGGCAATTTTCGTTACCCACTGGATGCGGGGAGCGCGAAACTAGACGAATCCATTTTCCGCGCAAGTATTTTTTAAACTGTCGCGCGAATTCGGATCTACCACATCGCGCGGGAGGGAGAACGTAGTGGGCCGCAGCGAAACCCGCAAGAACTTTTCCGAAAATTTTTCGCGTTGAAAACTACCAGCGGGAATGGTGCGCGATGCAGGGTTCGAACCTGCGACTTCTTGCGTGTGAAGCAAGCGCTCTACCACTGAGCTAATCGCGCCCGGAAATTTGCGGAGTGAGACTCAACACCAATCCCCGCGCGATTTCCAGCACATCTCGCAAAATTTTTTCGCGAGCTTTTTGATGCGCGGCGCGCGATTCCTCGGCTAAGTTGCGCGCGTGAAATTGCTACTCGTCGATGGACACTACTATGTTTACCGATCGTTTTTCGCCATCCGGAACCTGAGCAATTCGCGCGGCGAGCCGACCAACGCGATTTACGGTTTCGTAAAAACATTGCGCCGCATGGTGAAAGATCTGCAGCCCGATCTCGGCGCGGTGATTTGGGACGAAGGCCTGCCCGCGCGACGCACGGAACTTCAGCCGGCTTACAAGGAGACGCGCGCCGAGATGCCCGCGGAAATGCGGCCGCAACTCTCGTTTATACAAAAGCTGGTGCCCCTCCTCGGCTTTCATTCGCTGAGTTTGCCGGATACCGAGGCGGACGATTTGATGGCATCGTATGCGTGCGAAGCGGTGCGGAAAAAATACGAAGTCGTTCTCGCGACCAATGACAAAGATCTTTTCCAGCTTGTTGCCGATGGCGTGAAAGTTTACACGACGAACAAAGCCGATCTCGTCACGCCGAAAGACGCGTTCGCGCTGCTCGACATCGAGTGCGTCATCAAAAAATGGGGCGTGCGCCCGGAGCAAATCGGCGAAGTCCTTTGCCTCATCGGGGATTCGGTCGACAACATTCCCGGCGTGCCGGGACTCGGGCCGAAAAACGCGGCGAACCTTTTGCGCGAGTGCGGCAGCCTCGATGCGATGCTAGCGAATCCCGACTCGATCAAAAACGAGCGCATTCGCGAAAAGGTGAAAGCGGCTCAGGCGCAGATTTTGCAAAATCGCGAGATGGTGAAGCTGGACACCGATTTGCCACTGCCCGCGCCGCTCGACGATTTGAAAATTCGTCCGCGTTACGACGAGTTGATCGCCGCGATTGAACAATGCGAATTCAAGTCGCTGCTGCAGGAAATTCGCGACGAAGCCGAAAAGTCCGCGGCGACTGTGCAAGGCGAGCTTTTTTGAGAATCGGAGCCGGTTGGCACGGCCCCTGCTAAACCATCCGGCATGAGAGTCCAGAAACATTCCCTCCGCTCGCGCCGTGTTGCGCGTAAAAACCAAATCCCAAGCTGCAATCTGCCGCGGCTCGTGTTGTTCCTCGAGCTATTCGTCGACCAGACGATTGCGAATCGCTCGTTGAAGTAACGCGATTTTGCTTTGCGCGCTGCGGCGTGGTGTCGCAGCATCTCGCGCATGCAAATTCGCCCCATCGTTTTCGCCCTCGCGTCTCTTGGCTTTCTGTCGCCGCTGTGCGCGGCGGATGCGCCGAAAAAGGATACGCCCGCAAAAGACACGGCTGAAAAAAAATCAGACGATCTGTCGCAATATAAAACTGCGGACGATCTCTGGAAACATCTCGGTGAGCTGAAACGCGGGCCGGGTCACGGCTTTAAGAACAAGGAGGAAATGGTCGGTTATCTCGACAACATCAAGGCTTCGTCGGTCGAATTCATCCGCCGTTATCCGGACGATGCACGCCGATGGGAAGCGAAGATGATGAATGCACAAGTCACCGCAGTGCTCGCGCAAGTCAGCGGTGGCAAAGCAACCGGCGATCAGCAGGAAGCAGTCTGCAAGGAAATCATCGCCGCGCCCGACGCGCCTGCGCCGGTGAAAGTGGAAGCGCGTTTCGGTTTGCTGCAAATCCATCTCGTGCCTGCGATGCAAAAGGAAGAGCTCACGCCCGACCTCGAAAACGAAATCGCCGGATTCGAAAAGGATTTTCCGGATGATCCGCGCACTGCATCGCTCGAATTGATGCGCGTGCAATTTCTCGAAAAGAAAGATCCGGCCAAGGCCGAGGCGCTGTTGAACGAACTCGCGAAAAGCAAAAACGCGCGCGTCGCCGAGGAGGCCAAGGGCAGGTTGAAACAAAAGGAAGTCACCAAAAAACCGTTCGACTTGAAATTCACCGCAGTCGACGGCACCGAGATCGATCTCACCAAAATGCGCGGCAAAGTCGTGCTCATCGATTTCTGGGCAACATGGTGCGGACCGTGCATGGGCGAAGTCCCGCACGTCGTCGAGACTTACAAAAAGCACCACAATGACGGCTTTGAAATTGTCGGCATCTCACTCGATCAGGACAAAGAGAAATTGCTTTCCGTCACGAAAGAAAAAGGCATGGTCTGGCCGCAATACTTCGACGGTAAAGGCTGGCAAAACGCGATCAGCAGCAGCTACGGCATCGAGTCGATCCCGGCGATGTGGCTCGTGAACAAAAAAGGCTACGTCGTCAGCACCGATGCGCGCGACGGCCTCGAGTCGCAGGTCGCGAAGTTGCTCGCGGAGTAAACACGTTCACGTTTCGCGCCGGCGATAAGCCGGGCCGTGTTCGCGCGAGAGGTTGTGCGCGGTGTTGACCAAGCCGACGTGCGAGAACGCTTGTGGAAAATTTCCGACGAGGCGTTTTGCACGCGTGTCGTATTCCTCCGCGAGCAGGCCGAGATCGTTGCGAATCGCGAGCAGGCGCTCGAAAATTTCACGCGCTTCGTCATTGCGCCCAAGCAGCGCTAAACAATCTGCGAGCCAGAACGTGCTCGGCAAAAACGTTCCCTCGCCCGGCGGCAAGCCATCAATGTCCGCAGCCTGATCCGGGTGATAACGCAGCACGAATCCATCGACCATCAACTCGCTTTCAATCGCCTCGATCGTCGCCTGCACACGCGGATCTTTCGCCGGCAGGAAACCGACGAGCGGCAGCATCAATAGCGCGGCATCGAGTTTTTCCGAACCGTAAAATTGCGTAAACGCGCCACGCGCGTTGTTAAAACCCTGCTGGCAGACTTCGTCGCGGATTTGGTCGCGCAATTTCCGCCAGCGCTCGAGATCGCCGTTTGCATCGAGCCCGAATTTCTCCACCGCGCACACCGCGCGGTCGACCGCGACCCACGCCATGATCTTCGAATGAGTGAAATGCCGGCGCGGCCCGCGCACTTCCCAGATGCCCTCGTCCGGCTCGTTCCAGTGCTCCTCGAGAAATCGCACGAGTTGCCGCTGCATCCGCCACGCTGCGGGCTCGGCGGGAATCTTCGCGCGGCGCGCCTGGTGCAGCGAATCCATCACCTCGCCATAAACATCGAGCTGGAATTGCCGCGACGCCGCGTTGCCGATGCGCACCGGCGCTGAATTTTCATAGCCCGGCAGCCACGGCAGCTCGAACTCCGGCAAGCGCCGCTCCCCCGCCGGGCCGTAAAGAATCTGCATCTGCGACGGGCTGCCCGCAATTGCGCGCAAGAGCCAGTCGCGCCACGCCTGCGCCTCCTCGGTGTAGCCCGCCTGCATCAGCGAATAGAGCGTGAAAGTCGCGTCGCGCAGCCAGCAGTAGCGGTAATCCCAATTGCGCACGCCGCCGAGTTGCTCGGGCAAAGAGGTCGTCGCCGCCGCGATAATGCCGCCGGTCGGACGATACGTGAGCGCCTTCAGCGTGATGAGCGAACGCCGCACCGCGTCGCACCATTCGCCGTCGTGGTAAGTGCAGCGTCCCGACCACTCCGTCCAGAAATTTTCCGTGTCGCGCAACGCATGTTCCGCGTTCACCTCGCGCGGCGGATTTTCGTTCGATGGATACCACGTGAGCACGAACGGCACGCGCTCGCCTTCGCGCACGGTGAACTCCGCGACGGTCGTCAAATTGTGCCCGCGCGTCTTGATCGGCGTGCGCAAAATCAGCGCGTCCGGTCCGGCGACGGCCTCGAGTCCTTCGCTGCGTCGCCGCACCCACGGCACGATTTTGCCGTAATCAAAACGAATGATCAGCTCCATCTGCAACCGCACTTCGCCGCGCAATCCCTCGACGATGCGGCCCACGTCGGGCTTCGTCTCGCGCACCGGCATGAAATCGATCAGCCGCACCGCGCCGCGCTCCGTCTCGAACTCCGTCTCCAAAATCAGCGTATCGCCGCGATAGCGCCGTCGCGCCGCGCGCACTTCGTCCACAGGCCAGATGCGCCAGCAACCATGCTTTCGTTCGCCGAGCAGTTTCGCGAAACAAGCGCCCGAATCGAACCGCGGAAAACAAAGCCAGTCGATCGATCCGTCCCGCCCGACGAGCGCGCCCGATTCCGTGTCGCCGATAAAGCCGTAGTCTTCTATTTTCACAGACAACGCTCTTTCATCAGAAGCAACTTCGGATGAAACAGGGGCAATCGGCTGTTTCCAGATGCCAGCTCGGGCTGTCCCTATGGCGATTTAGCGGAACGGAATCGCCGCTCCGGTTTGCAAAAACTTACCTGGCGAAATGAATTACGCGATCCGCACCGCGCGCGTTTTGTCCAGGCGCAGGACGTCGCCCGCATGAAATTCCGGCGTTGCCTTCGGGTCGGTGATCTTTTCGCCGCGGAGCTGGATGCTCCCCTGCTCGATCAGCCGGCGGACTTCGCTGCGCGAGCGTGTGACTTGAAATGCGTTCGCGTAAGCCGCGACGGCGACGGAGAGGATGTCGAGCTCGCCACCGTTAAGTGTCAGCATCGGCAAATCGGCGTGCTCAATGTCGCGCTTGCTGAAGCGCGTGTTGAAATCGTCGAGCGCCTCCTGAGCGGTGTCGCCCGAGTGGTAACGCTCGACAATACGGAAGGCGAGTTGCTTCTTCGCGTCCATCGGATGAATCGCCGGCATTTCCTCGCCGAGCAGCAGCAGATAATAGCGCGCCATCAATTTGTCGGAAATGCTCATGAGTTTTCCGAACATCTCGTGCGGTGGCTCGCTGACGCCGACGTAATTGCCGAGGCTCTTGCTCATCTTTTTCTCTCCGTCGAGCCCCTCCAGCAGCGGCATTAAAAAGACGACCTGCTGCGGTTGGCTTTCTTCGCGCTGAAGCTCGCGGCCCACCAGGATGTTGAACAACTGATCGGTGCCGCCGATTTCTACATCGGCCTTCACCTGCACCGAGTCCCAGCCCTGGATGATCGGATACAGAATCTCGTGCAACCGCACCGCCGCGCCTTTGTCGATGCGCGTCTTGAAATCCTCGCGCTGGAGCATTTGCTGCATCGTCACGCGGCTGGTGAGCTTGATCACTTCCTCGAAGGTCATCACCTCGAGCCATTCGCCGTTGAAAACGGTGCGCGTCTTTTCGCGATCGAGAATTTTGAATGCCTGCTCCTGGAATGTCTTCGCGTTCGCCATGACTTGATCGTGCGAAAGCTGCGGCCGCGTCGCCGAGCGTCCGCTCGGATCACCGATCATCGCGGTGAAATCGCCGATGATCAAAACTGCGCGATGGCCGAAGTCCTGGAACTGGCGCAATTTTTGCAGCGCGACGGTGAAGCCGAGATGAATGTCCGGCGCGGTCGGATCGACGCCAAGCTTAACGTTAAGCGGGCGGCCAAGCCGCAACTTCGCGAGGAGCTCTTCTTCGTTGATGATTTGCGCAGCGCCGCGCTTGAGCTGTTTGAGCTGGTCTTCGGGAGAAACGTGCATGTGGAGGACGAGTTTTTCTAATTCCGCATTCCGCATTCCGCAACTCCGCAGTAGCGCAGGCAAACGACGGATGCCGGTGCCCGCGATTCCACTATTTGTTTTTGTTTAACAGCTCGCGAACCTGATCGATCGTCATCGGCTTCTGTGCGCGCTGCTGGTCGAGCGCCTTTTGCGATTTGCCATCGGGAATGAACTGATGCGAATCCGCGTAATCGCGCGTGTCGTAAGCTTTGCCGCTCTCACGCGCGGTTTTCACCGGTGCCGCTTTCGTTTCGTAAGTCTTCTCGTCGCGCGTGTCTTTTTTCGTCGACGCATCCTTCGTCGCAAAGGTGATGTCGCTCTGCGCAAATGTCGCAGAGCTGAATGCCTTTGTCGGAAATTCTTTAAGATTCGATCTTGGCGCGATGTAAAATTCCTTCAACTGCACGCCGGTTCCCGTGCCGTTGAATGTTTTGCCTTCGTAAAACGAGCGGTTCTGGAAAAGCGCCGAGGCGAGGCCCTGGTTGCGCGTCTGCAAGAGCAAACCCGGATCCTGGTCCTGCGCGCGGACGACGGCGCAGACAAGGATTGCTAGGAGAAAAACGGGGCGACGCACGCGCAACCAATTCCACAACTGCGCGCCGCTGTCCAGCTAGTCCGAAGAGGCGAGCCGGTTGCCGGAGTGCTCCGGCAGCAGCTTCGCGAGCTTTTCCTCGGCGATCGTGACATGCGTGCCGATCTGCACGGCGTTATACACATCAACAACATCTTTCGAACGCATGCGAATGCAGCCCCAGCTCACCGGTTTGCCAATCATGCGCTCCTCCGCGGTGCCGTGAATGTAGATGCAGCGGTCGTAAGCATGCTGCGTGTCGCCCGCGAGTCCTTTCAGCCAGATGACGCGCGTGACGATCGGATCGCGTCCCGGCGCGTTCGGCGACAGCACTTCTCCGGTAGCGTTGCGATGCTTGATCACCGCGCCGAGCGGGAGATTGTCGCCGATTTTGTTGCAGACCCAAAGCAGCCCGGCAGGCGTTTTGTAGCTGCCGTAGGAATCGCCGACGCCGAAGCGTGAAGTCGAGACGCGGTATTCCGCGAGCACTTCACCGTTTTTCACAAGCGCGAGTTTTTGATCGCGCACGCTGATGATGATCTCGGGACCGAAATCGAGAGCATGCGCGGCGCTCGTCACCAAACCGGCAATGCTAAACAAACAAAAAGCCATGAACCTTGTCATGGGCCGCGTGTCTTACAGCAAACGCGCACAAAGCGAAAGCGGAAAATCGTCGCGGAGGCTCATGCCGACTGGATTCGCGCGAGAAGCTGCTGCGCTTTTAGCTTATCGCCGTCGTCGTGTGAGACTTGCAGGAATCGATTCAAAACGCGGATCGCATTGTCGCGCTGTTTTTTTTCCAAAAACAAATTACAGAGCTTCTGCGCGATCTCGAAATGATCCGGCGCAAGCTCATTCGCGCGTTGCAAGTGCACAAGCGCCGAATCGGACGACGTTTCGTTTTGTGACCAGTCGAGATTAAGCAACGCAAGTTCACGCGCGATTTCCGGCGCGTAGTTTTGCGAGATGAATGTTTCGAGCGTGCCCGCAACTGCATCGTAAGCATTCGCCTTTGCTGCAAAAGGCCGCAGGCGCGCGCGCAGCACGTCGATTTTGACGATTTCCGGATGCGACTGCAGCACGTTTAACGCATCGGAAAAACGCTGCTCCTTTTCAAAATACTCAAACAACTCCACGTGCAGCGCGCGTGCGTTTTCGGGTGAAAGCGAGAACGACGGCAACTCGTGCTCGAGCCGGTCGAGCCGCTGTGTCGCCGCGTAGAAATCGACAATTTGAGCGACGTCACGATTCGCAGGATTACGAAACGCCTGGCGGAGGATATTTAACACATTGCGCGCATCGCCGTAATCGCGCAAGAACCGTGCGTAGCTCATGTAAACAGCGGGAGTGCGCACCATCGGGTCGCTGCGAACTGCGTTTTCAAACATCGCGAGCGCGGAAGCCGGATCGCCGAGCTGGATGAAAAGCGGCGCAGCCTCGCCCGCAACGGAATCGCTGATCGGCCAGCGGCACGCAAACTTTTGCAGTTGCACGTAAGCGTCCGCGTCGCGGCCGAGCTCGTGCAGCGCGCGAATGTAGCTGCACGCTGCGTTTTCATTTGCGGGATTCCGCTGCAGAATCAGCGCGAACAAATCGCTCGCGAGTTCGCGTTGCTCATTTTGTAAAACAGCCGTCACCTGCCACAAAATCGGCTCGTCAAAATCACTGCGCGCCTTGATCTGCGTAACGAGCGTCGCGAGCTTTTTCTCCTGCTTCGTCTGCGCGTAAAGCTCGACCAGTTTTGCGGCTGCCGCCGGCGCATCGTCGCCGTTGTGCCATTGATCGGTCAGCGCCTTTTCCAAATCGATGCCGAGTTGCTGCGCGACACGATTCTGCAACTGCAAAAATGTTCCAAACATCTCCGGTGTCGCCGCGGCGGTTTCGCGCAAACGCCACAATGCAGGCTTCGCCAACCCGGGAAACTTTTCCGCCGCAAGCTCGACGAATTTCGACTGCAACGAAAACTGCGCGTGCACGTCTTTCGTTTTGTTCGCCGCCGATTGCAGCAGCACCAAACCGTCGCGAACCTGTCCGCTGTTGGCGAAATTTTCGGCAATCTGCACCACCGCGCTCGCGTTGTTTCCCTGCGAAATTTTTTGCGATTGTGTGCGCGCCGATTCGATCCGGCCTGCTTTGAAATAAAGCAGCGCCAGCGGCAAATCGACCTCCGGCGAATTCTTCACCACTTCCAACATGGTGATCGCCTCGTTCGTTTTGTGAGCGCGTTCGAGCAAATCGGCGAGTGCGATGCGGCGAGCGATGTTATTCGGCTCTACCATTAAAAGTTGCCGGTATGTTTGCGCGGCTTCGTCGAGTCTTCCGCGCCGTTCCTGCACGCGCGCAAGACGGTCGAGCAACTGCACGTCGCCCGGATGCAATCGCAACATCGCACCGAGGGTTTTATCGACCTCGTCAAGATTCATCGCGCTCTCGGCGAGCTCGGTCAACTTCATCACAACATCTCGCGACGGATGCTGCAACGCCTCGGTGACCACCGCCGCCATCGTGTCCGAATCGTTTGCCGTGCGACAGGTGTTAAGCACGTTGTGCAGTAGTTGCACGTTGCCCGGATCGCGCCGCCACAGCGTGCGCCAGATCGCCACGGCTTGCGGATACGCGCCATTGTTTTCGAGCACTGAGGCGAGCCCCTGCACGTTTTCCGGCGGCGTAGTTTTTAAAAAGTCATCGATCAAAATCTGCGCTTCGGAACCGATTGCATGCGTCATCTTGCCGGCTAAAGCACGTAGCTTGATGTCGCGCGAAATCAAAACGGCCTGATCGCCTTGAAGCCTGATGGCTGCTGGATCCGCGAGCGATTGCTCCCAGAGATTTTCCGCGAGGGAGTCCATGTGCCAGGCTTGCAACTGCATGCCCGTCGTCAGCACGAAACTCCAGAAGCGATACGCCGAATCGCCACTTTCATCGAGCGGCTTGTAACCAACCGCGCGCAGGTTTAGCAAACGCGACAGTTCGGTTTTTGCTCCCTGCTCGTCCCCCTGCAAACCACGCACCAGCGCCATCGCGAGTGCCGCGTGCAATGGCGCGCGGGCGCGATCGATCCCCTGCTCGAAGCGCTCTGCAAAAGATGCGCGCTCTGCTTCCGGCAGCAGCAGAAAATACTCGCGAATTGCCTGGTAAACCGGCTGGTCGAGCGAATCGGCGGTTTCATTGATGACCTGCCGCAGCATGCGCAAAGCGCTTTCCCTATCACCCAAGTAGAGATACCAGTGCGCAATTTCGACGGCGTAGCTCGCGCGTAGCACCGGAGTAGCGTTAAACACGCGTTCACCCAGCCGGATCGCATCGGCAAAACGGTTGCGGCTCGCGAACTGCACCGCCGCCTGCCAGAGCATCGAGCGCGACATCGATTCGCCGGCAAACAGGTTGGTTACGACTTCGGCATCCAGCGTGTTCTCGTTTTTTGCGAATTCGCTCAGCGCGACGAGCAGCAAATCGCGATCGGCGGAATCCTGTGCGTGCGCTTTCAGCCAGCCTCGGAGCAAATCAACCTGTCCCATTTGCAACGCCAGCCAGATAAAAGCCTGGCGCATTTTCAAATCGTCCGGCGCGCCTTTTGCCAGCGTCTCGAGCTGCGCCGCCGCGCGATCGAAAGCGCCCGCGTAGAAAAACGCCCAGAGCGCCTCGGCGGGCGATTCGGCGTGATCCCATCGCGCGAGCCACGCGTGCAGCGCCGCGTTATTTCCGTCTGCTGCGACGAGTTGTGAAATCTCACGGATGGCCGCAAAACGCAGATCGGTTTCGTTATGTGTAACAGCCGTGTCACCCGACCAAAACGTGCTCAGCGCGTCGACAATCGCCGGGTCCGGCTGCGCGCCACGCATGCGCAATGCTGCAAAATACGCTCGCTGCACGCGGTGGTTGCTTTGCTCGATCGGCACGCCGGGAAAACGCATCGCATCACGCGACGGCTGCGTGTTTTGGAGAATCTGCTCGCAGCACGAGAGAGCTTCACTTTTGTCGCCGGCACGCTTTGCGAGTTTCACGAGCTTCGTCAGCGCCTCCGCATTGCGCGGCTCGAGACTACGAATGCCGCGCAAAATTTCGCGTGAGCGATCGAACGCCGCCCATCGTAAAAAGAAATCCGCCGCACGATCCAGCAGCGACGCGTCGCGCGGAAAAAGCTGCACGAGCTGATTCCACGTGGTCGTTGCTGCGGCAATGTCGAGATTCGCTTCCAGCAGCGACGCGAGCTTTTCACGCGCCTGCAAATTCGACTGCGCCGCGAGCGCGACGAGCCGGCGCTGGAATTGAATCGCGGTCGCGACATCGCCGAGTTCCTCCGCCTCGCGAACCAGCTCCTGCAAAGGCCCGGCCTGGTCGTGCGATGAATACGCGGCGTCCGCGAGCACCGTCAGCGATTCGTGTGCGAAGCCGTTTTCCTTTAAAATCTTCGCGTCCGCGATTGCCGCAAAATAATCGTCGGGCCGCGCTTTGTGCCGCCGGTCGAATTGCTGCTGCAACCACGCCGACAGCCCGTGCCGTTTGCAAAATGCGATCAAGTCGGTGAGCAATGCAATGCGTGCATTTTCGTCCTGTTGCACATCGAGCGAGTGCAGCAAAAGCTCCGCCGCCGGTTGAAACATCGAGAGCCGCTCCATCGCGCGCAGCAGCGGTTGCGCGATCTCTTTCTTCTTCGTCGCCGGGCTCGCCTCGAACGCGCGCCGCCATATCGCAAGCGCCTCCGGCCAGCGATTTGCCTGCTGTTGCGCGAGCGCGAGATCCGACAGTGTCTCGATGCTGCCGGGATTCGCTTTTTCGAGATCGTTAAAAATCTGCAGCGCCTGGTCGGTATGGCCCGACTCCATCTCGATCTCGCCGATCTGCCGCATCGCCGCCGCTTTTCGCGATGGATCGAGCTGCGCGAGTTCGCGGAGAAAATCCATTGCGGCGAGTTGCTGTCCGTTGCCGATCGCGACTTTTACCGCGAGCTCGCGCGCTTCCGTCGATTTCGGATCGAGCGAAATCGCGCGCTTCGCCGATTCGAGCGCCTCGTGGTATTTGCGAGCGCGCGATTGCCAGCGTGCGAGGCGGAGAAATGCCGCCGCGCCCGGATGCGCATTCGCCTCACGCGCGAGATCGGCGACAAACTTCTCCAGCAACTCATTCGGACGCGTAATGCCGATGCCCGGCGGCGGGAGCAGCGTCACGCCGCTGCGCGATGTCTGCGGCGGCAATGCTTCGTTTTTAGCCACGCGTGATTGGAAAATCTGAAACAGTTTCTCGTCGGCAGCCTCGCGATCCTTTTCCGATTCGCTCAGCGCGAAAGCTTGCTGCGTCTCGCTCTGCGCCTCGTCGTAACGCGAAGCGCCGAGCAGCATCTCCGCGAGCGCGAGCCGGTATTCCGCCGATTTCGGCTGCAGCTTCACGGCGCGCCGCAACGCATCGAGCGCGCCCGCTGCGTCATTGTGTTCGCGCAAAATGTCCGCAGTTTTTGCGAGCGCCGCCGCCTGCTTTTCCGGCGGGCAATCCTCGCGCACGAGCTGGTGTAACGCGCGCCTGGCGTCGTCGTTTCGCGATTGCGCAAAATACCAGTTCACCAGCGCGAGCTGCGCGTTTTCGTCGCGTGACGCGCTTTGTTTTAGATGCTGCTCGACCGCATCGGTGATCCGGTTTTTCTCATACCAATCGACCACGCGCGCCGTCAGCGTCTCGTCGTCCGGCGTCCGTTGCAGCAGCGCTTCCACGCGATCGCGCGCCGCCTGGATCGCGTTTCGCCGCACATCGAGCTCCGCGCGATCGAGCACGAGATCGGCGTTGTTTGGCTGCGCGGCGAGCGCTTCGTCGAGCAGCGACGCGGCGCGATCGAGATCGCCGATCTCGGCGCAGACGCGCGCCAGCTTGGTTTTGTAATCAATATTCTTCGGCAAAAGCGCGCACAGCTTTTCCAGCCAGTCGCGCTCCTGCTGCGCGTCGAGCGCGCGCTCGTAAAAGTCGACGAGCTGCAAAATCGCACCGGCATCGCGCGGATTCTCCTCCGCCTCTTTTTTCCAGCGCGCCTCCAGCTCCGGCAGTCGGTGATAACGCTCGTGAATCTTAATCAGCTCCGATTGCAACTGCGCGCGCAGCCAATTGCCCGGCGCAGTCAGCGCTAGCGCGTCATTCAGCGCCGCGATCGCCGCATCCACATTCCCACCCGCCTGCCGGATGCGCGCGAGATTTTGCAACGCCTGCGCCCGCATCGCCGGCTCCGCGTGGGCCGCGATGAATTCCCAGTGAGGCGCAGCCTTTTCCGACAGCCCGTTTTTCTCGTAAACATCCGCGAGCCTGCGCCGCAGCGAGAGATCGCCGGGATTGAGCGCGCACGTCCGCTCCAGCACATCCACCGCGCGCTGCATCTCGTTTGCCGCGAGCCATGCGTTCGCGATTTGCAAAAGCACGTCCGCCAGCTTCGGATCGTTTTGCGGCAGCAACGCCGCCCCTTTTTCCAGCTCCTCCGCCGCCGCGCGCGGTGTATTGCGCTCGTTGAAAAGCTGCGCCAGCGCGAAATGCGGCAGCGGGCTTGCCGCATCCACCTTTGCCGCGACCTCGAACGCCGCGCGCGCCTCATCCGTCTCCCCCGCGCGACGCAGCAGATGCCCGTAAATCATCGCCCCGGAAAACGTGCCCGTCGCGCTCTTGTATTCGTCGATCAACGCGCCCGTCGTCCCGTTTTCCTGCGCCATCTTCCAGAGCCGATCCAGCGCCACGCCCTCCGAAGGATTCGCCGCGAGCATCTGTTTGTAACGCGCCGCGATCCGCGCCGCATCCGGCGTCACGGCCAGCGCCTGCACACCCGCGAGCAAAAAAATAAGCAAATGCCGCGACATAGGCGAAGCCTACTTCTTCCCCGCGCATCGGCAAGCGCACGGCGGCACCCGCGCTCCACCGCGACCTCAAATCAGATTGCAGTGAGGATGTTATTTTCACGACGACCCTTCCCCCAAAGCGGACAGGGCACACGTGATGGGTTGGCTGGACATCCACGGGCCGTTGGGAGGGCTGCTGCCTGGGGTGCGGGAACTCTCCGCAGGGGGTGCGGAAGGCTGCCGCACCGGGGGTGGAGGAGCTCCGCACGGGGTGCGGGAGGTTTGGGCACCGGGTGCGGGAAGCGGACGCACCGGGGGCGACAGGTTCACGCACGGGGGGTGTGAAAGTCCCGCACCGGGGGTGCAAAGTTCCCGCACGGGGGGTGCGAAGTCTCCGCATGGCAGGGGCAAAGCTCCCGCACCGGGTGCGGCGGTGGGACGCACGGGGTGCGGGAGCCGTGGATTGAGGGCAGGAAACCCGTGAGTCTGGGACGGATCGGCGTGGGTTCAGGGCATGGAAGCTGTGGGTTGAGGGCGGAGGGCCGTGGATTCAGGGTGTGGAGGCCGTGGGTTCGGGGCGGAGGGCCGTGGGCCGGGGGCGGCAGCTCGTGGGTTCAGGGTGTGGAGGCCGTGGGTTCGGGGCGGTGGGCCGTGGGTTGAGTCCACGGACGGGGTTTTCCCGGGCAAAACAGCGGGTTCCCAGCCATGCGCTGCGCGCGGCTAAAAGCTCAAGGCGTGGGCGACGCTTTGCGGAAGAGTTGATTCCACGCGTCTTTTGAGGTGGTCGCTGCGGGCGACGCGCCGGGTTGCAGCGACCATGCGCCGAGGTGCTGGGTTTTGGCTTTGGCTTCTAGGTCGCGCAGGTGCGCCTCGTAGGCTTTGGCGCTGGTGCCGTCGGGCATCACTGCGGGCATGCCGTAGATGCGGGCGAGGCCGTTGGCGACGAGGAGTTCGGCCAGGCTTTTGTCATCGGCAATGACGTGCGCGAAATGGCGCGGCAACCGGCTCTCGCCGCGCGCGTCCTGCCAGCGGGTGTAAACGGTGAACGGGTGCGCCGCGAGTTTGCCACGTGTGAACTCGGCGGCGATTTTGCCGATGCGTAGCGCCTGCTCGGGTGTGATGCCAAAGTAGGCGGCCTGCTCCTGGACGCGCTCGGGAAAGGTGTTTTCGGTCTCCGGTGTGTCGACGAAGAAGATGCGGAAGATGTATTCCCTGCCCTCGTGCTTCACGTGGAAGCTGTCGCCGTCGTTGGCGGGATTTTGCATGTAATGGCAGTCGTCGAGCTTCTCGTAGTCGCGCGCGACGGCCTGCGTAGCGAAAAGAAAAATGGCGAGCGCGCCGATGCAGAGTGCGGCGGCTGAACGGGGGGAGCGGGAGTGGGGCACGGTTTAGCCTGTGTGGTCGCGGATGCGGTATTTGAGCTGGCGTGAAAGGAGCCAGCGCACCGCGAACATATCGCGAGTCGCCTTGAAGACGCGGCTGCCGAATTTGTATTTGCTCTCGCCATGAATGCGCGGGCGGTGATTAACGGGGATCTCGACGAGGCGGTAGCCGGCGCCTTTGACGAGCGCAGGGATGAAACGGTGCATGCCTTTGAAGGGCACGAGCGCCTGCCG
>JAJPJG010000003.1 GCA_021324395.1 Spartobacteria bacterium | reverse complement strand
TCGTAAACCACGCGCTGTCGTTGTGAAGCAGCTCGTCAACGGGCGTGTTAGCATTTTTAAGAAAGGTTTTCGACAGCGGCGGGCGGTGATACGGCAAAAACGGCTCGCGACCGCCTAAGGCGATGCTCCCTTTTTTGTCGTGCTCACGAATTCCCTCGCAGGCGCGTGCGCCGGCGAGGCCGCCGCCGATGATCAGGTAATCCCGGTAAATCATCGTTATACAGGATAGTATACGCCCCTCGTTTGATGCCAGCAAATTGCGCAAAAATTTCACGGCTTTGCATCGGCACGCGCGCGGCTACGATTTCGCAGCGATGATTTCCGTCTCGGTGAAAAATCTCACGAAGCGCTTTGGCGGCACGATCGCGCTCGATCGCGTCGATCTCGATGTCGAGGCCGGCGAGATTTTCTTCCTGCTCGGCCCGAGCGGCTGCGGCAAGACGACGCTGCTGCGGACCATCGCGGGTTTTTACGAGCCGGATGAAGGCCGCATTTTTCTCGGTGGCGAAGACGTGACGCGCATCCCGCCGCACCGGCGCAACACGGCGATGATGTTCCAAAGTTACGCGCTCTGGCCGCACATGACCGTCGCCAAAAACGTTGCGTTCGGTCTGGAGGAACGAAAAATTGCGCGAGCCGAAATCGACACGCGCACCCGTGAAGCGCTCGCCAGTGTACGCATGGAAAATTACGCGCAACGCAGTATCCACGAACTGAGCGGCGGTCAGCAGCAACGAGTCGCGCTCGCCCGCGCGCTGGTCGTGCGTCCGCGCTGTCTGCTGCTCGACGAGCCGCTGTCGAATCTCGATGCGAAACTCCGCCACGAAATGCGCGGTGAAATCCGGCGTATCTGCAAGGAAGCGCAGCTCACCGCGATTTACGTTTCGCACGATCAAAAGGAAGCGCTGTCGATCGCCGACCGGCTCGCGATTTTGGATGCAGGCCGCGTCTGCCAGATCGGCGAACCGCGCGAAGTTTACCGGCGGCCGCAAACAAAATTCATCGCCGATTTTTTGGGCGAAACGAATTTTCTCCGGGGCAAACTCGACGCGCTTGAAAAAGGCGCGGCGCTTGTAACCACGCCGCTGGGCGAGTTGCGCGGCGTCGCGACCGGCGGGCTGAACATGGGCGACGCCGTGCTCGTTTCGATCCGTCCGGAAGCATGGCGATTCGGCGCGGGCGAAAATGCGATTCGCGGAAAAATCATCGAGACGACTTACCTCGGCGAAATGGCGCGGCATCGCCTGGCGGCGAACGGCGAGACGCTGCTCGTCTACGAATTGAATCCACGCGCAAACGGAGCAGGCGAGGTGATGCTGACGGTTGACCCGGCGGACGTCGCGGTGATGCGCGAATGAAAAATCTCGCACTCATCTTTGCTTTCGTCGCCGTTTTGCTCGTCCCGTTGCTGCTGCGAAAAAAAGCGGACTTGATCGCGCGGACGGATTGCACGCTCGTCATTATCACGCCGCACGACGAAGCAACGCGGCACGAGTTTTCGCGCGCGTTTAACGACTATTTTTTCGCTAAAACCGGACAGCACGTGCGCATCGACTGGCGCATGCCGGGCGGCGCGAGCGAGATCAGCCGCTATCTCGCGTCGGAGTATCTCGGCGCGTTTCAAAATTATTGGACGAACACGCTGCACAAGCCCTGGAGCGCGGCGGTTGAGAGCAATTTCGACAATCCGAAAGCGTCGCCGGACGATCCGGCGCGACGAGCGTTTTTGCAATCGAACGTGAGGTGCGGCGTCGATCTGTTTTTCGGCGGCGGCAGCTTCGACGCGACGCAACTCGCGGCTGCGGGACGACTCGTCGATTGCAATGTCGTCGCGGCGCATCCCGAGTTGTTTAACAATAGCGTCATCCCGCAGAACCTCGGCGGTGAGCCGCTGTGGGACGCGCAAGGCCGCTGGGTTGGCGCGTGCCTCGCGTCGTTCGGATTTTGCTGCAATGTCGATTCTCTTGCGCGTTTGCACGTTGTTGCACAGCCGCAAAATTGGGCCGATCTCGCCGATCCACATTTTTTCGGTGAAGTCGCGCTCGCCGATCCGACACAGAGCGGCTCGGTCGGGAAAGCTTTTGAAATGATCATCCAGCAGCAGATGAACATGGCGGGCGATCCGGCGGAAGGCTGGCTGCGCACGATGCGGCTCTTCCAGCGGATCGCCGGGAATGCGCGTTATTTCACCGACTCCGGCGCGAAGATTCCATTCGATGTCGAGGCTGGCGACGCGGCGATCGGGATGTGCATTGATTTTTACGGACGTTTTCAAAGTGAGTTCGTGCGAAAGCCGGACGGTTCGTCACGATTGCAATACATAAGCCCGCCGGGTGGCTCATCCGTTGGCGCCAATCCCATCGCCATGCTGCGTGGCGCGCCGGACGCGGAGATTGCGCGTGAGTTCATCGAGTTCGTCATTTCGCCGGCTGGACAAAAGCTTTGGAATTTCAAGGTTGGCGCGCCGGGCGGGCCGGAAAAATACGCGTTGCGGCGGCTGCCGATTTTGCCAGCGCTTTATGCGTCCGAGTTTGCGCAGTTTCGCTCCGACCCCGAGGTGCAGCCTTACCAACAGGCAAAAGCGTTTGTTTATCATGGCGAATGGACCGGATCGCTGTTTCGCGCAATCGCGTTCATCGTTCGCGCGATGTGTATCAATCCGCACGACGAGCTGCGCGATGCGTGGCAGACGTTGATGGACGCGCACTTTCCGCCGGAAGCGACCGCAGCTTTTGAAGATGTTTCGTGCGTAAATTACGCCGAAGCGAATGGCCGGATTCGCGAGACGCTGCGCGGCTCTTCACGTATCGAGCAGGTGCGGCTCGCGAAGGAATTGAGCGATCGTTTTCGCGCTCAATACCGTCACGCGGCGGAACTCGCGCGCGCGGGACGTTGAAGTTTTGTCTTGGTTCACGCGGGATTCCTCGCGTTCATTTGTGCCGCGCGATTTTGCGCACATTATGAAGAAGCTCGTTTTCTCTGTGGTCGTCGCCGTCGCCGTCATTTTCGTCGCGATCATTTTCATTACCAAACGCGCGCCGCACGCTTCGCGTGTCGCCGAGTTACTGCCGCAGGAAACGATCGCGCTCGTGCATCTTCCGGACGTTGGCCGGACGCGCGAGCGCTGGCCGAAAACCGCGCTTTACCAAATCTGGCACGAGCCGGAAGTGCAGGCATTTTTTGAAAAACCGCTGAGCAAGGTGCCGCAACGCGATGAGATCAAGCGTCGCCGCGAACAGATCCGCCAGATCGATCCGCACGAAGCATTTCTCGCGGTCACATCAATTCCGGAAAACGGCACGCCGAAAATCATCGCGGGCATCTCCTATCACGGCAAAAAGAGCGACGTTGATGCGCTGCTCGGTGATTTGCGCAAAGCGGTGCAGGCGGAATGGCCGTCGGGAAAATCGGACATCGTCAAAGTCGGCGCGGATGAGGTGGAGACGTTCACGAATGCGAACGTGACCATCGCTGCGGCATTCAAGGAAGACTGGCTGCTCGTCGCGGACGATCTCGATTTGATGAAAGCCACGCTCGCACGTTTCGACGGGAAGCTCTCGAACGGATTGCGCGACAATGCGAACTTCCAGTCATGCGTTAAACACATGCCGATCGATTTCGATGTGCTTACGTTTGTGCAAATGAGCGGCATCTCCGACCGGCTCGTGTCGTTTATGATGATGGCCAATCCCGGCGGCGATCCGCACGCATTCGACGAGCTGAAAAAAATCCAGGCGCTCGTCACGATGACAAAACTCGACGATGCGAACCTTCGCGACGCGATGTTTGTGCTGAAACCGGGCGAGGGGAAAAAGGAGACGATGGGCCGCGGCGCGTTGTCGCTCACTTCGACGAACACGCTGGTTTATTACGCAGCGGAGATGCAAAAGGCGCAGAATTTCAAAATGCCGAATCCGGCGCTCGATCAGAGCGGTGTGCTGAAAATGCTGCAGGCTTACCTTGACAATTTCGCGGCGCAGGGATTGACCGCGGATGACTTTTACGGCGCGTTCGGGCCGGAGCTCAGTGTCATCACCGACTGGCTCGCGACGTCGCAAACGCCAGCGCCGATTATCGCGCTCGATCTGCGTGACAAAGCGAAGGCACAGCGTTTTGTCGACGCGGTGACTCAGCCGCCAAATGGCCAGCCGTGGGCAAAGCAGGTGATCGATGGCACGACGTATTTTCAATTGCCGCCAACCGGTTTTGGCTTTGTGCAAATCAGCGCAACACTGGCTGTGAGCGACAAATTTGTTCTCGCCGGTTTGTCTTTTGACGCAGTGAAAACGGCGCTCGCGCAGTTGAACTCCAAGGACGTGAAGCTCGATAAGCTGCCCGATTTTCGCAAAGCTGCGGATGCCGTAAACGCGCCGACGCTCGCGTTTAGCTATGTCGATGCGAAGACGTTGTTCGAGCGTATTTACGGGCCGCTGCGGCCGTTCGCGATGATGTGGACGGCGTTCATCAAAGGATCGAGCGATTACGTCGATGTGAGCAAACTTCCCGCGACCGAAACGATCAGCAAGCATTTGACGCCGATTGTTTTTTCGCAAAGCCACGTCACTGATGGCGTGATGTCCGAATCGGTCGGACCGATCACCATGACGCAGGCGTTAGTCGGTTTCGGCGCCGGCGCCGGCGCGGCGATCGTGCCGCTTTTGCAAAAGCAGATGATCCAGCCGCCAGCGAGTGCCTCGCCTGCGCCGCCTGTGTTTGCACCGGCTCCCGCGGTTCCGGCGCCGTCAATTTCCACAGCTCCCATGCAGCCGCCGGCCTCGACGCCGAGTCCAGAGCCGCAGACCACACCTTAAAGAGACGTTCAAGCAAAAAATTCTCGCACTCCGCAGGAACTGTGCTACTTTGTCCGTTCCTATGGCTATTCAGAAGAAAAATGCTTTCTCACGTCGCGTCCCTGATCTCGTAACCGAAGAGCTGGTTGCGGTTCTATCGCAGAAAAGCTCCTTCGAGTTTAAACAACTCTTTGAAGTCGTTCACGAGAATCTTCGTGCGCGCAACGCCGCCAGCGGTGGCGAGGAAATGCTCCGCCTCCGCGCATACGAGAAACTGCAAAATCTCGTCGCGCGCGGCATGGTGAGAAAAAACGGCAAAAAATACAAAGGCCTCGTCTCCGCGCTCGCAACGCTGAACACCGGCGTCGCCTCCGTTAACTAACAGCAACTTACAATTTGACCGGCCGCTCCGAAACGAGCGGCCGGCGCTTTTATGGTCAAAGATTACCTGCCGGTTTTGATCCAAATCATCGTTGCAGTCGGCTTCGCCGCGGCTGCATTGCTCACGAGCGTTCTGCTTGGTCGCCATGGCCGGCGCAACGCGACGAAAGACAGCGCTTATGAGTGCGGCATGCTTCCTCAAGGCGAGGCGCAACCGCGATTCAGCGTGAAATTCTACCTCGTGGCAATGCTCTTCATCCTTTTCGATATCGAGGTCGTCTTCATGTATCCGTGGGCCGTCGTTTACCGCGAATTCATCGTCAAAAACGGCGCGCTGATTTTCTGGAGCATGCTGTCGTTCGTGAGCATCCTGAGCGTCGGCTATCTTTACGCGCTGATGAAAGGCGTGTTCGACTGGAAAAAATAGTCGCGCTGCGCTCGCGTAACGCAACTCTCCGCGATATTCCTTGCGTCGCTCTCGGCGACTTCATAAAACCGGCATTCCATGGTTCATCACATTGTTTTATTTAAGCTCAAACCCGAGGTCACACCGGCAAAACTCGAGGAAATGATGATGAACACGAGGATCAACCTGCTCAAGATTCCCGAGGTCTTGTCGGTCAAATGCGGGAAAAAAATCGACCCGAAATGCGAGTGGCCGTTTTTCATCGCGGTCGATTTTGAATCGATGGACAAACTCACGATCTATCGCGAAGACCCGATCCATCTCAAATTCGTCGAGGAAGTCATCAAGTCGAACACGACGGAACGGCTCGCGCTCGATTACGAGATGGAGCCGGGCAAAGACGTCCGCTATTCCTGAACCGCCGTCGTTCGCGCGACAGCTCAGGATGAGCAAATCTCGGATCAGCGGTTAGTTTCGACGCGCTCGTGTCAGATATTTTCACCGCGCAATCTGCCGCGGCGGAAGATTGTTACGAAATCGTAACAATCGTCATCTCGTTTTTACAATTGCCGCTTTGACCTAGCGGAATCGTTGCGCCGATGATGCGCGTTTGACTTAGCGATTCGATGCAAAAGAAAAGCGCCCATTGCACATGCTGCCGGACGGAACGCAGCTTCATGAAACCAGCCGTAAATCACCACTTGCACTTATTTGTCGCACTGGTGACGTTCGGTCTGTGGTGCATTGGTTGGGCTGTCGTCAGCGTGCGGCGCCATTTCGCTGCATGGAGATGCACGTGTTGCAGCGCAAAATTGGATCGCTCGAAGCGAACGGCGGACTTCGCCTGCTCCGCGACCCTGCTGGGCTAAATCAACGTCGCTAACGTAATAGCGCGGTTTTGTTGCGGTTTCGTCACAGAAATGTCGCGAAATTGTTTCTTCGCTGTCGCACAATCTCCGTATTCGCGAGCGAGGATGGTGGCGAAAGGAAAATTATGTTTCAGAGACATCGTGAATTTGAATGCAGTTATTGCAATGGAGAGCGCTGGTTCCGTAAACCGCCAATCGATCATCCGTCGCATCTCATATTGACCGTGGTCACCGCAGGGCTTTGGGGAGTCGGATGGATTGCAATTACACTTCACTGGCTATTCTGCGAGCCGTGGCGCTGCACCTTTTGCGGTCATCGACATCGCAAACCACGGCCGTTGCCGAAGTCTGCGCAAACAGTGCGTTTATCAACCCTTAAATTCCAGGAGCTAGCGAAACATGCGCCGGAATGGTGATTTGCTCGAACTCGGCCGATTGCTGGTGGAATTGCTCTCATCCCGCGACAGCGGCCTTTTGAGCCAGGCGGAATACGAGCAGCAACTCGACGAAATACGCCGCACCCGGCTCGCGCCGGATCAAATCCTGCAAGAACGCGATCTGAGCGATGGCGGCACGCGCTTTCTCATCCGCCGAATATCGACGGGACAGTGCATGCAGATGTTCGAGTTTCACAAAGCCTACTCCGCTGAACGGTAAGACAGCGCATTGCTATAAACAATGCCACCAAAGTGATACTGATTAATCTATAAGCGCTAAACAACTCACAAGTTTGTAACAAAAACGTCACAATACTTTTGCAATATCGTAACAATCGGGTCACCGAAGTTCGGCTATAACTGCGGGCTCCCATGCACGAACTATATGTCCAGAGTGCTCGTAGTTGATGACGAAAGTGATGTCCGAACCATGATCGGCACCGCTTTGCGCAATGCCGGGCTCGGGGTGATCGAAGCTATGGATGGCGCCAGCGCCATTGACAAGGCTCGCGCGCTCGTGCCCGATCTCATCCTGCTCGACCTGATGCTGCCGGGCATGAGCGGCTTTGATGTTTGTCGTGTTTTAAAAAGCGAGAAAAATACGGCGCATATTCCGGTCGTTTTCGTCACGGCGCGCATCGATGAAATCGACCGCGTGGTCGGTCTTGAGCTCGGCGCAGAGGATTATGTCATCAAGCCTTTCAGTCCGCGCGAGCTATTATTGCGCACGCAGATGGTTTTGCGCCGCAGGCAAAGTGCGCCGGAAGCTTTATTAAGCGACGGCGTGATGACGCTTGACCCGACGCGGTGCTGCGCGGAAATCAAAGGCAAAACCATCAAGCTCACGGCTACGGAGTTCCGGCTTTTGGCGTTGTTGATGCAAAACGGTGAGCGCGCAAAAAACCGAGAGCAGTTGCTAGTAGAACTTTGGGGAAGCGTGTCCGAGGTCGATGTTCGCACGATCGACGTGCACATCCAGCGTCTGCGCAAAAAACTCGGTAGAGCAGGCAATCGGATCGAATGCGTGCGCGGCTATGGCTATCGCCTCACGACTGAACCTATCCTTCACAAATGAGCCGGCGCCTTTTGCTTTTAGTTTGGAGCTTCTGGTCGATAGCTTGCTCGGGTTTAGCGACGGCACCTGCGCCTTCACAGCTTTACATTCGCGAGTATAGAGTTTTAGGCGCGCATCAACTGCCGCCAATCGAAGTCGAGGAAGCCGTCTATCCTTTCCTGGGTCCCGGCCGCACCGCCGATGACGTGGAGAAGGCGCGCGCTGCATTGGAGAAGGCTTATCAGGATAAAGGCTATCAAACTGTTTCAGTGGAGATACCGCAGCAGCAACCGAAAGGCGGAATAGTCTTTTTACAGGTCAATGAAGCTAAGGTCGGCAGACTAAGAGTAAAGGGCGCACGTTACTATGACATTAACGCGATTAAGAAAGGTGCTCCGTCGCTGGCCGAAGGCACGGTGCCGAATTTCAATCAGGTAACTAGGGACATCGTAGCTTTAAACCAACTGCCAGATCGTAGAGTGACACCGGTGTTGCGTCCGGGAGTGGAGCCCGGCACGGTCGATATCGACTTAAACGTAAAGGATACTCCGCCTTTGCACGCAAGTCTGGAGCTAAACAATCGCTATAGTCCTAACACTAGCCAGCTACGCTTGAATGGTTCGGTGAGCTATACCAATCTATGGCAGTTAGGGCACGCGATTGGCGGCAGTTTCCAGATTGCCCCGGAACGGCTCGATGACGCAAAGGTTTACTCCGGCTATTACGTCGCCCGGTTTCCCTTCGTGGACTGGCTAAGTGTGATGATCGAAGGAACGAAGCAGGATAGTAATGTATCCACGTTGGGTTCCCTCAATGTCGCGGGACGTGGTGAAGTTGTCGGAATGCGCGCGATGATGACTTTACCGCCGCCGTTTAAAGACTTCTACCACTCGCTAAATCTCGGTTTTGACTATAAGCATTTCGACCAACTAGTGACGGTCGGAACGAGTAGTGTTTTGACACCGATCACTTACTGGCCGGTAACCGCGGCTTACACCGCCAGTTATGTGCCGAAAGGATCGATAACCACCTTCGACGGCAGCATTACTTATGGCTTGCGGGGATTGGGGAGTAATCAAAGCGACTTCGACTTTAGTCGGTTTAACGCCAGCGGAAACTTCATTTATCTCCGCGCCGACCTTGCACACACGCACGACTTACCCGCGGGCTTTCAAGCTTATGGAAGAGTGCAAGGCCAGCTAGCCGACCAGCCGCTGATTAACAGCGAGCAATTCGGCGGCGGCGGACTAAGCACCGTGCGCGGCTATCTCGAAAGCGAAGTGCTCGGCGACAACGCCATCTTCGGCACGGTCGAGCTGCGCAGTCCATCGCTTTTCGGCTGGTTCGACAAGGAGGCGCGGAACAACGAATGGCGCATCTACATCTTTGGCGATGCAGGCACGGTCACGTTGCGCGACACGTTGCCCGAGCAGGCATCGCGCTTCAACATCGCGAGCTTCGGCATCGGCAGCACGATGCGGTTATTCGACCACCTCAACGGCGAAATTGATGCCGCGGTGCCGACGATCAGCCAGACCAACACTCAATCCGGCCACCCGCGCGTCACTTTCCGTGTGTGGGGCGACTTCTAGCTTATGAAAACAACACGCATCACCTTTATCCTTTGCTGGCTGCTGATCGCAGCGAATGCCCACGCATGGTGGGATAGCGAATGGACCATTCGCCGCAAAATCGCGATCGATCCTGCTGCCGTAAACATCAGCGAACCTGTCGGCTCGGCTGCTGTCTTGATTCGTTTGCACGACGGCAACTTCAACTTCGCAGCAGCGAAGGAAGATGGCGGCGACATTCGTTTTGTGGCAGCCGATGACAAAACGGTGCTCCCTTTCCACATTGAGAAATTCGACGGACTGCTCAACGAAGCGTTCGTGTGGGTGAAGGTGTCGGACATCAAACCAAGCACGGCGATCTGGCTCTACTACGGCAACGGCGGATCGAAAGCTATCCGCAGTGATGACGTGAAAGGCACCTTCGACGCGGACACCGTCCTCGTCTATCACTTTGCCGAGCGTGGCGCGCCGGCAGGTGATTCCAGTGGCAACAGCAACAACGCACAAAATGCGGGCACGTCGATTGAAGGTTCAATGATTGGCGCCGGACTGCGCTTGAGCGGACAAAGCGTCACCATTCCCGCGTCGGCCTCGCTCGAGTGGAGCGACGGCGCGGCGATGACATGGTCGGCGTGGATCAAGTTCACCGCTGCGCAGCCGAACGCAGTCATCTTCAGCCGACGCGAGAGCGGCAAGAGCTTCGTCATCGGCATGGATAACGGTGCGGCCTTTGTGGATATCAACGGAACGCGAAGCGGTGCGGGCGCGGCGATTGCGCCGAACGCGTGGCATCAACTCGCCGTCGTTGCCGGTGATGGAAAGGTCGCGCTTTTTGTCGATGGCGAGAGCTATGGCAGCGTAAGCGCAGCGTTACCGGCGTTAAATAGTCCGTCTCTTATCGGTGGCGACACCGCGAATGGCGACACCGGTTTCAACGGCGAACTCGATGAGCTCGCGATCTCGAAAGCCGCGCGCCCGATTGGCGCGATTAAGTTCGCCGCGATCAGTCAGGGTGGTGAAAAAGCCGCGAAGCTTTTCACCTTTGGCGAAGACGAGCAGCAAGCGAGCTGGCTGAGCTGGCTTAATGGCGGGTTCCTCGGCGTCATCCTGAAATCGCTCACCGTCGACGGCTGGATCGTGATTGGCATCCTCGGCGTGATGATGGGCATCAGCTGGCTCGTGATGGTTTCGAAGAACGGCTACCTCAACGAGGTCGCGAAGGGTAACAAGTGCTTCATGAAAGAGTGGGACACTGTCACCAGCGACCTTGCATTCATCGAGACCGACGATGACCAGCACCTTCGCTCGCTCGGAGGCCGCGTCGGGCCGAATGGTCTGCGGCTCATGCGCAAATCCCCGATCTTTCACATCTATCAAATTGGCGTGCGGGAAGTCCGCGAACGCATCGTTGCGGGCGGCGCGCGCACCATCTCCGCCCTTTCAATCCAAGCCGTGCGCGCGACGATGGACGGCACGCTTGTTCGCGAGACGCAGAAGCTGAATTCGCAGATCGTTGTCTTGACACTCTCGATCTCCGGCGGCCCGTTCCTCGGACTGCTCGGCACGGTCGTAGGCGTCATGATTACCTTTGCGGCCATCGCCATGCAGGGCGACGTCAATGTTAACGCCATCGCGCCCGGCATCGCCGCCGCACTCGCGGCCACTGTCGCAGGTCTTGCTGTCGCGATTCCGGCGCTCTTTGGCTACAACTATTTGCTGTCGCGAATCAAGGATGCCACCAGCGACATGCACGTCTTCATCGACGAGTTCGTCACGCTGATGGCCGAGTTCTACTCCGACCAGAACGAAGCGAAACGCTACGCCAATTCGCCTGCTCCCGCGCCGATTGCGCCGCAGATCATTTAGTCATTCGTCGCTTCTTTAATCATGCAAGTCCAAGGCGACAGCAAACCATACGACGACATCAACATCACCCCGATGTTGGACCTGGCCTATGTGCTGTTGGTCATCTTCATCCTCATGTGCACGGCTTCTGTGCAGGGCACGAAAGTGAACCTGCCGAAGGCGAGCAAAGCGCCGAGCCTCGCGAAGCCGAAGACCATCTCGATCACCGTTAACAACGAAGGCCATCTCTTTTTCAACACCATTCCGGTTAACGGCATCAGCGATCTCGAGCAGAAGCTCCAGCAAGCGAAAGGGCAGACGTCCGATGTGCCGGTGGTGATTCGCGGCGACAGCAAGACGCAATACCAGGCGATCATGGACGTGCTCGATGCCCTCGGACGCGTCGGACTTTCGCAGGTCGGCCTCGCGACCAAGCCGCAGAAATAAGCGCTCCAACGCTTACCTACGCAAATGACCGATTTCGACGAATACAACGAGCCTTCCTTCTTCCGGCAGCACCGCATCAAGATATGCGTCGGCGTCGTCGTGATCGGCGCGGCCATTGCGCTCACGGTGAAATTCGCCGGCGGCAGCGGTGGTTCATCGTCTCCGAAAATGGACCGCATCGTCATGGTCTCGCTGCCGCCACCTCCGCCCCCGCCGCCACCACCGCCTCCTCCGCAGCAACAGCAGCCGCAGGAGCAAAAGATGATCGAGCAGACTCCCGTTGATCAACAGGAGCAGAAACCCGAGCCGCCGAAGGAAGCCGAGGCGCCTTCCACCGGCATCAAGGGTGACGGCAACGATGCCTTCGGCCTCAGCGGCAAAGGCGGGCTCGGCATTGGCGGTGGCAACGGCTCCGGCCACAGCGCGAGCCGCTGGGGCTGGTATGCCGCGCAGGTGCAAAGCCGGATCAGCGACGCATTGCGCGCCAACCGCCGCACCCGCAACGCCAGCCTGCGTGTCGAAGTCCGCGTCTGGCCCGACGCCACCGGGCGCATCACCCGCGCCAGTCTTTCCGGCAGCAGCGGCGATCCCGCCGTCGATGCCGCGATTAAAAATGAAGTCTTGACCGGTCTCCAGCTCTCGGAGCCGCCCCCCCAGGGCATGCCCATACCGATCGTCATGCGCCTTACCGCGCGTCGGCCAAACTAGAACCCTGACCCATTCGTGTAGTGAACATTTCCTTGCCAACCAACCTTATCCTCATTGCCACAGTGCTGACGCTTTCCGCGTCCGGAGCCGAGCCGGCGGCAGCGCCTACAGCGCCGACCGACGTCTCGCTGGTTTCCGCAGCCGTTCCGCTCGCCGCCACTAGCAGCAGCGCTGCTGCGCCGATCCCGCCGCCATCATCCGCGCCCGCCACGCCTTCGCAGAACGTTACCGTCAATCTCATCAACCGTCTCGTTCAGCGCGGGCTTTTGCCAAAAGAGGATGCCGACGAGCTGATCAAGCAGGCCGAGAACGACGCCGTTGTCGCCCGCGCGCAGGCGCAGGCAGACGCCGAGAGCGCCGCCGCACAAGCCGTCGCGCAGTCGCAGGTGCAGAACGGCCCGGATCCCGTCGGCGCGAACGATGATGCCGTGCGGGTGACTTACGTGCCCGAGGTTGTGAAAGCGCAGATTCGCGACCAGATCAAGGACGAGGTGATGAACCAGGCGCGCGAGGAAAACTGGGCACAGCCCCGCAAGCTGCCCGCGTGGGTCACACGCTTCCGTTTCATGGGCGATGTGCGCGTGCGCTATGAGGGCGACTTTTTCCCGAGCGGTAACGATAACAGCGGCGCGTTCCCGAATTTCAACGCCATCAACACCGGCTCGCCTTTTGACGTCACTGGCACGCAGTTCCCGTCACAGCTCAACGTGGATAAGGACCGCCATCGTTTCCGTCTTCGTCTGCGTCTCGGTGCGGAGGCCGATCTCGGCAATGGCTTCACCGTCGGGTTGCGCATCGCCACGGGTGAGAACAACACGCCCACCTCGACCAACCAAAGTCTCGGCCTCGCCAACCAGGCGCAGGGTGGCAACTTCAGCAAATACGCCATCTGGCTCGATCGCGGTTATCTCAAGTGGGAAGCAGGCGGCGAACCGGGCCGGGACTTCAGCCTTACCCTCGGACGCTTCGATAATCCCTTCTTCCGCACCAGCGAGTTGACGTGGGACGACGACCTCGGCTTCGACGGTGTCGCGATGCAAGGCCGCTACGAGGTGGTCAGAGGCCTGACGCCATTCGCGGTCGCCGGAGCGTTCCCAGTCTTCAATACCGACTTCAACTTCTCCAGCAACCAGCCGGCCAAGTTCAAGAGCTCCGACAAATACCTTTACGGCGGACAGATTGGCGCGGAGTGGCGCATCAACAAAGACCTTAGCGCCAAAGCCGCGGTCGCCTACTACTACTTCGACGACGTTGCCGGCAAACTCTCCCGGCCTTTCATCCCGCTCAGCGCCTCCGACCAGGGCAACACCGACGACACCCGCCCGAGTTTCGCGCAGAAAGGAAACAGCTACATGGCGCTGCGCCGGATCATTCCCAGCCCGCTCAACAATTTCGGCGCGAGCAATCAGTTCCAATACTTCGGCCTCGTCACGCCATTCCATGAGCTGAATGTCGCCGGGCAGATCGACTACAAGCACTTCGAGCCCATCGTCGCCACGCTCTATGGCGAGTGGACCAAGAACCTCGCGTTCGACCGCAGCCGCGCCGATATGCTCGCGGTCAATAACCGCACCAGCGGCGGCACCGGCGCCTTCGATGGCGGGGACAACGCATGGATCGCCGGGTTGAAACTCGGCAGCGTCTCCTTCCAGAAGCTCTGGGACTGGAACCTCGGCGTGAACTACCGCCGCATCGAGTCCGACGCGGTCGTGGACGGCTTCAACGACTCCGACTTCGGCCTCGGCGGCACCAACCTCAAGGGCTACACCGTCTTCGGCAATCTCGCGCTGAACCAGAACGTCTGGCTCGGCCTGCGCTGGATGAGTGCCAACCAAATCGCCGGCCCGCCGTTCCGCGCGGACGTGCTCCAGTTCGACGTCAACGGCAAGTTCTAAAACCCATTCGATGACCATGAAAAAAACCACCGCTTTAGTTCTCAGCTCACTCCTGTTGATCGGCTCGTTGCGCGCCGCAGACCAGGCCAATTCGCCCGAAGCCCGCATGCGCGATGCGCTGCGGAATATGGCCATGCAGTTGCGCACTGTGCAGGGCGAGCGCGACACCCTGCAGGCCGCGAAGGACCAGGCCGACCTCGATAAAAAGGGACTCGAGGACAAGGTCGCCGCGTTAACCAAGCAGGCGAAAGAGGACGCCGACAACATCGCGAGCTTAAAGACGCAATCTGCCGACAAGGATGGCAAAATCACCCAACTCCAGGCCGCACTCGACAAATCCGACGCCGAGGGACGCCGCATCACCGACATTGCGAACAAAAAAGAAGCCGAGCGTGCGAAGCTCGCCCAGCAGGTC
>JAJPJG010000057.1 GCA_021324395.1 Spartobacteria bacterium | reverse complement strand
GTTCCTTGGCGTCGTCATCGTGCTGACGCGCTGGCGGCGCGAGAAAACGCCGGGCGTGTTGCCAGGCGAACGTTTCATCGGGGCGATGCGCGCGGGTTTGCGCTACGTGCGGCACGCGCCGGCGCTGCACGCGGTGTTTGTGCGCACGGTGACTTTTTCGATTTGCGGCAGCGCGATCTGGGCGTTGCTGCCGTTGATCGCGCGCAACGAACTTCACTTCGGTTCGCTCGGTTACGGGCTGCTGCTCGGCGGACTCGGTGCCGGCGCGCTGATTGCAGCGGCGACGTTGCCGCGATTGCGCGCGCGGTTTTCCGTCGAGCAAATCGTCAGCGGTGCGAGTGTCTTGTTCGCGGTGGTCAGCGCGGCCGTTTCGGTTACCGAAAACATCGTGCTGCTCGGCATCGCGCTGCTCGCGGGCGGTTACGCGTGGATCGCGGCGCTCTCGAGTTTGAATGCGTCGGCGCAGACCATCATCGCCGACTGGGTGCGTGCGCGGGCACTTTCGATTTACATCCTGTTATTTTTCGGCGGCATGGCGCTTGGCAGCGCGCTTTGGGGCGCGGTCGCATCGCACATCGGCGTGCCGCTCGCGCTCGACGCAGCCGCTGCAGGCTTGATTTTAAGCCTGCCCGCGGCAATTCGCTTTCCACTGCACGCGGCGGAAGAAATCGACGTCACGCCCTCGATGCACTGGCCGGAACCGGCCATCGCCGGCGATGTGAAAATGGAAGGCGCGCCCGTGCTCGTGATGGTCGAGTATCGCATCGATGCAGCGCGTTCGAGCGACTTCAAGAGCGCGATGGAGGAAGTGCGGCGTCACCGGCTGCGCGATGGTGCGATGCGCTGGCGACTTTACAGCGACATCGCCGAGCCGGCGCGCTTCGTCGAGGCTTTCGTTGTGGAATCGTGGCTGGAGCATTTGCGCCAGCACGAGCGAGCGACGATTTACGACCGCGACGTTGAGAAAATCGCGCTCGGTTTCCACATTGGCAAAGAGCCGCCGGTCGTGACGCACTTGATCGCCGAAGCGCCGTAAAACCGGATCGCTGCAGCGCGACTGCGCCGAAGTTCGCAAATTCCGCTTAAAGTTCGCATCCGGCGAAAAAGCGACAGCCGGCGCTCCAGCGTTAAGATTACTCTTTCCGCGCGAGCGCGACGCGACCAGTGCGGGTGAGGTCGGCGATGCCGAACGGGCGCATCAGGAAAAGGAACTTGTCGATTTTGCTCTCGTTGCCGGTCACTTCGATCGAGACGTTCTTTGGTTGCACGTCGATGATTTTCGCGCGGAAGATGTCGCAGATTTGCATCACTTCAGCGCGCGTTTTGGAATCGACGTTCACGCGCAGCAGCACGAGCTCTCGGTCGACGTATTCGCCTTCGCGGAAATCCTGGATGTCGATCACGTCGACGAGCTTGTTTAGTTGTTTAACAACCTGGTCCAGCACGGTGTCGTCGCCGCGGACGACGATGGTCATGCGCGACGTGCTCGGGTCGAGCGTGGGCCCGACGTTGAGCGTGTCGATATTAAAGCCGCGCCCGCTGAACATGCCAGCAATGCGCGTAAGCACACCGAATTTGTTTTCGACCAGCACGGAGATCGTGTGACGCATAAAAAAGGGTCGCGATGTTTTGCCGGTTTCGCGATTTCGTCAAACGAAAAGAGGAATGGCATTTATGATTTAGGATTTACGATTTATGATTCGTCCCAGCGTGCGCCTGGCGTGCCATTCTTAAATCATCAATCATCCAATCATTCTTCATCAATGAACAAGGTCCGCCTCGGCATCATCGGCACCGGAAACAAAGGACTGCGGCTCGGCATCGTCGGGCTCGGCAACATGGGCGCGGCGCACGCGCGCAGTGTGCTCGAGGGAAAAATCCCACGCATGGAACTCGCGGCGGTGTGCGACACGAATCCGGACAAGCTCGAATTTGATTCGCAGGTGAAGACGTTCACGCGCAGCGAGGAGCTGATTCGCTCTGGCGCGGTCGACGCGGTGCTGATCGCGACGCCGCATTATTCGCACACGACCATCGGCATCGACGCGCTGAAAAACGGGCTGCACGTTTTAGTCGAGAAACCGATCTCGGTGCACAAAGCCGATTGCGAACGGCTGATCGCGGCGCACACGAACAAGCGGCAGGTTTTTGCCGCGATGTTCAATCAGCGCACCGATCCGTTTTTTCAAAAAGTGCGAAAGTTGTTGCGCAGCGGCAAACTCGGCGAAATCCGGCGCGTGAACTGGATCGTTACGAATTGGTTTCGCACGGAAGCTTACTACGCGAGCGGCGGATGGCGCGCGACGTGGGCGGGCGAGGGTGGCGGCGTGTTGCTAAACCAGTGCCCGCACAATCTGGATTTGTTTCAGTGGATATTCGGCATGCCGAAACGCGTGCGCGCGTTTTGCACAATGGGGCGTTATCACAACATCGAGGTCGAGGACGATGTGACCGCTTATTTTGAATACGCGAACGGAGCAACGGCGGTCTTCATCGCGTCAACCGGCGAAGCGCCCGGCACGAACCGGCTGGAGATCGCCGGCGAGCGCGGGCGTGTCGTTTACGAAAACGACGAGCTGCGTTTTATGCGCAACGAAGTGGAGATGTCGAAATTTAGCCGCACGTCGAAACAGGCGTTCGCCACGCCGTCGACATGGGACGTGCGAATTCCGCTCAGCGGCCACGGCGGGCAGCACAACGAGATTTTGTGCAATTTCGCCAATGCGATTCTCGATAACGCGCCGCTAATCGCGCCGGCGCAGGAGGGGATTCATTCGGTCGAGCTGGCGAACGCGATTTTGTTTTCCTCGCTGCAGGGAAAGACGATCGAGTTTCCGCTTGATGCGAAGGCTTACGAGCGCAAGCTGAAGCAACTCGTCGCGGGCTCGAAGTTCAAGAAACCACAGAAGACGGAAAAGAGCGCGAGCGATTTCGCGCAGTCGTTTCGCTGAAAAAAACGCGGCAAAGGCGCTGCATCTTTTCGTCCACTGCGCGGAAAAAGTGTGGCGATTTAGGCAGTTGGTTTTTTGTAACCAGCGCGGTTGCGTTTTTCGGATCGGTAGACTGCATTCGGAATAAGGAACTTACATCCGAAGAAAAAATTTCGCACAGCGTGGCAAGGCGGCTGCTATCGGCGCACGTGCCAAATCATTGGCACCCAAACCTCAAACTAAAACAACTCAAGGAGAATCCATGTTAAAAACACATAAACTCACCGTCACCGCGTTGGCCATGACCATCGGAGCTTTGCTTCCGGCGGCTGCTTTCGCAGGGACTGAGACCAGTGGCAAAGAGGCGAAAAATGTCGTCGAGGAAGCGCAGAAGTCGTGCATTAGCGGCGACCTCGGCGTGAACTTCGTCACGAAATACTTTTCGCGTGGCATTGACCTCGAAGATCAAGGCGTGATCGGACAGCCCTACGCCGACATTTACTTCAAGGTCTACGACGGTGGCGACAGCGCTTTCATCAACAGCATCACGCTGAATGCGAGCGTCTGGTTCAGCCTCCAGTCGCATCGTCCGTTCGCGTCGGCGCACAATACGCTCGCCGCGTGGTATGAA
This sequence comes from Spartobacteria bacterium, assembly GCA_021324395.1. Taxonomy (GTDB): domain Bacteria; phylum Verrucomicrobiota; class Verrucomicrobiia; order Chthoniobacterales; family Chthoniobacteraceae; genus JAJPJG01. The sequence goes on along the minus strand of JAJPJG010000057.1, from coordinate 86,491 downwards.
TTCGACTACACGCCAGGCATCGCCGTGACGTTCCTGAAGAACTTCACACTCGCGACGAACTACTATGAGTTCGACAGCCCGGATGGCTCGTTCAACGCAGCCCGCAGCATCAACGCCACGCTGTCCTATAACGACAGCGATTTGCTCGGCATGTGGGCGCTGCACCCGCATATCACTGTCCTGAAGGAACTGCCCGGTGGCGGAAATCCAGAAGGATTCGCCGGTCTCGGACCGGACGGCTGGTATTTCGAGCCGGGCATCGCGCCTTCGTTCACGCTCGTGAAAGACGGCATGTTCCCGACGACGCTGACGCTGCCTATCATGGCGGGCTTTGGCGCGCAGCATTTCTATGCTGGTGATGGCTTCGGCTATTTCTCGGCTGGCGCTAACGTCTCGGTGGGCCTCGGCTTCATGCCGAAATGCCTCGGCACCTGGACCTACAATGTCGGTGCGACCTATTACTACCTGCACGAACACCTGGCGATCGTGGACAACGGTCATCACAACGACTGGGTCGGCCAGACTGGCGTAGCAGTCGCGTTCTAACACTCTCATCCGGTCTTCCGGGTTCCTCCGACGTGGTTTGTTTGGAGGAGCCCGGAACCGGATGTTTTTTAAAACTCAAAAACTCAACCAAGTCGCCTCCCTCGGCCGCGCAATTTCCACAACAACACTCATGAAAAAATTCATTCGCAGTTTCAGCGCGGTCACTCTGGCCGCATTCACACTCAATGCCGCGCCGGTTCTCCACGCGGAAGACACCGTCAAAGTCGGCATCCTGCACTCGCTCAGCGGCACGATGGCAATCAGCGAAACTTCGTTGCGCGACATCCTGCTCTATACATTTGACGAAATTAACAAAAGCGGCGGCGTGATGGGCAAAAAGATCGAGCCCGTGATCGTCGACGGTGCATCGAACTGGCCGCTCTTCGCAGAAAAAGCGAAGCAACTCTTGGAAGAAGACAAAGTCGCGTGCGTCTTCGGTTGCTGGACATCGGTGAGTCGCAAATCGGTGCTGCCGGTGTTCGAAAAAGACAACGGTCTGCTCTTTTATCCAGTGCAATACGAAGGCGAAGAGCTCTCGAAAAACATCTTCTACACTGCGGAAGCGGTGAACCAGCAAGCGACACCAGCGGTCGATTATCTGCTGGCGCAAGGCAAAAAGAAATTTTACCTCATTGGCACCGATTACGTTTATCCGCAGACCACGAATCTTATCCTTTTTAAATACCTGCAGCTCCACGGCGTGCCGGTTGAAAACATTGGTGGTGGTTTGCGCAAGGATGATTCCGGCAAAGTCATTTCTGCCGGCAAATACACACCGTTCGGCCACACCGATTATCAACAGATCGTGTCGGACATTAAGGAATTCGCCGCGAGCGGCGACGCTTGTGTGATCAATACGATCAACGGCGACTCGAACGTTCCCTTCTTCAAGGAAATCGCCGCTGCAGGCCTGACTCCGGCGAGTTGCCCGGTTGTTTCGTTCAGCCTGGCGGAAGACGAACTCCGCGCCTTGCCAACCAAAGACCTCGTCGGCGAACTCGGCTGCTGGACTTATTTCATGTCGCTCAAGTCGCCTGAAAACAAAAGCTTCCTCGCGAAATGGAACGATTGGCTGAAGACCGAAAATTATCCGGGAGTGGTGAAAGAAAAACGCGCGGTGGACAGTCCGATGGTGCTTTCCTACGACGGCGTTTACCTCTGGAAAAAAGCGGTCGAGAAAGCCGGCTCGTTTGACGTGGACAAAGTCCGCACTGCGCTCGAATCGGGCGAGATTAACTTTGCGGGACCTGGCGGCAAAACCACGATGCAAGCCAATCATCACACAGTCAAAAACGTGTATATCGGCAGCACACTGGCGAACGGTCAGTTCAAGATTCTCAAGACGTTTCCTGAAGTGAAAGGCGAGCCGTTTCTGTTGAAAGGTCTCGACGAACAGCTCGAAAAGAAAACCGCTGCGAACTAATTCGCAGACAACATTCACAAAACTAAAATGTGCAAAGGGGGCGGAGCGAACCTCCGCTCCCTTTTTCATGCAACGATGCTGAAAACAAAACTCGCCGCGCTTTTGTTATTCTGCAGTTTCGTCTGCGGAGCTGTGGCCAGCGATGAGACAGTCACGCGGCAAAAGCTCGTGCAGGCGATTCTCAGCAGCGGCGACGAGCAGCAAAAACTTTTGAGCGAGCTTGCGGACGATAATTCCAAAATCGTCCACGACACGCTGCTTTCCTGGACGCGCGACGAAATCTATCTCTGCGAAACGGCGAACGGCGGCGCGAAAATTCCGGTGCTGCTCGAGGAGCAACAGGACGCGGAAGGCAAAGCGCGCGCGATCCGTATCGACGACGGAAAATACCTCGCTGACGAAAAAGGCGCGGAGCTGCATTTCGATAGCTCCGATTTAAACACGCTCGACACAGACATGCGTCTGCGCAGCGCGGTGCAACAGACGCTCGATTTGCTCGCGCTCGCCGATCCTAATCGCGACGCGCGGCGCGATGTCGTGCAGAAACTTGGCAAGTCTCAAAAGAAGCAATACCTGCCTGTCTTGCAAGCGCGGCTCGGTAAGGAAACCGATGCCGGCGTTAAAAAAGCGATCTTTGTCGCGGTTGCGACAATAAATCTCGGCGACGCCGATCCATCCGCAAAAATCGCCGCGATCAATCAGCTCGCGAAACTGAACTCGATCGGCAGCCTCGATGATTTGCAGCGGGCGGCGAATTCGCAAAACGCCGATGTCGCCAAGTCCGCGGAAGCGGCGATCAAATCGATCAACGGCTATCTTTCCGCGGTCAACTTTTTCGGCACGATCTTTCGTGGAATAAGCCTCGGCTCGATCCTGCTCGTCGTGGCGCTCGGCCTCGCGATCACATTCGGACTGATGGGCATCATCAACATGGCGCATGGCGAGATGATCGCGATCGGCGCTTATACGTGCTACTTCGTTGAAAGCGTTTTTGGCACCGGCTTTACGTTTCGCATCGTGATGCCTTTCAGTATCGGCGGACACGCGCCCGGCTTTGGCGCCACGATTCCTGGACTGCACGCGAGCGGCTGGTTTTACGAAACGTATTTTCTTTTCGCGATTCCTCTGAGCTTTGTGATGGCTGCGCTAGCCGGGTTGGCGCTCGAGCGCACCGTTATCCAGTTTCTTTACCGACGTCCGCTCGAATCGCTGCTCGCCACGTGGGGCGTCTCGCTGATTTTGCAGCAATGTTTTCGCCTCGTTTTCGGCGCAAATAATGTGCAGGTAAACTCGCCGCGATGGCTGCTCGGTAATTTCACGCTGAATGATGTGATCCTCGGATACAATCGCCTGTTCGTCATCGCGTTTGCGGTATTGATCGTCATTGGCACGTGGTTGCTTTTGACAAAAACACCGCTCGGCCTGCTCATCCGCGCGGTGATGCAAAACCGCAACATGGCTGCGTGCATGGGCGTGCGCACCGCGCGCGTGAACATGCTCACGTTCGCATTTGGCAGCGGCCTCGCCGGGCTCGCCGGAGCGTTTTTGTCGCAGATCGGCAACGTCGGTCCATCGCTCGGGCAAAGCTACATCGTTGACAGTTTTATGACAGTTGTCGTCGGCGGCGTCGGAAACATCGTCGGCTGCATTTATTCCGCGTTGGGCATCGGCACAGCGGATCAGGTGCTGCAGCAGGTTTTCGGATCGCCGGTCGTCGGAAAAATTACCGTGCTCATTTGCATCATTCTCTTTTTGCAGTGGAAACCGAGCGGCCTATTCGCCGCGCGCAGCCGGAGCCTCGAGGGTTGATGAAGCGCAAAACGGAATTACTCGCCGTCGCGATCGTTGCGATTTTAGTGATCGTCATTTTACCCCTGCTCAACGCGAGCGGCATTGTCAGCAATTTCACGATCAATCTTTACGGCAAATATCTCAGCTACGCCGTGCTCGCGATCAGTGTCGATTTGCTGTGGGGCTACACTGGATTGCTGAGCCTCGGCCAGTGCCTCTTCTTCACACTCGGCGGCTACATGATGGGCATGTATCTGATGCGGATGATCGGCAATCTCGGGCAGTATCACATGGCGATTCCCGATTTTCTGGTCTTCCTCGGCTGGAACACGCTGCCGACATTTTGGAAACCATTCGCGAGTTTCCCATTTGCGCTAATGATGGTTGTGTTGTTACCGGGATTGCTCGCGCTGGTCTTTGGTTTTCTCGCGTTCCGCTCGCGCATTCGCGGCGTTTATTTTTCGATTCTCACGCAAGCGTTAACCTATGGCGCGTGTCTGCTTTTCTTTAGAAATAATCTGCTGATGGGCGGCAACAACGGTTTTACGGATTTTAAGCTTTTGCTTCAACAGGACCTGCGTCTGCCGGCCACGCAACGCATGCTCTACATTTCTACGGGTATTTTGCTTTTGTTAACGTATTGCTTTTGCCGGTGGCTCACGAAAACGAAGTTCGGAAAAGTCCAGCGGGCGATTCGCGACAGCGAAAATCGTGTGCTTTTTTCCGGATATGCCGCGGCTAATTTCAAGCTCTTCGTCTTTGTCGCAAGCGCGATTATCGCCGCTCTCGGCGGCGCGCTTTACACACCGCAGGTCGGCATCATCAACCCAAGCGAAATGGCGACGGACAAATCGCTCGAAGCTGTCGTCTGGGTCGCTGTCGGCGGACGCGGCACACTCGTCGGACCAATCGTCGGCGCGATTTTCGTCAACACGCTCAAGAGCTGGGCAACGCGCGCGTATCCCGATTACTGGCTGATTATTTTGGGCGGCATGTTTTTGCTGGTAGTCCTGTTTTTGCCAAAAGGAATCGTCGGATTGATTTCAGATTGCGGAGGGTGGATTGCGGAAAAATTCAAAACGACGCCGGTAGTGCCGGATTTGAAACAGACGCCTGATGCGGATTCTCTTCCCAATCCGCAACCCGCCATCCGCAATCCATGAAGAATTTCATTCTTACCGCGGAAGGGGTGAACAAGACGTTCGATGGCTTCAAGGCGATCTCGGATTTGAATTTTTACATGGACGAAGGCGAGTTGCGCACCGTGATTGGACCGAATGGTGCGGGAAAAACAACATTTCTCGATTTAATAACGGGCCGTTCAAAGCCTGATGCCGGCACGATCCAGTTTGGTCGCGAAAGCACGGAGCTCACAAAATTAAACGAATATCAAATCTATCGTCTCGGCATTGGCCGCAAATTCCAGACGCCGACGGTATATGTCGACCACACCGTTTTTGAAAACATCCTGCTGTCGATGGAAGGAAGCCGTGGAGTTTTCAGTGCCCTGTTCGCGCGTGTGACGCCGGCGCAGCGCGAGCGGATTCACGACATTTTAAAAACCGTTGGCCTCGGCGAAAAAATCGACGCAAAAGCCGGCTCACTCGCGCACGGACAAAAGCAATGGCTAGAGATCGGAATGCTGCTCGCCCAAAACGCAAAGCTATTGCTCGTCGATGAACCGGCCGCCGGCATGACTGATGAAGAAACAGCAAAAACCGGCGAGCTGCTGCTGAGCCTCGCGGGAAGGCACTCGATTATCGTCATCGAGCACGACATGGTTTTCGTCCGGCAGATTGCGAAAAAAGTGACCGTGCTGCACCAAGGCACGATTTTGTGCGAAGGCAGCGTCGACGAAGTGCAAAACAACGAACGCGTGATAGAGGTTTATCTCGGCCGCAAGCATCACCACAACTGACATGCTGCGCATCGACAATCTCCAGGTCAGCATTGGCGGCTCGCGCATTCTACGCGGCGTGCAGCTCGAGGTGCCCGCGAACCGGCTTGTTTGCTTGATGGGCCGCAACGGCGTCGGCAAAACAACGACGCTCAAAAGCATCACCGGTTTGCAAAAAACGATCGCCGGCGAGATCACGTTCGAGGGCCGCAGCATTCTCAACATGAAACCGGAAAATCGCGCGCGCGCGGGCATCGCTTACGTTCCACAAGGCCGCGATATTTTTCCGAACCTGACAGTGCTCGAGAATTTGAAGATCGGCCTGGTCGCAACCGGTCGGAAAGTAAATGGCCAGATGACGCGCGTGCTCGATTTGTTCCCGATTTTAAAAGAATTCCTCGCGCGAAAAGGGGGCGTGCTCAGCGGCGGACAGCAACAGCAACTCGCCATTGCCCGCGCACTGCTCACCGAACCGAAACTGCTGATCCTCGACGAACCAACCGAAGGTATTCAGCCGAACATCATCGACCTGATTGGCGACACGCTGCAGAAGCTGAAATCGGATAGCGCTATGAGCATTTTGCTCGTCGAGCAGTATCTCGATTTTTGCAAAGACCTCGCCGACGATTTTTACATCATGGATCGTGGTGCGATCGTCGCACACGGCGGCATCGGCGAGCTCACCGACGAGGTGGTTCGCAAATACCTAACGGTGTAAGCGCGCGCTTACTGCAGGTGCGAGTAGCGTGTGATCGTCTGCGCGTGCTGATTCGTCTCCGCAATCGCGCTCCATTCGCTGCGATCGGCCTCCACGCGTGTCGCACCGACCGACTGTCCGCGGGTATACAGCGCGACGGACGGCGTTTTGTCGTTCGTGCGGAAATACATCGGGCGCAAATTTCCGTGGGAATCTTGCATTACCACGTAGCCGAGATCGTCCGCGAAGGCGGTTCCGGTAGCGACTATCGCGAGGGTGAGGATGGCTTTTGTAACTAGTTTCATAACGTTTTCCTTTGTTTTACGGGCGCGAAGACTATCTGTCGCACCCACTCAAGCGTTCGCCGGTGCGCACTCATTTGGATGCCCATGTGCAAAATGCTGCAGCGAAATGCGCAGCGTGTAATCAGAAAGACAGCGCGCGAAGTGTGGGCTTGGATTCGGCTGATCGCCCGCGAGCCCTGTATTTAAGCCAGTTGCGGTGAAATTTCCACAACTCAAAACATGTGGCACACGCAATGCTAAACGTGCCGCCGTGCAGAAATACCGCTTTTTAAAAGCTGAGCACGCCAGCCGCGAGCATGCGCATTTTTTGCGGCTGACGCTCATCGACATCTGCTGCGGTCCACCCGCTGATTTTGGAGTTTAGATTGCGGATTTTGGATTGATTCCGCAGTTGCATTTTTCGGCCAATCCAAAATCCAAATCTGAAATTTAGAATCCACAACCACAATGGGCTTCGGCCATTCACATTCGCACAAAAAGAAAAACATGGTTCGCCGCGTGCGGTCGGCGAGCAAAGCGGCGCAGCACGATCTCGCGCACGCCGAGGACAAGGATCATCACGACTCGACCGGTCACGATTGGATCGCGGGCAAACATCACCATGCCGAGCACGGGCAGCCATATCCGGATTTGCCGAGTTCGCATCATCCGCATCCGCAGCACGCGGAGGGTTATCCGTGGGCGCGCGTAGAACACGCGGATTACGACAAACCAGGGCAGGTGCCGCCGGGACATCCGCATCCGGAAGTGTTCGACCCTGCGGTGCGCCAGGGGGCCTGGGCAAAATTTCGCGAGAAGGAATTGGGCGCGAAAGGTTGGAAGGAGGAAGTCGATCGCTGTCTCGCGCACGGACTTGAAGCCGCTCCGTCGGTGAAGGATCGCACGATCTCGACTTTCGCACGAGGCGAGCTTCCGCATTTCGCCGGCATCAATACTTTCGCGAAGACACCTTATCTCGAAGACGTAAACAAAGTATCGCAATTTGATGCGGCGATTATCGGCGTGCCGTTCGACATCGGCACGACTTACCGCAGCGGCACGCGCTTTGGCCCGCAAGGCATCCGGCGCATCTCGGCGCTTTACGGCACTTACAATTACGAACTCGGCGTCGACCTGCGCGAGTCGCTGAAATGGTGCGATGTCGGCGACGTGTTCACGATCGCAAACATCGAGAAAGGCTTTGACCAGATCTCGAAAGCCGTTGCGCATGTGCGCAGCAACGGCGTGTTCCCGATCATGCTCGGCGGCGATCATTCCATCGGCTATCCCAACGTGCGCGGCATTGCGCCGTTCATCGACGGTCCGGTTGGCATCATTCACATCGACCGCCACGTCGACACGCAAGAGACGGACATGGACGAGCGGATGCACACGACGCCGTGGTTTCATGCGACGAACATTCCGAATGCGCCGCCCGTGAATCTCGTGCAGCTTGGCATCGGCGGCTGGCAGGCGCCGCGACCGGGCGTGAAGGTCGGGCGCTCCCGAGGAACGACTGTTTTAACAATCGACGACATTTGCGAAATGGGTGTGGAACGCGCTGCCGAGATCGCGCTCGATGTCGCATGGAAAGGCGCTAAAGCCGTTTATCTCAGCTTCGACGTCGATTCGCTCGACAGTGGATTTGTTCCAGGCACCGGCTGGCCCGAGCCCGGCGGATTTTTGCCGCGCGAAGTTTTGAAACTGCTCCGCCTCGTCGCGCGCGAAGGGCTCTCCGGCATGGAAGTTGTCGAGGTTGCGCCCGCTTATGATCCGAGCGACATGACGGCGCTCGTCGCCACACGGGGGATCATGGACGTGCTCGCGACACTCGTAAACGAAGGCAAGCTCGGCCGCAAACCGCCGACGGAACTACCGCCGCCGCCGTATTGGCCCGAGCGCAAATCGAAAAAAGCGAAAGCGAAAAAATGAGCACCGCACCAGCATCGGCGCCGCTTCTGTGGGAAAATCTCACGTGGGAAGAGATCGGCGCCCTTGCCTCCTCGGGGGTCGAGCTTGCGCTGCTGCCGGTCGGTGCGACGGAGCAACACGGCCCGCATCTTGCCGTCGGCATGGATAGCGTGTGTGCAACGGAAGTCGCACACGCGGTTTCCGCCGAAACGGGCGCGCCGGTTTTGCCGACGCTGCGTTACGGCTGTTCGCTCGGCCATTCGCGACGCTGGCCGGGAACCATCGCACTGCAGCCGCAGACGCTGATCGACACGGTCGTGCAGATATTTGAATGGATTCACGCGTTCGGTTTTCGGCGGCTGATGTTGATAAACGCGCACGTCACGAATTTCGCGCCGCTGCGTTGTGCGCTGGAGATTATTCGGAGCCGTTTCGATGACGCGATGGTTGCGATTCGCAACGTTGCGGAAGTCAGCGCGCGGGTGCGTGCGGAGTTCTTTGCGGATGCGCAGGATTGGCATGCGAATGCCGCCGAAACCGCTTTGATGCTGCATCGCGCGCCGTCGCTCGTGCGCGTGGAAAAACTCGCGGCCAGTGACGACGCGGATCGCACGGATGGTTTAATTTTTTCGCATCCGGTCAATCGCACGAGCACAAACGGCGTCACTGGATTTCCGAGCGGCGCCACGCGCGAGCAGGGCGCACGGCTTTTCACATGGATCGTCGAAGACCTTGCCGCGCAAGTCCGCGCCGCGATGATCGAGCAGCCGCCGTTACCGAACAGCTATTTCAGCCGCGCATGAAAACGGACGAGGAAATCGCACAAATAAAACAAACGCTGATCGGTCGAGGCGTAAAATATTGCCTCGGCGCTTACGTCGATATCCACGGCTGCCCGAAAGGCAAAGTCGTGCCGATTGCGCATTTCGAGGACTTCGCGCGCGGCTCGGAACTTTATACCGGCTATGCGCTCGACGGCCTCGGCCAGTCGCCGAACGACGATGAAATCTGCTCGATGCCCGATCTCGACGCGATCACGCAACTGCCATGGCAACCGGAAGTCGCATGGATGCCGGCGGACAATCATTTCAAAGGCGAACCTTACGAAATCAACACGCGCGTCGCGCTCAAGCGTGTGCTGCGCGAGGCGGAGGAGATGGGATTCGTCTTCAATGTCGGCATCGAGTGCGAAGTTTACGTCGTTGAACAAAGCGAAGATGGACGGTTGTTGATCCCTAACCCCGACGACAACCTCATCAAGAGCTGCTACGACGTGAAGCGGTTCTTCGACGCGTTTCCATTTCTCGACGCGATGGTCTCAACGATGAACGGACTCGGCTGGGACGTTTATTCATTCGACCACGAGGACGGCAACTCGCAGTTCGAGTTCGACTTCAAATACGCCGACGCGCTGACGATGGCGGATCGCTACATTTTCTTCCGCTACATGGCGAAAAAAATCGCGGCGGATCACGGCATGCTCGCGACATTCATGCCGAAGCCGTTTGCGGACAAAACGGGCAATGGCGCGCATTTCAACATGTCGCTCGCGGATAAAACGACCGGCATCAATTTGTTCAAAGCGAAACACGACAAAGACGCGCGCGGACTTGGCTTGTCGCAGCTCGGTTATTCGTTCATCGCCGGAATCATCAAGCACGGACGCGCGTTGTGCGCCGCGTTTGCTCCGACGGTGAACAGCTACAAGCGGCTTATTCGCCGCGGCGCGATGAGCTACTACTCGTGGGCGCCGATTTTCAATTCGTTCGGCACGAACAACCGCACCAACTCGATCCGCGTGCCGATGGGCGGCGGCCGCTGCGAATCGCGTAACGCCGACTCATCGTGCAATCCGTATCTCGCCGCGACGCTCGCGCTTGCCGCCGGACTCGAGGGCATCCGCGAAAATCTCGATCCGGGCAATCCGCACAACGAAAACCTCTACGATTTTAGCGATGCCGAATTGAAAGCGCGCGGAATCGAGCCGTTGCCAAAAACGCTCGGCGAAGCAGTCGATGCATTCGAGGCCGATCCATTCACGGAGAGCGTGCTTGGCGCGGCGTTGAAGCAGGAATTCATCTCCTACAAACGCGCCGAATGGGAGGAATACCACCAGTCGATCAGCCAATGGGAAATCGATCGCTACGCGCGGCTGTTCTGATTTTTCACCGCAAAAACAAACAACACCCAACAAAAAACATGAAACTAAAAACAAAGTTAACCCTCGCGTTAACAACCCTCGTCGCGTTCGCCGGATCGGCATTCGCGGAACCATTGAAAATCGGTTACTCCGACTGGCCGGGCTACACGATTTTCGAAGTCGCAAAACAAAAAGGCTGGTTCAAGGACGCCGGCGTCGATGTCGACCTTGTCTGGTTCGATTACCTGCCATCGATCGATGCATTTTCCGCCGGAAAAATTGACGCCGACTGCATTGTGGCGACCGATGCGCTCGTCGCGGGCGCGAGTGGCGCGAAAAGCAAATTCGTCGCGCTGCTCGATTACAGCGAAGGCAGCGACATGATCGTCGGCAAACCCGGTGTCGAATCGATCAAAGATCTCAAAGGCCAGAAAGTCGGCATCGAAGTAACGCTTGTCGAACATCTGCTGCTGCTGCAAGCGCTCAAGGCAAATGGCATGACGCAGGACGACGTGACGCTTGTGAATACACCGACGAATAACACGCCGCAAACGCTCGCATCCGGTCAGGTCGCGGCGATTGGCGCGTGGTATCCGGTTTCCGGCCAGGCGCTGAAGCAAGTGCCCGGCTCGAAAAAGCTGTTCACGAGCGCCGATGCGAAAGGCCTGATCTACGACGTGCTCGCGGTGAACCCGACGAGCTACGCGAAGCGCAAGGACGATTGGGCGAAAGTAGCGGGCGTGTTTTACAAATGTGTTGATTATTTAAAAGACGAGAAAACGAAGGACGATGCGGTTAAAATCATGGCCGCGAAAGTCGGCGCGGATGCGACGGATTATGGAACAAATATTCCGGGCACGCACTTCCTCACGCTGGCCGAAGCCAAGACCGCGCTGAAAAAGAACGACACGCTAATGTCGATCTACGGCTCGATGACCGTCGGCAACAAATTCAACCTCGACAACAAAGTCTACAAGGACTCGCAGAAGGTCGAGAGCTACGTCGCGCCTTCGGTCGTGATGGGCTTGAAGTAACGCCATGCCGGTCGCGGGCAAAAACAATCACGACTGGCTCGGTTTGAAAAAGGAGCTGTCGCCTCGGCGGCAGCTCCAGCTCACCGTGCTGTCGTTTGTTTTACCGCTCGCGGCTTGGGCGCTCGTCAGCTACGTGCCGTTTTTGTGGCACCCGCTCGTGCGCGTCACGTCGGCCGGGGATGTCGATTATTTCATCGAGGACATGGAAGTGCCTCGCGCGCAATTCGAGCAGGAGAATGCGAAAATGCGCGCGCAAAACATGACGCCGGCGGAAGGCATGCGCGTGAATCCCGTTTACTTTCCGCCACCACATGCGGTCGCGCGTGCGTTTTACACCGCGTTTAAAACTCCGCCGCGACTGCCGAATGAGCCGTGGCTGCACGAATCGCTCGGTCACAGCATTCGAACGATTTGTTGGGGCTTCGTCATCTCGTCGATTTTCGGCGTGCCGCTCGGCGTCTTGTGCGGGACGTATCGGTTTTTTGCCAGGCTACAGGAGCCGTTTGTCGAGTTCTTCCGCTACCTGCCCGCGCCGGCATTTGGTGCGTTGTGCGTAGCGATTCTCGGCATCGATGATCCACCGAAAATCGCGATCATTTTCATCGGCACATTTTTTCAGCAGGTGCTCGTAATCGCGAACACGGTGCGCAAAGTTGATCCGGCATTGATCGAGGCCGCGCAAACACTCGGCGCATCGCGGCTCAAGCTCCTTTTCAAAGTCATTATCCCGGCTTCGATCACCGACATCTATACCGATATGCGCATTTTGCTCGGCTGGGCGTGGACGTATCTCATCGTTGCCGAAGTCGTCGGCACAATGTCCGGTATCACGTTTTTCATCAACCAGCAGGCGCGCTACCGCAACTTCGACAACGTCTACGCCGCGATCGCGATGATCGGTATCATCGGTTTTTCGACCGATCTATTTCTCGCATGGCTCGGAACTGTCATGTTCCCGTGGAAACGGCGTCGTGCCTCGGTGCTGCGGAAAAAGCGGAGCTGGTTCCCACCGCTCTGGCCCGAGGCGATCGCGCCGGTGAGCGATGAGGAAAAACCAAACATGCAAGCCGATGTCGCTCGCTGAACTAAAGCTTCCCGATTACCGCGAGCAATTGCCGGAAGTCGCCGCGCGCTTTCGGCGCATTAGTCAGCGAGAAGTGATTTTGCGCGTCGATGATTTGAAAAAATCGTTCGGTGCAAACGGCAGCGAACACATCGTATTTAACAACGTATCGCTAAATATTCATCGCCGTGAGTTTATCTGCGTCATCGGCCCGTCCGGCTGCGGAAAATCGACATTCATCCGCATTATCGCCGGCCTCGATGAATGCAGCGGCGGCACCGTTTTGCTCGACAATCACGACGTCAGCGGCCCCGGTCCCGATCGCGGCATGGTTTTCCAGGGCTACACGCTTTTCCCGTGGCTCACGGTGAAGCGCAATGTGATGTTCGGTCTCGAAATGCGCGGTAAATCGCACGTCACCGCCGAGGCCGAGGCGCGCCAGTGGCTCGACATGGTCGGCCTCGCGAAGTTCGAGGATTTGTATCCGCACGAGCTCAGCGGCGGCATGAAACAACGCGTCGCCATCGCGCGCGCGCTCGCGAACGAGCCGCGCATTTTGATCATGGACGAGCCTTTCGCCGCGCTCGACGCGCAGACGCGCTGCCAGATGCAGGCATATCTGCTGCAGATTTGGAAAAAAGTGGATGTGACCATTTTGTTCATCACGCACGATCTCGATGAAGCGGCGTATCTCGCCGATCGCATTCTTGTGATGGGCTCAAATCCGGGACGCGTGGTCGAGTTCATTGAAAACCCGGTGCCGCGTCCACGCTCGGCAGCGCAGTTCATTTCACCGGAATTTCTGTCGCTAAAAAAACGTCTCGAGGAGCTGATTCATCCGCCGGTGGAAACGGGCGAAGAGGAAAAGCTGCCGATGATCAAACTCACCGTCGCGGGCGATGAAGTGGAGTGAATCGCGCTTCATGCCCGAGCCGCGATTTCAGTGGCCGGAGGGGAATCGTTGCGCGGCGATGTTGTGTTTTGACGTCGATGGCGAGACGACCGCGCTGAGCGAAGACGCAGCTTTCGCGCGCCGCCGCACCCTGATGTCGCAATGCGAATATGGGCCGCGCATCGGCGTGCCGCGATTGCTCGGATTGCTCGCGCATCTCGAAGTTTCGGCGACTTTTTTTGTGCCGGCATACATCGCGGAAAATCATCCGCACATGATCGAGGCAATCGTCGCGAACGGGCATGAAATCGGACTCCACGGCTATTTGCACGAGAAACTCGCGTATCTCGACGAAGCCGCGGAGGAGGAAATTTTGGTGCGAAGCATCGGCATTCTCACTCATCTGACCGGCGAAAAACCGCGCGGTTTTCGTGCGCCATGGTTTGAGATCAATCCATGGACACCCGCGCTTTTGCAAAAGCACGGCGTCGAATATTGCGCCAGCGAAATGGGCGACGACGTGCCGTATTTTCACGACAACGGTCTCGTCGAAATCCCGGGGCAGTGGATGCTCGAAGATTGGGAACAGTTCGCGTTCAGCGCCGATCCGACGTGGGGATTCGTGCCGGAAAATTGCGCGAAAGTTTACGATCTCTGGTGGCGCGAATTTGATGCGATGCACGACTTCGGCTGCTGCTTCGTGCTCACACTGCACCCGTGGCTGAGCGGGCGTCCGTCGCGCGTGCGATTGCTCGAGGAGCTCGTCGCCGCGATGCGCGAGCGCGGCGGGGTGTGGTTCGCGCGCGGCCATGAGATAGCCGATTACGTTCGCGCGAATCCCGATGCGCGCCGCGAAATCGACTTTGATTTTTTAAATTCGAACCAACTCGTTCCGACATGAGCAGCGCTGCCGTTGACCAGCAAAAAACATCCGCGCCGATTTTGTTTCCGCGCGGAAAAATTTCCATCGAGGAAATCCAGCGCGGCATTTGCGAAGCGGCGGATCTGCCGCTGGAACGAGCGAAAACGATTCCAGCGCAGGCTTACACCAGCGAAGAATTTTACGAATGGGAAGTTGCGAATCTGTTTCGCAATGACTGGCTTTGCGTCGCGCACATTTCGCAGATTCCAAATGCCGGCGATTTTTTAAATGTCGATTTGCTTGATGAGCCGCTCGTCATCATTCGTGGAAAAGACGAGAGCGTGCGCGTGCTGTCGCGCGTTTGCCCGCATCGCGCGATGGACATTATGCCGGAAGGTTACGGATACGAAGGCCACGGCTCGGTTGCGCCGAATTCCGACAAGCCGGCGTGTGGCCACACACGCTTTTTTTTGTGCCCATACCACGCGTGGAGTTTCGAGCTCGACGGGCAGCTGAAAGCGTCGCCCGAAATGCACGAAGCGGCCGGTTTTTGTCGCGACGAATTTTCGCTGCGCGCTTTTCACAGCGAGGTTTGGCAGGGATTCGTTTTTGTAAACCTCGACGGAAATGCGCCGCCGCTCGCGCCGCAGTTAACCGAAATGGAAATCGATATTGCGGCTTACAAAATGGCCGGAATGCAACTCGTGATCGCGCGCGAGTGGGACTGCGAATTCAACTGGAAGGTCCTCGTAGAAAATTTCATGGAGAGCTATCACCACCTTGGCATCCATCATAAAACGCTGCAGCCGATGATGCCGGCGCGCGACACGTGGACCGAACCGGAGCACCGTCGCTACGTCCGCGCCCATCTGCCTTACAAAGATTCGCTGCGTGAGGAATTGCGCGAGCGCGAACGCGGCGGCGATTGGTCATCCGGTTTTCCGACAATTGCCAGTTTAAATGAAACGCAAAAAACGGAATGGGGCCTGTTTTTGATTCATCCGAACTGCCTGCTCGCGACGGCGCCGGATCGTGTCATTTGGTATCGGCTGCAGCCGCTCGGCGCGGATCGCATGAAGCTGCTCACCACGACGCTTGTCGCTCCGGAAGTCGCCACGCAAGCCGATTTCGAGGAATTGCGAGCGCGTGAAGCGCAGGTGCTTTACGCATTTCACATCGAGGATATGGAAGTCTGCACCGGCGTGCAGCGCGGCTTGCGTTCGTCGAGTTCGCGCGAAGGGCGGTTGAGTCATCTCGAAATGCCGATCTGGCTTTTTCATCGTTACATTGCAGCGCGGATTCGCGGCATCTGGGCAACTGAAGTTTAAACGAATGGAGCTGAAGATTTTTAAGCCGCTCTGGGGACATAACGGCACGTTTTTAGAAGCGATTCAGCAATGCGTGGAAGCCGGTTTCGACGGAATCGAAGCGCCCGTTTGCGAAGACGAAAGCGAGCGTCGCGAGCGTTGCGCGTTGCTGCG
The DNA here is from genome assembly GCA_021324395.1 of Spartobacteria bacterium. Taxonomy (GTDB): domain Bacteria; phylum Verrucomicrobiota; class Verrucomicrobiia; order Chthoniobacterales; family Chthoniobacteraceae; genus JAJPJG01. The sequence goes on along the minus strand of JAJPJG010000057.1, from coordinate 70,470 downwards.
CGATCACGGACTCGGTTTCATCCAGGAAATTTGCACGGGCGGCGGCTACGTTCCCCGGCGTAACGCGACAATCGCCGAGCACATGCAGGATTTCCGAGCGCAAGTCGAACGCGTCGCAGGATGCGGGCCGGTTTTGATTAACGCGATCGCCGGCTGCGATGCGTGGAGTATTTCCGAGAGCGTCGATTTTTTCGGCTCGGCGAAAGAATGCGCGCGAGAGTATGGCCGCATCGTCAGCTTCGAGACGCATCGCAGTCGCTCGCTTTTTAATCCGTGGATTGCGCACGAAATTTTACGCCAGTTGCCGCAGATGAAATTGACGTGCGACTTCAGCCATTGGTGCGTCGTGTGCGAGCGGCTCATCGATACCGAGCCGGAGATCCTCGCGCTCTGCGCCGAGCGCGCGTATCACATCCACGCGCGCGTCGGCTACGATCAAGGCCCGCAAGTGCCCGATCCCGCCGCGCCGGAATACGCCGCCGCGCTCGCGGCGCACGAGCGCTGGTGGGATTTGATCTGGCTGAGCCAAAAAACGCGTGGGCTTGAAATCAGCACCCTCACGCCGGAGTTCGGGCCGGATGGTTATCTGCACACACAGCCTTACACCGGCATGCCGGTCGCGGATTTGTGGCAGGTGAATCAATGGATCGCGAAGCGGCAAAAAGAGCGCTTCGACGCGGTCTTCAACAAAACGCCAGCGCCCGAGCTCGCAGAGATTTCCGTGTGAAAAATTTCACCGCCATTTTTCAGAAAAGTTTCCTCGAACTACAAAAACCATCCACCATTCATCACACATGATCATCCTGCTTTTCGCCGGCATTGCTGCGGGCCTCATTCACGTTTTATCCGGCCCGGATCATCTTGCCGCGATCGCGCCGCTCGCCACGAAATATCCGCAGCGCGCGTGGATCGCCGGATTGCGATGGGGTGCGGGACACGCGTCCGGTGTTGTGTTTGTCGGCATTTTGTCGCTGCTGCTGCGCGGCATTTTGCCCGTCGATTTGATTTCAAGCTGGAGCGATCGGCTCGTCGGCGTGCTGCTGATAGGCATCGGTATTTGGGCATTGCGCAAGGCGCTGCAAATCCATACGCACGAGCACGAGCACGGCGATAAGGAACACGCGCACATTCACATGCACGCTCCGAATGCGGCTCACGAAAAACCGCACGTGCACACGCACGCGGCGTTCGGCATCGGCACGCTACACGGGCTATCGGGCAGTTCGCATTTTCTCGCGATCATCCCCGCGCTCGCGCTGCCGTCAAACGCGCAAGCCGTCGCGTATCTCGGCTGCTACAGCCTCGGCACCGTGGTGGCGATGATTGCGTTCGCCGCGATCATCGGCTCAGTCTCGACGCGCTTCGCGAAAAGAGGCGCGCGATTGTATCGAGGGATGTTATTCGCGTGTTCCGCAGTCGCGATTTTTGTCGGCACGGCATGGCTCGTCGGTTTTAGTTTTTAAAAAAAATGCACCTCAGCCCACGCGAACAGGAAAAATTGCTCGTCGTCACCGCCGCGGATCTCGCGCGGCGACGGCAGGCGCGCGGATTGAAGCTAAATTACCCCGAGTCGATTGCGATCATCACCTACGAAATTTTCGAGGGTGCGCGCGATGGAAAATCAGTCGCGGAGTTGATGAGCTACGGCACAACGATTTTAAAAAAATCCGACGTGATGGAAGGCGTCGCTGAGATGATTCACGAAGTGCAGGCCGAGGCCACATTTCCCGACGGCACGAAACTCGTCACCGTTCACAATCCGATCCGATGATTCCCGGAGAAATAATAGTGCCCAACGCGACCGAACTCAGCGCGAACGCCAATCTCGAGACAAAATCGCTACGCGTTTCGAATACCGGCGATCGCCCGATTCAAGTCGGCAGCCATTTTCATTTTTTTGAAACGAATACTGCGCTGCATTTTGATCGCGTTGCCGCGCGCGGATTTCGTCTGAACATTCCCGCCGGAACGGCTGTGCGTTTCGAACCCGGCGACACGAAGGAAGTTGAAATCGTCGCGCTCGCCGGCGCACGCGAAGTTTACGGGCTCAACAACAAAGTGGACGGAAAATTATGAGAATGACGCGACGGCAATATGCCGAGATGTTCGGGCCGACCGTCGGTGATCGTGTGCGGCTCGCGGACACCGAGCTTTTCATCGAAGTCGAGCGCGATCTCATCGCGGAAAACGGTGGCTACGGAAACGAAGTGAAATTCGGCGGCGGCAAAGTGATTCGCGACGGTATGGGGCAGTCGCCGACGGCGCGCGATGCGGAGTCGCTCGATCTCGTCATTACGAACGCGCTGATTTTAGACGCGGTGCAAGGCGTGATCAAAGCCGACATCGGCGTGAAGCACGGACGCATCGTCGGCATCGGCCACGCGGGAAATCCGCTGATTCAAAACGGCATCACGATGACGATCGGCGCGGCGACGGAAGTCATCGCGGGCGAAGGCTGCATCGTCACCGCCGGCGGAATCGACACCCACATCCATTTCATTTGTCCGCAACAAATCGAGCACGCGCTCGCGAGCGGCATCACCACAATGATCGGCGGCGGCACCGGCCCGGCGCACGGCACGTATGCGACGACTTGCACGCCCGGCATTTGGAACATCGCGCGAATGCTCGAGGCCGCGGACGAATACCCGATGAACCTCGGCTTTCTCGGCAAAGGCAACTGCTCCACCCACGAGCCGCTGCGCGAGCAAATCCTCGCCGGCGCGATCGGTTTGAAATTACACGAAGACTGGGGCACGACGCCCGCGGCGATTTCGACGTGCCTCGATGTCGCCGACGAATTGGACGTGCAGGTCGCGATTCACACCGACACGCTGAACGAAAGCGGCTTCGTCGAGGACACGATCCGCGCGTTCAAAGGCCGCACGATTCACACGTATCACAGCGAAGGCGCTGGCGGCGGACACGCGCCGGACATCATCAAAGTTTGCGGCGAAGCAAACGTGCTGCCGTCGTCGACAAATCCGACGCGGCCTTTCACCGTAAACACGATCGACGAGCATCTCGACATGCTCATGGTCTGCCATCATCTCGATTCGAAAATTCCCGAAGACGTCGCGTTCGCCGAGTCGCGCATCCGGCCGGAGACGATCGCCGCGGAGGATTTGCTGCACGATCTCGGCGCGTTTTCGATGATGTCGAGCGACTCGCAAGCGATGGGCCGCGTCGGCGAAGTCATCACGCGCACATGGCAGACCGCGCACAAAATGAAAACGCAATTCGGTGCGCTGGAATCGTCTGTCCATGCGGCTTCCGACAACTTTCGCGCCCTGCGTTACATCGCGAAATACACGATCAATCCCGCAATCACGCACGGCATCGCGCACGAAGTCGGCTCGATAGAAGTCGGCAAACTCGCCGATCTCGTCGTTTGGAAGCCCGCGTTTTTCGGCGTCAAACCTGAAGTGATTTTAAAAGGCGGCCTCATCGCGAATGCGAACATGGGCGACCCGAACGCGAGCATACCGACGCCGCAGCCGACATTTTATCGTCCGCAATTTGCCGCGCACGGCCGCGCTAAATTTTCGACGAGCGTGACGTTTGTCAGCGGCGCCGGAATGGACGCAGCAAAAAAACTCGGCACTTCGAAGCGGCTCGTCGCCGTAAAAAACACGCGCAACATTTCGAAAAAAGATCTGCTCTGGAACGACGCGATGCCGAAAATGGAGGTCGATCCCGAGACTTACACCGTCAAAGCCGACGGCCGCATCCTCACCTGCGAGCCGGCCACATTGCTGCCGCTCGCGCAGCGTTACTTTCTTTTCTAGCGTGGAAATCATCCGCGAAGGACTCAGTAAAAACAGGCCGGGTTTTGGCGAAATTCTGCTGCACGTCGATCGCCAGACGCTCGCGAAGTGCCGATGGCGGGGTGTCGCCAACGATGGCCGCGAGTTTGGATTCGATCTCGCTGAACCGCTGAGCGACGGCACGGCGTTTTTTGAAACCGAGGAGCATCGTTATCTCATCGCGCAAACACCCGAGCCGGTGCTGGAGCTGCGGATCGTCGATTGCGGTTTGCGAAAAGGCGCGGAGATTGCGTGGAAGATCGGCAACCTGCATTGCCTGATCGGTTTTCGTGGAGAGATTCTCGTCGTCGCGGATGATCCGGCGTTGCGACAGCTCTTCGCTCGCGAGCACATCGCGTTCACGCCTGCGACGCAAGTTTTCAATCCGCTGCGCGGCGCTCATTCGCATGGATACGAGCATTGACGCGGCGGACGCGGAATCTTTCCGCAATCCGTCTGCATGGCTAACGTTCGTTTTGCAGACCAGCGATCCGCTTTTTCCGACCGGCGCTTACGCGCATTCGCTCGGGCTCGAGGAACTCGTTCGGCTGGAGATCGTCGGCGATGAAACGGGGCTTTCGGATTTTCTAAAAATGCAAATCATCCCCGCGCTCGCGAATCACGAGCTGCCGTATCTGCGCTTCGCATACGAGGCGGCAGAGCGCGAAGACCTCGATGAATTGTGCGCGATCGATCGGGAAATTCACGCGTGGAAAATCTGCCGCGAACTGCGTGAGGCGAGCATCAGCCTCGGCACGCGCCGGCTGAAAATGCTTTTGCAGATCGCACCATCGCCGCTGCTCGCGCAGTTCGAAAGCCGCATCGACGCGCACGAAGCGCGAGGGCACCAGCTCACGATTTGTGGACTCCAGTTTTCAAAGACACCGATGGATGCCGCGCTCGCGACTTACTTTTACCAAACACTCGCCGCATTTTGCAGCGCCGCACTGAAGCTCATCCGCATTGGGCAGGAAGGCTGCCAGCGCGTGTTGAGCGAATGTTTATGCTGCGCGACGGAAGCTATCGGTCATTCATTGCGCGTCGTGCGCGAAGACGTAGGCTGGTTCAATCCGATGATCGAGATCGCCGCCATGCGCCACGAGCGCGCATTCGAGCGGCTCTTTATTTCATGAAAACGATTCGCATCGGCATCGGCGGACCAGTCGGCTCCGGAAAAACAATGCTCGTGCTGCGGTTTTGCCAGTGGCTGCGCGCGGAGTTGTCCATCGCTGTGGTGACGAACGATATTTATACGCGCGAGGACGCGGAGTTTCTCGTGCGCAATGAGGCGCTGCCGGCGGACCGCGTGATCGGTGTCGAGACCGGTGGGTGCCCGCACACTGCGATTCGCGATGACACCAGCATGAATCTCGCAGCGGTCGTGGAGTTGAGGAGACGGCACGTGGATTTGCAGGTGATTTTCATCGAGAGCGGCGGCGATAACTTGTCGGCGACATTTTCGCCCGAGCTCGTCGAGTCGTTCATCTATGTGATTGACGTCGCGGAAGGGGACAAAATTCCGCGCAAAGGCGGGCCGGCGATTCGCAACAGCGACTTGCTCATCATCAATAAAACCGAGCTCGCGCCTTACGTCGGTGCCGATCTCGCAGTGATGGAGCGGGACGCAAAAATGATGCGCGGCGAGCGGCCATTTTTGTTTGCGGATTTAAAAAGCGAGCGCGGGAAGGACGCGATCCTCGCATGGCTGCGGCGCGAAGTGCTTTTCGTGTGAACGGCCATCTCGATTTAATGTGCGGACTCGATGACGCCGGCGAGAGCACATTGGTCCGGCAGTCATTCTGCGCGCCGTTTCACATCAGCAAACCGTATCGCGAGGAGCGCGCGCTCGTGGTCAATGTGATCAACTCCACAGCGGGGCTTTTTTCCGGTGATCGCATCCGCTGCGATGTGCGTGTGAATGCGGGCGCGGAGCTTGTGCTGACGGCACCGAGCGCGAATCGCATTCATCGCATGATCAGTGGCGACGCGGCGAGCGAGCAGGAGTTTTATGTCGAAAGCGGTGCGTGCCTCGACGTGTGGCCGCACTTGATGATTCCGCAGCGCGGCGCGCGATTTCGGCAGACGACAAAGATAACGCTTGAGCGCGACGCAGAGCTTTTGTTTTTCGAAATGATCGCCCCGGGCCGCGTCGCTTCGGGTGAAGTATTCGAGTTCGCGCGGCTCGACTGGCTGACTCAAATCACGTGCGATTCCGTCTGCGTTGCGCGCGAGCGCTACACGATCACGCCCGAGACGGAGAGTCTGCGCGCACTGCGGAAACATTTTGGAGCAGCCTACACAGCGACCGCATTTGTCTTCAGCAACATCCCGAGCAACGCGAAATGTTGGAGCGACATTGCCGGATTGCACTGCGACAACGCGTGGATCGGCATCAGTAGACTGTGTGAAACCGGCTGGGTCGTGAAAACAATCGCGCGAGATAGCGTCGCGCTCATGTCGGCGGCGACCGGCATTCGCACTACGTTGCGCGCAGCGATGCAACGCGGCGATGTGTTGCCCCGGCGCTTTTGATCAAACGGCGAGCGGTTGCTTCATGACCGTCGCAATCGCGCGGAGAAGCTCCGAGGCTCCGAGCGGCTTGTTTAATAAACAATCAACCCCTGCCAATTTCGCGCTGGTCACCACGTCTGGATTAGTAAATCCGCTGACGAGGATCACCGGCTGATCGGGCAGTTTTTCGTGGACATGCTCTGCGAGTTGAACGCCGCTCATTCCCGGCATGCCCTGGTCGGTCACGAGCAAATCGAATTCGTGCGTCTGCAAAATCTCGAGCGCCTGTTCGCCGCTTTCCGCGAGCGCAACTTCGTGCCCGACGGCGGTGAGATATTTCGCGAGCACGTTGCGCGAGACTTCCTCGTTATCGACAACGAGCACGCGCAACGCGCGATCGCATTTCACGTGCCGGTTTGCTTCGACTTCAATCGTCGGCACGAGGCTCGGAAAGATCATGCGGAACGTCGTGCCGTGGCCCGGCTGGGTATCGATTTCCAGCGTGCCATCATGTCGTTTAACGATGCCATGCACCATGGAAAGACCGAGTCCGGTGCCTTTGTCCCCTTTTGTGGAAAAGAATGGATCCAGACAGCGCGCGCGCACTTCCGCGCTCATGCCGCAGCCGGTGTCGGCGACTTCGATGACAATGTGTCTGGCCCGCCTTTGCGTGCGGAGTGTGATTTTTCCGCCGTTCGGCATCGCATCGACGGAATTCAAAATTAAATTCGTCAGCACCTCGCGCATCTCCGCGGGATTGCCATTGATCGGCGGAACCTTTTTCAAATCGATCGCAAGCTCGATCGTGCGACCTTGTTCGAGCGCGAGATCTTTCCATCTCGGCTGCGTGAGCGGAATGACTTGCTCCACGATTTCGTTGAGATCAGTTGGCTCGAATAAATCGCCTTCATCGCGCGGCCGGTAAAAATCGCGCAATCGGCTGATGACTTGCGATGCATCACGGCCGGCTGTGTTCATCGTGCGCAGAAACTCGGTTACCGTTTCCTTGTCGTCGAGCATCGCCGGATTCTGGATGAGAATGTCGCTGTAGCCGATAACCGACATGAGCGCGTTGCTGAAGTCGTGCACCACGCCGCCGGCCATCTGCGCAAACGCATGCAGCCGCTCCTGCTGCAGCATCTGGCGCTGTGCGGATTTCAAATCGGCCAGCGCTTCTTCCAGTGCGACGGTGCGCTCCGCGACACGCTGTTCCAGCATTTGATTTTGCTCCTGGATTTCAATGTGAAGAAAACGCGCCGATAGCAGATTGCGAATGCGCACCATGATTTCCGAAGGATCGAACGGCTTCGAAAGAATGTCCGTCGCGCCGGAAGCGAGCGCTTTCCGCTTGTTAATCATCGTGGCGTCGCCGCTCAAAACAAGGATCGGAAATGCGTCCTCGGCAGGAATCTGTTTGCGAAGCTGCTCCATGACTTGAAAGCCATTGATGCGCGGCATGTTCAAATCAAGCAGCAGTAGATCGGGCTGAAAGCTCTCGATGCTTCGAAAAACCAGCGTCGGATCGGTCAGGCTTTTAACATTCGTGAAGCCGAGCCGGTTGAGCACATTCGTCATCAGACACGTGTTCCCGACCTCGTCGTCGACGATAAGGATGTGTGCTTGTTTGAGCGAAATCTCCGTCATGACAATGCTGTTGGTTTCCGCATTTGCATGAGCAATCCCGGTCGCCTATCCAGCTGCGATCATTTCGCGCGCCAGCTTCCCGACGCATTCGATTAAAACGGACGGCTCCACCGGTTTTGCCAAAAATCGCGAGCCGCCGCTCACCAGTTCGCGCTGACCCGCTTCATTTTTGGAGACAAGTGCAGTGAGAAAAATGATCGGCGTCTGAAAAAGCTCCGCGTCGCCGCGCAGCTCACGCGCGATGTCGCCGCCGCTTTTCACCGGCATATCGACGTCGAGTAAAACGATTTCCGGCCGAAACTGACGCGCAGTCGCCATCGCGCACGTCGATTGGTTTTCAATCCGGATTTCATACAGGTTCGTTCGCTCCAAAACCATGCCAGCCAGCCGCGAGAGGTTTGGATCGTCGTCAACTATCAAAATGCGAGTCTTCCGCATAACCTTTGTAGGAGCAAACCGCGTGCGATGGCCGCAGCGGAGACTACTGAGTTTCTCTCCGTAAAATTACGGAATGCGAGTTTGTGTGACAAACATGTGGCAATGTGTTCACAAGTTATTCACCGGCAGCCGAGGCAGCGTTTCACCGCGATTCGCGTGGTTTTGTCGCGACAGTGCGCGCGATAAGCTTCGCGCAGAATCTGGCGGATTGATTTTTTCCGTTTACGCATGGTGATTTTCGGTTGCTGCGCCTTTCCCAGAGCAATGTTCATGCGCGGATGCTGATGGCTTATTTTGCGGGTTTAGCGGCGATTATGTTACGATTGTGTGACATTTTGCACATAAAGGGGTTAGAAGTTTGACAACGGTGTGTAGTGGCGGCAATGAAGGCGCATGAAAACCTACCGCGCCGCGTGGATTTCCGACCTGCACCTCGGCACCAAAGGAAGTCAGGCCGAGGCGATGCTCCGATTTTTACGCGATTACGACGTCGAGCAGCTCTATGTCGTCGGCGATTTGATCGACGTCTGGCAGCTTCGCCGCGGCATTTACTGGCCGCAGGCGCACAATGACGTGATCCAAAAAATCCTGCGCAAAGCGCGCAAAGGCACGCGCGTGATTTACATTCCGGGCAACCACGACGAATTCGTCACCAGCTTTTTCGGGACTTACGGGAATATCGAAATCCGGCAAAATGCGATACACGTCACGGCGGACGGACGCCGGCTTTTCGTGATGCACGGCCACGAGCTGGACACAGTCGTGCAGAACATCAAGTGGCTCGCGTTCGTTGGCGACGTTGGTTATCAATTGCTTTTGCGGCTAAACACCCCTGTTAACGCTTTGCGCAAAATCTTTGGACTCGGCTATTGGTCGCTCAGCGCCTACGTCAAAAAGCGCGTGAAAGACGCCGTCTCATTTATCGGAAAATTCGAGGAAGCGATCGCACGTTACGCGCGCGACTTTTCCGTGAGCGGCGTCATTTGTGGCCACATCCACTCGCCTGGCATCCGCCGCATCGACAACATCGAATATTTCAATTCCGGTGATTGGGTCGAGAGCTGCTCGGCGCTGATCGAGGATCACCGCGGCAATATCGAGTTGATTACCAACTTTGTCGCCGAGCCGGAAATCGTCGAGCCATTGCCGGAACTCGAACTCGCGAATCGCTAGTTCGCGAGGAGTTGTTCGCGCGGGACTCCGTGCAACTCGAAAAGACGGATGATCGTATCTTCGATCAGGTTGTTCGGGCAGCTCGCGCCGGCGGTGATGCCGATGGTGAGCGGACGTTGCGGCAGCCAGTTCGCCGTTTCGATTTCGCGTTTTTGGTGCAAATCGTAGTGCGTAATTTTTTCACGCGACTGCAGGCGGCTGGCGTTGCGGATAAAATACGTTGGCAATTTTTCCTCGCCCATCTCGGCGAGATGCGACGTGTTCGAGCTGTTGTAACCGCCGACGACGATGAGCAGGTTCATCGATTCGTTAAACATGTCGCGGAGCGCGTCCTGACGTTCCTGCGTTGCGCCGCAGATGGTGTCGAAAAAGCGGAAGCTTTGCTTAACACCTTGATCGCCATCGCGGTCTTTGATCGCCGCTTCGATGCGGCGTTGAACTTCCTCGGTTTCGCCGCGCATCATCGTTGTTTGGTTCGCGACGCCGACACGCCGGAGATGCACATCGGGATCAAAGCCGGGGCTGTAGGCGCCCTTGAATTTATCCAAAAACGCCTGCTTATCGCCACCATTACGAATGTAGCCACAAACGTAGTCTGTATCAGCGAGCGTTAACACAATAAGATAATGCCCTTTGCCGCTGACAATCGCCCGGCTCGCGGTTGCCTTGGTTTCCTCGTGCTCGGCCTTTCCGTGGATGATCGAAGTCACATCGTCGCTCGCGTTTTGCCTCACGCGTTTCCAGACGCTCATCACGTCGCCGCATGTCGTGTCGACGATCTGGCAGCCGCGATCCTTGATGCGCGCGAGCGTCGTCACGTCGGTGCCGAACGCCGGCACGATCACCACGTCCTCGGGCGTGAGATCGTCGACCTCCGCTTCCTTATTTTTGCCGATCAGATTTTTGATTCCGAGCGCGCGAATTTGCTCGTTGACCTCGGGGTTGTGAATGATTTCGCCGAGGATGAAAAGGCGGCGATCGGGAAAAACTTTTGCCGCTGCGTAAGCGAGGTCGATCGCGCGCTCGACGCCGTAGCAAAAGCCGAATTGCTTCGCGAGCTTCACCGTCACGCCTTCGCGCGTAAGCGTGCCGCCGCTGGCGCGTAGCTTCTCGACGATCTCGCTGCGATAATGCGATTCGACCTGCGCCTGCACCGCGGCCATCACGTCGGGCGTGCGCAAATTCACGCGCTTCGCAGGCGCGGCACTGGGAGCAGGCGTGCTCATTATTGCTCGATCAAGAGCTGGCCGGGCGGATCCTGGAAATAATGCTCGGACATCAGCGTCGAAGCAGGCGGATCGGGATCGTTTCGTTGATCAAGTCTCTGCACCGATTTGCCCACGGTCGCGTCCTCCGGCTGTGTCGTCGCGATGTCCACTGGCGTGCCGATTTTCGTCAGCGCAAACAAACGCGCCGCTGCTTCCTTGTGCAAACGAATACAGCCGTGGGTGCGCGGGATGGACCAGACGAAGCCTTCGTGAAAGCCATACGCCGGCGCGAATTCGACCCAGAAACCCATCGGATAACCGACCGCGACCGACTGGCCTTTGTGCGCGTCGGCGGGCTGTCCGCTGCTTGTAAAACCAAATGTGCCGGAGCGTTTGCTGCGAATCTTGTTGATCACACTAAAATGCCCGAGTGGTGTCGCGCCATTTTCACCGACGCAGCCTTGCACCGCCATCAGGCAGCGGTCGCCTTCCATCACGTAAATGTGCTGCGTGGACGTCGAAACTTTCACGCGCACCGCGCCTGGATTATGCGGTTTGTAGGCGGTGACGTGATAAGGTTTGCCGAGCGGGGTAGTCGCGCAGCCCGCGAGAAACGCGACGCTGAGCACGACGAGGAGAAATGGCAGAAGTCGTTTCATAAATTGCACCCTGCACAAAGCGCATCGCGTCCGCTTTGTCAACCGCTACGATTTCATCTGCGCGCGCAATTTTTCAAACTTCGAGGACACATTCGCGTAAAACGGATACGGTCGCGTCGCATCGGCGGGCTCGTAGCGCCAATGCTTATACGCCCACATCCACGATTCGGGATCTTCACGCACCCACGGCTCGAAATAATCCCAGCACTTTTGCGCGATTTCCTGCAGCGATGCGTTTTCGGAAATTTCGATCGGCGGATGCAAGATCGCGCGGCACGTGCCGTCGGGAAACGGCCGGCTGTCGAGCGGCACCAGCGCCGCGCCGCCGCGTTTCGCGAGCACGGCGTGCAGCATTGTCACGCACGTTTTCATCGCAAACGTCTCGATGACGACCGCAGCCTGTGTCGGCTTTAGATTGAGATCGACCAGCATCCCCGCAAAGCCGCCTCGTTTCACTTGTTTAAGCAAACGAAACATTGAGTTTTCCTGCGCGATGATCTGGTGTCCTGAGACTTCGCGCAGCCGGTTGAAAATCGGCCCGAGGAGCGGGTTTTTGAAATTCTCCGCAACGATCATTGTTGGAAATCCATGAAACCCGCACGCGAGGCTCGCCCACTCGAAATTATCCTGGTGGACACACATGATGATGGCGCCGCGGCCTTCCGCCTTCAGCTTTTGTAAAATCTCGGCGCCCTCGAGCGTGAGATATTTTTTGTGGTTCTCCATCCGCAGTCGCGGGGACCAAAACAAGTCGATCATCGTCCGCGCGAAATTGCGAAACGAAGCCCGCGCGATCCGCTCGCGCTCCTTTTCAGTGTAACGATTTCCGAATGCCGCCTCGAGATTCGCCAGCGCCACTTCGCGCCCGCGCGCATCGAAAAAAAACGCGATGGCACCGAGCGCGTTTGCAATTGCCACGCACGCGCTGCGCGGCAGGCGCGGCACGGCGCGCGCGAGCAGGTCGCAGCCGAACCATTCGAGACGATGGCGGAATTTTTTCCACGCAAGCATGTGCGGCGTAGTAAAACAGCGCGTGATGGAAAATCAAAAACTCCTTTCGCTCACTCGCACCGTGCTCGAGCAGCCAACCGCGCCATTTCACGAGGAACGTGTCGCTGCCGAAATTCTCGCGCAACTTGCGCAGTGTCCGCATGTCACCGCGGAGCGCGACGATTTCGGAAACATTATCGCGCATTATCGTCGCGGAAATGCGGAGGCGCGTTACGCGTTTGCCGCGCACATGGATCATCCCGGCTGGGTCGCCGGGCATTTTCTCGGCAGCGTTCCGCCGGAATATCTGCGCGAGCCGCAGACGAAAAATTTCGGCGATTTTGCGATGTGGGATTTGCCGCCATTTGAACTGCGCGACGGGCAAATTCATTCGCGTGCGTGCGACGATTTGATTGGCTGCGTCACGATTCTTGCAATGTTTCAGTGGTTGGAAGAAGCGAACACCGAATGCGCATGCGCCGGAATTTTTACGCGCGCGGAGGAAGTCGGTTTTGTCGGTGCGATCAAACTCGCGCAAGCCGCGCGGCTGTCCAAAACGCTCACGATCATTTCGCTCGAAACCAGCGCCGAGCGACCGCCGGCGCGAATGGGGGATGGGCCGATTGTGCGCGTCGGTGATCGCACATCGATATTTGATTCAGCTGCGACAGCTGCTTTGACGAACATCGCGGTGAAAAACGAAATCGCAGTGCAACGCTGCCTCATGTCCGGCGGCACGTGCGAAGCGACCGCGTATCAGCTCTACGGCTACACGAGCGCCGCGCTCTGCATCGCGCTCGGCAATTATCACAACTGCGGTCCGGAGCAAAAAATCGCGAGCGAGTTTGTGTCGGTGAGTGATCTGGAAAATTTCGTGAAACTCTGCGTTGCAGTCGCGCGCGAGACGAGTGCGCCTGCGGATGCGACAATTGCTTTGCGCGAGCGGATCGAGGCCAACGTGGAAAAGTTTCGCGCGTATTTCTAAGGAAAAGGACTAGCACTAATTTTTTGAAGTCAGAATTTGCGTTCGTCGCAAATTTCGCTAATAATTGCGCACGAGATGGTTAGTGACCCCATCAAAGTTCTTGTCGTTGATGATGAGGAATTGAGCCGTGAACTGCTTCGGCGCCTCATTTCCGCGGCGGGATATCATGTGGTGGAGGCGTCGAATGGCGCCGATGCGCTCGACGTTTTGCGTGCCGAGCGCCCTGATCTCGCGATTACCGACATTCTCATGCCGGTGATGGATGGATACGATTTTGTGCGCGAGCTGCGCAGTGATGCGGAGTTCGCAGCGACGCCGGTGATTATTTTTACGGGTGCTTATCGGCGCGAGCAGGTCGAGTCGGTCGCGAAACTGGGCGGCGTTTTACAAGTGCTGGTGCGGCCGGCGACGCCGCAAGAAATTCTCAGCGCGATAGAAAGCGCGTTGGCCGCGGCCGGCACATCAAAGCCCGCGAGTTTTGCGGTCGAGGAGTATGAGCGTGAGCACAAGCGTGTGCTTTTGGACAAAGTTTCGGAGCAGGAGCGGCGCTTGCGAGCATTATTCGACAACGCACTCGACGCGATTTTTTTCGCTGATAACAACGGGCGCTGCGTCGATGCAAATCCCGCCGGCTGCAACCTGCTCGGCTACACGCACGATGAGCTTCTGCGGCTCACGGTATGGGATCTGACGCCCGCATCACATCGCGAGGCGGTGCACGAAGCGTGGCGAAAATTCATCGCCGGTGCGCGTCAAAGTGGTGAGTGCGAAGTCGTGTGCAAGGACGCCTCGACGCGTTTCGTCGAATATCGCGCGGTCGCGAATATCCTGCCTGACACGCATATGGCCGTCATGCAGGACATCACGGAGCGTAAGCAGGCCGAAAACACATTGCGTGAGAGCGAGCAGCAGCTCATGGCATTCATGGATTACATGCCGGGCTTTGCGTGGATGAAGGACATCAATCGGCGTTATCTTTATTTGAACAAATATTGGAACGAACTGATGTTTAACGATTCGTGCGACTGGTTCGGACGCACGGATGAGCAGCTCTGGCCCGACGACATCGCGGCGCCTCTGGTGGCAAATGATGAAAGAGCGCTCGCTACACGCGCTCAGGTTCAGACGCTCGAGACATATTCGAAAGGCGATAAAACGGTGTTTTGCCTCGTCAGCAAGTTTCCGGTTTTCGATGACGAAGGTCGCGTTCTTTTGATTTGCGGAGTCGGCGTGGACATTACTGAACGCAAGCGCGCCGAGGAAGCGCTGCACAATTTGTCCGGGCGGCTGCTGCAAGTGCAGGACGAGGAACACCGGCGCATCGCGCGCGAGCTGCACGACTCGACGGCGCAAGCGCTCGCGGCTGTTTGCATGAACCTTGGCCAGCTCGGGATGTGGATATCCGGTCGTGATGCGAAAGCCGAGAAACTGCTCGCAGACAGCATTGACATCATCAACCAATGCGGCCGTGAGATTCGCACGATCTCGCACCTGCTGCATCCTCCGCTGCTCGAAACATTCGGCCTCGCGAAAACATTGCGCCAATACATCGACGGTTTTGCGCAGCGGAGCGGCATCAGCGTTCGCTACGATGCATCGTATGACATGGAACGTTTGGCGGACGAAATTGAAACGGCGCTGTTCCGAGTGGTGCAGGAAAGTCTCGGAAATATCCACCGCCACGCGCACACCGCGACGGCGAGTGTGACGCTTTCCCGCACCCGGGAAGGTGTTGAGCTGAAGATTGAAGATGATGGAGTCGGGCTTAATAAACCGATTTCCACTGACGATGAGATTGTTTCCCTCGGCATCGGCATCGCCGGGATGAGCGGCCGCTTGAAGCAGCTCGGCGGTCATTTGAAAATCGAGGAAAGGTCGCCGGGGACCGTTGTGAAGGCATTTATTCCGTTGGATGAAACGTAGCAGTAAGCCGCTCAAACTCCTGCTCGCCGACGACCACACAATGGTGCGGCAAGGTCTGCGCAGTCTGCTGGCCGCGCGATCGCATTGGAACATTTGCGCCGAAGCGACGAACGGCAGTGACGCGGTGGATCTCGCGCGCGAGCATTTGCCCGACATCATCATCATGGACATCCAAATGCCGATAATGAACGGCATCGAGGCGACGCGCCGCATTCGCAAAGATCATCCCGCGATTGAAGTTCTCATTCTCACGATGTGCGATATCGAACCGATTTTATCCGAAGTGTTCGAGGCCGGGGCGCGCGGTTGCATTTTGAAAAGTGACACCGCCAGCCTGCTCCTGGAAGCCGTCGAGACGATCGCCGAGCGCAAAATGTATATTCCAGAGAGTGTGTCTGACCTGGCCAAGGTGCATGTGCGCGACAAAAAGGCAAATAACCTCGCGCTGGAACTCACCCCGCGCGAAATCGAAGTTGTGCAGCTTATCGTCAAAGGCGCGCTCTCAAAGGAGATCGCAGAAAAGATGGGTTTGAGTATCAAGACCGTCGATACCCATCGCGCCAGCGTCATGCGGAAACTGCAGCTGCATACGACCAAAGATTTGATCCGTTACGCGATTCGCAATCACATCGCGAGATGATCACCTACGTATTTTCACCTAAGGTAAAATGAGTAGGTAATTAAAGTCGTAGCGCGCATTATTGCAGCCGTTTACATTAGCTGGGTCTGTTCCGCTCATGTTATTTCCCCTCATTGCGTCGCTTGCGAGCGCGCCCTTCATGCCTCATGGCCATTGCTATTTTTGGGCGAAAAACCTGATCGCGCTGCATGCGATTTCCGATTCGCTGATCACGCTGGCGTATTATTCGATTCCGATCACGCTGATCTATTTCGTCCGCAAACGGAGCGGCATTGAGTTCAATTGGATGTTTGTCTGCTTCGCCGTTTTCATCATGGCCTGCGGCACCACGCATTTGCTCGAAGTTTGGAATATCTGGCACGCCGATTACTGGCTCTCCGGCAGCGTCAAGGCGGTCACCGCGCTGACTTCATTGGGAACCGCGCTGCTTTTGGTAAAGCTCGCGCCGCAAGCTGCGGCGCTGCCGTGCGCGAGCGATTGGAAGAGGCTCAATGATGCGCTGCAATCGGAAATCGCCGAGCATAAAAAAAGCGAACGCAAATTTCGCGACCTGCTCGAGTCCGCGCCGGACGCGATGGTTATCGTGGACGATAAAGGCAAAATCGTGCTCATCAATTCGCAGACCGAGAGACTATTCGGCTATTCGCGCGAGGAACTTCTCGGATGCAATGTCGAAGCGCTGATCCCGCATCGATTCCGCGAAAATCACACCGGGCTGCGGAATCATTTTACCGCGCATTCGAAAACGCGCGGGATGGATTCAAATTCAGATCTCTGTGCACTGCGCAAGAATGGCACCGAATTTTCCGTCGAGATAAGTCTTAGTCCGCTCGAAACCGAGGAAGGAAAACTAACCTCGGCTTCAATCCGCGACGTCACGGCACGCAAACAAATCGAGCAGGCGCTCTCCGAAAAGAATCTCGAGCTGGAAGACGCGAATCTCGCAAAGGACCGCTTTCTAGCTGCGATGAGTCATGAGTTACGCACACCGCTCAATGCGATCATCGGCTTTACCGGCACACTGCTTATGAAGCTGGCCGGGCCGTTAACTCCCGAGCAGGAAAAGCAGCTCAGGATCATTCAAACCAGCGGCCGTCATTTGGTTTCGCTTATTAACGAACTGCTCGACCTGGCAAAAGTCGAGTCGGGAAAATATCAGCTAACCATCGAGCCCGTGATATGTCAGGAAGTGGTTAACGAAGTAGCCTCTTCACTCCGGGCGCTGGCTCAAAACAAAGCAATTGCTTTTGAAGTAAAGCTTCCACCCGGCGAAGCTATCGTGCGCACAGACCGCAGAGCGCTAAGTCAAATCCTTCTGAACCTATGCGGCAACGCAATTAAGTTTACCGAAAAAGGAAGCGTCAGCGTAAGCTGCAAACAGCGAGGAGCCAAAGGTGCGAGGCTTACTGAATTTAGCGTCCAAGATACCGGCATAGGCATACCCGAAACAGAGCAGGCGAAGCTATTTCAAGCATTTGAGCAGGCGACTGCCTCACCCACCACCGCACACGAAGAAGGCTCCGGACTAGGCCTGCACCTAAGTCAAAAGCTGGCTGCGCTCTTAAATGGACAAATCACTTTCATCAGCGCTCCCGGACAAGGCAGCACCTTTACTCTTACCCTTGTAGAAAAGTAGCGATGCCACTCCGTATTCTGGTGATTGAAGACAACGCCGCGAACCTTGAGCTTATGACTTATCTTTTAAAAGCATTCGGACACAAAACAGTAGTCGCCCGTGATGGTGAGCAAGGCCTCGACGAAGCGCGACGCGATCCGCCGGATGCAATTATCTCCGACATCCAGCTACCAAAGCTGAATGGCTACGAGTTAGCCGCGCAGCTAAAGAAAGATCCATTCCTTAGCCATATCCCTGCTATCGCAGTGACGGCTTTTGCAATGGCGGGAGACCGCGAGCGTGCATTGAGCGCGGGCTTTGATGGCTATATCCCGAAACCTATCGAACCTGAGTCGTTCGTCCACGAAGTAGAAGCAATTTGCAAAATGGAGGCTAAATAGTGGCTGCGATTCTTGTGGTTGACGACAGACCTGCGCATCGCGATTTGCTTTTGACTTTGTTAAGTCATAAAGGACATCAAGTCATCGAGGCGCAGAATGGAATGGAAGCTCTCGAGCTTGCGCGCAATAACCGTCCCGACATGGTTATCACCGACGTGTTGATGCCGAGGATGGATGGTTATGAGTTTGTGCGGCAGTTGCGCAACGATCCAAACACAGCATCCATCCGCATCATGTTCTACTCGGCGAGTTATCACGATGCACCCGCGCATGCGCTCGCCAAGGCATGCGGCGTTCGTTATTTTTTGCGTAAACCAGCGGAGCCCGAAGCGATCCTGAATATGGTCGAGGCAGTCTTATCGGATGAAGAAGAGCCATTGCCGCAGACGCCCCCGGAGAGCTTTAGTCAGGAGCATCTGCGGCTAATGACCGATCGCCTTTCACATGAGGTATCTGACCTCGAGAAAATCAATCAGCGCCTTTCCATGCTCGTCGAAATCTCACAGCAACTCGCGCAGGAACATGAGCCGCAGCGACTGGCGAAGGAGTGTTGCCGCGCTGCGCGAGAGATTGCTGCTGCTGAGTATGCATGGCTGGGCTTTCACGATCGCTCGCAGCACAATGCGGTCAGCGGTCTTGATAGCTCGATGATTCCAGACTTTCTTCCGCTGCAAGGTCTGCCAGGCAAAGTCTTCGCGGAGCGCAGACCTGTGCGCGTGAACGAACTTACTAATGCCGACCCGGAGGTAAAACAATTCCTTCCCCAGTCAGTAGTCATCGATTCCTATCTCGGAGTTCCCATCGTCACCGCGACACACCTCTATGGCGTGCTAAGCCTGGCGAACAAGACCGACAGGCAGCCTTTTGACCTGGACGACGAGCACATAGCACGCATGCTCGCAGCGCAGATCGCAATCGCTTACGAAAATGCCAGTAGATACGAAGAATTGTGCAAGCTCTCCTTGGTTGTCGAGCAGAGCCCGGTATTGATTCTGACGACCAACACTAACGGCGAGATAGAATATGTGAATCCCAAGCTGGTCGAGGTTACCGGCTATACACTTGAAGAGGTGGTCGGCAAGAACCCACGCATCTTCAAATCGGGGGAAGCCTCGGCGGATACTTACCGAAAGCTATGGCAGACGATAACCTCAGGCGAGATTTGGCGCGGGGAATTGCACAATCGAAAAAAGAACGGAGAGCAATACTGGGTCTTCGCCGCGATATCCGCGGTAAGAAATTCCGAAGGTGTCATCACACACTATGTTTCCATCATGGAAGATATCACGACGAGGAAGAGCCTTGAATCGCAGTTGCTCCGCGCGCAAAGGCTGGAAAGCATCGGGACGCTGGCGAGTGGCGTGGCGCATGACTTAAATAACATCCTTGCGCCTATCCTGATGTCCGCGCCATTGCTACGGAAGAAGCTGCCACCGCAAAGTCTTGACACGATCGTTTCCACAATTGAAACAGCCGCACGACGCGGTGCCGATATCGTGAAGCAAGTGCTAACCTTTGGCCGCGGAGTCGATGGCGAGCGAGTGTTACTCCAGCCTGACCATCTTATTAACGAGATGGTCAAGATCATGAGCGAAACCTTTCCCAAGACGATCCGTATCGAGTCTTCCGTCTCCTCGCATCTTTGGCCGGTTGTAGGTGACGCAACACAGCTCCACCAGATCATGCTGAACCTATGCATCAATGCGCGCGATGCAATGCCGCACGGAGGCGTTTTGCGTGTGGCAGCGAGGAATACACAGCTCGACGTGAACTTTGCGAGCATGATCCACGATGCAAAACCCGGCTCTTATGTAGTCATTGAAATAAAAGATACGGGCACAGGTATTCCAAGAGAGATTGTCGATAAGATATTCGATCCTTTCTTTACCACAAAAGAGGTGGGCAAAGGAACCGGGCTAGGTCTTTCCACAGTCCTGGGCATTGTGAAGAGCCATGAAGGTTTCCTGCATGTCGATAGCCACATGGGCGAGGGAACTACCTTTCAAGTCTATCTCCCCGCTACGCCCAGCGCCGAGATTAAGCCTGAAACTCCCGAAGACGAACTGCCGAACGGAAATGGCGAGTGGATTCTAGTGGTCGATGATGAAGCGAGCATTCGCACCGTCGCGAAAACCATTCTCGAAGCGCATAACTACAATATCCTCGATGCAGCCGATGGTGCCGAAGCTCTCGCGCTTTATGCTGACAAGCGCGATTCCATCCGGCTTTTGCTTACGGATACCATGATGCCCATCATCGACGGGATTGCGCTGATTCGTGCGATCAAGAAGATCACCCCGGAGCTAAGAGTCATCGCATCGACAGGACAGGAGGAAAAAGGCCGGATTGCAGAATTAAGGTCATTGCGCGTCAATGCGATTCTCGCGAAACCTTATACGAGCGATACGTTGATTAAAGCGCTGGATCGGGTATTACATCAGAACCCCAAGGCAAAGCAGTCAGCATCTCAATGAAACCGATTCGCATTTTAATAGCCGACGATCACCAGGTCGTTCGTGCCGGCGTGCGCGCATTGCTCGAAGGTGTAGAGAACTGGGAAATCGTCGGCGAAGCTATCAACGGTCGCGAAGCAATATCCCTCGCGAAGCAACTTCATCCGGACATTGTTGTCCTGGATATCGGCATGCCCGAACTCAACGGCCTCGACGTCGCGCGCAAAATCAAGCAGGAGCTTCCGGAAGTCGAAATCGCGATCCTTACCGCAATCGACGACGAGCAGCTCGTCCACGACGTCTTCGATGCAGGCGCGCGCGCTTATATCCTGAAGACCGAAGCCGGCGACCAACTCGTCAATGCGCTGAAAGCTTTGTGCGAGCACAAGCCTTTCTTCGGCACAAAAGCGGCCGAGATTGTCTTTGAGCGGTATCTGCAAGGCGGCGGCAAAAGCAAAGGTCCGAAGCTTAGCCCTCGCGAGCGCGAAGTCGTGCAGCTTCTCGGTGAAGGCAAGAGCAGTAAGGAAGCCGCCTCCGCACTGGGCATCAGCGTGCGCACCGTCGAGACGCATCGCGCAGCGATCATGCACAAGCTTGACCTGAAGTCCTTCAGCGAGCTGATCCGCTACGCCATTCGCAATCGCATCATCGAGCCGTAAGCAGCGGTCAGAAGACGCCACGCGGTCGTCCCCGATACGTAGTTTCCGCAACGCATTTCACGCAATTCCCGAACGCACCGAAGGCACGCATGCCGCTTTGTTTAAGCGCAATGAACAAAGTGTTAAAACGCCATCCTGCCGCGCCGCACCACGGGCCGGCCCGCATCGTCATCGTTGACGATTCGCCCGACGTCCTGCACGCGCTCTGCCGGTTTTTGTCCACGCAGCCGCTGGTGGAAATCGTCGGCATTGCCCGCGACGGCGTAGATGGCGTGGAGCAGGTCGAGCGGCATCAGCCGGATCTCGTCGTGATGGATTTGCAAATGCCCCGCCTCAACGGACTCGCCGCCACCGTCATCCTCCGCCAGCGATTTCCCCATATCCCAATCGTCCTCATGAGCGTTCACGACGACGAAGGCACGATGGAAGTCTGCCTCACGCATGGCGCGGACGCTTTCGTCTCGAAACTAAAACTCACCAGCGATTTGTTGCCCCAGATCGAGCGGCTGATGTCGATTGACACCCCCGAGAAATCGCCCGGCCGCTCGATCGAAACTCACGCGTAGAGCGGCCCGAAGTTCGCGCACGCGCGATAATCGGCGCTCTCGCGGCACGCGGTGCCGAACGCATTCCACGCGTGCGGCCGGTAGATGCGCGCGGCGTCGACGTTGTGCATGTAAACGGGAATGCGCAGCATGGAAGCGAGCGTGATCAGGTCCGCGCCGATGTGCCCGTAGCTGATCGCGCCGTGGTTCGCGCCCCAGTTGTTCATCACGCTGTAGACATCGCTGAATGCACCTTCGCCGGTCAAAATCGGAGCAAACCATGTCGTCGGCCACGTCGGGTTCGTGCGCTGGTCGAGCACGTCGTGAACTTTCGCCGGCAGATCGACCGTGAAACCTTCCGCGATTTGCAAAGCCGGGCCGAGTCCCTTCACGAGATTGAGCCGGCACATCGTCACCGGCATTCCGCCGCGCGTGAGGTAACGAGTCGACCAGCCGCCGCCTGGAAAATATTCCGTGATCGACGGATGCCACGTCGTCGCCGCGAGGCATTTCTTCACCTCGGCGTCGCTGATTTCCCAGAACGGCTTCATCACCGGCTTGCCGCCGCGCGATTGCTGCCCGGTGCCATCGAGCGTCGCCGGGCCGGAGTTGATCAGATGCAAAATGCCGTTCGCCGCGTGCTCCGTGAGCTTGTGCTTTGCCACGCGCTTTACCGCGTCCGGGCTCCAGTAAGTGCGCACATCCGCGAAGATCTGCGCCGTGTTCGTCAGCAGATAACCAAAGAGCATCGACGCCCCGTTGAGCGAATCGTTTTCCGTCGCCACGATGTAAGGCGCGCGCGTCCCGTTCCAGTCGAACGACGTATTCAGCACCGCCTCGAGGAAATCGCCGTTCGGCTGATAATCCGTCCACTGCCGCTGGCCCTGAAAGCCCGACGCGATCGCGTTGTGTCCCTGCGCCTCCTCGCCAAATCCCTTTGCCGCCAGACGCGGGTTCCCCGCCATCAGGTCGCGCGTGATCAGCGCCATCTTGATCGACGTCTCCCACTCGCGATCGAGCTGCGTGCGCGAGCGGCGCGTCTTTGGCGAATTGTAATCCTTCCCCTCCTTGCAGTTCGCCTTCACCCACGCCAGCGCACGCTTGAATTCCTCCTGGTCGTAAATCCCCTTGTCGATGCGCCGGAGCAGCTCCGTCATATCCACCGTCTCCACGCGCATCCCGAGGTAATCTTCAAAAAACGGCTGGTCTACGATCGACCCGGCAATGCCCATCGACACCCCGCCGATCGCCAGATACGACTTCCCGCGCATCGTCGCCGTCGCCAGCGCCGCGCGCACGAACTGCAAAATCTTCTCCTCCACATCCGCGGGAATCGACTTGTCGCCCGAATCCTGCACATCGCGCCCGTAAATCCCGAAAGCCGGCAGCCCCTTCTGCGCGTGGCCTGCGAGCACCGCCGCGAGATAGACCGCACCCGGCCTTTCCGTCCCGTTAAAACCCCACACCGCCTTCGGCACCAGCGGCTCCATATCCATCGTCTCCGAGCCATAGCACCAGCACGGCGTCACCGTCAGCGACACCCCCACGCCCGCGCGCGCAAACTTCTCCGCGCACGCAGCCGCCTCCGCCACGCCGCCGATGCACGCATCCGCCAGCACGCACTCCACCGGCGCGCCATTGGGGTAGCGCAGCTTCGAGCTGATCAACCGCGCCGCCGCGCGCGCCAGGTCCATCGTCTGGTTTTCCAGCGACTCGCGCACACCGCCGAGACGGCCATCGATGGTGGGACGGATACCGATTTTCGGCAAAGCGCCGATGAGAGACTTTTGTTGGGACATAAACGGGATGACCCTTCTATTTCAGCCCGCACGCGGCGGCAATTTTCTTTTTGGTAACGGGGGTAAAAAAGCGCGCATACGGATGAGGCAGGCGATCCGTGCAACTTCCTCAAAATAAACATTGCCTTTCCGCGCGTTGTTTAACTAATGTCCCCACCCAAAACGCTGTGGCAAGCAGCGGGCGGCGGTGTCTTCATTTGTTTGCGGCGCAAAACACGTTGGAATCAACTTTTACAACGCTGAAACCCAAACGCGCAGTCTTGAAATCGACTTTTACACTCTTGGAATTGAGGGTGCCACTCTTGGAATCGCGAGTGACAGTGCTGAAATTGAGAATGACACCTCTGGAATTGAGAGTGACAACGCAGAAATGAGAGCGCACATGGCTGGAATTGACCAGTGCAGCCCTGAAATCGGCTCTTACATGGCTGGAATTGACCGTTACAACGCTGAAATCGAGTGTGACATGGCTGGAATCGACCAGCATACCTCTGGAATCGCCCCTGACTGGCGGGAAATGACCAGTGCCTGTATGGAAACCGGACAAACCACCCGTTTCCCCGTTCGCGCCGCGCAGTGGAGCATATCTGCGACATGTCTCATCATTGGTCATTACTCATTACTTATTGGTCATTGGACCTTTGGTCATTGGTCATTCGCTTTTCGTCCTTCGCTCCTTCGCCAATTCCCTGAGAGTTTCGACTTGCCTCAGAATTCATTTGTTATACAAATTGCTTCTCTGAAACCGACAAGGGAGCCGATTTTGTGCGAACCATTTCCACCTTTGCAGAGCCAACCCCATTTCGTCTAATTCAGAGTTAGGCGTATGAGCCGTTTCGCATGAAGAAGAAGCTCCTCATTTGGATTATCGCCGCTGGCTTTATCGTCTTGGTCATCATCGAGTCAGTGGAGCAGCCACCAATATCAATTCGTCTTCATCGTCTAGTTCCCGGTGGCGGTGAGATTATGACTCTTACTAACACTTCTGATAAGACCCTCCACAACGTGAAGGTTAGAGCATTCAATCCCGAAACGCACGGAACGGTAAATCGCATCGTAGCAGTCGCATTAGAGCCAAATCGCTCTATCGACGTAAGCTGGATGGAATTCGATCCAGGAGAGGATTATAGCATTAGTGCCAGAGGATACTTCCGTAAGATCAGCGACACTGCCCCAAAACCTTAAGTGATACCAATTCTATATTCCAATCATACCCCCAACCATGCGATGCAGCTAACAGACTCCGCCTTTAGCTGATCTTGTTCTCGCTAACTATTTCTGCCATGCGTCTTCCAGTAATCAATGGTCTGATCCGCCGCAGGTTGCTCGTCAACTTCCGGGTGGATGCCGAGGTTATGGGACGTTTTTTGCCACGGCCTTTCCGCCCCAAGCTGCAGCGTGGCTATGCAATCGCCGGCATCTGTCTTATCCGCTTGGAGCAGATTCGTCCCGGTTGGCTTCCCCGCTTCTGCGGTATCTCCAGCGAGAACGCGGCTCATCGTATTGCCGTTCTGTGGGACGAACCTTCCGGCGAAACACGCGAGGGTGTGTTTATCCCGCGCCGCGACACCGGCTCCTGGCTCAACCATTTCGCAGGCGGACGCATCTTTCCGGGCGAGCATCATCTGGCAGATTTCGCCGTCACCGACGACGGATCCAGTATCTCCATGTTTATTCGTGCGCGCGACGGCCTCATGACCGTTCAGCTTCGCGCCCACGAGAGCGATGCGTTGCCACCTCTTGCTTCGAGTCACTGGCCGAGTCGTCCGCATACTTCGAGGGCGGCAGCGTTGGCTACTCAGTCACCCGCGATTGCTGCCGTCTCGATGGCATTCGGCTTCAGACCGACGGCTGGCGGGTGCGTCCGCTCACCGTCGAGCACGTCGAGTCTTCGTTCTTCGCCGACGAGTCGGCGTTTCCGGCTGGCAGTGTCACCTTCGACCACGCCCTTGTCATGCGCGACCTTAGCCATCAGTGGCACGGAGAGGCCGATATGTTCACCGGACTAACAGCTAACCATGCGATGCAGCTAACAGACTCCGCCTGTAGCTGATCTTGTTTTCGTTAGCCTATATTTTATGAACCGTGCACTCACGATCGCTTTCTTAATTACCTCTACTCTTTCAACTGGGCGAGCTTCAGATATATATTTAACCTACTCACAATTTGTAACAGAAGCTCAAGCAGGACACATCAAGAGTGCGACGTTGAACAAATATTCTGATATACAGGGTTTCGGCACCATCAACGGAAAAGAACAATCATTTCATACATACTCAAAAACCGGAAGCATCAACGATCCTTTGCTGGTAGCGCTTTTAAATGACAAAGCTGTGCAAATTACTACTGCAACAGAATACAAGGATGTTTTTGGAAAGCATAGGTTTCTATTGTTATTCGTTGGCTTATCAATGATCGCGATTCCATGGATAACTTTTGTTTTAGTTATGCTATTACTTGCTTTTTCCATCCGAATTTTGGCTAGAACAAAAACAGTAGGCTAACCAAGCGATGCAGCTACAGGCGGAGCCTGTAGCTGGGCTTATTCTCGTTAGGCGACTTAGAGACGTTTCCATGAATCACCGCTTTCTTTTCTGGATTCGGCAAAGCCATAGCCCGCGCCTTCCAGACTGGCTGAGTGAGTTGGCTATTGCCATAGCACTTCTTCTTCTCTTGTTTGGATGCCACGCTATTTAGTTTCGACTAGGGCACCTAAGACCCAACTATGAAGGTCACGCATGCATCGCCGGTTGCTTCCAACCGTGATCTGCCATCACCTGGAGAGCGAGAAAGCACGCATGGAGCCAACTGGCTTGGACGAAGAACAAAGCGCTTTGGCGAATAGCCTCGCGACTTTATCGTTTTGTTCATCTGATCTGCACCACGACCTTGCCTTTGGCTCGACCCTTTTCGAGATACGCCAGCGCCTCCTTCGCCTGATCGAACGGAAATACCTTATCAATTACCGGACGGATGATCTCTGCCTTGAGAAGCTCGCCAATCTCGGCGAGTTGGCGGCCGTCTGGATGCACAAATAGAAATGAATACTCAGCGCCGCATTTTTGCGCGCGGCGGATTATCTTTCGGCTCAGCAGTCCGAACACGAACTTCATGAAAACATTCATGCCTCGCGCGCGAGCAAACGCGGCGTCCGGCGGCCCGATGAGCGAGACGACGGTGCTGTTGGGCTTTAGAATCCGAAGCGCCTTCATCAGCGAATCGCCCCGGACAGTGCCGAGCACGGCATCGTAGTCGTGCAACACTTCCTCGAATTCCTGTTTCTTGTAATCAATCACCTCGTCCGCTCCGAGACTCCGCACCAGTTCGACATTCCCCGTGCTGGTGGTCGTTGCCACTGTTGCGCCGAGGTGTTTTGCGAGTTGAATCGCAAACGTGCCTATCCCGCCAGAGCCGGCGGGAATGAAAACTTTCTGACCGCGAGTGATTCGTGCGCGCTCTTTGAGCGCTTGCCACGAAGTAAGTCCGACCATCGGAATCGAGGCTGCTTGCACGAAGTCCAGATTCGCTGGTTTGAATGCAGCGGCACTCTCAGGCACGACCGCAAATTCGGCGAGCGCACCCGTTCCGAGATCGAAGATGCTCGCGAAAACCGCATCGCCCGGCTTGAAGCGGGTCACACGACTTCCTATGTCCACCACGACGCCCGCCAAATCGCTGCCCAATGTGGCGGGCAATTGAAACCGGAGTATCGGTTTAAACGTTCCTTTCGGAATCATCGTATCAATTGGATTCAAGCCAGCGGCGTGAACTTGAACGAGAATTTCATCCGGCTTCGGCACTGGCCGGGGAATATCAGCGAACGTGACCTGCTCCAGTCCGCCATAGTGTTTGAAGATCAGTGCTCTCATGTTTTTCGTTTGAGGTTTTTATGCAGCCTCACGACGGGAAGCAGCGTTTGAACGCCAGCAACCACTTCGGATTTCCCCGCAGGCGGATGCGGCTCGTGAGCAAAGCCCACAAAAGATTCCGCTCGCCGGCTAGAAATCCCAGCCACGTTTCCGAATCGGCGACGATCTTGATGCTCTGTTTGCCGAGCAGGCCGTTCTCCACCGTGATTTTCCCTTCGCGAATCGTTACTGTCGCCTCGGCTGGCTCGTTGCCGGTGAAAACGAAGTGATAAGTGGCGTCCAGCTTGCCCGCGGCTTGGCGCTGAAATGAAAGCGACATTCCGAACAGCAAGCTCGGGATGCTTCGCGGACGCAACAAGCCGTGCACCGGCCGGATCGTTTTGTGCGGATAACGTTTTTGCACGTGCGCCTCCGCATCTGAGCCAGGCACGACATACACCGGCTCAACCTTCGCCTGCAACGGACGCATCACGTCGTCCGCAAAATTTTTCTTCGATGCGAGATACGGTCCGATGACGTCTTCGCCTGCCGGGCAAACCGCCATGCAATACGCGGCTTTGTAGTTCGCTCCGAAGGCGAGGCTTTGCCACATCGAAACGGTTTCGGAATCCTTGATGCGCCGGCGGTAGTCCAGTTTGTTTTTACTGTCGGCGATGGTCTCGACCCAATCGGTAAATCCGCCCATGAACTCGCGGTAATTGTGCGTGTAACACGCGGAGAAATTAAACGCGCCGTCCGCACCGATTGCGCCGACGGGACACGCGGCCACGCACAGCTTGCATTCGAGACACGGGTTGTAATCGAGTTCCTGCGAATACGCGCTGATCTCCGCGCCAACGAGAATCGTGCCGAGCAAAATGAAATTGCCGAAGCGCGGATGAATGACGTTGCGATGAATGCCCATGTGACCCAGCCCCGCCGCAACCGCGATAGGCTTGTGCGCCACAACCCACATTCGCTCCAAGCCCCAGCGATCCGCTTCCATCGGAAATCCCATCGGTGGATTCATCGCGTGAATTCCGGCGCGCTCCAATGCCGCCGTGATGCGCCGCGCCACGTCGTTGACCTCATCGCCGGTGTGATGAAATTCCGAGTTGGCAATCGAACGCGCCGGGCTGCGGACGTTGTCGCGATTCATCCGCATCACGATGCTGATAACGCTGCGCGCGTGGGGAAAAGCACGTTGAATATGCGCACGCTCTTCCCCCAACGCCGGACGATCCAATTCCACAAAACCGACGTCATCCGCACCCGCGTCGAGACACAGCTGGCGTAACCACGCGGCGTCGAGTGGCTGGGATATTTTTTCCGGGGCAGGTTTGTGCCGATGCGCTGCAACCGTGGGATGCTCTTTGATTGGTGTGTTCATGAAATCAGTCGAGTTGAAATTGTTTGCGAAGACTCCGGTCGAACATGCCGGCAGGAACGAAGCGGCGCAGCCGGCTTAGCGCAACGCCCTTGCCGACGGGATAACGCAGCAGCGGTGATTTCGCGGTCAGCCCTTTCCAGACTGCCTCGGCCACAATGCAGGGATCATCACCATGCTCGACACCCTCCTCGACCACGTTGTTTAACCGTTTCCGTTCCGTGGCATAAACCTCAAGGGCAACTTTCGCCGATCTGCTGTTGCCATTGATTTTGGACTTCGTATAAGCCGGTTGGACTAAAATCGCGCGCACCCCAAATCGTCTGACTTCATGATCCAACGTCTCGGTGTATCCCTCCACTGCGTGCTTGCTCGCAGCATACATTCCCATATACGGCGCGGGCAGAAAACCCACCACGGAACTGATATTGACGATTCGACCATGGCCCGTCTGCCGCATCCCTGGCAGCACTGCGCTTGTGACCCGCAACACGCCGAAAAAATTGGTTTCAAACTGTTGCCTGGCCTCGTCGATACTTGTCTCTTCCAATGCGCCGGAGGTTGCGTAACCGGCGTTGTTGACGAGGTGCTGAATCGGACCGGTCCTTCCTACAATGCTTTGCACCGCCTCGTTCACGCTGGCATCGTCGGTTACGTCCATACGGACGATTTCAACTCCGTGAATTGGCTTCGCGGATTTTGGATCGCGCGCCGTGCCGAACACTCGTGCGCCGCGTGCCGCCAGTAATTGTGCAATTTCCCGGCCGATGCCGGAGGAGACTCCCGTGACCAACGTGGTTTTATTTTTCAATGTTGTGTGCATATACACTACTTAGTTTTTAGTTATTCGCCTTTGAGGGCATTCAGGATTTAGTTTTTGTTCAGAGCCAGCGCCGCCGTTTCAAGATCGGAAAGAATGGCGGACCAGCGTTTTTCACCGAGAGTTTTGACCACGGCGCTTTGGGCGGACTTCCAGGCCGGCGTGAGTTTCTCGATCTGCTTTCGGCCTTTGGCCGTAATTGTGAGTTCCACAAGATTGCCGCGTCCGCCTCCGCTCACCTTCACGAAACCGTCCCGCTGCAACGGCTGGAGATTTCGCACAAGTGTCGTGCGATCCATCCCCAGCCAATCGCTTAACTCGACCATGTTCCAACTCTCCTTGGAATTTAATGACACCAAAATCGAACCCTGCGTAGGACGGATTCCGTGCCGCCGCATTTCCGCGTCAAAAAACTGCGTCACCGCCCGCGTTACCCAACGCAGGTTGAAGCACACACAGTTTTCCGCCGCCGACATATCGAGTTCTTTTGACATCGTTTGTGTGTATATGCACTTCTCGTCTGCCCGTGTCAAATCTTTTTGCATTGCACGCGTCGCGATTTGGCAAATCACACCGGAAGGTCAAGCCGTCGGTTAAAACCGGATACGCTAACTCTTCTCGTCGCGAAGCAGCTTGTATTCGATGCTGTCGGCAAGCGCGAGCCAGCTTGCCTCGATGATGTTATCGGAGACGCCGACGGTGCCCCATGTGGTGTGGCCATCGGTGGATTCGATGAGCACGCGGGTGCGCGCGGCGGTGCCTTTCTTGCCGTCGATGATGCGCACTTTGTAATCCTGCAACTGAATCGTGTCGATTTGCGGATAAAACGGGAGAAGCGCCTTGCGCAGCGCGGCGTCGAGCGCGTTCACCGGGCCGTCGCCCTCTGCGACGGTATATTCGTCCACGCCATTGACGCGCAGCTTCACCGTCGCCTCGCAGGTATTGCACGACGCGGAGCCGGAACGGCGGAAAGTGGTGTGATACTCAACCAGCTCCCACATCGGTTTGTGGTGCTGCAAAATTTTGCGGATGAGCAGCGCGAGCGAGCCTTCGGCGGCCTCGAATTCGTAGCCGTCGTTTTCGAGGCGCTTGACCTCTTTTAAAATCTCGGTGACTTCCTGCGCGCCCTTTTGCAAATCGAAGCCGAGCTCTTTCGCCTTCACCAAAATGTTGCTCTGTCCGGACAAATCGGAAACGACC
This sequence comes from Spartobacteria bacterium, assembly GCA_021324395.1. GTDB lineage: Bacteria > Verrucomicrobiota > Verrucomicrobiia > Chthoniobacterales > Chthoniobacteraceae > JAJPJG01. The sequence continues at coordinate 39,766 of JAJPJG010000057.1, read as the reverse complement.
GTCACGCGCTGATTGCCGACGACCTCGGGCTCGACGTGCTCGTAGCTGCGCGCGAGTTTTTGCACGGCGTGAACGTGCTGCCCGCCTTTGTGTGTGAATGCGGCGGAGCCGACAAACGGCGCGCGGATATCGTGCGGCACGTTCGCGAGCTCATCGACGAACAGCGAGAGCTCGCGCAGTTTCGTTAAATCGCGCACGACGCCGACGCCGAGCTTGATCTGCAAATTCGCCATCACGGGGATGAGGTTGCAGTTGCCGACCCGCTCGCCGTAGCCGTTGATCGTGCCCTGCACCTGCACTGCGCCGGCGCGCACCGCGGCGAGCGCGTTCGCGACGCCGACGCCTGAGTCGTTGTGCGTGTGGATGCCGACCGGCGCGCCAAGTTTCGCGATGACATCGCGCGTGATTTCCTCGACCTCGTTCGGCAGCGTCCCGCCGTTCGTGTCGCACAAAACGATCAAGTCCGCGCCCGCGTCACGCGCGGCGATGACGGTCTGGAGCGAGTAATCGCGGTCGTCCTTGAAGCTGTCGAAAAAATGCTCGGCGTCGTAGATCACTTCGCGTCCGTGTTTTTTTAAAAAAGCGACCGTGTCGGCGATCATTGCGACATTTTCCTCGAGCGAGACCTGGAAAACTTCCGTCACATGCAGCGGCCATGTTTTGCCCACGATGCAAACGACCGGCGTCTCCGCATCGAGCAGCAGCTTCACCTGCGGGTCGTCCTCGACTTTCAATTTCCCGCGCCGGGTCGCGCCGAATGCGGCGAGCTTCGCGTGTTTCCACGTCCGCTTTTTTGCCTCGACGAAAAACTCCGCGTCCTTCGGATTCGAGCCGGGAAATCCTCCCTCGATGTAATGCACGCCGAACGCGTCGAGCTTTTCCGCCACGCGAATCTTGTCCACGACACTAAACGAGATGCCGGTGCCCTGCGTGCCATCGCGCAAGGTCGTGTCGTAGATGGTGACGTTCGTTTTTTGCATAAAGCGAACGTCTTTTTTAAGCGAACGCGTGAGCCAATGCAAGCGGGCGACCCGCTGCGGGAATGCAAGCGCCGCCGGCTACTCGTCGATCGAGTGATGCGCCGCGCGGTCGGTTTCGCCGATCCAGCCATCGTGCGCACGGCACATGTGCAACTGCGTTTCCGCCTGATACCAATGCTCGCGCTCGCGGCCCTCGGGCCGGCCTTCGTCTATCCAGATCAAATATGCGCAGTGCGCGATTTCGTCGATTGTCGGGGAAGCGTGATGGTTGTTGTTATTTGGGGATTCCATAGTCGATCGGCCTGTGGGCAAAGCAGCAACACTGCTGGCCGAACTTTAGCCAATGGCGAGTCAATTCCCATCGGGGATTTCACCGGTCTGAATTTGGGGGAATCCCTGATGCCTCGTGAATCCGCGCCAAGGAAATTGCGCTGTTTTTTTCTTGTCGCACAGGCGCGTTGCCACAAATCTTTCCGCGCCATGAACGTCCTCATCCTCGCCGCCGGCTACGCCACACGTCTTTATCCACTCACGCTCAACAAAGCCAAACCGCTGCTCGAAGTCGCGGGCAAACCGATGATCGAATGGGTGCTCGACAATCTCGCGCCGATTCCCGACCTCGAGAAAGTTTACGTCGTCACGAATAACAAATTCGCCGCCGATTTTCAGAATTGGGCTGACGAATATGTGAAGCGCCAGCCGAAGCTGAATTTTAAAATCGTCAACGACGGCTCGACGAATGACAGCGACAAACTCGGCGCGATCGGCGACATCAATCTCGTCGTGACCCGCGAAAATCTCGCGCAGTCCGATTTGATCGTGGTCGCGGGCGACAATCTTTTCAGCGAGCCGCTCGCCGAGTTTGCCGAGGAGGCAAAAAAATCGCAGGCAATGATCGCCACCTACGACGTCGGCGACCTCGAGGCGATCAAGAAATACAACAACATCGAGACCGACGCACACGGTGTCGTCACGCATTTCGAGGAGAAATCGCAGCATCCGAAAAGCACCGTCACCGGCATCGCGCTTTATTATTTTTCAAAAGACACCGTCTCGATGTTCAGCACCTACATCGCGGCGGGCAACAACCCGGATCAACCCGGCCGGTTCATCCAGTGGCTCTACCAACTCAAGCCTGTGCACACGTATCAAGTCAAAGGCACGTGGTTCGACATCGGCAGCAAGGAAACGCTCGAGGAAGCAAACAAAATCTTCGCGCAGTTCGCCTGACGCGAAACGCGCGCATTCTCGACAGAAGGCGCGATGCTTTAGCAGAATCGCGCCATGTCCGATCTTCCCTCCACCGGCCATCGGCCGGAATATCCGCCCGGCTTCCGCGCGCGTCGCGGCCTGAACTGGGGCTTCATCGGGTTGCTCTACACATCGTTTTACATGTGTCGTTACAACCTCTCGCTCGCGAACAAATCGATCAGCGGCGAGTTCGGATTCAGCAAGGCGGACATGGGAACGATCATCACGACCGCGCTGCTCGCCTACGCGTTTGGCCAGATCATCAATGGCCTGCTCACCGACAAGCTCGGCGGAAAAAAGGCGATGCTGATCGGAGCGGCGGGCACGGTCACGATGAACCTCCTTTTCGGTGTCGCGTCGTTCTGGGGATTGCTCTGGCTCTTCGTGCTGATTCGCGGCATCGACGGTTACATGCAGGCATTCGGCGCGCCGGGAATGGTGAAAGTCAACGCCGCGTGGTTTAGCCACACCGAGCGCGGGCGTTTTGCCGGCATCTTCGGATTCATGATCAATCTCGGACGGTTCGGCATCTTCACACTCGGGCCGGCTTTGCTCTCGGGCTTTTTATTTTTGGGAATGATCCGCGTGCCACCACTGCACTGGCGCTGGCTCTTCTGGATTCCCGCGTGCATCGCGACGGTTGCCGCGATCTGCATGGCGATTTTCGTAAAGGACACACCGGAGGAAGCGCAATTTCCCGCTGTGAATCCCGACGAAAACCTCGGCGCGAACGAAGTCCGTGCAAGCATTTGGGAAGTCTTCCAGACCATCGCGAGCAACCCGGTCATCTGGATCATCGCGTTTGCCTACGCGTGCACCGGCTCGGTGCGGCAGGGCGTCGACCAATGGTTCCCGCGCTTCATGCAGGAAGTGCATCATGTCGATTATCAATCAACGCAATTCCAATGGCTCGGCTTTTTGATTCCATTTGTCGCTTCCGCCGGCTCGCTGATTTCCGGCTACGTTTCCGACACGTTGTTCAAAGGCCGGCGCGCGCCCGTTGCGGCGGCACTTTATTTTCTCGAAACCATCATCATCCTTTCCGCTGCGCAATTTCATAGCGTCAACGCCGCGATTTTCTTTCTTGTGCTGATTTCCTTCACGGCAAACGCCACGCATTCGATCCTCGGCACCGCCGCAGCAATGGACATCGGCGGCGCAAGAATGGCCGGCTTCGCTTCCGGCGTGATCGATTCGTTCCAATACTTCGGCGGCAGCCTCGCCGGTTATTTTCTCGGCATGTTGCTCGATAAAAGCTGGGGCTATTTCTTCTACTTCATGGCGCCGTTCGGCGTCGTCGGCGGCTGCTTGATGCTGACGATTCTCGGGCGCGTGAGCTTGAAGAAATCAGCGCACTAACCTTTGGTGAGCTGGCGCGCGCTCATGCCGTAGAGCCACGTCTCCGGCCCTTCGAAGCCGAAGCGGCGGTAAAAATCCGAGCGACCGGCACCGGTAAAAAGCATCGGCAGCGCATGTTTTTGCGCGCGGCTTTGCATGAACTCGACCAGCGCGTTCATGAGCGCGGTGCCGATGCCGCGCCGTTGCAAGTCGGGCATCACGGCGACATCCATCACGTAGTAAAACAGCGCGCCGTCTCCGCCAATGCGTGCCATGCCGATGCACTCGCCATCGATCTCGGCGACAACGCCGAAAAGCGATTTCGGCAGCGATGCGGCGACCGATTCGAGATCGGTGAAACTCTGCCAGCCGACTGCGTCCGAGATTTTTTTGTATTCGTCGACCGTCGCCAATCGCTGCACCAGCTTGAAATCGACCGCGTCGCGTTTTTCGAGGCGCGGCGGGTTGGTCCATCGTGAAACGCGAAACTGATGACCGTTGTTGTCGGCCATCGTGAACTCGCGCGTTCCCCACGGCATGTCTTTCGGCGCGGACAAAATCGTCGCGCCTTTCGCGAACCACTCCGCGCACAATTCATCCACTTCGCCGACGTTTAACACACAGGTGATCGGCGTGACCGGAGCCGGCCCGGCGCTCAGAAAAAGCGTGATCTGGTTGCGCGAGACGGAGCCGTAATCATTTTCGCCCCACGTCCAGTCGATGCGAAAACCGAGCACGTCCCGGTAAAATTCCGTCGCCTCCTTGACGTTCAGGACGTGGAGCTGCGGAACGACGCGGGCGAATGTATTGTCCATTTTACTGCTGTTCGCCATGCACGCGCGCGGCGACTTTGAGCCGCAGCGCATTGAGCGCGATGAAACCGGTGGCGTCGCTCTGGTTGTAGGCTTGCGTCGGGTCGGCTTCCATCGTCGCGATGTGAGGATTGTAGAGGCTCAGCGGCGATTTGCGGCCGGCGGTGATGATGTTTCCCTTGTATAATTTCAGGCGCACCACGCCGGTCACATTTTTCTGCGACTCGGTGACGAACGCCTGTAACGCCTCGCGCTCGGGCGCGAACCAAAAGCCGTTGTAAACCAGCGTCGAGTATTTCGGGATCAACGAATCGCGCAGATGCATCACCTCGCGATCCATCGTGAGCGATTCCACCTGCCGGTGCGCGAAGTGCAAAATCGCGCCGCCCGGTGTTTCGTAAACGCCGCGCGATTTCATGCCGACGAAACGGTTCTCGACCAGATCGACGCGCCCGACGCCGTGACGTCCGCCAAGTTTGTTGAGCACGCGCATCACCTGCAACGGCGAGAGTCGCGCGTGGTTCTCTTTATTATACGAAATACCCTCGATCTTCAGCTCCGCGAGCAGCGCGTCCATTTCGTGATAGCCAATCGCGGTGCAGATGCCTTTTTCAAAAACCAGCTCGACGTATTCCGCCTTGTCCGGCGCTTCCTCGGGCGAAACGCTGAGCACATACATGTCGCGCACTTTCTCCGCGCTCGCGTCGAACCACGGGTCCTCAAGGATGCCGCTCTCGAAGCTGATGTGCAGAAGATTGCGGTCCATCGAATACGGCTTCTTCGCGCTCGCGGCGACCGGGATGTTGTTTTTCTCGGCGTAGGCGATCATCTCCGCGCGTCCGGGAAACTGCGCGCGAAACCGCTCCTCGCGCCACGGCGCGATCACTTTCAGCTCCGGCGCGAGCGCGGCGGCAGTCAGCTCGAAACGCACCTGGTCGTTGCCCTTGCCGGTCGCACCGTGCGCGACGGCGTCCGCGTTTTCCGCCCGCGCGATCTCGACCATGCGCTTGGCGATGAGCGGACGCGCGATGCTCGTGCCGAGAAAATATTGCCCCTCGTAAATCGCTCCGGCCTGGATCATCGGAAAAATGAAATCGCTCGCGAACTCCTCGCGCAGGTCGTCGATGTAGCACTTGGTCGCGCCGGTGTTCAGCGCCTTCGCGTCGAGCCCGGTCAACTCCTCCTCCTGACCGACATCCGCGCAAAACGCGATGATTTCAGCCTGATAAGTCTCTTTCAGCCAGGTCAGCAACACGGACGTATCAAGTCCGCCGGAATACGCGACGACAATTTTCATAGGGCGCAACGTGATACACGTTCCGTCGCGCGTTTCCCATTTTTTTTGGAAAAAAACGCGCGGCTAATCCTCGCGCAATCCGGGAACGCTCGCGTAGCCGACGAAACGCGGCGCATTCTGCTGCGCATCCGGCTTTGTCGCCGGCGAAAAGTCGAATACACTCACGCCCCAGCGCGGTTTGCCGTCGTAACTGCGCCCGTCGCTGGAACCGGCCATCACGCGTTTGCCGGTCCGCTTTTCCGTGCCGAGATAAATCATCGTGTGCGTCACCGGCGGATCTTTTTGCGCGCTGTAAGTGCCGGTCCAGAATAGCAGGTCGCCGGGCCGCAACTGGTCGAGCTCGAAACTCTCCTTCTTCCGGCTTAGCACGGCCTCGAAATTATCAGCCTTGCGCACCCAGACGTATTGCCCGCTCGCGTCGCGCGGCACGTCTTCAAAGCCGTTTTTGCGCAGCACATGGTGGATAAAGCCCGAGCAATCCATCCCGCCGTTTGCCGGATCGTTCGACCCGTAGGTGTAGGTCAGGTTTTGCTTCGTCAGTTCCAGCGCGGACGCGATCAACTTTTGCACGCGCGGCGGTTGTTTTGAAAAGTCCGCGAGATCGTCCGGATCGAGCGACGCGTTCGGCGCAAACGCGGGCGCTGATGGCGAAGGTGAGGCCGACGGCTTCGGCGAAGGCAACGGCTCGGGCGGGAGCGATGCGCTTTCGACTTTCGATGGCGTCGGCGACGACTTCGCGTGCTTCTTTTTTGACTTCGTTTTGCCGTCGGCAGGAGAAACGAGGCAAATCGCGAGGAAAATAGCGGAAATTCGCAAACTGATGCAGCTCACCTGAAGAGTTCGTCAACGGGCGAGAGGATGGCTTTGTGGCGGGGAGAATATCGGAAGCCCGCGGCGCGCGGACGAACGCTTGACTTTTCGCCGGAATCGGAGACAACGAGCGCCAGTTCTTTGTCAGCTTAATGGCCGCGCGAGTTTCGCGGCCAACGGGGGACCCATATTTTCCACGGTTTCAAAGACCGCGGATCGGGGCAAACGGCGCCTGCGGCGTCGCGAGCAGTTCATGCGCTCGAGCCCGACAGCTAACCTCGTCAGCAACGTGAATTGGCAAGGGAAGTCGCCAACGACTGCCCTCCCCTCTTGCCGGAGTTAACCCGCGCCGCATTCCGCAGCTTTGCGGCGCATGCAGTTGTAAAAAAAATGATAGCTAGTGGAACCAAGCGGCCGCGCAACGTCGACTGGACGCGCGCGGCGGCGATTCTTTATGGCGATTGGGGCACGAGCAAGGCGTATGTCGTCGGGCTCGCGTTTGCCGTCGCTGGTTATTCGTCGTTTTGGCTCATCGCGGCGATGTGCCTGCTCACGGCGCTCGTCGGCGTGAATTACATGACAATTTGCAAACATTACCCCGATGGCGGCGGCGTTTACGCAAGCGTGCGGCATCGCTCGGAGATTATTTCCATCGTCGGCGCGTTTCTGCTTATCGCGGATTACATCGTGACGGCGGCGATCAGCTCGCTCTCGGCGTTTCAATATCTCGGGGTCAATCACCCGGAGATTTTCGCCGCGGGGGCGATCGTCGTCATCGGCGCGCTGAATCTTCTCGGCCCGAAACACACCGGCGGCCTCGCATTCATGATCTCCGTGCCGACCGCGATCGTCGTGCTCGTGCTCGGGATGTTTTGCCTGCCGCACATCGGCACTGCATGGCACGCGGTGCAGCCGCTCACCGGCGGATTTTTCAAAAACTGGAATGGCTTTGTCGGCATTGTGCTCGCCCTTTCCGGGGTGGAAGCCATCGCGAACTCGACCGGCGTGATGAAGCTCGATCCCGGCAGCACGGACGAAAAACCGTGCGTCTCGAAAACCGCGAACAAGGCAATCATCGTGACGATGATCGAGGTGTGCGGCTTCACCGCGCTGCTCGGCCTCGCAATGCACGCGCTGCCGAATCTCGTGGTGAACAAAGACGACGTCGATGCGATCGCGGCGCACGGTTTGCCGGCGGCTGAAGGCGTGCGCGATTACATGCTGCGTTACATCGGGCAGATTTTTATTGGCGGCGCGCTCGGCACGACCGCCGGCCACATCGCGGCGTGGGCGGTGAGCATCGTGTTTGGCTTTCTGCTTCTTTCGGCGGTGAACACCGCAATCGTCGATTTGATCGCGATCTCGTTCCTGATGTCGCGCGATGGCGAGCTGCCGCCGATTTTCCAAAAGCTGAACAAATTCGGTGTTCCGAACATGAGCGTGATCGCGGCGACGATCATTCCGGCAGTGCTCGTGATCATGGTGAAGGACATGGCCGGGCTGGCCGATCTTTACGCCGTTGGCGTCGTAGGTGCGATTGCGACCAACCTCGGCGCGAGTTCGACGGACAAACATCTGCGTCTCGGAAAATGCGAGCGGGGATTGATGTTCTGCACGTTTCTCGTGATGGCGGCGATCGAGATTTCGCTGTTCATCGACAAGCCGAATGCGCGGATGTTTTCGCTCGTGATTCTCGCGACCGGATTGATCGCCCGCGGACTTTTGGCCGAGCACAAACAGCGTCGCTCCGCAGCCGAAGCCGCAACTGCCGCCGTGCAGCGCGCGGTGGAGACTGCGAAACAGACGATCAATTTCGGCACGCACGTCGCGGCCGGAATGCCGCTGCTGGCTGCCGTGCGCGGCATCGGGCGGACGCTCGACTTCGCCATCGAGGAAGCGCGCGAGACGGATCGACCGCTCTACTTGCTCTTCGTGCGCGAGCAGCCGATCACCACGGCCGATGACCGCAAACGCAAATGGCAGCAGGACGAGGAAGCGTATCGCATTTTCGAATACGCGGCGGAGAAAGCCGACGGGCATACTGTTTTGCCGTGCTACGCGGTGAGCGAATCCGCGGCAGATACGATTGTCGATATCGCCGCAACGGTCGGCGCGTCGCGTTTGATTCTCGGCGCGCCGCAACGCAACGCGCTGGTGAACATGCTGCGCGGAAATTTGATCCGCAAGGTGTCCGACATCCTGCCGGAGGACATCCACATGCTGGTTTACGCGTAGCGCGATTGACGCGAGAGCGATTCTCACGTATCACCGGCGGGTTTTGAAAATGTCCCGCACATGGAATTAAGCCTCGGCGAACATCGTCCCCGCAATGTCGGCTGGGCGCGCGCCGCGGCGTTGCTTTACGGCGACTGGGGCACGAGCAAGGCTTATGTGCTCGGGCTCGCGTTCGTCGCCGCGCAGTTTGCCTCGCTGCCGATCATCCTCGCGGTGTGCGCGCTGACCGGACTCGTCGGCATCAACTACGGCGTGATCTGCGCCTATTTTCCCGACGGTGGCGGCGTTTATTCCGCGGCGCGTTCGCAAGGACGATTACTCGCGGTGGTCGGCGCGCTGTTGCTCGTCGCGGATCTTACGGTCACCGCTGCATTGAGCGGATGGTCGGCGCTGAGTTATCTCACGTCGGGCGCGGAGCACATCGTGTGGATTAAATTTGCGAAAGATCATATCGCGATCACGACAGTCGGCGTGCTGATGTTCATGGGCTGGATCAACTGGTTCGGCCCGAAGCACAGCGGCAGTCTCGCAGTCGCGCTCGCCGCGCCGACGGTGATCGTCGTCTTGATTTTGATCGGCATCAGCGTGCCGCATTTGACGACGCACTTTCTCGAGCCTCGTCACGAAAGCCTGAGCAGACTCTGGGTGCAATTCGTCTCGACGATTCTCGCGCTAAGCGGCGTGGAGGCCATCGCGAATCTCACCGGCGTGATGAAGCTCGATCCCGGCTCGTCGAACGACAACCCGAAGGTCGGACGCGAGGCGGCAAAGGCGATTTGGCCGGTCGCGCTGGAAGTCGTCGGCGGCACGGCGGTGCTCGGCTGGGCGATGCTGTCGCTGCCGAAAGTGCTCGGGCAGACGATGCACCTTTTTAACCGCGACGATATCGCCGCCGCGCTCGATAAACGCAGCGAGGACATGCTGCGTTTCATCGCCGAGCAATTCGGCACCGCGACCGTCGCGCCGTGGTTCGGGCAGTTTTTCGGATGGGTCGTCGGTATCGTCTTTTTCCTGCTGCTGCTGAGCGCGGCAAACACCGCGATCGTCGCGATGATCGGATTGCTGTTCATGATGGCGCGCGACGGCGAGATGCCGCGGCAGTTTAAGAAACTCAACAGCCACGGTGTGCCGCTGATCCCACTGATCATCTCCGTCGCGTTGCCGAGCATCGTGCTGTTTGCGGCGGCGGATTTCGAGTCGCTGGCCGGGCTTTACGCCATCGGTGTGGTCGGCGCGGTGACGGTGAATCTCGGTTCGTGCACATTCAATCGCGTCATCGGTTTTACGTGGTATGATCGCGTGTTGTTCGGGATGACGTTCGTCATTCTTTTCGCCGTCGAATTCACCCTCGCGCACACGAAACACGACGCGCTCTTTTTCGTCGTCTGCGTGCTCCTCGGCGGACTCGGTCTGCGCGCCTACACGCAAAAACGCCAGGGCCTCACCACGCTCACCGTCACGCGCGAAGTCGCGCAGATCGTCAACCCGGAAACAGTCGCCGGCCTTCGCCGCGAGTTGAAGGAAGGCGAGAAAATCATGGTAGCCGCGCGCGGCATCACGCCGGTGCTGCGGTTCGCGCTCGAGGAGGCGCAGTTGCGCAAGGCGATGCTCTGCGTGCTCTACGTGAAGGAAGTCGCCGTCTATTTCCCGAGCGGCCCCGCGATCAGCGGACGTGGACGCTGGCAGGACGACCCGGAAGCCGCCGCGATCATGTCGCTGATGTTGAAGATCGGGAAGGAAAAGGAAGTCACCGTCGCCCCCGTTTACGCGGTCAGCGAGGATCCCACCACGACCATCCTCGATCTCGCCGCAACGCTCGGTGTTGACTACCTGATGCTCGGCACGTCGCACCGCTTGTCGATGACGAAGCTCTTAAAAGGCAACGTCGTCGAGAAAGTCGCCGCCGGCCTGCCGGAAGACATCCAGCTCATCATTCACGGCTGAGTCATTGCAGATTTTCGATTGTGGATTGCGGATTGAAAAGACGCGCCGGCGAAAACAATCTGCAATCTGAAATCATCCATCTGCAATGAAACTCACCTATCTCAGCCACTCGTGCGTGTTCGTCGAAACCTCCTCGCACAAGCTCATCATCGATCCGTTTCTCACCGGAAACGGCAAAGCGCAGGTGAAAGCCGACGACGTCGAATGCGACTTCGTGCTGGTGACGCACGGGCATTTCGACCATGTCGGCGACGCGGTGGAAATCGCAAAGCGCAACGACGCCACGATCATCAGCTCGTATGAAGTCGCCGATTACCTCGCGCAGAAAAAAGTGAAGACGCACGGGATGGGACTCGGCGGCGCGTTTCAATTTCCCTTCGGCCGCGTGAAGCTCACCATCGCCTTTCACAGCGCCGGCTATGCACCCGGCGGCGAACCGGTGAAGCCGGTCCCGCTCACCGACGGCCACTTCATTTATCTCGGCAACCCCGCCGGCATGCTCATCACCGCCGATGGAAAAACGATCTACCACGCCGGCGATACCGCGCTCACGCTCGAGATGAAACTCATCGGCGAGATGAATAACATCGACGTCGCGTTCCTGCCCATCGGCGACAACTTCACCATGGGCGCAGACGACGCCGCGATGGCCGCCGAGTTTTTAAAATGCCGGCTCGCAGTGCCGATTCACTACAACACCTTCGACCTCATCAAAGCCGACCCGAATGCGTTCGTGCAAAAAGTCGAGGCGCGCGGCCTGCGAGCGCAGGCGCTCGGGATTGGCGAGAGCATCGAACTTTAGCCAAGGGACCGACACGGATTGAAAATCCGTGTTTCACAACTGCTCAGCCGTGGCTCATAATCCGCCGCCATGGAAAAACTTCGTCCCCTCATCGCTGAATTCATCGGCACCTTCGCGCTGATCTTTGTCGGCATCGGCGCGATCAATGTCGCGCAAGGCAGCCTGCTCGCCATCGCCTTTGCCCACGGCCTCACCATCGCCGTGATGGTCTCCGCGACAGGCCACATCTCCGGCGGACAACTCAACCCCGCCGTCACCCTCGGCGTCCTGCTCGGCCGCAAAATGTCGTTCGGTGCTGCGATCGGCTACTGGATCGCCCAGCTCGCCGGCGCCACCGCCGCCGCGCTCATTTGCCTCAGTTTGTTCGGACACGACGTCGTGAAAGGCGGCACGCCTGCGCTGACGAACCTCTCGCCGACGCAGGGCATCGTCGTCGAAGCGATCCTCACCTTCTTCCTCGTCTTCGTCGTTTACGGCACCGCCGTCGATCCGCGCGCACCCAAAATCGGCGGCCTCGCCATCGGACTCACCGTCACGCTCGACATCCTGTTCGGCGGACCGCTCACCGGCGCGGCGATGAACCCCGCCCGCGTCTTCGGCCCCGCACTCGCCGCAAACTTCTGGCCGTTCCACTACGTCTACTGGGTCGGCCCGATGCTCGGCGGCGCCGTCGCCGGCCTGCTCTACAGCAACGTGCTTTTGAAAAAGGACTGATGCTCCCGGCGTCTAAGAAGTGTTCCTGGTCGGCCTGAAAGCCAGGCAATCGTAGAGGACTCGATCAGGCTGGTAATTGGAATAGGATCGGAGCAGCACTTGAATCCCTTCGTGTTCAGCACGCCCGTTTTCGACCAGCTGGGAAGCCAGTTGATCTTGTGATTCCAGTGCATGCACTAGATCACGATCCTGACAGAGGATGATCGGCTTGGAGCCGGGAATTGTCAGGACCGAGAGCGGAATAATGGAGCGGGCAAGTTCGGCCGGCAACCCAAGTCCCGCCGCCTGGGCGGTGGCATGCTTTACTTCGAGCTGAATCATTCTCGCCCGCGCATCGGGGGTCATCGCCTCCAAAGCCACCGTGATGGCATCGAGCAACCTATGCCGGACTTCGTTGAGGTCACTGAGAGACTTAAGGTCTTGCAACGCGGGCTGCGTCTTAATTGCCTTGGCCAGTAGGGAAATCTCCTTGAGATAGGCATTCTTTTGGGTCTCCGGTATGAAATACATAACCAGGATATGCACCGGCTCGTTATCGGGTGAGCCGTAGTCAATCCCAGTGGGACTCCAGCCCACCGCGCATACCACTTCACCATTGCGAGAAATGCGGGCATGCGGACAAGCCCAGCCTTTTCCGATTCCGGTGTTGTGCGCTTGCTCCCGTGCCAGCACGCTCTCTGTAATCCCACCTTCCACCCCGATATCCGGCACCGCCTCGATTAGCGCGGCAAGGTATTCCAGCGCGCTTTTCTTGTCATTGTCCGGCAATTCGATCAACCGGCCCTCTTGCAATGCATTAAGAACGCTTTTCATTTTAATCTATTCCAAATTTGCGGATGAACCAGACCTTCACCGAGTGGGTTAGTGCTGCATAGCAAAGCAGGAAGCCCGCGATCCATATCCAGAAACTGGCGGGCAATGGGACAAAGCCAAAGTAAGCCCCAAAGGGAAGGTATGGAAGCGCGGCGCCGGTCGCCATGATGACAAAGGTGGTCATCAGCAGGAACGGGCTGGCGATGCTTTGCAGAAATGGAATCCGGTTCGTTCGGATAATATGGACGATGAGTGTTTGGGTAAGAATCGACTCTACAAACCATCCCGTGTGAAACAGATTCTCGTAATAGGTCTTCATCTGGGGCGTCGTGCCTGCATCCGAGTAGAGTTTGCACTTAAAGAAGTAGAGCATAAGAAAGAAGGTTGCGTAGTCGAAGATGGAACTCATCGGCCCGATGAAGACCATAAAACGACGGATGTTCGCGATGTTCCATTTGCGCGGAGTCTTAAGGTATTCTTCATCGACGTGGTCGGACGGAATGCCGACTTGAGACGCATCGTAGAGCAGGTTGTTGAGCAAGACCTGAATCGGAGCCATCGGAAGGAAGGGCAGAAAGTAACTTCCGCCCACCACGCTGAACATATTGCCAAAGTTCGAGCTGGCACCCATGCGAATGTATTTGATGATGTTGCCGAATACCTTTCTGCCCTCGATGATGCCGTCTTCGAGAACGAGCAGGCTTTTCTCGAGAAGAATGATGTCCGCGGATTCCTTTGCGACATCGACCGCCGTATCAACGGAAATGCCCACGTCCGCCGCGCGCATCGAAGGCGCGTCGTTAATGCCGTCACCCATGTAACCGATGACATGGCCGCGCCTTTGCAAGACGGTGATGATACTCTCCTTTTGCGAGGGAGAGAGACGGGCGAACACATTGTTCTTTTCCACCAGATCGCCCAGTTGCGTTTCGTCCAGACCTAGAAGCTTGTCGCCGGTGATCACCTCTTGCTCACCCAGGCCTACGTCCTTGCAAATCTTCCGCGTCACAAGTGCGTTGTCCCCGGTGAGGATCTTTGTCGCGACACCAATCTCCTTGAGTGATGAGATTGCCTTGGCGGCAGAGCCCTTCGGTGGATCGAGAAACGCAATGTAGCCGAGCAAAATCAAATCGCTTTCATCAGTGACTGAAAACACTTGCTTGGTTTGCGGGAATTCCCGGTAGGCGATTCCCAGCACGCGATAACCATCGCGGCTTAACTCCTCATACTCTTCAAGAAGGTCATCCTTGATGAGATCAATCATCAAATGGATTTCACCATCGATCTGGTAATGCGTGCAGGCATTGTAGATGTCTTCCACCGCACCCTTGCAGATCAGCACATGGTCGCCCTCATAATCCACAGCCACGGACATCCGTTTGCGCTGAAAATCGAAAGGTATCTCATCCACCTTCTTGCAGCCGTGCTCGACATCAAGGTCGGTGTGCGAAAGAACCGAACGATCCAATAGGTTGCGCAATCCGGTCTGGTAGTAACTATTCATGTAGGCATAGCGCAATACGTCGTCGCTATCGCGGTTGGTGACATCCACCGCCTTTTCGAGAATGACCCGGTCCTGCGTCAGGGTGCCGGTCTTGTCGGTGCAGAGAATGTCGATGGCGCCGAAGTTCTGGATGGAGTTCAAGCGCTTCACGATGACCTTCTTTTTCGACATGGCGATGGCGCCTTTGGAAAGGTTCACCGTGACAATCATCGGCAGCATTTCCGGCGTGAGTCCCACTGCCACCGAGAGACCGAAGAGAAGCGCTTCCGCCCAGTTATGCTTGGTGATGCCGACGATTAAGAAAACGATGGAGACCATGACCACCATGAACCGGATCATCAGCCAGGTGAAGCCGGCAATCCCTTTATCAAAGCTGGTCTGCACGCGTTGTCCCGCCAGCTTCTCGGCGATCAACCCGAAATGAGTCTTACTGCCGGTATTGACAACCAGACCATGCGCCGTGCCGCTTAAGACATTGCTGCCTTGGAAACAGGCATTCTGCAATTCGATCACACCGCGGCCGGTGACTTCCGAAGGGCCTGCGTGTTTTTCCACCGGCATGGATTCGCCGGTCAGGGAAGACTGGCTCACAAAGAAGTCCTTCGCGCAAATGAGTCGAAGGTCTGCCGGAATCAGCGCCCCGGCTTGTAGGATCACAATGTCTCCCGGAACAATATCCGCAACGGGAATCTCGCACTCTTGTCCGTTGCGCTTCACGAGGCAGTCGGTCTGCACCATCTCGTTGAGCTTATCGACAGCCTTGCTGGAGCGATGCTCCTGCACATAAGCCAGCCCCACGCTCAACACCACCATCCCTCCCACGACGATGGCCGACCGGATGTCGCCCATCAACAGCGAGACCACACAAATGACGAGCAACTGGATCACCAGCGGATTGCGGCATCGCTGCAAGATCTCCATCCCGAAGCCGGCTTCTTTTCTGTGACTGAGAATATTGCTGCCGTGTTCTTTTCGTGCCGTCTCAACCTGTTCGTCCGAAAGGCCATTCTCAGTCACGCCGACATTCCTCAGCGCTTCCTCCACCGAAAGCGTGCATAGGTCCAGAAGCTTCTGCTCATGCTCCGAAATCGACGTGGCTGCCGCTTTGACCGCCTTCCGGATAATGGCGGGATGAAGTTTGCCAAAGGGAAGAAATCGAAACATGAAGAGTTCTGTTTGAGTTGCCTGGTTTCGCTAGAAACGTTCGGTCTTAAAGATCATTCGAGCGGCGGGAATGAAAGTCGAGGAGAGAGATGGCTCTGTCGCCTCGACGCGGCGGCGCCGTCGCCGGCCTGCTCTACAGCAACGTGCTTTTGAAAAAGGACTGAGCGTTTAGCTACACGCCGAGCAGCAAAATCGTCACCAGTATAGCGGATGCGGCGACCGTCATGATGACGGTGCCGAAAATGCCGACGGCTTTCGATTGAAGCCAGCCGAGTAACGCGCCTCCGGTGAAAAGGCATGCGATTCCTCCGTAGAATATCCATTTGGTCACGTGAATGATCACCTCGGCAATCCCCGCCGCTGAATCCGCCGGGCCGATATGCCCGCCGGAAACCGCAATGGTGATGAGCAGATAGGTCGAATTGAAAGTCACCACCAGCATCGCCGCCCCGGACGCGAGGAAACTGATCAAAGTCGCGGTGGTAAGCCGCTCCTTGCCCTCCTGAAACAGCAACCTCGTGATCATCGAGAAAGAGAAGCCTGTCAACAGCGCGCTGATCGTCGGCACCAGCCGTGCCATTTTATCGATAGCCTCGACGTTCATCGCGGTGAAACGGATCGCGCTCTCTGCGTCCGGAGATGGAAAACGGGGAAACCGATCTGCACTCCGGCATAAGCAATTCGGGCAGGCATCCAGTGACCAAAACAGAAACGCAGACGGCTGGCGAGTCTGCAGCGAGGCTGCGGCAAACGGTTACCGCACTTTTCTCCTCCAACTGGTCAAAAAGAGCCATTTACCCTGTTTTTGGACGTCGAGAATGGCGCTGAAAGCGTTGATGGTCGGGTTTGCGACGTGGAGAATGGCGTCGCAAGCGTTCGCAGTTGGATCGGCCAAGGCGGGCCGCTCCCTGTTTTGTCTTGCACCGCATGGGGTTTTTCGTGCCCCGCAAGCTGCGCCCCGTGCGATTTTGCCCGGGTTTTCCGTTTCGCGGGAAAGGTTCTCCGTCCCACCTGCGAGGTTCTCCGGCCCGGAGGAGAGGTTCTCCGCTTGGGAGGAAAGGTTTTCTGTCACACCCCCGCAGGTATTCTGCGACGGAGGCAAGGTTCTCCGGAATGGAGGAAAGGTTCTCCGCAATGGAGGCGAGGTTTTCTGTCGCACCGGAAAGGTTTTCCGGAACACCTCCGAGGTTTTCCGTCACGGAAAACCTCGGGAAAACGGCAAAACTGGTCATTTTTAGCCAAAAAACCGCTTTCAGCGGCTCACCCCCCCTTTCAGCGGGAGCCGCACCCCCCCTTTCCCTGGCGGATGCTCCGCCACGGAATACCCGCAACTAAAACACCCACCCCTTGAAGACAGCTGGCTAGCCCAAAAACGCCGCTACCGCCTCTGCTTCTGGGACGGCGACCCGACCAAGGTCTGGACCGATGTCATCGAGGTCACCTTCGACGGCTAGGCCAACCACCAAGCCCCGCCTGTAGCGGCGGTCTATGACCGCCGACTAGGAGGAGATAACCTCCGGCCCGACTAGGTCGCCGCTACAGCGCTTCGCATAACACTTTTCACCCGAGAGCAGTTTGGGCTTGTCTGAGAGGTCATTTGTTATTCGAATTGCTACTCTGAAAACCGACGAGGGAGCCGATTTTATGCGAACCATTTACACGTTTTCAGAAGCAACCCTATTTCGCCGAATTCAGAGTTAGGCGTCATTCCCACATGCACTGCGTAGCCTGTCTTATCTTCGTGGCGTCATTGTTGATTCGCACGGAACCCCTACTCGGTGACGAGCCCACAGATGACCAGCTACAATTCGCGGCATACGACGGAGACACCAAGACAGTCGAGGCGCTTCTTCGGCGCAGTCCCAGCAGGATGGCCGTCAACAAGGCATTATACGATGCCACTTTAGAAGGGCATCAAGATACTGCTCTCGCTCTCATTGAGCACGGCGCGGATGTCAACTTCGCCGGTGGGAACCACAACGACACACCGTTGATGAACGCAGCCGCTAAGAACAGCGTTGAGATCATTCGCGCCTGCCTCCGACATGGAGCCGACCCCAACCTTAAATGTGACTTCGGTTGGACGGCTTTGATACACGCTGCCTGCAATGGACACTTGGAAGCAGTCAAGACATTGGCGACCCACAGAGGCACTCGCATCAACGCCCATGACCGTTATGACTTTACTGCATTGACAACCGCTGTTTCGCGTGGTCGAGCGGCTGTTGTTGAATATCTTTTGACTACGCGCGCCGATCCCACAGTCAAGACAGATCGCGGCGAGACCGCATTGGACATCGCACGCGCTAACGTCAAGAATGCGGATTCCAGCGACGAACTACGCGAGAGTTCACGCGCTATCATCCCAATGTTAGAATCCAGACTCAGAACATTTCACCAATGACGCTTAACCATGCAATGCAGCTACAGGCTCCGCGTGTAGCTCGTCTTGTTAGGCCGCAAAAGCACACCAACACCAAAAAAACACACCATGAACAAAAACGAAATAATCCAAAAACTCATTAAAGCCACTATTCACCGAGCCATCCGTGAAAGTGCCGCCTGCTTACTCATCATTATAGCTTTCGCATACTATTTGCAGCACTTGAGCGTAGGCAGCGCGAAGTATTATGGCTGTCTGCTCATCTTGATTGCATCGGGCTTCATCGCTGGAGTCATTTGGGCATTCACGCTCAGTTACAAGCTTCTGCGAACACATCCTGCTTCCGATTCGGCATTCTGGCACGAGGCATTTTTGGCACAGGCGCGTCTGCTTCGACTGGTGCCTTTATGGTATCTTGCGCCAGTTTGCTCAGGAATGCTTTTGTTCTTCGCCCCGACCGCACCGGGACAGTTTGCCAGCTTTGTCGGCGACTTCATTGTTGTGGTGCTCCTTTTTGGTGGAACTACCTGGCTCAACAGATATGCCGCTGCGAAGATTGAGGAGGACGCGCAAGCAATTGCGGCCTAACCATGCGATGCAGCTAACAGGCTCCGCCTGTAGTTGATCTGTTCTCGTTAGGCGTTTCTACCCGCTCTGTGACCATCAAGGATCAAAATACATGACAACCATCCAAAATGATTCCAACGAGCTTTCCGGCAGGAGAGCACTGGTTACAGGCGGAACAAAGGGAATGGGCGAAGCCATCGTCAGGCGCTTGCGGCTGGCTGGCGCGACGGTGATGACGACCGCCCGCTCAAAGCCCGATGAGCTTCAGTCGCCGGAGCTATTCATTCAATCCGATATCAGCACGCCTGACGGTGTGGACAAGGTTGTGAAGGAGGTTCTCTCCCGTCTCGGCGGGGTGGACATCCTTGTCAACAATGTGGGCGGTTCGTCTGCGCCGAGCGGTGGCGTGCTTGCCCTCCGTGACGAGGATTGGCAGCAGACCTTCAACGCGAATTTGTTTGCCGCTGTCCGCCTGGATCGCGCACTGCTGCCCAGGATGCTGGAGCAGAGGTCGGGTGTCATCATCCACATTTCGTCGATCCAGCGCCTCCTTCCGCTCTATGATGCGACCCTGGCGTATGCAGCCGCTAAAGCGGCCCTGACCAACTATAGCAAAGGACTCTCGAACGAAGTCGCACCCAAGGGAGTGCGGGTCATTGCGGTGGCCCCCGGTTTCATCGAGACGACAGCCGCCACGGGACTCATCGAGAGATTGGCTGCCAATGCAGGAACAGACTTCAACACGGCAAGACAGGGGCTGATGGATTCACTCGGAGGCATTCCCATTGGCCGCACCGGCCGTCCCGAAGAGGTTGCCGAGCTTGTTGCTTTCCTGGCATCCGACCGCGCTCCCTACCTCACCGGCACTGAAATTGTCATCGACGGCGGAACCATTCCGACAGTCTAACGAACCAAAGCAATCAAGCGAACATCATGAATATAGAACTACCGCCCACCATCGCCGCCTTTTTCCACGCACACAACACCGGACAGACAGATGGCTTCAATGAACTCTTTACCGACGATGCGCTCGTCAATGATGAGGAGCAGGACTATCGCGGCGCAGCAATCAAAGGATGGATGGATGAAGCGATCGCGAAATACAAACCGATTGCGGAACCCACTGACATCGCCCAGACAGCGGGGGGAACGATCGTGACAGCCCAAGTCAGTGGCAACTTTCCCGGAAGTCCGGCTCAACTCCATTACAACTTTACCCTCAGGAGCGGCAAGATTGCCGCGTTGGCTATCAATGCTTGAGCCAAATGACGCACCTCTGGTTGTCGATCCTCGACACGTTCGCAAAAAAGCGGAGGCGCTCCCGTCGTGCGGAAGCGCCTCCATGGGGCGAAAGACGATAAGCCGAATTCTGTCGATGGATGATCATTTCTCTCGCACCGGCACGGTCCCTGTCTAACCGGGATTTCTCCCGCCAGCGTAGGCATATTAACGGCCGGCACGCCCGTCGCTCGCCGAAGCGGCGACAGGGGCGACTATTACCCGGGAGCATCGGCCAAGGCGGGCCGCTCCCTGTTTTGTCTTGCACCGCATGGGGTTTGTCGTGCCCCGGTGCTTGCGCGCCGGGCGGTGGGCTTTTACCCCGCCTTTTCACCCTTGCCGCAGCTTGCGCCGCGGCGGTTTATTTTCTGTGACACTTTCCGTCGCGACCGGCTTGCGCCGGAAGCGCCCGCGTGTTTTACGCGGCATGCTGCCTTGCGGTGTTCGGACTTTCCTCTCCGAAATAAATTCCGGAGCGATCATCTGTCTTTCGCGGGTTGAATTTAGCATTACGAAAGAGAAGTCGCACGCACGATTTTTTCCTGATGACCGCGACCGCAGAAAAAATTTCGCCCTCGCCGGGAATATGCGCGGTGAGGCACGCTCTTACTGCTACCAGCGCGTCCCTGCAGCACGACGCTGCCCGGCTGCGCTGGAATAAACAAAAAAACGGAGATCACATGACCAAATACACAAAAACACTCGTTGCCAGCGCGGCAATCGCCGGCCTGATGACCGGCACCGCTGCCCGCGCGCACGCAGCGAAAGTCACCAAGGCCGATGCAGGCACCTCCATTCAAAAGATGGCGGATGAAAAGAGCAGTTGCGGCGGAAAAGATGGCTGCAAAGGCAAACACGACTGCAAGGGCAAAAACGACTGCAAAGGACAGGGCGGCTGCAAATCGGGCGACAATGGCTGCAA
Organism: Spartobacteria bacterium; assembly: GCA_021324395.1. Taxonomy (GTDB): domain Bacteria; phylum Verrucomicrobiota; class Verrucomicrobiia; order Chthoniobacterales; family Chthoniobacteraceae; genus JAJPJG01. The sequence goes on along the minus strand of JAJPJG010000057.1, from coordinate 18,952 downwards.
AGGCAAAAATTCGTGCAAGGGCAAAGGCGGCTTCAACACGAGCAAGCCGATGGAGCATTGATTCGAAACAGCGTTGACAGCCGGGGCCTTGCGAGGCTCCGGCTGTTTTCCCATGCCCGCCAACGCCTTCAACAACTACACCGACTACGGCATCGGCATCGGCCTGCGTGTGCCGCATTACCGGCATATCCTGGAGAAAAAGCCGGTGGTCGATTGGTTCGAGATCATCTCGGAAAATTTCATGTGCGACGGCGGGCGTCCGCTCGAAGTGCTCGACCAAATCCTCGAGCAATACCGCGTCGTCCAGCACGGCGTCTCGATGTATTTCGGCAACGCCGACAAGCCGGATCGCGAGCATCTCAAACGGCTGAAAGCATTGGTTAAACGAACGCAAACACCGTGGCTCAGCGATCACCTCTGCTGGGGCAGCGTGGATGGACGCTACACGCACGACTTGCTGCCGATGCCTTACACGTTCGCGGCGGCAAAGGTGACCGCTGAAAAAATCCGCCTCGTCCGCGATTTCGTCGAGGTGCCCGTCTGCGTGGAAAACGTGAGCAGCTACGCGGAATTTCACGCATCGGAAATGACGGAGTGGGAATTCTTGAGCGAGGTCGCCGAGCTCGCCGACTGCGGAATTTTGCTCGACGTAAACAACATCTACGTCTCGTCGAAAAATCACGGCTTTGATCCTTACGATTACTTAAATAACGTGCCGCACCATCGTGTCGGGCAAATCCACATCGCAGGCCATTCAAAGTTCAAAAAATACATCCTCGATACACACGATCATCCGGTGCTCGACCCAGTGTGGAAAATGTATGCGCACGCGATCAAACTCTGCGGCAAAACCGCGACGCTGCTCGAGTGGGACGACCGCATCCCATCGTTTGACGAAGTCCACAACGAGGCGCTGAAGGCGAACAAATTTGTCCATGAACTCGAAACCGCGAAAGTCTCCGCGTAACGCCCGTTCGCGAGCGCAATTGCGCGAGCTCCAGCGCCTGATGAGCAGCGCACTTTTCCGCCCTCTCACCGCCGGCAGCGGCATGCAAAAGCGCTGGATGGACGGACGCAAAATGTCCGAGGTCGCCGCGCAATTCATCAAGCCAAACGATCGGCTCACTTCATTCGAGCGACTCGAGATTTATAACCGCCAATACTGGTTCCGCATCCTCGATTGCTTTTACGACGACTATCCCGGCCTGCGCGCGGTGCTCGGCGGGCGGAAATTTGAAAAGCTCGCGAAGGCTTATCTGGCGCAGTTTCCATCCGCATCTTTCACGCTGCGCAATCTCGGCGGCCGGCTTGAAAAATTCCTGCGTGAAGATTCGAGCTGGACCGCACCGCGCAGTGAACTCGCGCTCGACATGGCGCGTTTCGAGTGGGCGCAAATCGTGGCTTTCGACGGCGCGGCGCTGCCGCCGGTTACGCCTGATGATTTGCTCGACAGCCCTCCGGGCAAGCTGCGGCTCGGCTTGCAGCCTCATCTCACCTTGCTCGCGCTCGATTTTCCCGTGGACGATTTTTCCATCGCCATCAAAAAACGCGACGCTCTCCGTGCCGAGGCGAGCAACGCAATGGATGCCGCGCCGAAAGCCGCGCGCTTGAAAAAAGTGTCGCTGCCGAAACGCGAAAAGGTTTTTGTCGCGGTTCACCGTTGCGATAACACACTTTACTACAAACGGCTCGCTGCGGAAGCGTTTGAGATTCTCACCGCGATCCGTGCCGGTAAAACGGTGCGGCGGGCATGTGAAAACGCATTTCGTTCTTCCAGAAAAACCGCACCGGAAATCGGCGCGCAAATTCAGGATTGGTTCCAGAACTGGTCGTCGCTCGGCTGGTTTTGCAAACCGCGCAAACGCCCATGAACAAACTCACAAACTTCATCGAATCCGCCTATCGCCTGCTGATCACGACCGGCAACTCACTGCAATCGCCGCTCCTCCTCGCCATCCGGCTTTACTGGGGCTGGCAATTTTTTCTTACAGGCAAAGGCAAGCTCGCCAACCTGCAGCGACCGACGGAATTTTTCCAAAGTCTCGGCATTCCGTTTCCGCATCAGCAGGCGATTCTCGTCGGCTGCGTGGAATGTTTTGGCGGATTATTTTTGCTCATCGGCCTGGCTTCGCGCCTGGTCTCGATCCCGCTCGCGATCACGCTCACCGTCGCTTATCTCACCGCCGACCTCGACGCCGTGAAGAGCATCTTCAGCGAGCCGGACAAATTCGTAACGGCGACCGAGTTTCTCTTTTTGTTCGCGGTCCTGCTCGTGATCGCATTCGGCCCGGGCCGTTTTTCCATCGATCATTTGCTTGCGAAAAAATTTGTGCGGCCTGAAAAAGCGGCGATGTGACCAACGATTTCGGACAACTCGTGGACGCGCACTACGCGCCGCTCTTTCGCTTTGCGCTGAGCCTCGCGAAAAAGGAAGTCGATGCCGCCGATCTCACGCAGCAAACATTCTATCTCTGGGCTTCGCGCGGCCATCAACTTCGCGATGGATCGAAGGCGAAGTCGTGGCTTTTTACCACTTTGTATCGCGAGTTTCTCCGCAACCACCGCCACAACACGCGCCATGCGCACATTCATCTCGACGGGGAACCCGATGATTTCATCGCCGAAACTGCGCCGGTTGCCGACGCGCTCGACGGCGCTGCCGTGTGGGAAGCTCTCGCGCAAATCGAGGAAATATTTCGCGTGCCGCTGACTCTCTTTTATCTGGAGGAGTTTTCGTATCGCGAAATCGCCGATGTGCTCGGCATCCCGGCCGGCACGGTGATGTCGCGGCTGTCGCGCGGCAAGGCGCAGTTGCGCCGCCTGTTGTTCGACGCTGTGGACGACTCGAAAATCCTGCCGATGCCTCCGGCTGAAACGGAGGATGCACGATGACAAGCGCTGAAGCCAAATTTTTGCTCCAGGCGTATCGGGCCGGCGGATGCGACGCGGCGAGCGCCGAATTTGCCGAGGCGCTCGCGCAGGTGCGGCGCGATCCGGTGTTGCAAAAATGGTTCGAGCAAGAGTTGCGCGCCGACACGCTCATCGGGAAAAAAATCCAGTCCCGGGCAGTGCCGGCCGGTTTGCGCGCGGACATTTTGCTCGGCGCGCGCGTGAGCCGGAGACGCGACCGCAACACGGTATTCCGGCGCCGGGTGCTCGCCGCGGCGGTGTTTTTGCTCGTCGCGATCCCGGGTGGAATCTGGCTTCAACAAAAGCGCGCGGAACAATTTTGCGGCTGGCAGACCGAGGCGATCGAAACTGTCTCCGAGCTGATCGCCGGCAAAACGAATTTCGATGCCGAATCACCGCGCGTCGAAGATTTGAAAACATGGTTGCACGCCCACGGCGCGCCTGCTCCGGGCGCACTGCCGGCAAAATTGCAACCGCTGGCTTCGCTCGGCTGCAAAACGGTCTGGTGGAATGACCGGGAAATTTCCGTCGTTTGTTTTCATCTGCCCGACGGCGGCCTCGTGCATCTCGTGACGATCGACCGCACCGGTCTTGCGGGTGCGCCGCCGCTTTACAAACCGAAGTTTGCGCAGCGCGGCGAATGGGCGACCGTGAGCTGGAGCGAAGATAAAATCGCCGTGATGGTCTTCACGCAAAACTCCCCCGACACCTTGCGTGCGTTGCTCGCCGCGCTGAAACAGAACACTTTTTGGGCTGCAATTTTTCCAGCATGCCGTCAGCTTGATCGAAGCTGACTGCCATGCTTTCACCCGGTGAAAAACATCACGCCATTGCGCACGAACACGGCTGCACCGCCGTTTGATTTTGACGCGGAATATCTGATGGACGCGCCGCGCGAAACTAAAAAAGCAAGGGGCAGCCGCTGGCACGAGATTTACGATGCGACCGGCGCGCCGCGCGCCTGCTATGCGCCGCTGCTGGAGTATTTGAAAAAATTGCGACCGGCGGAGCTGCGGCTGCTCGACGAGCGGATGGAGGCGACGCTGCGCGAGATGGGTGTGTCGTTCGCGCACGATTCGCAACAGCAGTGGATATGCGATTTGCTGCCGCACATTTTCGACGCGGACGAATGGAACACGATCAGCGCCGGCGTGCAGCAGCGGACCCGTGCGTTCGAATTGTTTTTGCAGGATGTTTACACCACGCGCAAAATTCTTCGCAGCGGCACGGTGCCGATCCAGCCGATTCTCGGCAGCCCGTTTTATCAAAATGCGCTTACCGGCCTGTCGCGTCCGGGCGGCGCGTTTTTGCACCTGACGGGCACTTGTTTGACACGCGATGGCACCGGCCGGTTGATGGTGAAGCATCATTATTTCAGCCGCGCGTCGGGTCTTGCTTACATGATGCAAAACCGCCGCGCGCTCGCCCGCGTGATCCCCGAGCTGTTTCAAAACAACGCCGTGCGCTCCGTCGCCGAGGCGCCGCTCGCGATCATCGAGATGCTCCGCGGCACCGCGAACAAAAAAAACGACGAGCCATCGGTCGTGCTGCTCTCGCCCGGCGTGGAGAGTCCGGTTTATTCGGCACACAGCTTTCTCGCACGGCGCATGGGCATCCCGCTCGTGCAAGGCGGCGATCTGCTCGTGCTCGACGATTCGGTTTTTCTCAAAACGATCGACGGCTTGAAAAAAGTGGACGTGATTTACAATCGCATGCCCGACTCGTGGCTCGATCAACTCGTGTTGCGCCGCGATTCCCGCGTCGGCGTGCCGGGGCTCGTCCACTGCCTGCGCAAAGGCACGGTCGCGCTCGTCAATGGCATCGGCAGCGAACTCGCGGACGATCGCAGCCTGCTTTGTTTCGCATCGCAGATCATCCGCTTTTATCTCGGCGAAGAGCCCATTTTACCGACGGTGCCGACGTATTGGCTCGGCGACATCGACCAGCTCGAGATGGTTCTGGAAAAGCCGGACGCGTATTGCATCCGGCGCATTTTTAGCAACGATCTCGCCGGCAGCGATGTGACGGATCTCGCACTCGTGCGCAAACAGGCGAGCCGTTTCATCGCGCAGCCCGCCGGCCTCGGCGCGCTCAGCGTCCGCGCGCAAAATGCAAAAGACCTCGAGCTCGCGCAGGATCACATCGTGTTCGGATTGCGCAGCGGCGAATCGTTCGACGTGATTCCCGGAGCGTTAACGCGCGTTTTTTTAAGCCATAAGCCCGGCGCCGCGTGGATTAGCAAGGACACCTGGGTGCTCGGCGAAAATCCCGACCCGCCGCTCCGCTCCGTGCGCAGCACGACCGAGCTGCACGTTGCTTCGCGGCAGGTCACGAGTCGCGTCGCCGATTCATTTTACTGGCTCGGGCGTTATCTCGAGCGCGCATATCATCAGGCGTATTTGATCCAGGTCATCGAGACACTCGAGACCGAGGAGCTTAATTCCGCCGAGCGCAAACTTTACAGGCCGATGTGGAATCGCCTGCTGCCGCCGCTCGAAAAAAGCGCGGGCGAAAGCCGGCGCAGCATCACGAACCGGCTCGACCGTTACCGGCTCGTGCTGCTGCCGGAGCCGGGCACGGTCGTGTCGACATTCGCGCGCGCGATCACGAACGCCGAGTCGCTGCAGGAATGTTTGAGCCCGGAAGCATGGGCGACGCTCTCGAATCTCCACTCGCGATTTCAGCGCACACGTTACAAGGAGAAAATCAGCGACGACGAATGCGCGCGCATCGCGCGGCGGCTCAGCGACACGGTCACGCGGCTCATCCCGCAATTCTTCGCCGTCGCCGCAAACACGATGCTCGCAGACGACGGCTGGCGCTTTTGCGAGATCGGCCAGATGCTCGAACGCGCGGTCATCACGACGAACTCGGTGCTTTCGATCAGCAAAAGTTTCACACAAGCCAGCGAGATCGAGCTCTCCGCTTTTCTGCGTCTGCTCGGCACGCGCGACGCATTCCGCCGCGTTTATCAAATGCGCGCCGAGCCGGTGGCGATGCTCGAGTTTCTCTGGCAAAATGAACACGCGCCGCGATCGGTGATGCGCTGCCTGATGCGCTGCTCCGCGCTTCTTCGCGAAAGCACGAGCGAGAGGACTGCGGGCACGCATTTCGCGCTCAATGCGATCAACGAGCTCATGCACAGAATTCGGCGTGTGAACTGGAAGGCGTTTCTGGCCGAATCCGCCGACGAGACACCGGTCGCGCAAAACGCGCCGGAGCCGGCCGAAAAAAATGGCGTGGCATCCGTGGTCGGCGAACTACTCGTCGGCACGATGAGTATCCACAACGCGATCTCCGACGCATTTCTCAGCCACCAAACATCGATCGCGCAAGCGGTGCAGCCGGAGTTGAAAGGCATTTAGCGAAGCTCGCCATTGCAGGTGCAATTGCGGGTGCTTTCGTGTAAAGAGCTTCGGCTCATTGCGCCGCGATGGAATTCGAAATCACCCACACAACGCATTACCGCTACGGAAATCCGGCGGCGGAAGCTTACGGCGAGGCGCGCCTGACGCCGCCGAATTTGCCGACGCAAACTGTTGTCAAACATTTGGTGACCATCGATCCGAAGACGAACACGTCGCGCTACACCGATCATTACGGCAATGTCGTCGACTTTTTTTCGCTGCCGTATCGGCATCAAAAACTCGTCCTCAAGAACGAGCTAGTCGTGCAAACGCACAAAACCCCATTGCCGGAAAAAAGCCTGGAGCTGACGGTTGGCGAGGCGCGGCAGATTTTTACCTCGGCGTTAACGGACATTTTTGACTACCTCCAGCACACCGACATTGTCGAAGTCGGCAATGATCCGCTGCAATGGGCGCGCAAATATTTGCCTGCGAAAGCCGTGCTCGGCGAAGCGCTGCCCCGGTTGAACGAAGCGATCCACGACAGCTTCGATTACACCAAGGGCGCGACCGACAGCTCCACGCCGCTTTCCGCAATTTGGAAACACCGCAAGGGCGTTTGCCAGGATTTCGCGCATGTCGCGCTGAGCATTCTGCGCACGGCCGGACTGCCCGCGCGTTACGTCTGCGGCTACATCGAGACCGATCCGCCGCGCAATGGCGACGCGGCGCTCAAAGGCGCGGTCGCGACGCACGCGTGGATCGAAGTGCTCGTGCCCGGCATGGTCTGGGTCGCGCTCGATCCGACGAACCGGCAGTGGGTCAATGAGCGTTACGTCACCGTCTCGTTCGGTCGCGATTCACGCGACGCGACGCCGCTGCGCGGGACTTTCAAAGGTTCGGGCGGACAAAAGATGGACGTAAAAGTCGTGATGAAAAGGCGGGCGGAAAAAAAATGAAAATCGAAGTCCGCTACTGCACGAATTACCACTACGAGAGCATCGTCAGCTTTTCGCCACATGTTTTTCGGTTGTTCCCGATTCAGGATTACTTCGTCTCGGCGGAAAAAATCGTCTTCACTACAAATGAAGACGCATCAGTGCAGTATCGGCGCGATATTTTCGACAATCCGATCGCGTGTTGTTTTTACCCGGATCACGGACAGGACTTGCATGCCGAACTCACAATGACGTTGCGGCTGCGCGAGAAAAATGCGTTTCAATTTTTGCTCGCAACGCATGCGCTGGATTTTCCGTTTTCCTACAAACCCGCTGAGCGCCACGTGCTCTCGCCGTATCTCGACAACGCGGCACGCATCGAATTGCCGTTTTGGAAATCGCAGCCGAAGCCGACGCTCGACGCGCTGCTCGATTTGAATGAGGCCATTTACAAAAACATTCGTTACGAACGTCGCGAGGAAGGCGCGCCCCGCTCGTCCGCAGAAACGCTCGCGCTTGGCGTCGCTGCCTGTCGCGACTTCGCGGTTTTGCTCGCCGAGACGCTGCGCGGCGAAGGCGTCGCGGCGCGGCTCGCGAGCGGTTATTTGTGCGAATTTGACGAAGCGGAAAAACGCGCGGAAGGCGCGCTGCACGCGTGGGTCGAAGTATTCCTGCCCGGCGCGGGCTGGGTCGGCATCGATCCGACGAACGGCATTTTTTGCAATCACAACCACATTACTGCCGCAGTCGGACTCACGCCCGACGACATCGCGCCGGTGAGCGGAAGCTACTTCAACAAGACACGCGTCGAATCGAAAATGACGGCGCATCTCGAATTAATCCAATGCGACGAGTGACGAACAATTCGGTTGCGACTGCGGCGAAAAAAGCGTCGGCGACTTTGCGCAAACACGGTGTTAAACTCACGCTGGGCGGCGAACCGAGCTATGTTCCGGCCGATTGCTCCGCCGCGGAATGGAGCATCACGGCGGTCGGCCCGACGAAACTGAATCACGCATATGCATTCGCCGATGCGCTGATCGCTCGCGCGCTGCCTGGTGCGGTTGCGTTTTTTTCTCCGGGCAAAGCGTATCCGGGCGAAGTCAATCCACGGTGGGCGCTGCATCTTTTGTGGAATCGCGACGGCTCGCCGCTGCTCTCCGCGCAAAGCGCCGCGCCGAAATCGATCGCGAATTTAAAGCGAGAGCTGGTTCGCGCGCTGAAGGTGCGCGACTGCTGGATCCGCGCACGCGATCTCGCGCAGCCGAAGCGGGAGATTTGGGTTTTGCCGCTCGATCACGATGGCACGCGCTGGCGCAGCGAGAAATGGCCGCTCGGGAAAAGCATCGATTTGATCAACGCGGAAGGTTCGGCCGGTTTGCGTCTGCCGCTGAATTTGCTGCCGGAAACTGCGCTGAAACGTGCGTTAACGCTGGAAAAAAAAGGCGACAAACTGCACGTATTTTTTCCGCCACTGCTGCAAAACGGATTCCGCGCGCTGTTGCGCTTTTTTAACGCAGCGGATGGTGTGCGTTTTGAAGGTTATGTGCCCGGCGATGATGGAAATCTCTGGTCGAAGCTCTCAATCACGCCCGATCCCGGCGTGCTCGAGATCAATCTCCCGGCCTGCGGCGATGCGCACGAATATGCCTGCTGGATGCAGACGCTGGAGGAATCCGCGACCGCCGCCGGCCTGCGGTCTTACAAGCAGCGCGGTGACGAAACGATCGGCACCGGCGGCGGTAATCACGTTCTGTTCGGAGGACCGAGCCTGGACGAAAACGCCTTCTTCACGCATCCGGGCTGGGTCACCGCGATCCTGCGCTACTGGCAACGGCACCCCTCTTTATCCTACCTTTTTACTGGAGATTACGTCGGCCCTTCCTCGCAGGCGCCGCGGCCCGACGAATCGGCGCGTCCTCTTTACGATCTCGAGATGGCGTATCGCTTCCTGGAAAGCCAGCCGGCAGGCGTCGACCAGCGGCATCTCATCAGCGAAACGCTTCGGCACCTGCACACCGACGGCTCGGGCAACACGCACCGCAGCGAGATCTCGTTCGACAAATTTTGGAACGCGAGCTGGGAGGGCGGTTGCCGCGGGCTGATCGAATTTCGCGCCGTCGAGGCGATGCCGCGCGCGTCCTGGATGTCCGCCGTCGCCGCACTCTGGCAGGCGCTCGCGGCGATGTTGTTTGAGAAAAATGTCGCGCAGCCGCTCGTCGAGCACGGCAGCCGGCTTCACGATTTCTTTTTCCTGCCGACCTTGTTATGGAGCGATTTCGAGGAAGTGCTGCGCGATTTGAGCCGCGACGGTTTTGCGCTGGACGCGGAGATTTTCCGCGAGATCTGGGACTGGCGTTTTCCGCAAATGCTCGCATACGAAAACAAAAGCGCGCAACTCATCGTCCGCCGCGCGCTGGAAGGCTGGCCGCTGCTTTGCGAGACGCCGCTCGAAGGCGGAACGACGAGCCGCTTCGTCGATACGTCAATGGAACGTCTCGAATTTCTCGCCAACAAAAAATTCGCGCAGGCGCACCGCGTCTTCGTGCACGGACGCGAGCTGCCGCTGGAAAAAATCACGCGCACGCAATTTGGCGCGGGCCTTCGTTACCGTCGCACCGCGCTTTATCCGTCACTGCATCCCGGCATCGCGCCGCACATGCCGCTGCGGCTGGAAATTACCAGCGTTAAACAGTCGTGGCGCTATCAGCTCGAGCAGGATCGCCGCATGTTTCAGCCGGGCGACCAAACCGCGCCGCGCGGCGCCGCGTGCAAAAAGCTGAAGCCCGAACTGCTGACCTACGACCTCCGGATCGAGTAAATGGGCAGTGAGGGGATCGAACCCCCGACCAACACGGTGTAAACGTGCCGCTCTACCGCTGAGCTAACTGCCCGCGTGCGGAAAAACTATCGCGCAAGTTTATTGCGCGGCCACTATTTCTTTTCGTCCGGCTTCTTGTCGGCGTCTTTTTTCTCGTCGCCTTTTTTAATGCCGAGCAACTCGATATCGAAAAGCAGCACCGAGTTCGGCCCGATCTCCGGCGGCGCTTGTTCGCCGTAGGCGAGATTGGCCGGGATCGCCAGCTCCCATTTCGAGCCGACCGGCATCAACTGGAGCGCTTCCGTCCAGCCGGGGATCACCCCATTGACCGGGAACTCCGCCGGCTCATTGCGCTTGTATGAACTGTCGAACTCCTTGCCGTCGATCGTCCGGCCAGCGTAATTCGTCGAGACCGTATCGGTCGCCTTCGGCTTGTCGCCTTTGCCTTCCTTGACCACTTTGTATTGCAATCCGCTGGGCGTCGTTTTCCAGCCTTCCTTCTTCTTGTTGTCCGCGAGATAGGCTTCGCCGGCCGATTTGTTTTTCGTCGCGAGCTCCTGCTGCTTCGCCTGCATCTTGCCGCGCATGTCTTCGGAAAATGCCTTCATTGTTGCTTCCATGTCGTCATCGGTCAGCTTCGGCTTCGCGCCGTTGAGCGCATCTTTGATGCCGCTCACGAGCATGTCGGGATTCACATCCACACCCTGGCGCTTGAAATTGCTGCCGATGTTCATGCCGATCGAGTAACTGACCTTGTCTTTCTGCTCCTTCGGCGTGTCGTCGGCATGCAGGGAGAGAACGGTGAATGAGGCCGCGAGCGCGACCGGGAGAATGTTTTTCATAAATGTGGAAGCGCGGTTGTAGGCGAAAGGTTCGCGCACCGCAAACACCATTTCAAAGATGCCGCAGCCGCGCCCGGTTTTTCGATCTTCAGCGTCGGCGCGTATTTAGTGATCACCGCCACGGTCTGGGCGGTGCGGTTTTGGACTTGTTGGTAGAACTCCATGGTTCGGTTTTTCTCCTTTGCTAATGTGTTTTGTTGTTTTGTTTCTCTGCGATCCGGGCCATGCGACCCGGAAAATGGCTTCGTCTCATCCGGCAGTCATTGCCGGAAGGCAAAAAGGCGTTGCACAGGCATGAAAAGCGGTTGCACCGGGGCAAAAAGCCGCTGCAAAGGCGCAAGGAGCCATTGCACGAGCGCGAGCAGCCGTTGCACGGGTCCGCGGAGACGCTGCAGAGCTGCGGGGAGCCGTTGCACTGGTGCAAAGAGCCGCTGCACACCCCGAGCAGCCGCTGACGCTGTATAAAAAGTGACAGACAGGGGAATTGCGCAGACAGACGCGTGCCGAAATGGAGTTTCGGCACGAGGAAATATCCAAGGAATCGAACCAGCGCTGTGCGCTCGCATTTCTGAAATGTGCGGGGGCGTTTCAGCGGTGCGCGCCGGCGTTCCCGGATCGTCACGGGGAATTTCGGCGGTGTTCCCGCCGATTGCGGGCTTGCGTGCCGTCCTGGCGGTGGCGGAATCGGCGGATCGATAACGCGCACGGTGCGCGATACGATGGATTCGCGCGCTACTTTTTCGCCTCGGCGACGGCTTTGAGGTTTGCAAGGCCTTTCTCGAAGTCGGGGCCGATGATTTTGTCGCAGTTCACGAAGATGCCGATGGCCTTGGTGAGAAAGTTTGTGGGACCGAACATGCTCCAGATGACGGTGGTGTGGTCGTCCTCGGGGATAAAGTTGAACTCGGTGATGTTGGTGCCGGGGATGGGCTTGAGGAACTCGAGGCGGAAGCGCACCAGCTCGTTTGGCTGGCTGTCGATGATGGTGTTGCGGCCTGCGCCGACTTTGCTGTTGCCGGACCACTCGTAGCTCGCGCCGACGCCTGCGGGCGGGCCGGAGTAGGTCATCGTGGCGTTCGGGTCGACCTTCTGCCACGGCGACCATGCCTCCCAATTGCGCAGCACATTGACCTGCGGAAAAATGACGGCGGGCGGCGCGGCGATGGTGATGGTGCGCGAGACGTGGAACTGGTTCGGGCGCGTCAGCACCACGACGACGAAGGCCGCGATGACGACGAGCAGGAAGAGGAGGATTTTCCGCAGGAGTCGCATTTAGCGGAGGAAGAAAACGAACAGCGCGATGCCGAGCAGGATGCGGTAGATCGCAAACGGAGCGAAGCCGTGTTTGCGGACCCATTGCATGAACCACGCGATGACTGCGAAGGCGACGAGGAAGGAGACGATGAAGCCAATGCCGATAACGATCCAGCCATGGTGATTGACGGTGACCGGCGCGATGCTGGCGGCGTTGTGGTGGTGCGGCATCACGGTTTTGAGCAGGTCGAATCCGGTTGCGACGATCATCGTCGGGATCGAGAGGAAAAAGGAAAACTCCAGCGCCGACGCGCGCGACATTCCCGCGAGTTCGCCAGCGGCGATGGTGGACATCGAGCGGGATGTGCCGGGGAAAACCGCGGACAAAATCTGGCACGCGCCGATCCAGATTGCGTGCGGCATTTTCATTTCCTCCATGTGCTGGATGCGCGGGTTTTTGCAGAGCCCATCGACAAGCCACATGACGATGCCGCCGATGAGGAGCGCGCACGCCATGACGAAAATACTCTCGAGGTTTTCGCCGATTTTCTTTTTCAGCAGGAACGCCGGGATGGCGGTGACGACAAACGCGATGAGCGTGAGTGTGAGCGGATGGGTGAGCGCGGTGCGGTCGCCGCGTTCGCCGCGCGGGAAGGTCGAGAGGAATTTCGCGATGCGGTCGCGGAAGAAAAGCGGCACGGCGAGAATCGCGCCGAGCTGGATGACGATGGAATACATCTTCCAGAAACCATCGTGCAGATCGATCTTCAGCAGCGCCTCGCAGATGCGCAGGTGCGCCGTCGAGCTGACGGGCAGAAACTCAGTGACGCCCTCGACAATGCCGAGGAGCAACGACAGGACGTAGTCGTGCAAGATTTACGGGATGTGGAAAAATTAGATCGCCGATTCGCCGCGCTCTTCGGTGCGGATGCGCACAGAATCCTCGATCGGCAGGACGAAGACTTTGCCGTCGCCGATCTTGCCGGTCTTCGCGGATTGCACGATGACGTCGACGGCCTTTTGCACGCGGTCGTCTGCGAGCACGATCTCGAATTTCACCTTCGGCAAAAAGTCGACGGTGTATTCGCTGCCGCGATAAATCTCGGTGTGCCCTTTTTGACGGCCGAAGCCTTTGACTTCGCTGACGGTCATGCCTTCGACGCCAATTTCAGCCAGCGCTTCTTTGACGTCTTCCATTTTGAACGGCTTAATGATCGCCTCGATTTTTTTCATAATGCACGGATGCTGCCGAGGCGCGGGCGGATTGGCAAGAGTGATTCCCAAATTCTTGTTCGCGTGTGCGCTGCCGATGCGGAATAATCCGGAATGCCGAAGCTGGCCACATGGATTCGCGAATGCGACGAGGCGCACTTTGCGCGCTTCTTTGAGAAATGCGCGGGTTTGCAGGTTTTTAACGCGCGTCAACACGTGGACTTCGATCCGGCGCAAGCGGACGGGCTGCTGCTTTCCGGCGGGCCGGACATTTCGCGCGAGTTTTTAAAACAGGATGTGCGCGATCCGTCGCTGATCGAGGAGCCGGAGCCGGCGCGCGATGCGTGGGAATTCGCCGCAGTGCGCGCAGCGCTCGATGCGGGCAAGCCGCTGCTCGCGATTTGCAAAGGCCATCAAGTGCTCAACGTCGCGCTCGGCGGAACGCTCTACCTCGACATTCGCGGACACAACGCGCCCGAGCTGAAAATGCAAAACGTGCAGCCGCTGCGCCACGCCGCGAGCGCGAAGCATCGTTTCGAGCTCGTGAACAGCTCGCACCATCAGGCGATCGATCGTCCCGCCGACGGCTTCGAAATCGAGGCATGGTGCGCGACGGATGACATCATCGAGCAGGTGCGGCTGCGAAATTATCCATGGTGCATCGGCGTCCAATTTCATCCGGAACGCGATATGTCCTACGCGACACTTTTTGAAGATTTCCTGGAGCAACTAAGAAAATGATGAATGAAGAATGCAGAATGAAGAATGTGGTAACGCGCCGCGCGCGTCGTTCAGCAATTCTGCATTCATCATTCTGAATTCTCCTTCCGAATGATCCACGCCAACGCACCATTCACACCTGAGCCGGTCGAGCTCGACCTGACGATCCGCTGCGGGCTCGAGTTCGTTTACGAAACCGCCGCGCCCACGCCGATCTTTCTCGCGATCACGCCGCGGCTCGACACGACGCAATACATCGAAAAAGAGCAGCTCGTTTTCGATCCGCGCCTTTCGTCGGTCGAATACGAGGACATGCACGGAAACATCGTGCACCGCGTCAACCTGCCGCAAGGCCGCACAATGATCCGTCACGATGTATTCGTTTCCGTGCCGTCGATTCACGAGAACAAAGGCGCGACCGGCCAGCCGGTGCCGGTGCACGAATTGCCTGCGAACCTGCTCCGCTACACGCTTCCGAGCCGCTACTGCGATTCCGACAAGCTGCTCGATTTCGCGTTTCAACAATTCGGCAACATCGAGAACGGCTTCCCGCGCGTGCAGGCGATCTGTGATTGGGTTCACAAGAACGTCGAATATCGCTTCGGCTCCGGCGACCCGACGCGCACCGCATCGGAAACCATCGCGCAGCGCTTCGGCGTCTGCCGCGACTTCGCGCACGCGGCGATCGCGCTTTGCAGGACGTTTAACATTCCAGCACGCTACGTGACCGGTTACGTGCCGGACGTCGGCTACCAGGATCCCGGCACGCCGATGGATTTCCACGCTTACATGCAGGTCTACATCGGCCACCGCTGGCACACGTTCGATGCGCGCTTCAACGTCCCGCGCATCGGCCGCATCAAAATCGCGTGCGGACTCGACGCGGTGGACGGCGCGTTTGCGACGGTTTACGGCGCGGCGCAGCTCGCGCTGTTCAATGTCTGGGCGTATCAAGTCGACCCGCGCGAAGTCGATCTCGGCGATCCGATCGACATCTCGAAGCGGCTCGACGGCACATGCGAAGTGCGTTTTCCGCAGCGTTAAACCCGACACGTCTCTCCCGCGTTTAACACGCGGCATCTGTTTCGCTTCTTTTTTCTTGCGCAACCGGTGGCATTCAGCGCGATTCAATCTTTCATGAAAACGCTCGCCGCATTTTTTTTCGCGTCTCTCGTTTGCACTTCCGCAATGCGCGCCGCGGATGGGCCGAACGATTTCGACAACACCTCGCGCTTCATTTTTTACGCCGTGCTGCAAGGACTCTATGAGGACGGCGTGTCGAACGAAGACATCGCGCAAATCCTGATGAGAAAAGAAAAGCAGAGCTATTTTCATTTCATCTACGCATGCCCGATTTGCACCGCCACCATCTGGGCGCTCGAGACGTATCGCGCGCGGCCGGCGCATTTTTATGGATTGAAATCCGCCGCATCCACCTTCGGGCACGGTCTGCCTGCCGACATGCGCGAGCAGCTTTACAGCGACGATCCGCACCAGCGCCTCATCGCGATCAACAGCCTCGTCCGCTCCTGGGTCGCTCGCCGCATCGACGCGATGAACTTCTCCGAGCAGGAGCGCACCGTCTTGCTCGACCAGATCGAGCAGAAGCGAAAGGACGGCATGCGTGCGCTGGAGAGTTTCCGAAAGCACGAGCACGGAAAAGATTTCGGTGTCGAGCAGGCCGCGCCCGCTTACGTCGATCTCGAGGAATGCGCCGTCTGCAATGGCGCAGTCGGCAAGCTCATGAAAATGCCCGAACCCAAATAGCGCGCTATTTCAGCCGCGCATCGCCTGCGAGCTCGTTGAGATACTTCTCCAGATTCGTGTAGCCGTCGTGGTTGTAATCGCCGCGCGCCACGTTCGGATCGAGCGTGCTCAAACCGTGCGCGCGTTTCCACGCATCGGGAATGCCGTCCTTCGCGCTGCCCGCCGGAAGCGCACCGCTTTTGATTTCGCCAAAACCGCCCATCTCCGCGGGATCATTGATCGTCGAGCCCTGCCTGCCGAGCGACGTGAGATCCGCGATGAGTCGCGCGTCCACGGCATCGCGCCGCAGCGAACAGCCCGCACCGGCGACGACCTTCCGGTAAGCCGCCTCCGCGCTGTCGAGCTTCACCGGCACCGGCGGCGCGATCGTATCCTCGCCCACCAGCGTCGGCGCATTTTCGCCAGTCCCGAAATCCTCCGGCGTCGCAAGCTTCCCGTTCAGGGTGCCGTCGCGATTCATGTCGATGAAGTTCGCCTTTTGAAAAAGATGATCGGTCGGCTTGAACTCCCCCGCGAAATGCGCGCTCGAGCTCGGCCCCTCGATGAAATAGTTCCCCACCAGCTCCGCCGCATGGTCGCCGCCCGAGTGCCCGCCGACGTAACCGCACACGCCCCAGTTGTAAACCACATTGTTCACATACTGCACGATGCCCTTCGACTTCGGGTTGCGGCTCTGGTTGCTGATCCAGAGGTTGTGCGAAAAGGTCACGTTGTCGCTCTCGCACAGGCAGCCGAACCGCTGCGGCGCGATCCCGGGACCAACGATGCAGTTTTGAAACGTAATGTCGTGCGACCGGCTGAACCCGATGCAATCCCAGCGCCCGAACTCGATCGAGACATGATCGAAAATCATGTTCTCCGCGTCGCCCACGCCCACCGCGTATTTGTGCTCCTGCTTCGGCGTCAGCCCCTGCCGGAACCGGACGAAGCGCACGATCACATTGTGCGCCTTGGAAAAGGAAACCTCGTAGTTTTTCGTCGCGACGCCATCACCCGGCGCGCTCTGGCCGAGAATGCTCAGGTCGCTCGCCACCGACACCGCGCTCTTGAGCTCGATGTAGCCGCCGACATCGAACACGACCGTGCGCCGCCCCTTGCTCACCGCATCGCGAAACGACCCCGGCCCGCTGTCATCGAGATTCGTCACATGGTAAACCTCGCCCCCGCGTCCGCCCGTCGCCAGCGCCCCAAACCCCTCCGCCGACGGAAACGCAAGCTGCGCCGCCGAAGCACCGAAGGAAAAACCCGCGACCACCACCGTGAAGACCGCGAACGCGCGACAGAAAAAGCGGGGGACTGCTCTCATGAGAAACACAACACCACGATCGCCGCGAAAGTGCGAACTCTTCTGTCCGGCACGATTTGCAACAGGCCGAACAGGGTATCGAGGATCAATGGAAAAAATCCAACTTAGCTCACCATCTCACTTGCAATCTTCCATACGGATTAGGCGTTACGATCATTTGGAATTGGGGTCAACGGAGTCAAGACGCTGCATATAGGAAACCGGCGCGGTTCCGGGTGGTGCGTGTTGAGCGACTGTGCGCTCAAGAGTAGCCTTCGCTGGAGCGGATAGCTCATCTGGAGCGGAGACAACTAACTTGCCGTTGGTGAGTGAATCCACTCGCACCTCTGCCAACTCTGGATGCTTGTGAATGACAGCCTGCAAGTCAGCTGCCTGCTGACGAGCGCGCTGTAAGTCGGGCGGCGGAAACAAGAGCACGACAGCTAGCCAGAAAACCCCGAAGATAAACGCGGCAAGCACCGCTACACGAACAAGCCTGTATGGGCGTCCGTCGTCAGTTGCAACTGTCGTAATGGCCTTATTCATTCGAGACGCCTAACTCTGAATTCGGCGAAAGGCTGATTAACGGTGGATTTCGCATATACCGGAATGGGTAGCGTTTGCATGGCTCGTTTTCGGCTAAATCGGCGGCAATTTCGCCTCGACGGGTGCGGGATGGCAAGGGAGGAGTGGGTTTGATGCGGTTTTGCAGGGATACGACGTGGCGTTGCAGGGATACTCCGTCGCATTGCATCGATACAATGAAGCGTTGCATGGATACAATGTGACGCTGCATCGATACATTGAAGCGTTGCATCGATACATTGAGGCATTGCATGGATACAATACGACGTTGCATCGATACAATGGAGCATTGCAGGGATACAACGTGACGCTGCATCGATACAATGAAGCATTGCATGGATACAACGCGGCATTTCCTAAAGGAGATGCCGCATTTCCTTTAGGAAATGCGACGTTTTCTGGAGGAAATGCGGCGCGGCGGAATCGACACACACCCCGTCGGCGGTCATAGACCGCCGCTACCGGAAGAGCTGCCGACTTCGCGTGCGGTTCGGAACCGATGTGCAATGTAATTCAGCGCGCCATCTCCCGCACGTGGGCGACCGAGGCGCTGGCTAGCGTGTGCAGGTTGTAGCCGCCTTCCAGCACGGAGACGATGCGGCCCTGCGCGTGTTTTTCGGCAATGCTGAGGACGAGTTTCGTCAGGTCGGCGAAGTCTTCATCGGTGAGCCGGAATCCTCCGAGCGGATCGTGCGCATGCGAGTCGAACCCGGCGGAGATCAGCACGAGCCCGGGCCGGAACGCGTCGGCGGCGGGCAGCAGTTCGTTTTCAAATGCGGCGAAAATCTCAGAGCGACCGGAGCCGGCGGGCAGCGGGCAATTGAGCGTCGCGCCTTTGCCCGCGCCGGTGCCGGTTTCGCTGCGTGCGCCGGTGCCGGGATACCACGGCGCTTGATGCGTGCTGAAAAAGAACACGCTGGCGTCGTCGTAAAAAATGTCCTGCGTGCCGTTGCCGTGGTGCACGTCCCAATCGACGATCAGCACGCGCTCGACGCCGTGCCGGCGCTGCGCATGCCGCGCCGCCAGGGCAATATTGTTCAGGATGCAAAAGCCCATGCCGCGCGTGGGCGTGGCGTGATGGCCCGGCGGGCGAACCGCGCAGAACGCATTGCGGACGCGCCCGGAGGCTACGGCATCCACGGCATTGAGCACGCCGCCCGCGGCAAGCAGCGCGAGGTCCCACGAATTGGGGGTTACATCCGTGTCGCCGGTGGTGAGGTGACGATAGCCGGCGCCGATATCGTGCTTCGCCGTCGCCAGGTACTCCGCCG
>JAJPJG010000013.1 GCA_021324395.1 Spartobacteria bacterium | reverse complement strand
TTGATCACACCAAAATCCCAGGTCCTGCCGTAGGTGGTGGTGCGGCCCAGCGCATCCGTCACTGACGATAGCATTCCATAGCCGCTGCTAAAGTAGTTGTAGGTGGTGGTTCTCCCGAGGTAATCGGAGCGGGAGGTGACCTGTGCCGCGCCATTCAGATTCACGGTTGCGGTCGAGCCGTCCGGCGCGCCGATGCTTCGCACGCCTTCCGTGGTCGGCGTATTGATCCTGGCGATTACCGCGCCAGTGAGCAGGCTTTGCTCCGTCGAAACGAACCCCTCCACGCCGGCGGCCTGGTAAGTGTATTGAAGGCGCGTGGCGGAACCGGGCTTCGCAACCCCGGCAAGGTAGCGCGGATCGTCGACCGTCTTTAGCAAGGGACGGCCACCGTAGAAGGGCGTATTGTAAGTGTAATGTGCGGCGCTTCCATCGCTGTAAGTCGCCTGCACCAGCATCGAATAGATCGTGCCGCCAACATAGAATGGAGAATAGGCATAGCTCACGGAGCGTCCATCACTGGTCGAAACCTGTGTGATGGCTTCGTCGAGATAACCCACCGAAACCTGAGAGTTATATCCGCCGTAACCATCGGAGGCGGTAAATGGGTTCGCCGGATCTTGAATCCACTGGCTGCCATTGACCACGAGTTTGTATTGGTGGAATCCGTTTGGAACATTGATCGTGGCAGTCCAAGTGCCGTTATGATTCGTCATAAGATTTGCCGTGGTGCTCCAGCCGTTGAAATCCCCTGCCACGGCCACACTGGTGGCGCTGTTGCTCGTATAGCTGAAATCCACCGGCGTAGGCGCGCTCTGGTTCAAGCCATTGTCTCCCTGGCTCACCGTGACCAATGAATTATTCCCGCTGGAAGGCCCGCCGGGAGGGACGGTATTCGGATTATTCGAGTCGTTATTCCACTGGCTGCCATTGACAACGAATTTGTATTGATAGGAAGTGCCGAGCTGCAGCGGGATGGTGACAGACCATACACCATTGCTTTGGGTCATGGGCGTGGCGGTCGTATTCCAGCCATTGAAAGTGCCCGCCAGAGAAACAGACGTCGCGCTGGTATTGGTATAGTTAAAAGTCACATTGGCCACGCCATAGTTTCCGACTGAGCCGTAGGTGATTTGGATATACCGGCCCGCAGGCTCGGTCACTCTCACCACGCGTCCTTGCGAGTCATTAGTAAAGGCAAAAAACTCTCCGTATCTGTCATAGGCGCCCTGCACGTTAAAACTGACATTCGAGCCGGAGGTAATCTTGTAAAAAGCGACGCGATGACCATCCGGAAAATAGAGATTGTATTGATTCGCGTCCGTGCTGGATTGCTGGATGCGCTCCTGAATGGCACTCCCTGCGGTCAGATACAGATCGGTCGTCGATTTCTTGTAAAAGTCATTCTCCGTTCCATCGGGATAATCGACGTGGATGATCTCATTGCCCGTCGCCGAGTCGGTGCCGGAGTAATAGACATTCCAGTAAAAGCTATGCCGCCAGCTTCCGCCCGCGCCAAAAGGAGTGGGAATCGCGCCGAGGTAGCGGCTCGTCGTGATCCGCTGGAAAGCCAGCTTTTCCTCACCCGCGCCCGCGAATAGCTGCAAATCGGTGATCGTCCGGTTTACATTACCCGTGCCCGAGTCGAACCGGTTAGCTCCATCACAGCTCGGCGGCGGGCAAGGTGGAGTATCATTGTTGCAAGGAGCAGGCGGGCCACCCGGTTTCTGATTGGAGCAAACGCAATAGGCGGGTGCTCCGCAAACCATAAGAAGCGCGGCAACGATGGTGGATTTAAAGGAATAGGTGTTCATGGGAAGAAAATGGTTGAGATGAGTTATTGAAGAGTCGGCGGATCGAATTTGGGTTCTTTAGTAGGCACCCAGAACTCGAGCGCCTCTTCATGCGTGCCTCGTCGCAGAACAACCTGGTAAAGGCCGGGTGAAGCATCCGGCGTGAAGGTAAAGTTCACCTTCTTGCTTTGATTCAGCGCGATGCGCTTCCAGTTTTCCGCGCCATCGATTTTTCCACCTTGAATTGCATGCACAAAGACATCACCACTCGTGTTATCGGCAGGCCATGTGAGCGTGACCGGCACATCCTGTTTTCCTGCGATGGCGATCCGCTCAAAGTGGCTGGATAGATTTCGCGGGGCGAAAGTCCTGTCGCCAACCTTGATGGAAGCCTGTCCCTGCGGGAGCACCGCACGAGCCCGCTTCAAAGTTCCGCCCTCGCTCGCACTCAGATGCCTGCCGGAATCCGGCGCGACAGGCTGCACCGCCGCCGGCGGCGCGACAATGCTGGAAACAACGACCGATGGAAGTGCGGTGGAGTTTTGTGCGGCTGGGTTCGTCGCGTAGGTTCCCGCTGTTTGCTGCGGCGAAGATTGTTGCGCCGCTTTCGATTCGCTCATTGCCGGATGGAATGCGGACTGTGGGTTTGGGATTATTTTAACGACAACCAGGGCGATCACGCCGGTCGCGAGTGCGGCGATTACAGCCGCTGTGATGAGTTGTTTGTTTTTCATAGTTCAGGGTCTTTGCTGGCGTTTGATCATTCTCCCCTACCCCGCGTAAGCCACTTCCTTGATTTCGCTCGGCTCGCCGACTTCCTCGTCATTGACCACGCCGATGGCCATGTATTCGCGGACCTCGGGGGTGCCGGGGACGGCGAGCGGGGTGTCGTCGTAGATGGGGAATTTGCGTTTGCGCACGGCGATGAGTTTCCATTGCATCTGGCCTTTGATGCGGCTGTAGAGGTTCACGGCTTCGAAGCCGGGCTTTTTGCCGTCGATGCGGACGCGGCCGCGCTGCGCCTCGATGGTGATGGTCGGGCGCGAGGTTTTGGGATCGACGTCGGTGCTGTCGCCGACCCATTCCATCTCCTGCGCGAGGCTCGGGGTGCAGGCGGGGCTGGTTTTCAGGCGCTTGATCGCGGCGCGGAGGATGGGCGATTGCGCCGCGAGCAATGGTTCAAAGTCGGCGGTCTTCGCGTCGAGTTCGTCCATGAGATCGACGATGGCGCTGACGACGGGCAGCAGGCAGTTGACAGCATTGAGATAGGTGTCGCGCTCGGCGTCGGTCATGCCAAGCGTTGCGGCTTTCGCAGGGAGTTCGTCTTTTTGCTTTTGCAGCCAGTCGCGGAGGTTTTTGTAGGATTGCGGGATGTAGTCTGTCATTGGAATGAAGAGTTAGGATTCAGGTTTTTGGTGTTTGGTGTGAGGTTTGACGTGTCGAAAAATGATCATTTTTCTGTAAGTTGAGCATCGATAGTGGCTTGGCCACGAACGAGGGGTTCTCGCCCGCGAGAGAGGCGGCCTCGCTGCGGGTCGAGGGAGCCTCGCTCTGAGCAGAGGCATCCTCGCCAAGGGCAAAGAAGGTCTCGCTGCGACAACCGGCTGCCTCGCTGAGAACGACGGGAGCCTCGCTGCTGCAAACGCGCGCCTCGCTGAGGCCGCCGGGAGCCTCGCTGCCGGAAAAGCGCGCCTTGCTGCTGCAAAAGGCTCGCAGTGCTGAAAGCGAGGGAGCCATTTGCGGGAGCGAGGCGGGCAATTTTCCAAAGCCGGAAGGCATTGCAGGAACCGAAATCGACAATAGGCGTTTCATGGCTGGCGAAACGTGTAACGCATTCCGCAATTTTGGGGGATTCGTGTATTTACGTATACCCATTAGCATGCAAGTTGCTGGGACTGTTCGGAAAGTAGCCGGGGCTCGCGAGATTAGCGTTGCAAGGCGCGCCGGCTTCTGCTGGACTCCCGCGAAAATCGGCGGGCATGCGACGTTTTTCCGAGCGAGACTTGAAACGGCTTTCGACGGCGCTGGGCGCTCTTTACGCGCCCGCGGGCATCGAGGAGTTTCCGCATCGAATCGTGGCAGCGTTGCGGGAGCTGACGTGGGACAGCTTCGATCCGTTCGCTCTTGTCGCCAGGCGCAGACAAAAATCCTCACCCATTACGCGATCGCTGATCCGGGAGCTTGCCCGGCATTTTCCCTATGCGCGGCGCAATGCGGAGTTTTTGTCGGCGCGAGCCAATGCCGACAGGGCAACATCGGCCATCATCACCATCGGCGCGGACCGGCGCGTGCGCCACTGCACGGATACCGCGCGCGACTTGCTGCGCGCTCATTTTCCGCAAACGAATGCGAGCGCGCTGCCGGAAAAAATCAGCCGCTGGATCGTGGCGCAGCGCAGGGTGGAGCCGGGACTCATGGATCCGTTCGTGCCGCCGACGCCGCTGCAGACCGACTCTGCGCACGGCGCTCTCACGGTCCACTATTCGCCGCCCGATGCGGACGGGCTCGAGCATTTGCTCCTGCAGGAAAAACGCGCGCGAGGGCCGGAGCGATTGTGCGTGCTCGGGCTGACGCTGCGCGAGGCGGAGGTGCTCTACTGGTCGTGCAAAGGGAAGAGCAATGAAGACGTCGGGAAGATCCTCGGCATCGGCAAACGGACGGTCGAAAAACATCTCGAGAGCATTTTCGTCAAGCTGCTCGTGGAGACGCGATCCGCGGCGAATGCCATCGCGATCGAGACGCTGGCGTAAGCCGCTTACTTCACCGCTGTCGCAAAGATCGTCTGCAAGTGCGGCGGCTCGCTCTCGCGGGCGACCACGTCCACCTCGATTTTGGCAAAGCCGGCGGCTTTCAGCATCTCGTGCAGTTGCACCTCGCTGAAGCCGAGCCAGGCGTCGGCGTAAAGTTCGCGCGCTTTTTCGAAATTGTGCGCAAGCAGGTCGAGGATCGCGATGCGTCCGCCGCGTTTCAAAATGCGATGCGCGGCGGCGATGGCTCGCGTGGGGTTCGCTGCGTGGTGGAGCGCCTGGCTCAGGATGGCGAGGTCGACCGAGTTCGGCGCGATCGGCGGTTCCTCGATGTCGCCGAGCCGGTATTCGAGATTTTCGAAGCCGTGTTCTTTTGCGAGACCGGAGCCGAACTCGACCATCTTTTCCGAGTTGTCGATCGCGATGACGCGTTTCGCGTGTTTTGCCAAAAGCTGCGACAACGTCCCCTCGCCCGCGCCGAGGTCGGCGACCGTAATCGGGCCCACGAGCGTCAGCAGCAAATGCGCGACGCCTTTCCAGGTGCGCCCCGGGCAGTAACTGCGTCCGAATTTGCCGGCGAGCTTGTTGAAATACTCGCGCGCCTTGTCCTGGCGTTTGCTCAAAATCAATTTGAGCGCGGTGCGGTCCTGCGCGGTCTCCGGAATCTCCTTCGCGCTCGCCTGCACCAGCGCAGCGATTTGTTCCAGCAGCGGATTGTCGCGGGTCAACGCGTAGTAGATGTTCTTGCCGGCGCGGCGGTCCTGCACGAGTTTCGCGGCCTTGAGCTGCGCGAGGTGCGAGGAAATGCGCGACTGGCCCATGCCGAGGATTTCCTGGATCTCGGCGACGGAGAGCTCTTCCTGTTGCAGCAAAAGAAGCAGCCGCAGCCGGGTCGGATCGGCCAGAAGGCGCAACGATTGAATGATCTCTGCCATCGCGAAACCGGCATCACAGGCGGTCGCGCGCGTCGCGTCAAGCGCCGCTAATTTGCGAAAACCGCGAACGGCAGCTCGCGGAGCGCATCGGCGATTTGCGGCGTCCAGTCGCGGCCGGTGAAAAGATCGCGCAGCTCGCCGGCCTCGTAATTGAGCGCGGTGTCGCGCCACGCATCGCCAATCGGCGGAAAACCGACGCGCGCGGTCAGGCGCGGCGCGATGACGATGAGCGTGCGGTTTTCGTGACGGCGCGCAAACGCGAAGATGCTCTCCGCGAACTCGCCGTTGACTTCGATCGGCGCGTAATCGCCATGCGCGAACAGCGCGAAATTAGCGCGGCGAAATTCCAGCACGCGCTGCGTGAGGAAAACCTTGAGCCGCCCGTCGCGCCAGTGTTCAAGCAGCTCCCCGGGCGACGTGTGGTTTTTCACGGCGTCGAGTTGCTGCCGGCGAAATTCGTAATCGACCGGGCGCCGATTGTCCGGGTCAACGAGAGATAAATCCCACGTTTCATTCCCCTGATAGGTGTCCGGCACGCCCGGCGCAGTGAGTTTGACGAGCGTTTGCGACAGCGAATTGATCGCGCCGAGCTCCGCGATTTGTCGCGCGACCGGCTCGAAGCTTTCGAGGAAACGATTGCGCCGCGAACGATCCAGAATGCGCGCGATGAATTCGCGCACCGCACTGTCCCATGCCTCGTGCGGCTGGATCCAACTGCTGTTGATTTTCGCCTCCTTCACCGCCTTCGTCATGTAGTCCTGAATGCGCGCGACGTAGTGTTCATCGGCATTCCCGTCGAATGGCCACGAGCCAAGCAGCGTCTGGTAAAGCAGATATTCTTCATTCGGATCGGGCGCAAATTCACCGTCGATGTGCTGCTTGCGCTTGTGGTTGAGCGCACGCCAGCGCACAAGCGAGCGGCGCCAGAGTTCCGGGATTTCCGAGATTGCCGCGATGCGCGCCCGGACGTCCTCGCTCCGTTTCGTGTCGTGCGTGGAGGTCGCGAGCAACGCGTGCGGAAAGTCGTTCCGGCGCGCCGCGTTTTGCCGGTGCAAGGTTTCCGGCGTCGCGCCGAAGTGCTGCGGCTCGCCGCCGACTTCGTTGAGCGCAACGAGGCGGTTGTAGATGTAAAACGCGGTGTCCTCGAGCCCCTTTGCCATGATCGGCCCGGTGCATTGCTGGAATTTCATGACGAAGCGCACGTGCTCCTCGCGCGTGGCGTCGTCGATGTTTTCCGGAAATTTCATCAGCAAAATCTCGCGCAAAAAATCGAAGACCGATGACTCGATGCCGGGGTTGCGCCGTTTCGCCATCGCGACCGCGCGCGTGATGACCTGCCGGTCGTCCTCGCTCGCTTCGCGGCCGGGCTCGAGGTAAGTGCGATAAACGGGAAAGCACGCGATGACTTCGCGCACGGCGGTCGTGAGCGCGTTGAGCGTGAAGTCACGGAACCAGCGATTGCGCTCGGAGAGGCGGTTAAGCATGTGGCCGAGCACGTTGATTTCGCTGGCGAGCGAGAGCCGCATCGTGAGCTGTTTTTTCTGGTAAACGAGATCGCTGAAACGCGTCCGCTCGCCGATGAACTTGTGATACGTGTCGGTGATCGATTTTTCCGCGGAACGATCCACGAGCATCGCGGTGACCTGGTTCGTGAAATCGTAGCCGGTCGTGCCGTGAACCGGCCAGTCGGGCCGCAGCCGTTCGTTTCCGACGAGGATTTTCTCGACGAGCAAATAAAGCGAGAGCGGCTTTTCCGCGCCGGGAACGAGCTCCGACGCGCGCTGCTGCAACTGCTCGAGATACTCGCGCGGGTTTAACAAGCCGTCCACGTGGTCGATGCGCAGCCCGGCGACCGCGCCGCTTTTCAGCAGGTCGAAAACGAGCCGGTGCGCCGCGTCGAAGACCTCGGGCAATTCCATGCGAATCGCCGCGAGATTATTGATGTCGAAAAAGCGCCGGTAATTGATTTCCTCCGAAGCGACGCGCCAGTAGCTGAGCCGGTAGCATTGCGCGTCGAGCAAAGCATCGAGTGTGTCGAAGCTGCGCGGCTCGCCGGCATGTCCCTGCAAGGTGTGCAGCGCCTGGGCGATGGCTTCGGCGACTTGCGGGCATTCGTTGCACAAGCGTTCGAGGCGGCGCTTGATGATTTCCTTTTCGCGCGAACGCTCCTCGATTTTTTCGCGATCGCTTTCCGTGCGCTCGGGCAGGTGCTCGGTCGCGGTGATGATGCTTTGCAGCTCGAGGTAAAAATCCTGCGCGGCGTAATGCACGCTCAGGTTTTGCAGCGCAATTTTCAAGATGGCGCCGTAGCTGCGCGGAGTGAGCGGCAGCTTCGTTTCATAATACGTCAGGAAGAAGGCGCCGTGCTCGCAGCGCACGCGCAGCTCGCCTTTTTCCAGCACGCGCCCGTATTGATCGCCGAGAATCGGAAGCAGGACTTTGTTCTCCAGCTCGTCTTTGAGCGGATGCCAGTCGATATCGAAAAACGGCGCGTAAACCGAGCTCGGGCCGTTTTCCAGGACATCCATCCACCAGGTGTTGAGCGACTCGGCGATGCCCATGTGGTTCGGCACAAAATCGACGATCTGCTCCATGCCGTGGCCGTGCAGTGCCGCGACGAATGCTTCATAATCACTGCGCGAGCCGATCGCCGCGTTCAGCTCGTTGTGATTGCAAATGTCGTAGCCGTGCGGGCTGTCGGGACTCGCCTGAAAATAGGGCGACGCATAAACGTGGCTGATGCCGAGGTCATGCAAATACGGCACGATTTCGCACGCCTGACGAAACGTAAACGATTTGTTGAATTGCAACCGATACGTTGCGTTCGGGATTTTCGTCATGTTCTCGCGTCGAAATCGAAGCCAAGGCGCCGAAAAGCTGTATTTTGCGTGAACGGCGGCTTGTCATGAAGCGTCTGACTTTTACTTTTGCCAGACCTATGAAAATTCCCACCATTTTTCCCATCGCCATTGCCGCAGCTTTTCTCGCGATTGCCCCCGCACATTCTGCAGAGAAAGACGATCTCGAAAGCTTGCCGCCGGCTGTGCAGAAAACCGCGCGCGAGCTGGTCGGCAGCTCGAAAATCGAGGAGGTCGAAGACACGTTCGAAGACGGCAAACGCGCGCATGAAGTGGAGTTCGAGCGCGACGGCAAAAAGCTGGCGATCGTCATTTCGGAAGAAGGCAAATTGATCCAGACCGAGCATCGTATTTCGGTCGGCGAAACGCCCGCGAACATCAAAGCCGCAGTCGAAAAGCAGTTCCCTGGCGCGAGCATCTCGCACATCAAGGAAATCGAAAAAGGCGCTGCGAAATTTTTCGAGATCAGCGTCAAGGCCGGCGGAAAATCGCATCAGCTCAAGCTGACCGCCGAGGGCAAGACGCTCGAAAAATGATTTGCGCGAAACTTTCCCCCTGCTGAAGATGTTTAACCACATATGAAAAAATCCCTCGTTTTTCTAACCGTTCTCACAATTGGCTCATTATGTTTTGCCGGTGGCAACAAGGCTGCTGGCGAAGGCGGCCGGCTCAAAGCGCTGCAGGAACGCATTGACAAGGACAGCACCTCAGGCGCGCTCACGCAAAACGATGCAGACCAACTCAAGCGCGAAGCGGAGCGCATCCAAAAATCGATCGATAATCCACCGCGTGGCGGAAAGGGCAAAAATTACAAAAGCCCGGTGAATGGCGAGATCGAGCGCCTGGAGAAGAGTATTGAGCGCAAGGAAAACTACGCGAAATCGCAGGGCGCAGCCTCGGCCAGCCCGAGCGCTGCCGCGCGCTAACCAAACGCGTTAGTTAACTAGAGCCACTACCGCTTTAGTAGCGGTAGTGAGCCGGCTTGTAAGGACCCTCGACCGGCACGCCGAGATACTCGGCTTGTTTTTGCGAGAGCTTCGTGAGCTTCACACCGATCTTTTCGAGGTGCAGTCGCGCGACTTCTTCGTCGAGTTGTTTCGGCAAAATATAAACGCCGGGCTTGTAGCTGTCCTTGTTTGCCCAGAGATCGAGCTGCGCGAGCGTCTGGTTTGAAAACGAGTTGCTCATCACAAAGCTGGGATGGCCGGTGGCGCAGCCGAGGTTCACGAGGCGGCCTTCGGCGAGCAGGAAAATCTCGTGGCCGTCGGCGAAGGTGTATTTGTCCACCTGCGGCTTGATGTTCGTGCGCTTCACGCCTTTTGCGTTGTTCAAAAGATCGACCTGAATCTCGTTATCGAAGTGGCCGATGTTGCAGACGACGGCCTGGTTTTTCATCTTCGACATGTGGTCGAAGGTGATGATGTCCACATTGCCAGTGGTGGTGACGTAAATGTCGCCGCGTCCGAGCGTCTCCTCGACCGTGGTCACTTCGTAACCTTCCATCGCGGCTTGCAGCGCGTTGATCGGATCGATCTCGGTGACAATGACGCGCGCGCCTTGTCCTTTGAGTGATTGCGCGCAGCCTTTGCCGACATCGCCGTAACCGCAGACGACTGCGACTTTGCCGGAGATCATCACGTCGAGCGCACGGTTGATGCCATCAACGAGTGAATGGCGGCAGCCGTAAAGATTGTCGAATTTCGATTTCGTCGCCGTGTCGTTCACATTGATCGCCGGCACGAGTAGCTTGCCCTTTTCGAGCATCTGGTAAAGACGATGCACGCCGGTCGTGGTCTCCTCGGAAACGCCGCGCCATTCCTTCACGATTTCGTGGAATATGAACGGATTTTCCGCGTGGATTTTCTTCAGCATGTCCTTAATGACTTTTTCCTCGTGCGAGCCGGATGCGCTATCGACCCACTTGTCGCCTTCCTCGAGCTCGTAACCTTTATGAATGAAGAGCGTCACGTCGCCGCCGTCGTCGACGACGAGCTGCGGGCCTTTGCCTTCGTTGTTCACGATCGCCTTCCACGTGCATTCCCAATACTCCTCGAGCGTCTCGCCTTTCCACGCGAACACCGGCACGCCGGCCTTCGCGATCGCGGCCGCCGCGTGATCTTGCGTCGAGAAAATGTTGCACGAAGCCCAGCGCACATCGGCGCCGAGATCGACGAGCGTCTCGATGAGCACCGCGGTTTGAATCGTCATGTGCAGCGAGCCAGTCACGCGCACGCCCGCGAGCGGCTTGCCCGCCGCGTATTTTTTGCGAATGGCCATCAAGCCGGGCATCTCCTGCTCGGCGATATCGATTTCCTTGCGGCCAAACTCCGCGAGTGAAATGTCGCGAACTTTGTAGTCGTTGGTTGTTTTAGTAGCGGTCGTGGTGCTCATGATATTTTGCTTCAGGGGTTATTTAACGGCGGCTTTGAGTTCTTCTACTTTGTCGGTTTTTTCCCAGGTGATGTCCGGATCTTCTTTTCCGAAATGGCCGTAGTTCGTGGTCTTCGAATAAATCGGTCGGAGCAGATTGAGCTGCTCGACAATGCGGCGCGGTTTGAATGAGAAAACTTCCTTCACGGCGCGCTCGATCTTTTCTTCATCCACTTTCGCCGTGCCGAATGTGTCGATGTGCACGCTTACCGGATCGGGATGTCCGATGGCATAAGCGAATTGCACTTCGCAACTCGTTGCGAGTCCCGCGGCGACGACATTTTTCGCAACCCAGCGTCCCATGTAAGCCGCGCTGCGATCGACTTTCGACGGATCTTTTCCAGAAAAAGCGCCGCCGCCGTGACGTCCCATGCCGCCGTAGGTATCGACGATGATTTTGCGTCCGGTCAGGCCGGTGTCGCCTTGCGGCCCGCCGACGACGAAACGTCCGGTCGGGTTGATCAAAAATTCGGTTTCTTTTGTGAGGAATCTTTCCGGCAGTTCCTTGCGGATCACTTCGCTGATGAGGAAATCTTTGATCTCGCTGTGCTTCACGTCCGGCGTGTGCTGCGTGGAAATAACCACATTCGAGATGCCGACCACGTCGAAGCCTTCGTAGATCACCGACACCTGAGACTTCGCGTCGGGACGCAACCACGGCACCTGCCCGCTCTTGCGAATCCGCGTCAACGCGCGCCCCAAGCGGTGCGCATACATGATCGGCGCCGGCATCAACTCGCGCGTTTCGTTGCACGCGTAGCCGAACATCAAGCCCTGGTCGCCCGCGCCCTGCTCGGCGTGCGTCTTCCCCTCGGCGGCGGATTCGTCCACGCCCTGCGCGATGTCGGGCGACTGCGCAGTGATGATGTTGGTGACAAAAATTTTGTCGGCGTGAAAAACGTCGTCGTCATTCACATAACCGATCTCACGCACCGCATCGCGCACGATCTGCACATAATCGAGCTTCGCCTTCGTCGTGATCTCGCCACCGACGATGACCATGTTGCTCTTCGCATACGTCTCGCACGCCACGCGGCTCTTCGGATCCTGCGTGAGACAGGCGTCTAAAACAGCGTCGGAAATCGTGTCGCAAACTTTGTCGGGATGGCCTTCACCGACCGATTCGGAGGAGAAAATGAAGCGTCTTGGCATGAGGCGGAAACAATCCCGCACGCCGCCCCGTTCGTCAATGGAAAAATACATTGACGCATCATGATATGGTGATGTGTCAGCCGAGGAGCGTCTCCAGCTCTGCGACCCGGTCTGCAAAAAGCGCCAGCGTCCGCTCGATCGGCGTGGGACTCGACATATCGACGCCGGCGGCTTGCAAAGTCGGCAGCGGAAATTTTGAGCCGCCACTTTTTAGAAAGCCGAGATAGGCGTCCACGTCGGTTTGGCTCCCGTTGAGAACCTTGTTCGCGAGGCTCACGGCGGCGGACATGCCTGTGGCGTATTTATAAACATAGAACGCGCCGTAAAAGTGCGGGATACGCAGGCATTCGAGTTCGAGTTCGCGATCAATGACGACGTTTTCGCCGAAATAAGCATCGAGCAGCTTGCGGTAATCGGCGCGGAAGACGTCGAGCGTGAGCGCTTCGCCCGACTCCTCCAGTGCGTGTGTGATTTTCTCAAACTCGGCGAACATCGTCTGCCGGTAAACCGTGCCGCGAATGTCATCGATCTGGCGGTTGATTAAATACGCGCGCATCTTCGGATCGCTCGTGTGCTCGAGCAGGTGATGCGTGAGCAGTTCTTCGTTGAAGGTGCTCGCGACTTCGGCGAGGAAGATCGGGTAATCGTAGTCCTGGAAAAGCTGCTCGCGCTGCGCGAACCACGTGTGCATCGAGTGTCCCGCTTCGTGCGCGAGTGTGTAAACATCGGTAAAAACGTCCTCCTTGAAATTCATCAGGATGAATGGCGGCTTGCCGTAGCTGCCGGAGGAAAATGCACCGCTGCGTTTACCTTTGCTTTCGTAACGGTCGCACCAGCGCTGCGTGCGCAAACCTTCGCCTAAAACGCGGACGTATTCGTCACCGAGCGGCGTGAGCGCGGCGAGGACTTTTTCGATCGCTTCGTCGAAAGTGACGTGCGTTTCGACATCGCCGACCATCGGGACGTAAGTGTCGTAGTGATGGATTTCGTCGAGCTTGAGCACACGCCGGCGTAATTCGTAGTAGCGATGGAGCGGCTCGAGATTCGCGCGGACGGTTGAGATGAGATTGTCGTAAACGGCAACCGGAATATCGTCGCGGAAAAGCGCAGCCTCGCGTGCGGACGGATAATTTCTGGCTCGGGCGTAAAACACATCGGCGCGAACCGAGTGCCCGAGCGCGGAGGCGAGCGTGTATTCGTGGTCCCTGAACTCGGCGTAGAACTGATGAAATGCGCGTTTGCGCACCTCGGGATCGCGCTTGACGAGAAACGACGAAAACGAGCTCTGCGAAAGCGGCCGCTCGTTGCCGCGCTCATCGCGAATGACGCCGAATTTCATATCGACATTCGTAAGTTGCGAGAATGTCTCGTGATGTCCGCCCATCGCGCTTGCGCCAAGCGCCATCAGCCGTTCCTCGCGCTCGCTCAGCGTGTGCGGACGCAAACGGCGGATTTTTTTCAGCGAGATTTTCCACTCCGCGAGCAGCGGATCGGCGAGGAATTTTTCAAATTTCGCATCGTCGATTGCCTGAATCTCCGGCGTGATGAATGCAGTCGCCTCGCCGATTTTCGTCAGTAGATTTTGCAATTGCCCATCGCGTTTTAAATTTTCCGCATCCGAGCTGTCCTCCGAAATCTTCAAGCTCGCGTAGTGATTGAGCCGCTCGATTCGAATGCCGAGCTGTTTGTCGAACTCGAGGCATTCATGCAGCGTTTGCGCCGACTCGCCGACGCGGTTTTTGAATTCGGCGATTTTCGGATACTCACTTTGCAACTGCGCCAAATCCTCCGTCCATTTTTCCGTCGTTACGTAAAGCTGTGTGAGATCCCACGTGTCGGTGGATGGAATTTGATCGCGGGTCGGAATTTGTTTCGGAGTCGCCGGTTCGTCCTGGAGCAGAAAAACGTTCATCGCGTCACTACTACGTTTTCGCGGCGCGAAGGGCAACCGCTGCGGTGCAAGAAATGTTTAAACTGCGGCAGGATTTCGCTTTTCGAGGATGCACGTATTCATTAGCGTCGCGCGCATGATGAAGATGCGCCCCTTGGGAATCGCCGCGTTGCTTTTTACCACATCACTTTTCGCCGGCCCTGCGATCGAGTTTAAGCAAAGCCAGCCGAGCGTTCGCGAAGTGCCGCTGAACATCGTGCGACTGGAAGTGACGCAGACTTTTCAGAGCGACTTCAAACATCATCGCGGCGACGATCCGAACCAACAGGGCAACAACAACACGAACACGTGGAACTACGAATTCGAGGCGAGCCGTCGCGTGCGGCTGACCGGCAATTGGTATCTGCGCCTCGGCATTGATGTCGCGCGCTGGGATTTCGGCGATAACCGCTCACTCGCGCCGAACACACTCAATGCCGACGCCGCGCTGATCGCGCTGGAGTATTTCACCGATGAAGGAGAGCGCGGCTTTTTCATCGAGAGCCGGCCCGGAGTTTACTTCGCGCACGATTTCGCGCGCGGCGCATTCGACATGCCGACGAACCTCGCGCTCGCCTACCCGCTTGTGCCGGGAAAATTCTATCTTATCGGCGGCGTGACCGTCGGACTACTGCGCGAATATCCGGTGCTGCCGCTTGCGGGCGTGCTTTGGCACATCGACTCGAAATGGGATTTGCGCGCTTATTTGCCCGAGCCAAAACTTGTTTATAAAGCGTCTGATACTTTGGAAATTTGGGGCGGCGGCGAAATCGCCGGCGGTGCTTTCCGCAACGATTCGCGCAGCGACGAGGCGGGCAAACGCCTGAGCGGAACGCCGGTCGAATACTACGAAATCCGCGCCGGCGCCGGCGTGAACTGGTTGCCGCGCGAAAACTTCTCGATCGATTTCGCAGCGGGCTGGACGTTCGTGCGGAAATTCGATTTTTACCGCGCAGACGTGACGCAGGAAACGCAGGGCGCGCCTTACGTCAAACTCGCCGGCGACTTCGCGTTCTGATCGCCCACCGCGGCGAACGCTCCGTAAAACAACAGCAAAAGCAGAGCGGCGATCGAGCCGAGGCAAAACGTGTTCGCGTGCGCAAGCAATCCATCCGCGACACGCGATAGACGCCCAATCTGCTTTGGCTCGGTAAACGCGCACCACGCATCAGCGCGCTCGTTTTTCACTTCAATCGTAAACGGCGACTTTGGCGTTTTTACATGCACGCGCCGCCATTCGCCCACGCTTCGCGGCAGCGTCTTCCGAATCGCCACGCCATCGGCGCTCGTGAGCGTCATCGTTGTTTTTGAGCCGAGCGTTTCGAACTGCAGATAAGGCAGCGATGCAGTGATCGGTTGACTGCGGAAGAACGCTTTTTCCGACGCGCCATTTTTGGAATATGAACTCCAAACACGAATGTCTGCGCGCGGCGCTGGCAACGACGATGCGTCGTTTGTAAAGCCGGCGGAATTTTGCGAATCGAGACGAATCGGGTTTTGTAAAATCGCCGGTAGTATTTTTACGAACATCGGATCGTCGAGTTTTTGCGCGAGACGTTCGGGCATTGGATACGGCAATTCACCGGCACGTTTATCGCGCAATGCCGAGGGATCGTGCGAAGCGAGATATGCGCGCACATTTGCGACCATCGTCGGTCGCGCTGCGGCCATCTGCGGATAATGCTGCACGAAACTCCCGACGCATTCTTGTGCAAATCCGCCGGCGATTAAGACGCACCAGGAAGCCGCGCCAATGGCCACAAATGGACGAAACCGCGCCGGCGCATTTTTCACCAAACTCAGCAAACAAAACGCGCCAAAAATCAGCCCGAGCACATGCGCATCGATATGCCGCGCCATCGGTCCGTGCCCGTTCGCACCGCGTGCGTAAGCGGTCGCGAGCATGTGCAGCCACACGTATGCGCCGATCCCGATCGCGAGTTGATGCGCGCGTTGCGGCGCTTTTGTTCGCAACGCATCGATCAAAAAAATCAGCAGCGGCAGTTGAATGAGCGCAAGCCACGGATAGCCATCAAAGGGCCAGCTCATGTTCTTCGTTAACGCCAGGAAAAATGCGTGCAACGAGTGCGCTTTTAGCGGCGCAGTCGTTGCATCGGGATGCGCCATCATTTTTCCGCTTACGATAAAACCAAACTTAAGCACGAGAGTGACCGCATTCCCGCGAGTGATTCGTCCCGCTTTCATTGCGTTGTAAGCCGCGATCAGAAAAATCGAAGCCGAGGCAAGAAAACCGGCGCCATTCGAAACCAGTGCGCAAAGCGCCATCACCACGCCGAAAAACCATCGACCACTCAGCGCGGGATGCAGTCCTGCGCCCCAAATCGCAAGCAGCGAAAACAACAGCTCAAAAAAATACGGAACACCGATAACGCGGATCACATTTTCCCATTCCACCGGCAGCGCGAATGAAACTCCAACGACAAGAATTGCGAGATTCGTGACCGCAATTCCGAATGCATCGATGAGGATCCACGCGAGCACCGCGCCAATCATCGCATACAGCGCCGCATGCACACAGAGCTGCGGCAGCGCGTCCCACTGCTGGTTGTTTCCCTGAAAAATGAGCAGTGAAAGCAGCTTGTAAAAAACAAAATGATGCTCGGCGACCGGCGCGAACAGATTTTTAAAATGATAGGCGCCTTCGACCAGCGGCTTGTAAATGCCGGAAGCTTCGATGTCCCACGAATCCATCAGCGGAACCGACGTTCCGTAGCTGGCGATCATCCAGAGTCGCGCTGAGAAAATCGTCACGAAAAGCAGCGCAAGTTTGCAAAAAAGAAAAATGTGGCGGGCTTGCCGCGGATGTTCCGTTGACGTTTGCATTCCGTTCAGAGGCCGCGCTTTTAACATGCCCGCCCGATAGTGCACATCCGTTTTTCGAGCGAGGCGTTACACGCATCTCCGATTTCATCTTTTCAAGCGGCGCGAGGCCGCTAATTTCGCGCGTGTGAATTCGCTGAACAAAAAATTTCCCCGTCTGCTGCCGGAGCCGATCCGCAAAAACATGCGCGTCGATGCGCTCATCGACACCGCGTTCAAGGCCTACAACGGCGGACGACTCGCCGAGGCCTGCCGGCTTTTCACGGAAAAAATGCTGCCGAAAAACGGCACCGTCGGCATGTCGATCACCGGCGCGCTCACACCGGCCGGACTCGGACGCGCGGCGATCGTGCCGCTGATGAAAGCCGGCTTCGTCGACTGGATCGTCTCGACCGGCGCGAATCTTTACCACGACCTCCACTTCGGGCTCGGCATGGAGCTTTTCGCCGGCAATCCCTTTTTAAATGATGTCGAACTGCGTCACGAGGGCATCATCCGCATTTACGACGTGCTCTTTGACTACGACGTGCTGCTCGATACCGATGCGTTCGTCCGCAAGGTCATCCAGGAGCCGGAGTTTCAGCGCACGATGGGCACCGACGAGTTTCATTTCCGTCTCGGCAAATTTGTCTTCGAGCGCGAGCGCAAGCTCGGGATCAAGGAAACGAGCGTGCTCAGCGCCGCGTATCAATATGGCGTGCCGATTTTCACGAGCTCGCCGGGCGACAGCTCGATCGGCATGAACGTGGCCGCGATGTCGCTGCGCGAATCGGGATTGCAGTTCGATGTGAACCGCGACGTGAACCAGACGGCGGCGATTGTTTACGGCGCGAAATCGGGCGGCCTCACGAGCAGCGTGTTCATCCTGGGCGGCGGTTCGCCGAAAAATTTCATCCTGCAAACCGAGCCGCAAATCCAGGAAGTCATGGGCATCGAGGAGCGCGGGCACGATTACTTTTTGCAATGCACCGACGCGCGTCCCGATACCGGCGGGCTCAGCGGCGCGACCCCGGCGGAAGCCGTGAGCTGGGGCAAGATCGATCCCGACACCTTGCCGGATTGCGTCGTCTGCTATCTCGACTCGACCGTCGCGCTGCCGCTGATCACGGCTTACGCGCTCAATAAAGTCGCGCCGCGCAAACGAAAGAGCCTCTACGAAAAACGCGATGCGCTGTTAAACAAATTGCGCGAGCAGTATTTCCAGCGCGGCACCATCGAGAAAATCGCCCATCGCACCGAC
This sequence comes from Spartobacteria bacterium, assembly GCA_021324395.1. GTDB lineage: Bacteria > Verrucomicrobiota > Verrucomicrobiia > Chthoniobacterales > Chthoniobacteraceae > JAJPJG01. The sequence goes on along the minus strand of JAJPJG010000013.1, from coordinate 49,428 downwards.
GTGAAGGAAAAGAAAACCCGCAAAGCCGTCCCGAAAACAACCGGTCGTGCAGTGCTCAGCCAGCGGAGCAACGGGGCGAAATCGAAATAAACGCGTGCCGGCTATTGCACCGCCGGGGCAGCGGGTGCAGGCGCCGGCGTCGGCGTGGGTGCGGGCGCGGGATCGGGCGTCTCGCCGGGGAGCGCGTCAAATGTCACGCCGTAGCTGCGCATGATCTCGCGCGCGGTGCCCGGCTCCATCTTGCGCGTGCCGTGTTGCAATTCCTCGATCACGTCGTCCACCAGCGCGATGATTTGCGGACGCGCCGCGCGGATTTTTTCCACGACGTTCTGTAGTTCGCGATCCGCCGGCACGATCTCCGCCGCTTCCTTCTCCGCGCTTGCGAGCGCCGCACTGAGCTCCGCCGCGCTCGGGTTGCTCATCGCCGGGAATCCTTTGCTCACCGCCGTCGCATCGCCCGCGATCAACTGGTTCGCCACCGTCCGGCGATCTTCGCGGCTGGCGAGCACCGGCGTCGTTCCCGCGTGATCCAGCCCGTGAAAATCGAGCACCGCCGCCGAGTGCTTCAGGCGAAAAGTCCGGCGCACCAGGCCGTCGATGTAATCGCGAATGTTCACCTCGAGCAGCTCCTCCGCCGCCTGCGACTCCTCGGTCTCTTTCGTCACGAGACCTTCATCCTTTGCCCGCTCCGCGATGAGCGAGGCAAAGCCCGGCACGGTCTCGCCATTCTCCTGCCGGTCATTGAGCGCGAGCCCGATCTCCGCGACCAAATCCTCCGGGAGATATTCCACTCCCTTGGTCTTGTCCGTCGCAGCGGTCTGGAGTGATTTACCGAGCAGATGAACGCGCCCGGCGTCGGATTGAGGAACACGGATACGTGGCATAAATCTTGGAGATACCTTTCTATTCTTTGTGTGAGGTTAAAACGCTTCTTCTTTTTAAACCCTCGCGAACACAACGCGAAGATGCGGGCTTTGTAATCAACCCCTTGCAGTTTTCGCAAGCGAAAATTTAAGAATTTTTTGCGGTCGAAACCGTAGTCATTCTCCACTAAGCGCCGCCAAACAAGATGCATCGCAAGCGATTAGAGTGTGGCCCTACTCGAATAGGTCTTTCTGCTTCCACCAAGGTTCATTTGCATTTGGCAAAGGTTTAACTCGCACGATTTTCGGTGCTTTGGCTTTGGGAGATAAAGGAACGGACGATACATTCTCGTTCTTAGCCTCGTCTAAATACTTAAGGTAATAAATGCCGGTGCCGGGTATGCCGAATGAAATGAACCGCCTACCGGTCGCACCAATCCCGTATCGGAATCCGCGGATTCCAATACTCCATCCCCAACCTTTCTGAGAAAGTGTCTGGCGAAACGGCCCGAAATTAAACGCCTTTCGGAATCTCCAACCCATAGCTCAGAATATCGCCATGCGCTTTCTGTTCATCATCAGTTACGACTGTGGCCGAGCACTTGTGAAATATAAGAACCGAAAGTGATGTCTCGAAATCGTCGCATTTGTTTTTGATTCAAAGCAACCTCGGTCTTCAGCTTCGATAGGTCCCGATTGGTTTCAGAGCACGCTTCTTGATAATCGCGTCGAAGTTGATCCACCTTATGTTTTGCCGGGTTCACAATGCTTTGGAGCTGCCAAATCTCGCGGTTTAGTGCCGCTAATGCTTCGTTCTTTTTGGCGTCCGCTGCTTGTCGCACTTGCCGCTCTCGCTCCGCTAAAGCGTTTCGCTGAGCAGCAGCCGTTTGTTTAGCGTTCAGTTCCGTGTTTGAAAGTTCGGTCTTTCTTTTCACCCCCGCTTCCTGGGCGTCTTTTCGGAGTCGTTCTGCATCCGTCTGAGCAACGTTCAGTCGGCGCACGAGTTCTTGGCGCCGATGTTCTAGTTCTCGTTCAATTGCGTCGATTGCTGATTGTGGCAATGCAGCCGGGGCGCGGCGCAAAGCTTTTCGCGCCAATTCACTTCGCCACTCGACCAGCGCCTTTGCCCTTTTTTCTCCTATTCCAGGCACTTTAACGCGTGATCCGTCTGCCTTTCTGATTACATAGCTTGGATAGCTTGATCCGTAGTGATAGGTTGACGTGCAGTCCAAGAAATCAGCCGCGCAGTTAATTCCATTTCCTCTAAGAGCTTGCGCACTGGATGCGGTGAGGCCGTCAATGTAAGCGGCACGAATCGGTGATTTCATCAGTTCGGTTCGAACAAATTCGTCAGACAAGGCTTTCAAACGAATCTCTTTCTTTTTCTCCCTTTCGCGACGCAAATCATCAATTTGGGATGTCGTCTCGGTTTTAATTCTTGTGAGATCGAGATCAATCGCCCGTAATTGATCGGCCAAGCTGGCATTTAGCTTTTGGATGTCACGGCTCACGTTCTGTAGAATCTGCTGTTCACGGAAATCGACCTGCTGCTTGTCGCTGCTTATCTTCTGTAGCTCGCGCTGAAGCTCTTCGTCTAGTTTAAGTTTCCGCTGCTGACAGCGGTTCTGAAGTTCGATCAATGACTCCTCTTGATGCTTAACTGGGGTTTCTTCACTGCGAATCAGGGCATCTTGCTGGTCGCGCCAGCGTCGCAGTTTTCCCTCAAAATCCCGAAGTCGTGCTTTGACTTGCAACAGCTCTGTTTGAGTTGCACGCTTTTGAGCAAAAGCAGGACATTCGTGATAGGTAGCAAACAATTTAAGACTCACAAATCCGCCCGCGCCGACGAAGACCGCAAAAAGAAGGTGAATATCCACGGCACCAGCAACGGCTCCTACAGTGCCAATAGAGACGGCCAAGAGGTAGCCATAAATGAAAACGCGATCCCAACCAAGAGAGTGATTGAAATGCACATAAGCAACAGGCTCAATGTCCGCGGTCGTTTCATTGGAGGTCATCCATTCCGGTTGTCCCTGCGCCGACTCCTTTTCTTCAGCGGAAGTTACTCCAGTTGAAAGATGCTCTTTCCACCAATCTGGAGCTATAATCGTAACTGGGCTTGTTATAATGTCGCAAAGGTGAGGCACTGCCGAGAGATCATGCACTTTACAGGCCCCTTGTAGCGCTTGGACTGCTTTGGTTAAGCGCTCGTCGCCATACGCGATCAACTCATGAAATATCGACGCGCCCTGGGGGTTTGCGAAGTCGCTCTTGCTGAATAGAAGCCGCTCCTCGTCTCTCACATAGCGCGTCCATAAAGTCGGATCGATCGAAAGTGCATAGAGGCTGGTCCATATTACCAACGCCGGAAAATGATCGAAGTAGGTGGCAAGACGACCGCCACGCCGTGACGGGTGCTGGTAATGGGGCAAACCATCTTCCTCCGAAACCAAGCCAGCGGTGCCGGGAACACACATCCCATCGTAATCGATGATCTTAAGTTTGTCCGCGAGGACGAGGATATTTCCATGCTGCAAATCACCGTGAGCTATTTGGTGCTTCCGAAGTTCGGCGGCGATGCCAAGAAAAATGTCGCTGAAGTGCTTGAACGCTTCTTTATCCGCAAGATGCGCAGGGACGAATGCAAGGAGCGTGGGCGCATCCAACCACTCCATCTTTAAGATAGGGTAAGGGCTGCCGTTCACGTGGATGCCATGAAGGTAAAAGTGAAATTCCGCGGCGCAGTTCAAACGTGAATTCCGCAGATGATCGTGAATGCTCGCGAAGCGGCGCGCTTGGTCGTCCGGCGGTTGCCGCGTGAAGCATTTTACAGCGTAGCGGCGGGAGCCACAGCGGAAACGATACACGACGGCAAAGTTGCCGCTAGCCACTGGCCCTGGCATGCCAAAGCGCAACGGACCATCATTTATCCCATTTTGCAATTCAAGGTCGCTGAAGGCTCTGCGGGGATTTTGAATTGCATCATCGTATTCAGATGGCTGCGGGAATGGCATATAATATGACGCACTTAGAATGTGTCGATGCGCACCAAAGTAACATCGTCATTCCGCATTCCATCCTTATCTCGGCACATCGCCGTAAAGTCTTCGAAGGTGCCTGGTGCATCATCAGTTCCGAGGTCACGCAAGGCTTGCCACGGCTTTTTGTCGCGTTCTGTCATTGTCAGGAACCATGCCGCTAAAGCGTCGGACATAAGGAAGAAGCTATCTCCTTGAGCCCAGCGCCCGCATACACCGATAAGATGAGCTTTGAGGCTTTCATCGTCTCGTTCTTCGGAAGAAATCAAATATGGGCGGTTAGAAAAGTCGTCAGCCTTGTTTAATGGCCATGCCAGCATTAAAGCGTCGTCGCGAACGTGAAAAACGCAGGAATCACCAACTGCATAAGCAGTCCATGTGTGATCAGCGGCTAACTCGAGAGCTATAAGTGTCGCAAATGCCCCTATTTCCAAACTCGGTTCTTCAAGCCATTCGGGTAGCTTTGTAAGCCGTCGCCCGCCGCTTTGCTTCCGCGACTTAAAGCGTCCCCAAACATTCCGACTGTCGGCTAGCAACTTTGCGCCGTTCACGTCTGCAAAATCGATTCGCCCTGCCCTTGCCACTAAAATGCGCGACCAAATTTCGCTGAGTAACCCCTCCGTTGCGCCATCCGCAACCGCTGTCACGAGCTTATCAGTTTGAAATTCTTTCGTGTTGTTTGTCCGCCGCAAACTTATGGGAGACAAGGATGGCCAGCATGAATCTTGGTTCTCATGCGGTGCGTGGCCTCGCTTCGGCAGCGAAAACGTGCTGACAAAGAATGACATGAACAATCATCTCAGATTTGATGGCCGAGTTCCGATGTCCAAAGCCTGAATCAGGAGAGTTAATTCTGCATTAAGGACAAAGCTCTTTGCGCCTTCTCCGACATCAATTCCATGTTCTCTGGCGACAGTTTGCATGAAACTCGTCAATTCGCTGGCTCCGTCGAATAGCATTTTCGAGTATTCATCGGGCAAGGCACTAGAACTGTTTGGAAACGAGATTGGTCGGGCTGTCGGATTGCTTGATAGGTGAACATTAAAGACCAACGTATTTCCGTCTGTAGAGCAAAGTGCTTTTAGTTTCGCCAGAGCTTCTCCAACCATCCTGTTCGCTTCGGCAGGGTCAGAAGAGTCCGTTGACTCGCCGTCCGTGATGTGAATAACAATCGGCGGGAATGAACCTGGATGCGCTTTAACCCACGTATCTACCCATTGATATGCAATTTCCAAAGCACGGCACATGGGCGTCCCGCCGTTAGCGACCGGTTCAAACCAAATTGGAAATTTTACTTTTTGATCAACAAGACCACCGGCACCGTCATCAACCTTCTTCGACCTTTCCTCAATTTTCGCAGGAGCTGCGGCAAGTTCGCTTAATGGCATCAATTCACGTCCGGCTAACGCTCCGCTCCATGCAGGGCCGACATTTGAGCCATATCCAATTACACCGACGTAGTAATAATCCCTCACCCCTTCTGGACGCGCGCATTTCAAGCTGAGATTTCGCAGCAGGTTATTGATTGCGTCGGCAACTGCATCGCATTTCCGTTTGGGCGGATCAGAGTTAGGAATCTTTTCTGCCATCGACCCTGACTGATCGATAACGAACACGAAAGATGAAGGGTTAGTGCGGCTGATTTCGGCTGAATAAGACATAGGATTAGACTCGCGGACGTGATTGTGCTCGATGTGGATCTGAATAAACTGAAGGGATGGAAGTGTGCCCTTTCCCCGGGGCACTGCCAACGGAAAAAAAGGATGGTTTGAGTTTGCGACGTTTCGACTGGAGTCATGCACCACGCAAGGTGCCACCTTCGCCCCGATCGGGCGTTTTGAGCGTGAAAACGCATTGATCACCAAGCGTCAACGCCGGCTCAATCCGCCAGTGGAATATCTATCAAGCTTGCTTCCGGGATGCCGGAGGTCGGTTCCGACTTGAAATGGGGGGATTTTGGCGATTCGGCACAAAACGGCTATTTTTTACAGTTTTTGGACAAGATTGGCCGCTGGAATGTCCAAAACTGGCGTCAGATCCCGTGATTCTGCAGGATCGCTTGATCTGACGGCGTCAGATCGGGTGATTCTGCTCCAGTCGCCAATCTGACGGCGTCAGATCAAGGGATTTTGCTCCAGTCGGCGATCTGACGGCGTCCGGACGGCGGATTTTGCTCCAGTCGCTGTCCGGACGGCGTCGGGTTGACGGATTTTGGGCAAGCCGGCGAGCCGACGGCAGCGGGAGCCCCGCTGCGGCTTCGGCATGTGGTGAAGTGCCATTGCTTGGAAAAGGAGAGAAATTTCTCGCGCGTTCTTAATGAGAAAATAAGCTGCGGAGTTTCAAACCAATGACGATCCTTCGCCATACCGATCGCGATTTTAAAAACGCGCTGAAACAGCTCCAGCGCCACGCCGAGCCCGCGCCGGAAGTGCGGGAGCGTGTCAGCGAGATCATCGGGGCTGTTCGCAAACGCGGCGACGCAGCGGTGCTCGAGTTCACCGAGAAATTCGGCGGTCCGAGATTGCGCGCGAACCAGCTTCGCGTCGGCGCCGCCGAGTTGCGAGCGGCGGGCAAAGCGGTCGCCGCAAAAACGAAGGCGGCCATCGCGACCGCGCATGAAAACGTGCGCGATTTTGCACTGCGCAGCATGCGGAAAAACTGGAGCGCGAAAAACAGGCAGGGCGTTCAGGTCGGCGAGCGCTTCGATCCGTTTCAACGCGTCGGCATTTACGTTCCCGGCGGCACGGCGCCGCTGGTTTCCACGGCGATCATGACGTGCACGCTCGCCGCGGTGGCAGGCGTGCCGGAGATCGTGGTGACGACCCCGGCGGACAAAAGCGGCAACGTCAACCCCGCGCTGCTTTACGCGCTGCAATTCGCGGGCGCGACGGAGATTTACAAAATCGGCGGCGCGCAAGCCGTGGCCGCGGTGGCTTACGGAACGGAGACGATCGCGCCGGTGCTGAAGATTTACGGACCGGGCAATGCCTACGTCGTCGAGGCGAAGCGGCAGGTTTTCGGGCAGGTCGCGGTCGATCTGCTGCCGGGGCCGAGCGAGATATTGATCATCGCCGACAGCAGCGCGAATCCGGCGTGGATCGCCGCCGACATGCTGGCGCAGGCCGAGCACGGCCACGGCAGTTGCGTCGTGTTCGTCACGAACTCCGCGCGGATGCTGGCGGAGGTGCAGCGCGAGTTTGATGCGCAGCTCAAACAGCTCTCGCGGCAGACGCACCTGGCGGAAGTCTCGACGTTCCTGGTGCTCGTGAAATCGCTGAAGGATGCCGTGCAGATCGCGAACGATTTTGCGCCGGAGCATTTGTCGCTCGTCGCGAAAGATGACGAAAAACTCGCGGCGCAGATTCGCACGAGCGGCGCGATTTTTCTCGGCGGAATGTCGCCGGTGGTCGGCGGCGATTTCGTCGCGGGACCAAGCCACGAGCTGCCGACCGGCGGCGCGGGCAAATCGTTTCCGGGACTCACCGTCGATCAATTCCAGCGGCGCACGAGCATCGTTCGTTTCGACGAAAAATCGCTGCGCAAATCGCTCGATGCGATCGAGACGTTCAGCGCGATCGAAGGCCTCGATGCGCACGGGCGCTCCGCGGCGATTCGGCTGGAGAAATGAAAGAGAAGATCAACGTCGGCATCATCGGCTGCGGCGCGATCAGCAACGCGTATTTCAAGGGCTGCAAACTGTTTCCGGTGCTCGATGTCGTCGCGTGCGCCGACATCGCGGTGGAACGCGCGAAAGCGAAAGCGCAGGAGTTTAACATTCCGAAAAGCGGCACGGTTGACGATTTACTGCACGATCCATCCATCGACCTCGTCGTGAACCTGACGATTCCCGCCGCGCACGCGGACGTGAACCTCGCCGCGCTGCACGCGGGCAAACATGTGTTTTGCGAAAAGCCATTCGCGCTCACGCGCGACAGCGGAGCGGAAGTGCTGCGGATCGCGCGCGAAAAAAATCTGCGCATCGGCAGCGCGCCGGACACGTTTCTCGGCGAAGCGCACCAGACCTGCCGCAAGCTGATCGACGACGGCGCGATCGGCGAGCCGGTGGCGGCGACGGCGTTCATGTGCGGGCACGGTGTCGAGGCCTGGCATCCGAATCCGTTTTTTTACTACGCGCCGGGCGGCGGGCCGATGTTCGACATGGGCCCGTATTATTTGACCGCGCTGGTCAATATGATCGGGCCGATGAAACGTGTGTGCGGCTCAACGAAGATCACATTTCCCGAGCGCATCGCGCGGCACAAGGATGTCGCGGGAGCGAAAATTTCGGTGACGACGCCGACGCATTTAACCGGCGTGATTGATTTCGCAAACGGCGCGGCGGCAACGGTGATCATGAGCTTCGATATTTGGGCGCATCATCTGCCGTTCATCGAGGTGCACGGCACGGAAGGCTCGCTCAGCGTGCCCGATCCGAACAACACCTTCGGTAATCCGCTGCTGCGCAAAGCCGGCGAAAACGAATGGCGCGAAATGCCGGTGACGCACACGTCGTATTATGGCGAGAGCTACGGGCGCGGCGTCGGCGTGGCGGATATGGCGCATGCGATTTTGTCCGGCCGTCCGCATCGCGCGAACGGCGACATGGCGCTGCACGTTGTCGATGCGATGCAGGCGTTTGACGAATCGAGCAACAACGGCCGCCACATCACGCTGACGACGACTTGTGACAGCCCGGCTCCGCTGCCCACAGGTCTCGCGCCCGGCGAGATCGACGCGTAGCATTACATCATCACGCCGCGCAGAATGATTCCGGCGACCGTGAAGTAAATCGTCAATCCTGTCACATCGACGAGCGTCGCGACGAACGGAGCGGAAGACGTGGCGGGATCGGCGCCCAGTTTTTTCAAAATGAATGGCAGCATCGCGCCCACAAGCGTGCCCCATGTCACAACGCCCAGCAGCGCGCAGCCCACAGTGCTCGCCATCATCATCGGATGGGGGCCGTAGTCGGTGTGAAAAACCAGGACCCATAACATGATGCGCGCAAACCCGATTGCGCCGAGGATCAGGCCGAGAAACACTCCGGATGTGATTTCCTTTCCCGCGACCCGCCACCAGTCGCGCAATCGCACTTCGCCCAGCGCCATCGCGCGAATGATCAACGTCGTCGCCTGCGAGCCGGAATTACCACCGCTGCTCATGATGAGCGGGATGAAAATCGAAAGATAAATCGCCCGCGCAATCTCGGCCTGATAGCTCGTCATCGCCCATGTGGTGAGCATTTCGCTCAGGAACAAAATGACCAGCCATGTCGCGCGCTTGCGGATCATCTTTCGCAGCGAGATCGTCGTGTAGGGCTCATCGAGAGCCTCCATGCCGCCGAGTTTCTGGATGTCCTCGGTGGCTTCCTGCTCGGCGATATCGAGCACGTCGTCGACCGTGACGATGCCGACGAGCCGTCCGTCGGAATCGACAACCGGCAACACGGTGCGATCGTATTTTCGGAAAACGTCGACCGCTTCCTCTTCCGAGTCGGTGACCTTCAGCGCGACGAAAGCCTCATCGCGGATGTCGCTCACTCGCGCTTCGAGAGGGCGCAACAGGAACTCGCGAATACGCACGTCGTCGATCAACTGCCCGCGATCGTCGACGACATAAATAACGTTTAACGTTTCGCTATCGCTACCGTAACCGCGGATATGTGCGAGCACCTCCTGCACGGTCCAGTCGTCGTGCACCGCGATGTAGTCCGGCGTCATCAGGCGCCCGACGCTTTTCTCCGGATAATTCAGCAGCGATTGCGCGACGGAGCGTTCCTGTGGCGTGAGCGCACGAAGCAATTGCGCAACGACATTCCCCGGCAACTCCTCGAGCAGCGCCGTGCGATCGTCCGGCGACATTTCGTTGATGAGCTTCGCCGTTTCCTCGTGACCCATCGCATGCAGCAGATTTTTCTGCGCATCGATCTCGAGGTATTCAAAAGTATCCGTCGCGACTGTGTGCGGTAGCAGACGGAAAACGATCACCTGCTCGTGCTCGGGCAAATCGGCGATCAACTCCGCGAGATCCGCCGGCGGCCAATCGGCAAATACCTCGCGCAGCGCGGAGAAATTCCGCGCCTCGATCAGTTCCTTGATTTCGGGTTCGAGAAGATTGCCAAACATGCGATCGGATCAGTGCAATGAAAAGGGGACGCCAAGCTACACGAAAACCATTCGTGCCGTGAACAATTTTGGCACGCATATCGCAGAAAAACGCACCCGCGTTGCCAGCAAAGAACTTTGGACAAACCGACCGGAGAACTTATCTTAACAGCACTTCGATGTCCCCCTTCGTGCCAATCGACGATTTTGCAATGGTGCATGCCATTTTGTCGAAGATAGCCATCTTCGGCGGAACGACCGAGCAGCAGCAACAAGGTATCATAACGCGCCTTCAGCACGGTTTCGTCAGCAAAGGAACCGAGATTTTTCGCAAAGGCGAAGCGGCCTCGCACATCTACATTATCGCCAGCGGCGGCGTGGACTTGATCATTCCCGATGGCGAAGCACCGATCGTGAAAAAGAAAATCAGTGTTGGCGAATGCTTCGGCCACGTCGCACTCATCAGCATGCAACCGCACACCGTCAGCGCCATCGCAAGCGAAGAAACGGAAATGATCGTCCTTTCCAAACGCGCGCTGATCGACTTGAAACATGAGGACCTGGAGTTGTTCGCGCTGCTCGTTTTGAACATCGCCCGCGAACTCGCCCGCCGCCTGCGCTTCACCGACGAGATGCTATTCCACTACGCGCACACGCGCGACCAAAGCCTCATCTCCGACTTATCGAACGCTTTTGGTTTTTAGGTTATAAGCTTTGATCGCGGTTTCGCCAAAGAGTTGCTGTTGCTCATCGGCGGAGAGTTGTTCGGCAAAATATTCGACCGTCTTAACCCAGTGTTTGTAACCGCACGCAACGAGGCACACAGGCCAGTCGGAGCCGAACATCAGACGCTTTGGTCCGAAAGCTTCGAGCACAGTGTCAAAGTAGCGTTTTAGATGCTCTCGCGACCAATTCGACCACTCGGCTTCAGTAACCATTCCGGAAACCTTGCAGAAAACATTTCCACGTTTTGCAAGTTCGCGGATATTACGATTCCACGGCTCGAAGGCAGCCTCTTTAATGCGCGGCTTGGCGATGTGATCGAGAACAAATACCTGGGAAGGATGACCGTCAACAAAGGTAATCGTCTGCGGCAAATGTCGCTCAAAGATTAAGATGTCGTAGACTAGATTAAACTGCTTCAGCGCACGGACTCCTGCGTTAAAGTCGTCGCGCAGGATGTATAGTTCATCAGGCTCACCTTGCAGCACGTGACGAACGCCACGGAGCTTTGGTTCATTAGCCAGTCTTTCCAGATCATTTGCTACATCGGGTAAAGTAAGCGGCACCCATCCAACAGCCGCTTTGATGAAGTCATATTGACGCGCAAAGTCGATCAACGCTGCAGTCTCGGTCAGGCTTTGACGTGCCTGCACGGATATAACTCCGCCAATGCCTGCACTTTCAATTTCAGTTTTGAGATGCTCAGGCAGAAAGTCCCGACGGATAACACTCATGCTCTCATCGATCCAATCGTATTCTTCAGGATTATATCTCCAGAAGTGATGATGCGCGTCGATTCTCATAGCCTACAATTCGATCATCGCCTTGATCACGCCGGTTTCTGGCTTTGTCCACGATGCGAATCGACTAACTGTATCATCAAAAGAAGCGCGATGAGTTATCCACGGTGTTGTATTGATGCGACCCGATTCAATAAGTCGGATGATTCGAGCAAAATCCTCCGGCAGGGCATTGCGGCTACCCATCAGTGTCAGTTCGCGCCGATGGAAATTGGGGTCATTGAAAATGACATCGCCTTGGAACAATCCTATAAAGACAAGCCGTCCGCCATGGGCGGGAAATTCAAAGCTTTTCATCATCGAGTTCGGATTTCCTGTTGCGTCAAATACCGCAGTCGGAAGATCGTTCGAGGTAATCCGCTTTAGTGCGTCCAGTGCATTTTCATTCGAGCCATTGATGGTGTAAGTGACCCCAAGCTGTTCTTTGCAAAAGCGAAGACGAGCATCATTAATGTCGAGCACGATGACCTGCGCGCCTTTTTCCAATGCGAATTGCATTGCTGCAAGACCTATCGGCCCCGCACCAATAACCAGTGCAAACTCACCCTGCTCGATACCCGCACGCTCAACCGCATGCGCACCAATCCCCAATGTTTCAACTAATGCCAATTGATCGAAGTTCAGCTTGTTTGACGGGTGAAGCTTTCGTGCAGGAACAACGAATTGCTCACGCATACCTCCGTCAACGTGCACACCAAGCACTTTGATATCCGTGCAGCAGTTCGGCTTGCCGCGACGGCATGCGATACATTTTTCGCAGTTGATATAAGGCTCAACCGAGCAGCGATCGCCGCGCTTCACGTTATTAACGTCGGGAGCTACCTCAATAACTTCGACTCCAAGCTCGTGGCCTAGAATCCGGGGATAGGTAAAGAACGGCTGCTTTCCACCAAAGGCATGGATGTCGGTGCCGCACACGCCGATTCGATGCACTCGCACCAGTGCTTCGCCGGCTTTTAGCGAGGGACTGTTTTCGCATGTAGTAAGCGAAAGGTGTCCGGGTAGTTCGAGCAGAATTGCTTTCATGTCAGTTGTTCTCGGCGCGACCCGACGGCCATGTGAGATTGTGCACCGGTTTAAGAATTTCCATCACACTCGTGAGCAGCTCTTGATCGAGTGGCTCTTCGATTTCACGAATGTTTTGCAGGATTCGCTTTGGATTCGCGCTGCCGACAATGTTTGTGGGAATGTCCGGATTAGCCACTGAGAACTGAAGCGCAAGTTTACCGAGACTAGCGCCGCGTTCGCGGCAAAAAGCCGCAGCTTCGGCGGATTTCTGTTTTAGCTCCGCAGGTGCCGGATGCCAGTCAGGCGGACCTTCATCGCTCAACAACCGCATCGCCAAAGGCGCAGAATTGAATACAGCTACACCTTTCTCTTTGAAGTAAGGCAATAGGTCTGTAAGCGAAGTATCGTTAAGACAATAATGGCAGTAGGATTGAACCTGATCGACGTCAATGCGATCCATGACCTGACGATAGAGTTTTGTCGGCAGACAGGTAATTCCGACAAAGCGTGCCTTTCCTTGCGCCTGCACTTTGCGCAATGCGGGAATTGTTTCATTCAATATCTGCTCAATACTTCCAAACTCCATGTCATGGACCTGGATGAAATCGATATAGTCGATGCCAAGCCGCGCCAGGCTTTCGTCCACGCTTCTCGTTACGCGTTCCGCGGAAAAGTCGAAATCCTTTTCCTTGTAGCCATAGCGCGCCACCTTTGTCGCGAGCAGATACTTCTCGCGTGGAATCTCGCGTAGCGCCTTACCGAGCACTGTTTCCGCTTTTGTTAATCCGTAGAACGGCGCGGTATCGATTAGGTTAATTCCATGATCGATCGCCACATGAACAGTGCGGATACCTTCGTTTTCGTCGATTTCATGAAACACAGAACCCAGCGACGAACCGCCAAATCCCAAGGTGGAAACTTCAAGTCCGGTATTGCCGAGTCTGCGGTATTTCATAGTTAGCTAAAGATAGGTTTTATATGTCGGTCGAAGATATTCTCCGTCACGTTACGCGCGATAATGGCTTCGTTTGCCTTCAATGCGTCGGTGTAACGCGAGCCCATCTTTGCCGCTACCTTGAAGCCGACATGGATAAGTTGGCGGAAGTTTTGGTTGTAGTCGGGATGGGACTGCACGTGACGCAGGGTGTTCACATACTTAGCCGAATCCCATTCTTGAACAGCTTCGGGCGTGGGCAGCTTTGACCTATCAATATCAATCACGGTCGCATAAGGCGCAGTCAGTTCATCGAAATGCGCGTAAGCTTCGCGGTATATTTCCTTCCCTAACTCAAGACCTTCTTTACCTGACTCAGCCAGACCGGTGACTTCCTCCAACCATGTCGTTCCCGCTGTTTTTACATGCAAACCAGCGTCATGTTTTTTGATGAGACGATTGATGATAGGATAAAGCGAGAACTTATCGCTGCCGGAATGGACACTAAGCTTTAAGGTCGCAGGCAATCCAAACTCTTTAATCGAAAAGGCGATCACACTTAGGTCTTCATCGAACTCCTTTTCGAATTGCGCCAGATCGCCGACATAATCCACGCCTTTGTTGAAACGGCCGGTGAACTTGGGCGCGATCGTCTGCGCGGGGATCTCTTCGCCGGCAATCATGGCGAGAATGAAAAACAACTCGACTGGAGTTTGCGGCGTGTCGGTTTCATCAACGGAAATCTCGGTGACGAAATCATTGCGTCCCTTTTTTTCTGCGACGTAACGGTAGATGCGCCCGGCTTCCTGCACGGCGAGCAAAAACTTTCTCGCTGCTGCAGCGACCGTATCTTTTGAAATTTCGAACGGCCTTTCGATGCCGGGAATGGAAAGCGATCCGATGTATTTGCCCATCGTTGCGACAAAACTGTCTAGCGCCTCCTGTTTGGCTGCTTTTCCGGTAAAATCCGCTACATCGAGTGTGTAGAAATCGCTCGCCTCGATGAAAGCATCGACTGTCTTCAGCCCGATGTGATCGGCATCGACGTAGTAAGCTTCCTTCCAGCCGAGGGCAGCAACCGCCGCGTCGGCTTCGGCGCGCAAATCATCCGGCTTGCTGCCGACGATCGTGTGTTCGCGATTCGATTTATTCCACACGGGATAAACCTGAATGCCCGCCTCGCGTGCTTTGAGAGTCGCTTTGAGTTGCGCCAAGCCTTGATGAGCAAAGCGGTCGCCGGTGCCGATAGTGTATTTCTCGATTTGCATGCGGGGGAGTAAACATTAAATCGCAGACTGCCGCCACGAGGAAAATGGATATGCTTGGTATGATAATGGATATTATTGGCTTTTATGATATTATTCCGGCATGGCCAAGCTGCCGCCTCTCTCTACGCAGGTTAAAGAAGCACGCTATGCATATATCGAATCGAACCAATCGCGAAAGGGACTGATTGCAATCTCATGCGTAGGTAAAGAACGCTGCAACCCAGACTACCGCATGGCGCGCGAGAGCTTCGTTGGTTACGGGATGGAGTTTGTTTCGGCGGGACGCGGCGAGGTTCTGCTTAATGGACAATCGTGGCCTCTTTGTGCCGGCGCGCTTTTTTGTTACGGACCGCGGACGCACCACGTCATCACCGCGGATTCGCGCAGCCCTATGACAAAGTTCTTTGTGGATTTTTCCGGCGAGCGTGCGCGTGCGATCTTGCAACGTTCAAGTCTTCAGCCGGGTGGAGTAATTTATGCGATCGATGTCGAAGGGATTGAATCGATCTACGAAGCTATGATTAACGAGGGCAATAAGGGCTTCGCTGTGTCGGCCGATATTTGCACACGCTATTTCGAAATACTCCTTCTCAAAACGCGCGAGAACACGGCTGCGCAAGCTGGCCGTCTTAGCTATGCAGCTTCGACTTTTCGACGCTGTCGCGGATTGATTGATGCGAACTTTCTAAAACTACGTGACCTGAATGATATTGCGCAAAAGGTGCATGTCACTCCAGCATACCTATGCAGGTTATTTCGACAGTTTGGCCAGGTTGGCCCTTATCAATATCTCACTCGGAAGAAGCTTCACCGTGCCGCGGAGTTGCTCGCGGGAGAAGGTTATGCTGTCAAGGAAGCTGCAGCCGAAGTGGGTTATCTCGATCCCTACCACTTTTCACGTGCATTTCGACGACTCTTTCACCTATCGCCCACCAGCTTTGTCGCACATCATCGCAAGTAGCTATTACCGGAATTGCTTTTGCAGAAGAGACAGACTTCGCGTTTTGCAACATCCACAAGAGTTGTCACGTGCGAAGTCTATTTGAAATGCACGCGACCTTTGTGGCAAGACTCTATGATTGGGTAACGGGTTCACCCGCGTTAAGTGTGCTTAGCGTGCTTGCAAGCTTTTGGTTAATGGCTCTTTTGCTGATGCTGGTCGTGCGCGGTGTGGTCGATTACTTCTCGCTGCAGCAAGAGCGGGAGCATGCGCAACATCACTTCGGCATAGCGGATATCGCTGAAATCCTACGCCTCGCTTTTCGTCCACTGCGCTTTCACTGAGACGCGAAGCGGTTTGCCGATTGCACGACTAACTAATCCTCACTAGCGACCGGCCGAAACGCTTTGCTGCTGCGCGCGCCGAAAATCGCCGTTCCGACACGAACGAGCGTCGCGCCTTCCTCGACGGCGACTTCGAAATCGCCGCTCATTCCCATCGAAAGCCGCGGCAGCGGCACGCGAAATTTGGATTGCAACGCGTCGCGCAATTCACGAAGCGCGGCGAAAAATTTACGCGAAGATTCGGGCTCTGCCGCGAGCGGCGCGATGGTCATCAGTCCTTCGATCTGCAGGCGGTCCAGCGCCAGCAATTCCTCCATTTGCTTTTGTAAAACATCCGGCTTAAAGCCAAATTTCGTCGACTCGCCGGCGACATTGGCTTCGAGCAAAATGCGCGGATGCGCGCCGGCTTCGTCGGCGACGCGATTCAAATCCTGCGCGAGCGCGAGCGTGTCGATGCCGTGGAAAAGTTCAAACAGCGGCAGCGCATGGCGGATTTTATTTTTCTGCAAATGCCCGATGAAATGCCAGCGCGCGCGTCCCGGCAGCAGCGGAATTTTCACGCGCGCTTCCTGCACACGGCTTTCGCCAAAAAGTGCGTGGCCTGCATCGAGCGCTTCATGGATGGCTTCGGGCGGATGCGTTTTAGATACCGCGACGAGCTCGATATCGTCGGCTGCGCGCCCGGCTTTTGCCGCAGCTCTTGCGATTTTTTCTTTCACATCATGGAGCCGTTCGGAAATGCTGCTCATCGCGCCATGGTGCGCTTTTCGTAGTCGCGTGCAAATCGAGACCTTCAAAATTTTTTGCGACCTGGCCGAGTCGGGCAGTTTTTCCCGCACGGCGCAGGCAAACCAAATCACGCAGAGTGCCGTGAGCCAGCAGATTCGCGCACTGGAGAAAAAATTCGACGTTACGCTCATCGAGCGCGGCCCGCGCAACTTCGCGCTCACGCAGGAGGGCGAGGCATTTCTCGCCGCCGCACATGAGATCGTCGACATCTACGAACATCTCGGCGACCGGCTCCACGAGCTGCAAAACGTCGTAGCGGGCGACTTAAAAATCGCGGTCATCTACAGCATCGGCCTGCACGAGTTGCCGCCGTATTTAAAAGCGTTCCGCGTGAAGCACCCGAATGTCGAGGTGCGCGTCGAGTATCGGCGCTCATGGGAAATTTACGGGCTGGTGCTGAACGGCGATGTCGATATCGGGCTCGTCTCGTATCCGGCGAAGAGGCAGGGACTGCACACCGAACATTTTTTAAAAGACCGGCTTGTGATGATTTGCCATCCGCAACACAAGCTCGCACGCCGCAAGAGCATTGAATTGCGCGAACTCGAAGGCGAAAAATTCATCGCATTTGAGCCCGATCTTCCGACGCGAAAAGTGATCGACAAACACTTTCGAGAGCAAGGCGTGACGATTGTTCACGCGATCGAATTCGACAATATCGAGACGGTGAAGCGCGCGGTGGAAATCGAAAACGGCATTTCCATTGTGCCGGAAAACACGATCAAACAGGAGCTCGAAAACGGCACGCTTGCCTCGGTGCAAATCGTCAATCCCGAGATGTGGCGGCCGCTCGGCATTTTATACAAACGCAATCGCGCCCGCTCGCCCGCACAAAAAGAATTCGTCTCGCTGCTGCAAAAGCCGATCGAGCCGCAGTAACCGAATCGTAAAATATGAGCGAACCAGCCATCGGCATTATCGGCGGAAGCGGGCTTTATCAAATCGAGGGCCTCAGCGATGCAACCGAGCACAACATCGAGACACCATTCGGTTCGCCTTCCGACACAATTTTCGGCGGCAAGCTCGCGGGACGGCAGGTTTATTTTTTGCCGCGGCATGCGCGCGGACATCGCATTTTGCCGCACGAGTTGAATCATCGCGCGAACATCTGGGCGCTGCGTTCGCTTGGCGTGCGCTGGATCATTTGCGTCACGGCAGTGGGCAGTTTGCAGCCGCAATACGAGCCGCAGCACATTGTTTTGCCGGATCAATTTTTTGACCGCACAAGCCGGCGCGCGGAGCACACGTTCTTTGGCAGCGGCATCGTGGCGCACGTAGCGTTCGCCGATCCGATCAGCAAAAAGTTACGTGCGCTTTTGTTTAGCACCGCGCAACAGCTCGGCTTCACCGCGCACGATGGCGGGACTTACGTGAACATGGACGGCCCGACGTTTTCGACCCGCGCGGAATCGGACACCAATCGCAAGCTTGGCTTCGACGTGATCGGAATGACCAATCTCGGCGAAGCCAAACTCGCGCGCGAAGCCGAAATCTCGCTGGCGACGCTGGCGATGATTACCGATTACGATTGCTGGAAAATCGAGGAGGAGCCGGTGACGGCGCATACCGTGATCGCGCATTTGACGGCAAACGCGGCTGCCGCGAAACGCATCATCGCGGACGTGATTCCGCAGATTCCGCGCGAGCCGAACTGGCCGGAGCATCGTGCGCTCGATAACGCGCTCGTGACGGAGAAGGCGCTCTGGCCGAAGACGACGGCAAAAAAACTCGCGCCGATTTTAGAGCGATTTCTCTAATCTCGCGCCCCGCAGCAATCCTGCATTGATTTCCAACGCGATGCCCGTAAGGTGCTCGCCACGGAATTTTTTAACGCCATGGCACGATCCATTTTCTTAACCGTTGCGTGCATGCTCATCAGCGCGGTCGCCCGCGCGCAAGCGCCCGCGGCCAGCGCGACGCCGACGACTCTCGCGAGCGCGACAACGCCGAAACCAGCACCTGCACCGAAAGTTACTTTTACTGACGTGAACGTGGACGGCCCGTATATCGCGATGACATTTGACGACGGCCCGCACGCGACGAACACGCCGAAGCTGCTCGATCTCGCGGCGAAAAAACACATCAAGCTCACGTTCTTCCTCGTCGGCCAGTGCGCCGCGGAAAATCCGCAGCTCGTGCAACGCGAGATCGCCGAAGGACACGAAGTCGCGAATCATTCGTGGTCGCATCCGAATCTCGCAAAAATGTCCGACGACGCCGTGCGCCAGGAATTGCAAAAAACGCAGGACGCGATCGTGCAGGCATGCGGCGTGAAACCGACGCTGATGCGCCCGCCTTACGGTGAGTTAACGTCGCGTCAACGGCAATGGGTCCATAACGAGTTCGGCTACAAAATAATTTTGTGGGATGTCGATCCGCTCGATTGGAAAAATCGCAACGCGGCAATCGTCGCAAAACGCATCATAGCGGGCGCACGTCCTGGCTCGATTATTTTGTCGCACGACATTCATGCGACAACGATCGCGGCGATGCCGGAGGTGTTCGATACGCTGCTTGCGAAAGGGTTTAAGTTTGTCACTGTTTCGCAACTACTGGCTATGGACAAAGGCGGCTCGCGCCCGGAAGTGAAGAAATCCGCATCGAGCGAGGACGCCACGAAAGCGCCGGCGCCCGACGCTTCGCCATCGACGAGTCCGCCCGCAACCGCCGCCGTCCCGACGCGCTGAGGCACGGATGATCGCGGAAGATTATCTCCAACTCCGCGCGCAACTCGGCACCGCGCTTTTTTCGCTGTCGGCGCTCGGACACGATTTGCACGCGTCGAATGAGATGCTGCAGACGTTAAACGGATTGAACGCGAGCCTGCGCGAGCCGTTTCTTTTCGTCGTCATGGGCGAAGTGAAGGCGGGAAAATCGTCGGTGCTCAACGCGCTTTTCGGTCGTGAGTTTTGCCGCGTCGATGTGCTGCCGGCAACGGACAAAATTTACGTTTTCAAATACGGCAACGAATCGAACGACGTAAGCGTCAGCGACAAGCTGGTCGAGTGCTATCGTGCGAACAAATTTCTGCGCGACTTCAATATCGTCGATACGCCCGGCACAAACACGATCGTCGCGGATCACCAGGCGATTACCGAGCAGTTTTTACCGCTGGCGGATCTCGTGCTGTTTGTCTTTTCGATCACGAATCCATGGGCCGCTTCAGCGTGGGAATTTTTGAATCTGGTTCAGAAAAAATGGCTGAAAAACGTCGTCTTTGTCGTTCAGCAGGCGGATTTACGCAGCGAAACCGAAGTGGAAGCTGTCGTCAAACATTTGCAACAAACCGCTCGCGAGAAACTGGGCGCCAATCCCCCTGTGTTTGCGGTTTCCGCGAAGAATGCTTTTCTCGCGAAGACGACCGCGACCGACAAGGAGCGGATATTGCGCGAAAGCAAATTTGACCGTCTCGAGGAATACATCAACGAAGCCGTCGCACACGGCGAGTCACGCACCGCAAAGCTCCGCTCCGTCTGCCAAAGTGCGCTTGTCGTTTTGCGCGAGCTCGGTGAAAAAGCGCGCGGCGCATTCGCGACGACTGAAAAGGACATCGAACGACTGCACGAGCTCGAGCACATTCTCGATGAACGCAAAGAGCAATCGCTACGGCAGGTCGGCGGCGTGATGTGGTCGCTGCAGCAAAGCTACGAGCGCTCGCAAAAAGGCGCCGAGGATTTGCTCGCGCAACGGCTCTCGTTTGCGCAGACGATGAAGCTGATTTTTCGCAAGGAAAAATGGCACGCTGATTTTCAGGAAAGCATCGACAAGCTACTGCATGAAACGCTGAAACGACAGATCGCGAATTCGATCGAACTACTCGAAAGTGATTTAAAAAGTGTCTGGCAGCAGTTGCACGAATCGTTGTTGAAGAATTTTGCATCGGAAATCGAGCGGCCGCTGAGTCCGCCCGATTTTATCCGCGAGCGCGAGGCGCTGCTGAAGCGGATCGAGCTGACATTGATGGAAAAAATGTCGAACCAGCGCATCGAGGAGCAGATGACGCGCGCATTTGGCGAAGCATCCGCGTGGCTGCGCGTGCCCGCCGGGATCGCCGTGCTCGGCGGCGCAACGGCGCTCGCAGCGGCACTTGCGCACATCGCGATTGTCGATGTGACCGGCACACTTGCAGGTATTGCGGCACTTTCCGGCGCGCTGGTTGCCATCACGAAACGGCGCAAAATCATCACCGAATTTCGCGCGCAAATGGCGCGCAAGCGCGAGGAAGTTTTTGCGCCGATCGAGGATCATTTGCGCCACGCGATTGCCGTCTTTTTCCAGGAACTCAACATGACGTTCCAGCCGCTCCAAACCTTCTGCGCCGCGCAGAAAAAAATCTACGAGCCTATCATCACGCGCATCAACCAGCTCGAAGAGACGTTCAAAAAAGCCGCGGCGGATCTGGGAATCGCGCGGAAAAACTAGCTCGCCGGCGTGGCTAGATCGACCGTCGTCTGGCCCGCGGCGACGGCGGCGTCCACTGCACTTTGCAGATTTGTCAGCGTGACCGACGTGGTTCCGGAATTGATGAACGTAATCGTCACGGAATCTCCACCAGAGAGCGCGTGCACGTTGAGCTTCGCTAGCGGAGCGATCGAAATGGAATTTGCCGGGAAACCCGTCGTTAAGTCGACCGACAGCGTATTGCCAGATGTTACGACATTCACTGCCATTACGCCGCTGCCAGATGTGCCAAGAGTAAGCGAACCGGTGCTGATGTTTGTTCCGCCAGTGTAAGTGCTGCCACCAGACAATTCGAGCGTGGCCCCACTTACTCCGCCACTGGTGTAGCCAAAAGTAAGCGAACCGCCGCTGACGGTTGTTCCGCCGGTGTAAGTGTTGCTACCCGACAAGACGAGTGTGCCTCCATTGGTATTGCTGCCGGTTACAGTAATCGCGCCAGTCGCGCCACTGCTGGAGTTCCCGTTATTTGGTTGCCCCGGAACGATGGTAAAATTCGCGCCGGAAATAGCGAGCAGACCGGAGGCGAGGTTTTGCTTTTGAAAAATCACGCCGTGAAATTTGGTCCAATTCCGCGCACCGAATGGCTGCATTTTGCCGCTAACGATACCGTTATTCACATTCAGTTGCGCCGCAGTGCGAAGTGCGCTGGCGGCGCTAAAACTGAAGCTGTTGTTATTCCCAAGCAGGCCGAAGGAACTGGCCTGGCTCGAATTTGTGCCCAGAAAAAGTAATACACCATTTTGCGTGTTGCTGACGTCGAGAACAGGCGCAGCGTTCGCGTAACTCGAACCGATGAGTAAAAATTGCGCGGTCGAATTCGGGCGCTGCCAGATGATGTCCGCAGTGAGATCCGTGTTGGTTTTGTCCGCGAAGGTCACGTTGCCGGATAGGACGCCGTCGGTTCTATTTTTTAAAAAGAGCGGGAGTGTGCCGTCGGCGGCGACGGAGGAACTCGCGCTGAGTGTTCTGCCGTTCGCGAGCGTGAGCACGATGTGGGCGATGCCTTTTTGCGAGATTTTCAGCGTGCCGTATCCGGCGTTGCTCTCGCCATTGCGCAAGACGAGCGTGTAATTTCCGGCCAACGAAAGATCGAAGGCCGATGCAATCGAAACCACGAGGAAAAAGAAAAAGCTGAGAGCCGCGAGCCGTTTCACTCGCTGTTTTCTCGGCGAAAACAGGCTGCAAGTCAAACCATTCGCCGCGCGTTTTCCAGCCTTGCCATGAAGCGGCGCATCTTGAATTCTCTCGCGTTCCGCATGTCGAGCAATCGCGCCATTTTTCTCTCACGCCTCGGCAGCACGCTTGTGCTTTGGAGTGTCGCGCTGTGGATTATTTTTTCGGGGTTCGAGATCGGATTTTTTGTTCTGCTCAGCAGCGTCGGGTTGTTGGCGCTCTGGGAATTTTACGGAATGCTCGATCACAAAAAGCTGCCGAATTTCAAAATCCTCGCGATGATTTGCGGGCTGGTTTTCATCATCGGCAGTTTTTACTACTTCGCCAAAGTCGGCCCGGCGCAGTCGTATGATTTCGAGGTTTCGGTGCTGCTATTTTTCCTGCTGATCGTCTTTGCGCGCCAGATGTTCGAACGAACGCGGCACTACTCGCCGCTCGAGGCGATGGCTTACACGACGTTCGGTTTTCTTTACGTGCTTTGGCTTTTTAATTTCATCACGAAAATCGTTTACGTGTTTCCGCGCGATGCGGCGGGGCATGTGACCGGGCAGTATTACGTTTTGTATTTAATCGTCATCACGAAATTCAGCGACATGGGCGCGTATCTCACGGGCAGCGTCCTCGGCAAACATCTGCTCATCCCGCACATCTCGCCGAAGAAAACGTGGGAGGGATTTTTCGGCGCGCTCGCGTTTTCGGTGCTCGGGAGCTACGCGATGCTCGCGCTGATGCCGCACAGTTTGGGACGGCTGAATTATTTTCACGCAACCATGGTCGGGCTGCTGCTCGGGTTCGCGGCGATCATCGGCGATCTCGCGGAATCCATTGTAAAACGGAGCTGCGACGTGAAAGACTCGGGCACGATGTTGCCCGGCATCGGCGGCGCGCTCGATTTGATCGACAGCCTTTTGTTTACCGCACCGCTGCTGTTTTTTTACGTGCGGCTCGTTTTGAAAGTAGCATGAAAAAACGATGCGTTGTTGTCTTGGGAGCCACGGGTTCGATCGGGCAAAGTGCCGCGAAAGTCGCGCGCGATATTCCCGACCGGATGGAAATCGTCGGTATGTCGGCAAATCGCAATCTCGACAAACTCGCGGAACTCGCAGGCGAATTTCCCGATGCAAAATTTTGCATCACCGATCCAAAATCGGCAGCCATTTTTCGCGGGAGCGAAGTGCCGGTAAAATTGCTCTCTGGCGAAGACGGTCTCGTCGAGCTGGCGACTTTGCCCGAAGCCGATCTCGTGCTAATCGCGATCGTCGGCACGGGCGGTCTGCGTCCGGCGCTCGCGGCGATTGAAGCGGGCAAAGACATCGCCGTTGCGTCGAAGGAAATTCTCGTCATGGCCGGCGAAGCGGTGATGGAAGCCGCGCGGCGCAAAGGCGTGAAAGTGCTGCCGGTCGATAGCGAGCACAATGCGATTTTTCAGTGTCTCGAAGGTCGTGATTCGCGCGACGTAAAACGTCTCATCCTTACCGCGAGCGGCGGTCCGTTTCGTAAAATGCCCGCCGACCAGCTCGCGCACGTCACGCCGGAACAGGCGCTCAAGCACCCGACCTGGAACATGGGCGCGAAGATCACGATCGACTCGGCGACGCTGTTCAATAAAGGCCTCGAGATGATTGAAGCCCGCTGGCTTTTCGATGTGGAAATGGCGCGCGTGGATGTGATCGTTCACCCGCAAAGCATCGTGCATTCGATGGTTGAGTTCGTGGACGGCTCGGTGCTCGCGCAGTTGTCGCACTCGGACATGTGTTTCCCGATTCAATACGCCGTCACTTGGCCCGAGCGCGTTCCGAATACGCTCCGTCCGCTCGATTTCGCACAGCTCGCGAAGCTCGATTTTGAAGCGCCGCGCACCGCCGACTTTCCCGCGCTCGACCTCGCGCGGCGCGCGGGCGAAACCGGCGGCACGCTGCCAGCCGTAATGAACGCCGCGAACGAAATCGCGGTCGAAGCATTCCTGCAAAACAAAATCGCTTTCCCGAAAATCTGGCAGACCGTCGCGGCGGTCATGGATGCGCACCAACCCGTTGCGCACGCGGGGCTGGATGTTATATTGCGCGCCGATTCCGAGGCGCGCACGCACGCGGCTAAGCTGATCGGTTAAACCTTTCCCATGTTCGTAAATCTTCTGAACTATCTCCTGATCGCCATCGAGGTGCTCGTCATTTTCAACCTGCTCATCATCGTGCACGAGCTTGGCCACTTCCTCGCCGCAAAATGGCGCGGGCTCGTGATCGAAAAATTCGGCATCTGGTTTGGCCGGCCGCTTTGGAAAACGAAGATCGGCGGCATCGAATACTCGCTCGGCTGCATTCCCGCCGGCGGATTCGTCGCATTGCCGCAGATGGCGCCGATGCCGGAAGCTCTCGAGGGCCAGTCCGAGCACACTCCCGCGCAACTGCCGCAAATTTCCGCGCTCGACAAAATCATCGTCGCGATCGCCGGCCCGCTTTTTAGTCTAGGGCTCGCGTTTGTGTTTGCAGCGATTGTCTGGATCGCCGGAAAGCCGACGACGGAATCCGAAACAACGACGGTGATCGGTTACGTCGAGAAAGATTCGCCCGCGCAAAAAGCGGGGCTGCAACCTGGCGACAAGATTCTCTCTGTCGATGGACATCCGGTGAAACGTTTCGCAGGCATGGTCAACAGCGTCGCATGGCGCGTGGTCCGCAGCGAAGGCGATACGATTGATTTTGAAATCGAGCGCAATGGCAAGGTGCTACATGTGGCCTGCGGCTGGACCAAGGATAAGCCGAAGAGCCGTTTCAGCCGTGCAAGTTTGCGAGCGGTGCATATTTTGCCTCAGGACACATTGGTAATAGATAATGTCGTGCCAGACTCTCCGGCAGCAAAAGCGGGTTTACAGCATGGTGATGTCATCACAGCCATGGATGGAGAGAAAATTTATAACTCAGTCGCTCTTGTGTATCGGGTCCGAGCCAATCCGGAAAAACCGGTAACGCTCAATGTCACTCGGGGAACGGAACAATTCGTCGCAACAATGACTCCAGTTTTGATGGATGCTGATGGCGAAAAAATCCCGCGTATTGGCATTATGTGGGATCTCGGCAAACTTGAGTTCACGCACCCCTCGCCGCTCCAGCAGGTCGCCGACAGCATCACGACGGTTTTCAACACGTTCGACGCGCTCTTTTCGCGCAAGTCGGATATCAAGGCGCAGCACCTCGGCGGGCCCGTGAAGATCATGGAAACTTACACGCGCATCTTCGACAGCGATCAGGGCTGGCGGCTAGCCCTCTGGTTCAGCGTCGTGCTCAACGTGAACCTCGCGCTGATGAACATGCTGCCGATTCCGGTGCTCGATGGCGGCCACATTTTGCTCGCGATGATCGAAGCCGTGCGCCGCAAACCCGCGAATGTCCGCGTGCTTGAGATCGTCCAGACCGCGTGCGCCGTGCTCATCATCGGCTACATTCTTTACGTCTCATTTTTCGACGTGCAGGATTTGCCGTGGGGAATCGGCAGGCGCAGCGAGACCCAACAATCTACGCCCGCAAAATAAATGAGCTATTGCGCAAATCCATTTTCCTACCAGCGCCGCGCCACGCGTGAAGTGGCAGTCGGCAAAGTCGGCGTCGGCGGCCAGAACCCGATCCGTATCCAGTCGATGCTCACTTGCGACACGATGGACACCGCGGCGTGCATCCAGCAGACACTCGATCTGGTCAAAGTCGGCTGCGAGATCGTCCGCATCACCGCGCCGACAGTGAAGGACGCGGCGAACTTGCAGCACATCAAAGCCGGGCTTTTGGAAAAAGGCTGCGATGTGCCGATTGTCGCCGACATCCATTTTAAACCCGAGGCCGCGATGGAGGCGGCGAAGTGGGTGGACAAAGTCCGCATCAACCCGGGCAACTACGCGGACAGCAAAAAATTCAAAATCATCGAATACACCGATGAGCAATACGCCGCCGAGCTCGATCGCATCCGCGAGCGCTTCACTCCGCTCGTGCAGCTTTGCAAAGAGCGCGGAATCGCGCTGCGCATCGGCACCAACCACGGCTCACTCAGCGACCGCATTATGAACCGCTACGGCGACACGCCGCTCGGCATGGTCGAGAGCGCGCTCGAGTTTGCCCGCATCGCACGCTCGCTCGATTACCACGCGTTCGTTTTCTCGATGAAATCGAGCAACCCGAAGGTGATGATCGAAGCGTATCGGCTGCTCGTCGCGCGCTTGAATGGCGAAGGGCCGGATTGGAATTACCCGATCCACCTCGGTGTCACGGAGGCCGGCGACGGCGAGGACGCGCGCATCAAGTCCGCCATCGGCATCGGCTCGCTTTTGAGCGATGGAATCGGCGATACGATCCGCGTTTCGCTCACGGAAGACAGCGTCCACGAAATCCCGGTGGGGCAGGCGTTGATCCGCCAAACGGCAAAATTGGCTAATTTTAGTCACCCGGAAAATGCCGAACTAAGCTGGGACCCGTTCAGCTACCGCCGTCGCGAGTCGCACGAACTGGAAATCGGCGGCGTGAAGCTCGCGGGCGAACAGCTCGTCCGGGTGCTCATCCGGCAGGCGCAGTTCGATAAAATCGCGCACAAGATCGAGCGGATGGGCGACTACAAGCCGGAGATTGTTTATGAAAGCGCGCAAATCGCGGAGGTCGATCCGCGCGATGAGCCCGCCATTTCCCTGCTGAATGAAAGCGGCGCGGACCGTCTCGTTACGGTAAAAGATGGCGTGGATTTGCCGGTGATCACCGCGTTCCGCCTGCTCGCGGCGAAGCTGCAGTCGCGGCATCCGATTTTGCTGAAGGACACGCTGACACCGATCCATGAGGGCAGCGCCGATTTCCTCACGACGCTGTTGAATGCCGCGACGAACATTGGCTCGCTGCTTTGCGACGGCATCGGCGACGCTATTTTAGTCCAGGGCGAACCCGCGCCGGGACAGGCGATGCGGCTTTCCTACAATATCCTGCAAGCGGCCGGCTCGCGCATTTTCAAGACCGATTACGTCGCGTGCCCAAGCTGCGGACGGACGCTTTTTAACCTGCAGGAAACGACCGCGCGCATCAAGGCGGCGACGTTGCATTTGAAGGGCGTGAAGATCGCGATCATGGGCTGCATCGTGAATGGACCGGGCGAGATGGCCGATGCCGATTTCGGCTACGTCGGCGGCGCGCCGGGCAAGATCAATCTCTACGTCGGCAAGACCGCGGTGAAATTTAACATCCCGCAGGCCGAGGCGGTCGAGCGGCTCAAAGACTTGATCCGCGAGCACGGCAAGTGGGTCGATCCCGCGCCGCAGGCCGAGGAAGCGCCGGTTCACTGACACGCGCGGCGGCCCTGCGTTTCGTAGCAATAATGTATGAAACGTTTCGTTTTAACCTTCACACTGGCGCTCATCGCGTGGGGCGCGGTCGCACCGGCGAATGCGATCGAGGTCGTGGTTCGCGAAGGCGGGCCCGGTCACTATTACAAACACGACAAGCATCACGGCAAATACGCCTGGGTGCCGGGGCACTGGGGCGGACACTGGTGGAACCGGCATTGGGTGCCGGGGCACTACGAGCGGATCGATTAAGCCCCGCAATTTTGTTTCCGCGCAGACCATTTACGCTTGCCGCCGGACACGGTGTCCGGTGGTGAGCTGAAGGCGGCGCAGCGGCTTACTCGAAATAGGTGTCGTCGTGCGAATACGGCGGCGCGCAGCAGCAGAGAAACCGCAGGTCGGTAGCTGCGTGAATCGTGTGCCACGCATTTGCCGGAATCAAAATCGCATCGCCTGCGCCGACGGTGCGCGTTCCGTCATCGATGCTCATCACGCCTTCGCCTTCGATGATGAAATAGAACTCCTCGCTCAATTTGTGATAGTGCCGCTGAGTCTCCGCGCCTGCCGGCACACGCGCTTCGGCGAGGCTCTGCTTCTCGACGGGTGCGTTCGTTAAATCGAGAATGCTGCGGATCGTGGAGCCGTCTTTGGTCGTGAACGGCTTTTGCTCGCCAAGATTTTGCACGGTCATAAACTTGGCACGGTCTTATGAATTTCTTCCGTGGTTGCACAGCTTTGATTACCGGCGCATCGTCCGGGCTCGGCCTGGAATTCGCGCGCCAGCTCGCCCCGCTCGCGCGCACGCTCGTGATCGTCGCGCGTCGGCTCGACCGGCTCGATGCGCTGAAAGCCGATTTGATGCGGAATCATCCGCAGCTCAGCATTTACACTTACGGTATCGACCTCGCGGACGACGAAGCGATCGACGGATTTTTAAAATGGCTCTGGACCGAAGGCCTGCGCGTCAATTTTCTCATCAACAACGCCGGCCTCGGCGATCACGGCGAATTTCAATCCGCCGACTGGAGCAAGGTGAAGCAAATGCTCGATGTAAACATCGCCGCGCTGACCAAGCTCACGCATCGTCTGCTGCCGATGCTGCGCAGTTTCGAGACGGCGGCCATTCTCAATGTTTCCTCGAGCGCCGGGTTCGTGCCGGTTCCGCATCTCGCTGTTTACGCGGCGACGAAAGCTTACGTGACGAGTTTTTCCGAGGCGTTGCGCGCGGAATTGCGCAACACCGGCGTGTCAGTGACGACGCTCTGTCCGGGGCCGGTCGATACGGAGTTTGGCGAGGTTGCAAACCGCGGCGAAGTCCGGGAAATGCAGTCGCCGGAGTTCCTGAAAATTTCCGCTGATCAAGTCGTCCATAGCGCACTGCGAGCGGTCGCAAACGATCGCGCGCGTGTCGTGCCGGGACTCGCGGTCGCACTGATGATGATTGTCGTTTGTGCAGTGCCGATGCTCCTGCTGAGACTCGGGCTAAATGTCGCCGCCGCGCGGTTGAGGCGCACGGAGTAGTTGTCAGCGCCGTCGACTTGCTTTAGTCAAACACGATGCGTTCGATCGTTCCGATTCTCGAAATTTTCTACGTCGTCTTTGCGCTGCTGACGATCGCCGGCGGCGTCATGGGTTTTGTCAAAGCGAAGAGCCGCGCGTCGCTGATCGCGGGCGTCGTTTCCGGTGTGCTGCTGCTCGTTGCGAGCGCGCTGATTTTTACCGCGCATCCGATTGCCGGCTTCGTCATCGGCATCATCACGTCGGTGTTGCTCGCGGGAAAATTCATTCCGGATTTCATTCACAAAAAAGCGCTCGTGCCGGGCGGGCTGATGGCGTTACTGAGCGCGGCGAGCATCGTGCTAACGCTCCTCGCGTTTAAACGCTAACTCGTGAAAACGCGCACGGGAGTCGCGTTTGTTTTATTCGCGCTCGGCGCATGCACGCGTGTGCAGCACGTGGAAAACGAGACGCCTTCGCCATTGCCGAGTCCAACACCGGAAGCTTCGCCGACGCCGATTTATGTCCCGCAAAAACGTATCGAAACCGCGAAGCTCTTCAACGGAATCGAGCTGCACAGCACGTTTGAGAGCCAGCCGGGCGGAACCGCAACAACCGAGCGCAACGCCGCCGACAGCTATACGCTCGAGCTGAAACTGCACGTCAACGTGCCGAAACCGAACAGCGATTTGCAAAAAATCGCCGAGCTTAACGATGCACTGCCGAAGCTGCTGCCGGCACTCGATAAGCTTGTCATATCGGGAAAAACGTCGCCGTTTTTTGAAAACTTCTATCGGTTCAAACTTGCGACATTGCAGCAAAATCTGCCGCGACTCGATCAGCTCCTGTCGCGCCACAATTTTTACGATTGTGAAACAATGCTCGAGTTGCAGGAACCGAACACAAAACGCCGCGCGCTCTTCATTCAAGCCGACATGGACATCGACACCGACGGCTCCGACGGCGATCGCATCGCGCCAGTCGATACCGAGTCGCCGACATTCCAGGCGTTAACGAGCTACAAATGGACGAAGAAAACTTTAATGCCAAATCCGCTGCTCGCCTCGCGCGAAGCAAAGCTCAAGCAACTCGAAGCCGCCGCAAAAGCGCCGAACGCCACGCGCGAACTGCGCGACCAACTCGGCGCGATCCGCTACGAAATTGCACAATTGAAAACGAACAGTTTTCTCGTCGCGACAGCCGATCCTTATGTCGTTTTGCCGGGATGGATGCTGCAAAGCAGCCAGCCGTTCACACCGCGCGTCGGCGATTACTGCGTCGTGATTTACAAGGACGTGCTATATCCCGCGATCATCGGCGATGTCGGCCCGCGCGATAAGATCGGCGAAGCTTCTTTGCGAATCGGAAAGGAACTCAACGCGCGCGCAACAGCCGATAACAGGCCGGTAAGCGCTTTAAAAGTCACGTATCTCATTTTTCCAAACTCATCCGACAAGCCATTCGCCGCGCCCGATCTCGGCAAATGGTGGTCGCGCTGCGAGGAATTGCTCAACGAAATCGGAGGACACACCGGCGAACTTCACGCTTGGCCGGATGTGACAAAACCAGCGCCGACTCCGACACCAACGCCATCTCCAACTCCCGCGTCTGCACCATCCGCATCGCCGGATGCGAGCCCGTGATCATTCACGCGGCGTGCGTTCGTAAACGCCGATCGTCGTCACGAGATCGATCGCGCGCTGGAGCTGCACGTCGCGCAATTGCGACTTCGGTTTGTCCTTCGTGCGCTGCGCCGCTTCGTAAGCGTCGAGTTCCGGATTCCGCCCCGCCACAAGCGCAGCTTCGTTCATCCGCACGCGTTCGGTTTCGGTAACGAACGATGCGACGCTTTGCTCCAGCTCTGCGCGCAAGAGATCCTGTTTTTGCGCGTCGGGCATCGTCACAGCGATATCCGGCTTCACGCCATTTGGATAAATCGACGCGTTGTCCGGCAGCACGATTTCGGAAATCGCCACGCGCAAAATGTTACCGCCGCGCAACTGCAGGTCGGTGAACTCCACGGCTTGTCCGCTGGTTTTTTCGCCCACGACCATCGCTTTTGCATTCGTGCGCAACACCGCGGCGATCACTTCCGCCGCACCGGCAGTGTCGGCGTCCACAATGATAACAAGCAAACCTTGAAACAACGGATCGATGTTCGACGTGAAAAGGCGCGCCGGCTTCGTGCCGGATTTTTTCAGCGTGAAAAGCAATTTCCCCTTCGCGCAAAAACGCTTCGTGACTTCCGCTGCCGTGTCGTAATCGCTGCTCGCCGGGGTAGCGCGCAAATCGAGAATCACGGCCTTGATCGTTTTCGCGCCAAAATTTTTCAGCGCCGCGTCGAGTTCGCCGACGTTGTTTTTCGTCAGGTCGCCAAGCCGCAAATAGCCGATGCGATCGTTCACAATTTCCGAGCGAAACGGATTCGGCTCCGCGTTTTTCGCAGCATGCGCGGGAATCAGCGAAACGCCCGGCGCGAGCCGATCGACCAAGCCTTGCAGCGCCGCGCGCGAAATCTCCGGCTCTGCGAGCGCTTCCGGTTTGACGTAATTGGTTTTTAAAAGCGACAACGCTTGTTGCAGCTCCTCCGGCGATAGTGAATCGATCAGACTGCGCGTCGTCGGAGTCGGCGCAGGTGTCGGAGTGGGAGTCGTCACCGGGGCTGCCGAATTCACGGCCGTCGCAGAAGTTTTCGCGGCGGGCATTGGCGTTTTTTCCGGCGGAGGCAAACCGCCGCCTGGCAAAGTCGGCGCGGTCGACTGCGCAAAAAGTGCGTTCGAGACAAACACGAGCAGCGCGAGGCGTTTCATTTGTTGCGCGAAGCTAACTCGCGAGCGCCTTCGCTGCAATGTCGCCGCGAAAATGCGCGTTATCGAAATGGATTTGCGCGACCGCTTCGTAAGCACGATCGCGCGCCGCGCGGATGTCGCTGCCGAGCGCGGTGACGCCGAGCACCCGTCCGCCGGAGGTGAGCGCTTTTCCATTTTCTGCACGCGTGCCGGCGTGAAAAACGATCACGTCTTTTGCGTTATCGAATTGCTCCAGCCCGCTGATTTCCTTGCCGCTCGCGTATTTGTCTGGATAACCGCCGGACGCCATCACGACGCAAACCGCGGCGCGCGGATCGAACTCGAGCGTCAACCGGTCGAGCGTGCCGTCGATCGTCGCTTCGAGCAAATCGACAAGATCGTTTTTTAGCCGCGGTAGCAGCACCTGAGTCTCGGGATCGCCGAAGCGGCAGTTAAACTCGAGCACCTTCGGACCGTTGCTTGCGATCATCAGTCCCGGAAAAAGCAGCCCGCGAAATTCGATGCCGTCCGCCGCAAGCCCGCGCATGAACGGCTCCATGATTTCGCGACGCACGCGCTCGAGCATTTCCGGTGTGAGCAGCGGCGCGGGCGAATACGTGCCCATGCCGCCGGTGTTCGGACCTTGATCATTGTCAAACGCGCGTTTGTGGTCCTGTGCGCCGGGAAACAGCGCGTAATGCGTGCCATCGACGATCGCGTGCAGCGAGCATTCCTGTCCGGTCAAAAATTCCTCGATCACCACGCGCCGGCCGGCATCGCCGAACTGCCCCTCGTCCATCACACGATGAATCGTTCGCGCGGACATCTCGACATTTTCGGAAATGATCACGCCTTTGCCGAGCGCCAGTCCGTCGGCTTTGATCACGAGCGGGTGCGGCGTCTTTTGACAAAACAAAAGCGCTTCTTCGCTTTGCGAAAATTGCCCGGAGCACGCGGTCGGAATGCCGTGACGTTGCATGAATTCCTTCGCGAAAATTTTCGATGACTCGAGCCGCGCAGCACCGCGAGTGGGCCCAAAAATGCGCAGACCGTTTTGTTGAAAATGATCGACGATTCCAGCGGCGAGCGCGTCGTCCGGTCCGACAACGGTAAGATCGATTTTTTCTTTGAGTGCGAATTTCACCAGCGCGGCCTGGTCTCCGATCGGAATCGAAATGTTGCTCGCGATTCGCGCGATGCCGGCGTTTCCCGGTGCGCAGAAAATGTCGGTGACGCGCGGCGATTGCCGGAGCTTCCATGCGAGCGCGTGTTCGCGTCCGCCGCTGCCGATGACGAGGATTTTCATGAATGGCAATTAGCAATTATCAATCAGCAATTAGCAATGCCGTGGTTCAGCGCGTGCGTAGCACCCCATCGGAAATGCCGCTCGATGGCGCGCGTGACGAATTGCTTCGCTTGCGCAACCGCGTCGCACAAGACAAGCCCGCGCGCGAGTCCGGCGGTGATCGCGGCAGCCGTGGTGCAGCCGGTGCCGTGTGTGGAAATCCCACGCACGAACGGTGCGGAAAATTCGAAAACTGCGTCGCGTGTGAAAAGCACATCAATCGCGTTTTTGCCGTGCAGATGCCCGCCTTTCAACAGCCACGCGCAGCCGAACTTTTCCACGAGTTCCGCGCCGGCAGCGCGCACGTCGTCAAGTGTCTCGACCGTGCGATCAAGCAGCACGCGGACTTCATCGAGGTTTGGCGTGACGAGTGTCGCTTGTTTAAAGAGGCGCGCTTTGTAAACTTCGACCGCATCGGCGTGCAGCAACGCCGCGCCGCTTGTCGAGACCATCACCGGATCGACGACAAGCTTCGGCTGGTGCCATTCGAGCGCATCGCAAACGGTCTCGATGATCTCGCGCGAGTAGAGCATTCCCGTTTTCACCGCGGCAACCGGGAATGCTTGAAATGAGAGCGCAATTTGCTCGGCGACGATTTTGGCGTCGACCGGCTGGATCGCACTCACCTTTCCCGGCACCTCCGCAACGACACACGTGATCGCAGTCAAACCGTAAACACCGAGCGCGCTAAACGTTTTGAGATCAGCCTGCACGCCCGCGCCCGCGCTGTTGTCGGAGCCGGCGATGCTGAGTGCGACGGGTGGCTGGTTCATGACTTGCAAAAGTGAAACTTAAAACGCCTCGCCAATAAAATCACGCGCGACTATCGTGCGCCGATGACCGAACTCGAAGAGCTTGCCGGCCTCAACGTGATCATCGACAAGGTGGTCTACATGCCGCATCTCGAGGCGCCGGAGGAGAGGCCGTATCCGTTCGTTTATTTCATCACGATCGAGAACCAGTCGGATCGCGCGGTCACGATCAAGGGCCGCAAATGGGTCGTCACCGATGCCGAAGGCCGGCGCATCGTCGTCGAGGGCGATGGCGTCGTCGGCAAATTCCCGCGCATCGAACCGGGCAAGCATTTTTCTTACAACTCATATCACGTCATCGGCAGCGACAGCGTCGCAGAAGGCGCATTCATCGGCGTGACCGATGAAGACACGCCGGTGTTTACGCGCATTCCGAAATTTAAAATGCGCGTGCCGCAATAGCGCGATAATATTACACATGTTGTCACGTCTGTTTCTTGCAATGTTCTTTGCCGCAACGGCGGCTGCGCAATCCTTGCCGACCGTCAGCGTCCACGGCCATGCGATTGGCAATTGGTGCTATCAACTGCAAGGAAGAAGCGGTGCGCCGCTCGAGCTCGACGCAATTGCCGCGAGCAAATACCAGCTCGCCGTGATCGATTATTCCGCTGACGGCTCCAGCGACGGCGAATTCACAGCGGCGCAAATCGCGGCGCTGAAAAACAGCGCGGGCGGGCCTAAAATCGTGCTCGCTTACATGAGCATCGGCGAAGCGGAGAACTATCGTTTTTACTGGAACAAAGCGTGGACGGACTCGCGGGGACGACCCACCGCGCAAGCGCCCGCGTGGCTCGCCGTGGAGAACTCCGATTGGAGCGGCAATTTCAAAGCACGCTACTGGCAGCCGGCATGGCAGGCGATCATCTTCGGCAACGATTCCGCCGGCGCGGGCAAAAGTTATCTCGACCGCATTATCGATGCGGGTTTCGACGGCGTGTATCTCGACATCATCGATGCATTCGAGTTTTTCGGACCCGATGGAAATAATGAACGCCCGACGGCAGCGACGGACATGGCGGGCTTTGTCGAGGCGATTGCGAATTACGCCCGCACCACGCGCGGCGTGAGCAACTTCATCGTCGTTCCGCAAAACGGCAGCGATTTAGTGCGAGAACTCGACGACACCACGCTCGCCGGTTACTTCGCCGCGATCGATGCGATCGGCGCGGAGGATACGTTCTACTACGGCAAC
Organism: Spartobacteria bacterium; assembly: GCA_021324395.1. Taxonomy (GTDB): domain Bacteria; phylum Verrucomicrobiota; class Verrucomicrobiia; order Chthoniobacterales; family Chthoniobacteraceae; genus JAJPJG01. The sequence goes on along the minus strand of JAJPJG010000013.1, from coordinate 14,040 downwards.
CGCGCGAATAACAACGCCTGGCGCCCGCAGTTGTGGACGATCCAGAATCTCGACACGTTTGTCGCCAATGGAAAACCGGTGCTCGCGATCGATTACGTCACCGGCGCGAAACGTGTGAAGCGTTTCGACAATGCCTGCGCGCAAAAGGGCTATCTCCCCTACACTGCGGTCCGCAATCTCGACCGGCTCACTCCTCTTCGGTAATCACTTCATCGACGCTGCAATCGTGCGCCTCGCGCGGCAGGTCGTCACAAATTTGGTCCGCGAAACAAACGCCAATTTTTCTCGCACGCACACTGGGACGCGCGAGCAGTCGATCGTAAAAACCGCCGCCGCGACCGAGGCGCGCTCCATCGCGGGTGAACGCGAGTCCCGGCACGAAAATCAAATCGAGCTGCGATGGCGTGATGATGTGTGCTTCATCGTGAATCGGCTCGCGGAGCTGCCAGCGCGAGGTTTCCAGCGCCGCTGGATTTTCCACCGCGATGAAATCCAGCTCCATGCCATTGACGCGTGGATAACAAATCGTCCTGCCCAGCGTATCGCCCCAGAGCGGCTCGAGATCCGGCTCCGTTGCTTGCGCGGCGAAAAGTGCGACCGTGCGGGCTTCGCGCCATTGCGGCGTTTGTAAAACACGCGTGCAGATGCGCGCCGATTTCTCCGCGATCTCCGCCGGGCTGAGCGCGCGCAGTTTTTCGCGCACGATTTTTCGCAGCTCGGCTTTCGCGCTCATCGTGCAAAGGTTAAATGCAAACCCGCCGCCGCGCGCGAATCTAAAATGAATGAACCGCGAATGCATCGCTGCGAAAACTAAAACTGATCCGCCTAAATTCATTGCGCGCTGAAACAGTCGCGCTAACATTTTTTGCCTGTGGACGACCGGAAACGCAGAACTGGAAAAATTCACGCGAATGGCGATTCAACGCCGTCACGTCCCCGCGCCGCAGCCCCTGCGCGCAAAGTCGGACTCAAGCCCGCGAAAGGCTGGCACAAGCGCAACTTCCTCACGCAGGTCCTCATCCCCTCTCTTTTCACCAAGCGCCTCGGCACGCATCTCGAGGCGCTCTTTCCACAGCTCCAGGAAAACCAGATCGGCATTACATGGATCGGCCACGCGTCGTTTTTGATCCAGACGCAGGGCGTTAACATCCTGATCGATCCGAACTGGGCGAAGTGGCTCAAAGTCATCAAACGTGTCAAGCATCCCGGCCTCCGCCTGCACGACCTGCCGCAGATCGATCTCGTCCTCGTCACGCACGCGCATTTCGATCACCTCGACCGCCGCACACTGCGCGAAGTCGCGGATCGCCAGCCGATCGTCGTCCCGTTTGAAGTCGGCAATCTCGTCCACGACCTCGGCTTTCACAGCGTGCACGAGCTGCATTACTGGCAAAGCTACGAGCACGGCCCGCTAAAGATCACCCTCACGCCCGCGCATCACTGGGGAGCGCGCATGCTGCACGATTCGCACCGCGGCTTCGGCGGCTACATCATAGAGACCGGCGGGCGCTCCATTTTCCACTGCGGCGACACCGCGTATTTCGAAGGCTTTCGCGAAATCGGCCAGCGTCACGAGATCGACCTCGCGCTATTGCCAATCGGCGCCTACGACCCGCCTAGTGGACGTGAAGTCCACATGAACCCCGAGGAAGCGGTGCAGGCCTTTTTCGAACTAAAGGCAAAACGGCTCATCCCGATGCATTACGGCACCTTTCGCCTCAGCTACGAGCCGCTCGACGAGCCGCCCGCGCGTCTCCTCACCTGCGCGCAATCCCACGGCATCGAGGAAAAGGTCACAATCATGACCGAGGGACAGCCGGTGGTGTTTTGATTGCTGATTGCGGATTGCGAATTGAAGAGCGCGGGAAGTAAGCAACCCGCCGGATAGGTCATTAGTCATTCTCCGGCAGCGCGACTCGCTCGCCGTTCGCGCGGAGCGCGCTGACGATCTCTTCAAAATGCTCACGACCGCGCGTGCGCAGCGTGAAATTGATGATCACCGTCTGCAGCGGCTGGACGCTGAACGCGCGCTGATGATGCACCTCGACAATGTTGCCGCCGGTGCGGCCGATCAGTCCGGAAACATCCGCGAGCGCGCCGGGCACATCGCGCGTTTCCACACGCAGCCGCACGAGCTGACCGCTGCGAACGAGTCCGCGCTGGATGATCGACGACAGACTCATGAGATCGATGTTTCCGCCGGTCAGGATGAGGCCGACTTTTTTTCGCCGGAAACGCTTTTTGCTTTTCAGCAATGCGGCGAGCCCGGCCGCGCCTGCGCCTTCGACTACGGTTTTTTCGATTTGCAGCAGCATCAGAATCGCGTCTTCGAGTTCCCCTTCGCTCACCAGCAGGATTTCGCTGACCAAATCGCGCACGATGCCGCTCGTCAGCCGTCCGGGAGCTTTGACGGCGATGCCTTCGGCTACGGTGTAAAGCGCGCACTCGACCGATTGCCGCGCGAGCAACTGCGCCATCGCGGGGAACCGCTCCGACTGCACGCCGATGATGTCGATAGCGGGCCGCAGCGCTTTCGCCGCAGTCGCAACGCCGGCGATCAGGCCACCGCCACCGATCGGCACAATCAGCGTGTCGAGATCCGGTTGTTGCTCGAGCATTTCCAGCGCGACTGTCCCCTGCCCTGCCATGACCATCTCATCATCGTAGGGATGAACCAGCGTGAGCTTTCGCTTGCGCTGCATCTTATGCGCGAACGCCGTCGTTTCGTCAAAAGTCTCGCCGTGCAAAATCACCTCCGCACCGTGATTGCGCGTGTGCTGGACTTTCAATTCTGGCGTGTGTTGCGGCATCACGATCACGGCTGGAATACCGAGCCGTTTCGCGTGGTAAGCGACGCCTTGCGCATGATTGCCTGCCGACATCGCGATGACGCCGCAGCGTTTTTCCGCCGGTGTGAGCGAAAGCAATTTGTTCAAAGCACCGCGCTCTTTGAAAGACGCGGTGAACTGAAGGTTCTCAAATTTCAGGTAAACCTCGGAGCCGGTGAGCGCTGACAGCGTGCGCGAATGTGTGCACGGCGTCACGAGCACTTTGCCGCGCAGACGGCTGGCTGCGTCGTGGATATTTTTCAAAGCAAGGCTCATTTGTGAATTGTCGCGCGAGCCTGCCATAACCGGCGCAGGTTGTATCGTGCAATCCAATCACCGCTTTTCAAAAGGCGAATTCCGCTAATCCCATTCGCAACTGGAGAAATGCGCTTGCGTTGCACGCGGGCTTCCGCGTTTTTCATCGCGTGACCATTCAACTTCCTGATGGCGATTTCGCCGCTTACATTTTCGATTGCGACGGCACGCTCGCCGACACGATGCCGCTTCACTACAAGGCGTGGTGCGCGGCGATGCGCGAGCACGATTGTGATTTCCCGGAGGCGCTTTTTTACGAGCTCGGCGGCGTGCCGACGGTGCGCATCGTGGAAATCCTCAACGAGCGCCACGGCCACAACATGCCGGCCGTAGAAACCGCGCGATACAAGGAGCAACTCTATCTGGAAATGGTCTCGCAGATTGGCCCGATCGAACCGGTCGTCGCGATCGCGAAGGAAATCCACGGCAAGCTGCCGATGGCCGTCGCGTCGGGCGGGCATCGCCACATCGTTACCAAAACGCTCGATGCGCTCGGGATCACGGGCTTGTTCGACGTCATCATCGGCTCGGAAGATTACGTCAACGGCAAGCCCGCGCCCGATCCGTTTTTAACCGCTGCACGCGCACTCGGCGTCGAGCCGTCGCGCTGCCTCGTTTTCGAAGACACGCAGACCGGCGTGACCGCCGCGAAAGCCGCGGGAATGCAATGGGTGCTCGTCCCGCCACCGCAGCGTGACGCGATGCCGAAGTAAAACTAAAGCACGCCTTTCGTGCTGGGCACGCCCTGCACGCGCGGATCGATCTGGCACGCGGCGTCGGCCGCTTTCGCGAGTCCCTTGAAAACGGATTCCGCCATGTGGTGCGGATCACGCCCGTAAAGAATCTCGACGTGCAAATTGATGCCGGCGTGAACCGCGAATGCGCGCAAAAATTCCTCGACGAGCTGAAACGAAAACGCGCCGATGCTCTCCACCGCTTGCGGCGCGCGGTATTCGAGATAAGGCCGTCCGCTGAAATCGAGCGCGACGCGCGTGAGCGTTTCGTCCATCGGCAAATATGCCGAGCCGTAGCGCCGGATGCCGCGCTTGTCGCCGAGCGCGCGCGCGAACGCCTGCCCGAGCGCGATGCCGGTGTCCTCTACCGTGTGGTGCAAATCGACGTCGATGTCGCCGTCGGCCTTTACCTTCAAATCAACCAGACTGTGCCGCGCGAAAAGCGTCAGCATGTGATCGAAAAACGGAATCTGCGTCGCGATGGCGCTTTCGCCCGCTCCATCGATGTTTAACTCGATGCTTATGTTCGTTTCGTGTGTCTTGCGCTCGATGCGCGCGGTGCGGCTGGTCATTCGTCGATTTGTTTTTTGGCCTGCATGCGATTGAACAGCGCGCCCGCGCCGAGCACAACCAGAAGAATTCCTACGATCGTCAGCGCGCCGGGAAGTGTCATGTAGAAGGGCCGCGATCCGCTAACCGCCTCCGGCGTTGCGGACGGCTCGGGCGTTGCAACGTGCTTCACAACCGGTTTCGCGCTCGGTGCGGCGGACGGCGTTGCCGACGGACTCGCGGCGGCTTTCGCGGCGGCGAGCTCATTGCTCCAGAATTTCGCCGCTTCGTTTTGCGACCACTTCGATGTCGCCTGTTTGAGCAGCGTGTCCGCAGTCGCGTAATCCTTCGCTTCGATTGCCTCGCGCGCTTTGTCCACCAGCGCGATCGAATCGCGCATCGGCTGCACCTGCACGCCTTTGAGCCGCTGCAATTCCGTCGCCGTAGCCGCCTGCAAAACCTGAATACTCTTCGCGCTGCGCGGAATCAGCGGCACCCATTTGCTTCCCTTCTGCGCCGATGCGATCACCGCGTCAAAGCCGGCCTGCTCGCGCTGCGCCGCGGCGATGAGCTGTGTTTTTTGCTGGGCAGAGGAAAGCGCGAGCCCCTGCTGGAACTGCTGCATTTCGTAAGCCTGCGTGCGCGCCATGTTCGCCAGCTGCGCCTGGAACCGCTGCAGCACCAGCTTCGCGAGCTCGACGGCGTCTGGATAAAACCGCGTCATCGCGTAACTCTTCTCAAATAAATCGAACGCATTCAGCGCGCCGATGAAATCGCCCGCGGAGGCTTGCTGCCGCATCGTGCCGAGATAATTCTGCGCCTGGATCTGGATTTTGCGCTTTTCAGCCATGTCCTTCGTGATCCAGCGCCCGAGATATTTCACCTCGCCCGCCGCGACGTGCGTCTTCTCCGCCTCAAATTCCTCCATCGCGTGCAGCACGTCCACATTGTGCGCGCTCTGCGGGAACTTCGTGTTGAAATTCCGCAGCATCGACAGGATGCGGTCATACGTGTCGGCCGAATACGACATCTGCGGATCGGGCTTCAGGTTTCTCAAATCCTGAAACGCCAGCTCGTCCGGCTGCTCTTTTTCAATGCTCGCGATCTCATCCTTGTTGATCGTCCGCTCGTCGCTGATCGTCGCCGAGACCTGCACCCGCATCGTCACCTGCGAATCGGTTTCGCTCGTGATTTTTCCATTCAATTTATCGCCGGTCTTCAGCGTCACCGTATCCGCCGCAGCCTCGTAAAAACTGGCAACGAACAAAAACAAGAGGAGGAACTTTCGCATCGCGCTCGGAAATGTAAGCAGCCGCAAAATCGCGTCGAGCGCAAAGTGCGTCCCTCAAGATGAGGTAAATGCATTCGATCGCCTGCAAGACCGCGAGTTTCGGCTGCTTGAATTCGTCACACGCACCCCGCTAGTCAAAATTCGACAGTCCCGAAACGACCGTCTTGATCGTGTGATTCTTTTGCAGTCAAAACAGGAAAAGTATTTCGCTTTTACACGGCGAGGATTTAGATTTCCGCGCTGTGAGTTATCAGGTCTTCGCCCGCAAATATCGTCCGCAGAATTTCGACGAGGTCGTCGGGCAGGAGCACATCACCCAGACGCTGAAAAATGCGATCGAGCAGAACCGGCTGGCGCACGCTTATCTCTTCGTCGGGCCGCGCGGCACGGGCAAGACATCGACGGCGCGCATTCTCGCAAAGGCGCTCAACTGCGTGAAAGGGCCGACGGTGAATCCGTGCGGCGAGTGCGAGATTTGCCGCGAGATCGCGGCGGGCACGAGCTTCAACGTGCTGGAGTTTGACGCTGCGTCAAACACGCAGGTGGACAAGGTGCGCGAGCTGATCATCGAGAACGTCAAATACCGCCCCACGACCGGCAAATACAAAATCTACATCGTGGACGAGGTGCACATGCTCTCGAACTCGTCGTTTAACGCGCTGCTGAAGACGCTCGAGGAGCCACCGGAGCATGTGATTTTCGTTTTCGCGACGACTGATGTGCAGAAAGTGCCGCTGACGATTTTGTCGCGCTGCCAGCGGTTCGATTTGCGGCGGATTCCCGCGCCGCTGATCGCGAAGCATCTGCAGTTCATCGCGAAGAAGGAGAAAATCGCGCTCGCTGATGAAGCGGCGCAGACGATCGCGCGCGGCGCGGAGGGCGGACTGCGCGATGCGGAGTCGATGCTCGACCAGCTCGTGGCGTTTTGCGGCGACAAAATCTCGGAGCAGGATGTGTTGTCGGTGTTCGGTTTTACCGCGCAGCAAACGGTGTCGAAACTGTGCGGGTTCATCCTCGACGGTGCGTGCGCCGATGCGCTCGGCGTGGTACACGAGCAGGCGGAGCAGGGGCGCGATCTTTCGCGCCTGATGGCAGATTTGATTTCGCACCTGCGCGATTTGCTGGTGACTAAGGCCGATCCCGAATGCGTGAAGGCCGATGTGCCGCCGGAGACGTTTGAAATACTCAAAGCGCAGTCGGACAAAATCGCGATGGATCGGCTGCTGGAGTTGATCGAGCAATTTGCAGGCGCCGAAGCCCGGATGCGCTGGGCACCGAACAAGAAGATGCATTTTGAAATCGCGGTGATCAAAGCGATCCAAACGCTGGAACAAACGACGCTAAACGACGTGATCGGCGCGCTCGCCACGCTCCGCAACGGCGGGGAACTGCCGCCGCTACGCGCCGCCGCTCCCGCGGAAAAAAAAACTCCGCGCATCGTTGAAGCGCCCAAGCCAGAGCCGCCGGCTCCGCAACCGAGCGTTGCGCGGGAAGAGCCCGCGCCCACAGTTCGCGCGGTCGCGAATGACGAAATCTGGCCCGCATTGCTCGCGCAAATTCGCCGCAAACGCCCGCTGATCAGCTCATGGATCGAAGCCGGCACGTTGATCGAGATCGCCGCGAACCAAGCAATCATCGGCTTTCCCACCGATCAGACGCTCGCGGTCGATTCGCTGATGCGGCAAAACAATCGCGTCTTTTTGGAGTCGCTCATTTCCGAACTCGCAGGCGCGACGTTGTCGATCCGCTGCGAATTGCGCGAGGGTCTCGTCGTTACGCCGGTCGTGATTCCCGAGCAGAAACCGCCGACGCCGGCCGATCCGATGGAGGAGTTCAAAAACGATCCGCTCATTCGCAAGGCGCTCGAGATTTTCAAAGGCGAAATCCAACCCGCATAAACAGACAGCTAAATAAGTATGAACATCCAGAAAATGATGAAGCAGGCGCAAAAGATGCAGGAGCAGCTTGCGCAAACTCAATCCGAACTCGCGGAGAAAACCGTCGAAGTCACCGCGGGCGGTGGCAAGGTCACAGTGGTTGCGAACGGCGCGGGCGATGTGGTTTCGATCAAGATCAGCAAGGATGTCGTCGATCCGAACGACGTCGAGATGCTTGAGGATCTGGTTTTAAGCGGAGTAAAACAGGCGATCACGAAGGGAAAAGAACTCGCGCAAGCCGAGATGGGCAAGCTGACCGCCGGAATGGGACTGCCGCCGGGACTCGGCTTTTGATTCAGCGCGCGATTTGCGCAGAGAGTTTGTCGATGATGTGCGGCAGCGAGTCGGCGATCGAAACAACGATTGCGTCGCGCGGTTCCTCGAGCACGGCGAACTGACTATCGAGCAGCGCCGCTGGCATGAAGTGGTCTTTGCGCGCTTCCATGCGTTCGCGAATGCACTCCTTGCTGCCTTTTAAATAAATGAACTGCAATCCATCGAGATTGCGCGCAAGACGGTCGCGGTAAATTTGTCGCAACGCGGAGCAAGCGAGAAAAACGCAGCGTTTGTCTTTTGCGTGGCGCTGCAGCTCGGTGTTCAGCGTGTCGAGCCACGGCCAGCGGTCGTCGTCCGTCAGCGGAATCGCCGCAGCCATTTTCGCTTTATTCGCAGCGGGATGAAAATCGTCCGCATCCAGGTAAAGCCCGTCGAATTTTTTCGCGAGCGCTTCGGCCACGGTTGTTTTGCCGCTGCCGGAAACGCCCATCACGACATAAACGCTCATGCCGCGAAAACGCCGGATGCCCATGTCGCCGGCTCGCGCAATTGGTAAAGCATTTCGCCCGCCTTGCGCACGAGCAGCACGCCTTCGTCTTCGCGATCGGCGAAGTCCTCGACGTTGATCGATGCAGGATCACGATAACCGAGATTGATGCGCTCGCAAATTTCGCGCGGAATTCCGGTCGCAAGCGTGACCTGCGCGCGGCAATGCTCGACGCCGTTTTCAAACGTGCCGATGCCGCGCACATGAGTGGAGTGTGCGAGGATGCCCCACGGCACATTTTTAAAAGTCTCCCATTGTTTTAAAAAATAGTCGCGGCAGTGGTAACCGATTTCCTCGATGAGATGGCCGTGCGTCGTCGAGACTTCGCGAATGTGCGGCGCGTAGATGATGAGTTCGCCGCCGTCGGCGAGCACCGGCTCGAGTTTATACATGCATTTTCCGCCTACCCACATTTCGTCATACATCGGCGGCGCGCACGAGAGGATGGTGTGAAACGGCCGGTCTTTGTAAACGATGTGCAATTGCCGCGAAAGCTCCGAGGCCTCATCCCATGCGGCTTCCGGGCTGCCGACGAACATGCCGGAGAAGTCCGTGCCCTTGACGACGAGACAAAAGCAAAGCTTGTTCACACCGACCATTGCGCCGGCGCGATCGACGACTTTGCGCACCGGCGTCCATTTGTTCCCGATGATCATCGGGTTCGTAATCACCGCGCCAAGCCAGTGGAAGAAGTTCAGCACCTCCGGGCCGCTGACGCCGGGGAAAAGGTATTTGTTTCCGCCGGAGAAGCCGACGACTTCATGCGGGAAAACCGGCCCGACGATGATGAGCTGGTCGTAGTCAAACAAACGCCTGTTTACATTCACGCTCACATCCATCGCGAAGCGACCGCCGGTGAGCGCGCTGATTTCCTCCACCGGAATCGTGCCGATATTTTTCAGCGCCGCGGGATTGTCCCATTCGTGATTGATGAATTGCACGTCGCGGTATTTTTCGCTGCGTTCGTCGCGCGAAATTTCCAGCCGTGCACAAATTGCCTCTTCGCTCATCGGCGGATGCGTGCCGAGCGCAATCATCACGTCGAGTGAGCGCGTCGCGGCGGCGATCTGTTTGTGGAGCGATTTGAAAACTGTGCCAATCGGCGCGGTGCGCGTTGCGTCCGGCACGATGAGGAGCACTTTTTTGTCGCGGTAATCTTTTGCCGGGCAAGCCTGTGCGATGAGCGCGTCGACGTCCGCCGGTTGCAGCGCCGCGCCGGCTGCTGCGATTTTGGAGAGAACAGCCATGCTTAAATTGTCTGCGAAAGAAAGCCGCCGTCCACTCGCAAATCAGCGCCGGTCACGAAGCTGCTCGCTTTGTGGCTCGCCAAAAAAATCGCCGCGCCGACGAGTTCGTGCGCTTCGCCAAAACGCGCCATCGGCGTGTGTCCGAGGATCGATTGCGCGCGCGGACTCGGCGTGCCGTCGGAATTGAAAAGCAGCGCGCGATTTTGTTCCGCAGGGAAAAAGCCCGGCGTGATCGAGTTCACGCGCACCCCGCGCGTCGCCCATTCGCGCGCCAGAAATTGCGTGAGATTCAGCACGGCTGCTTTCGCCGCAGAATAAGCGACGACGCGCGAAACGGGCAGATGCGACGCGACGCTGGCGATGTTGATGATGCTGCCGCGTCCGCGTGTTGCCATGGCCGGGCCGAATTCCTGGCACGGCAAAAACGCGCCGCCGACGAGGTTCATGTCAAAGCTCGCGCGCCAGTCTTCGAGCGCGATTTTTTCAAAAGGTCGATCGGCCGTTACGGTCACTTTCGGATCGTTTCCGCCCGCGCCGTTAAGCAAAACCGTCGGCGCGCCGAGCGCCTTTTCGATTTCGCGATGCGCAGTCGAGAGACTTTCCGCGTCGCTTGCGTCGGCGGTAAAAAATTGCGCCTGGCCGTTTTTTTCAACGATGCGTTTTACGCAGGCTTCGCCGCGCTCGCGATTGCGCCCGAGCACCGCGACGCGCGCGCCTGCGTCGGCGAGTCCTTCAGCGAGTGCGCCGCCGAGCACGCCGGTGGCGCCGATCACGACCGCAACCTCGCCGGTAAGATCGAAAAGTGCCGTCATTTCACGCCTCCGAAATCAGGGGAAGTTTTCATTATGCGACGCTATGCGAAAGGCACAGCAGGACAAAGCAGGAAAATCACAGACTCGACAATGGTCGCAGCGGTTTGCTAATTTTCATAGTGAGTCCATCCCGCCTATGAAAAAAAGTCTGCTTCTCATCGCCGCCATGCTCGCTGTCGTTTCGTTTGCCCGCGCTTATGATGAGGGCGGCGACGGTTATTATCTCCGCCACAGCGCGAACTATCGCAGCGACCGCAAGGCGCCCACGATGAAACCGACAATGGCGTATTACAGCAAAGGCTATCGTATTTACTACGGCTACACCCCTGTCACACGCCGTCAATATGACTTCGGTGCATATGCATTATCGGCACCTTATTCGCCAACGAATGCTACGCGTGAGGGAAATTACCTGACGATTGTTTATACAAAACAGCCGCAGTTATTTCACTCAACGTTGCCGGCGATTGGCGAAGGTCCAAAGCGGTAATTTCACCGAAATTCGCTTGTTTTTTTCCAGATGTCTGGAATGATGACGAAATCTCCTACTACCAACTAGGAAATTAGGAGAATGCACGCAAATGACTCTACAACTGGACGAAATCAGCGCTGAGGAAGTTCACGCGCTCGCGGAAAAGTTCGAGAATGAACCTCTCGAATTAGTCCTCCGCTGGGCTTGGGATCGTTTTGGCGAGCGCGCGCAAATCGGCACAAGTTTTCAGGGCGCGGGGCTGGTGATGATCCATCACGCAGTGAAGGCCGGGCTGCCGTTGCCGGTGTTCACGCTCGATACGCAGTTGCTTTTTCCCGAGACGCTGGAAACGAAGCGGAACCTCGAAAATTTCTTCGAGCTGAAAATCGAGTCGATTTATCCCGAGCAAACGCCGATGCAGCAAGTCGCCGAGCACGGTCCCGAGCTTTGGAAGCGTAATCCCGATCTCTGCTGCACGATGCGCAAGGTTTTGCCGTTGCAAAAAAAACTCGGCGAGCTCGCGGTCTGGATTACCGGCCTGCGACGCCAGCAAAGTGAGACGCGGCAAAAGACGCAGATTCTGGAGCTGTATCACTTTGACGTGCTGCGCGACCGCTACATTTTGAAACTGAATCCGATGGCGAATTGGTCGCGCGAAGCCGTCTGGGCTTATATCGCCAAGCATAAAATTCCCTACAATCCGCTGCACGACCGCGGCTATCGCTCGATCGGCTGCTGGCCTTGCACGCGCGCGGTTTCCGAAGGCACCAACGAACGCGCCGGACGATGGACCGGCTTCGACAAGACCGAGTGCGGCATCCACACGTTCCTCGGCGACAACATCTGATTTTTCGATCATGACGACCATTGCTGAATCCACACCCGTCTCCGGACGTCGTGCGCCCATTTCGGAACATCCGGCCTATTCGCGCCTCTATCCCGCGCCTGATCCGTCCGAGCCGCCTGTGTTTTTTCCGGAGAAAATCTCGCGCACGGATGCCGCACATCTCGACGCGCTCGAAGCACAGAGCGTGTTCATTATCCGCGAGGCATTTCATCATTTCAAAAACATCTGCATGCCGTGGTCGATGGGCAAAGACTCGAACGTGCTCATCTGGCTCTCGAAAAAAGCTTTCGCCGGCCACATCCCGTATCCGTTGCTGCACATCGACACGACTTACGAATTTCCCGAGATGCTCGATTACCGCGACTGGGCGGTGAGCCATCACGACTTGAATTTGATCGTGAAAATCAACGAGGACGCGCGCGCCGGACGCGGCGATTACGCGACGCGTGGGCCGATTGGGTTCGACACGGCTGACCCGGTCACGGTCACCCACGAGCTAAAAACCGTCGCACTCCAGCAGGTCATGGCCGAGCACAAATGGGACGCGCTCATCACCGGCATCCGCCGCGACGAAGACCCGACACGCGCAAAGGAGCGCTACTTTTCGCCGCGGACGAAAGATTTCGAGTGGGACTACAAAGACCAGCCGCCGGAATTCTGGAACCAGTTCACGACCTCGTGCGCGGCGGGCGAACACGTCCGCGTGCAGGCGCTGCTCGATTGGAGCGAGCGCGACATCTGGCTCTACATCCAGCGCGAAGGCATCCCGATCCCGAAGATGTATTTCGCACGCACAGGCCGCGACGGAAAACGCTACCGGTTTCGCTCGCTGGGCGACTGGCCCATCTCCAATCCCGTCGAAAGCGAAGCCGATACGATCGACAAAATCATCGACGAACTCGCGACGACCAAAGTCAGCGAACGCGCCGGACGCGCGCAAGACCATCATGAGCGAAATGCGATGCAGAAGCTCCGCGCCAAAGGCTTCATGTAATTTTTTCTCGAATATGTCCGCAACTCTCGAAGCTGCCCGGCAGCCCAAAAAAAGCACATCGCACGAAGTCGCCGCGAGCGGCGCGAATCGATTAAAAATCGTCTTCGTCGGCCACGTTGATCACGGCAAGTCCACGCTCATCGGCCGCATTTTCCACGACACGAATTCGCTGCCGGAGGGCAAAGTCGAACAAATTCAAAAAGCCTGCCGCGAAGAAGGCATGGAATTCGAGTTCTCGTTTCTGCTCGATTCGCTGCTCGAGGAGCAGGAGCAAAACATCACGATCGACACGACGCAGATTCAGTTCAAGACGGCGAAACGTCCCTACGTCATTATCGACGCGCCCGGTCACAAGGAGTTCTTGAAAAACATGATCACCGGCGCGGCGAGCGCGGATGCGGCGGTGCTGCTCATCGCGGCGAACGAAGGCGTGCGCGAGCAATCGCGCCGCCACGGTTATCTGCTATCGCTGCTCGGTATTTCGCAAGTCGTCGTCGCGGTGAATAAAATGGACCTTGTCGGCTACAGCGAGCAGGTGTTCAACGACGTTGTCGCCGAATACAAAATCTTTCTCAAACAGATCGGACTCGAAGCGCGCCAGTTCGTGCCGATCTCCGCGCGCAACGGCGCGAATGTCGCAAACAAAGACCGCGCTGATATGCCGTGGTATTCCGGCCCGACCATCACCGACATGCTCGACAGCTTCGAGCCGCCGAAGCCGCTCCACGATTTGCCGCTGCGCTTCCCGGTTCAGGACGTTTATCGCTTTGATGCGCGCCGCATCATCGCGGGCCGCATCGAGAGCGGCACATTGCGCGTTGGCGACACGCTTGTTTTTTCGCCGAACAACAAAACCAGCATCGTCGCGAGCATCGAGCGGTGGAACGCCGCGCCGCGTGATTACGCGGTTGCGGGCGAATCGGTCGGCATCACATTGACGGAGCAAATATTCGTCGAGCGCGGCCATGTCGCCTCGCGCGAGGCTGACTCGCCGATCGAGTCGAATCGTTTCAAGGCGCGCCTGTTCTGGATGGGCAAGCGCAACTTCGCCATCGGCGAACGCACGAAGATCAAGCTCGCCACGCAGGAACTCGACGCCGAGATCGTCAGCATCGAGCGCATCATCGACGCATCGACTTTGGAAAACATCGCCGAGGGCCGCGACTACATCGCCCGCAACGACGTCGCCGA
>JAJPJG010000006.1 GCA_021324395.1 Spartobacteria bacterium | reverse complement strand
GCAAACGCTCGTCGCGACGAACCTCGCAGAGGGCGCGCTCGTTGCGTGGAAAGTGCCGGAGGAAAAACTGAACGCTGCCTTCGATTTCATGTTTCAGCGCGATCCGTTTTCAGGCCACGTGGTCGTGCGTTCGACCGATGGCAACACGGCCGGTTCGGAGTATCGGCTTTGGACGACGCTCAAAGTGCCGGCCGGTTTTTCGCTGCGACAGCACGGCGAAATTTTGTCGCAAAACGTCGGTGCGGAAAAATTCCGACTGATGCCGGCGAAAGGAATTTTTACCCTCGGCGTCGGCCACGTGCGTCGCAAAACGATCGAACCCGGCAGCAAATCCGACCAGCCGGCCGAGATGCTGAAAACAGGTGTTGTCGAATTGACGGATCTCGAATGGCGCGTGCTGCTCGCGATGAAACGCGAATTCAGCGTGGATGAAATCGGCGTCGCTCCTTGGAAAAAACGCGCGGAAGAAGCGGGCATACCCCTCGAAACGTTCTTCGAAATTGCGGAAAATCTTTCGCGGCGAAAAGTGATCGGCCGCTTTTCTACATTTCTCGAGCATGTGAAACCATCGGCGACCGGCGTTCGGGTGACGCGCTTCAATGCGCTTTTCCACTGGGCCGTGCCGGAAGGCCGCGAGTTCGAGGCGGGCTCGGAAGTCGGCCGCCACGAAATTTTAACACATTGTTACTGGCGCGAAGCCGGGCCGGAGTTTCGCAACGTCAACATCATGGCTGTCGCGCACGGCACCGACAAAGACCGATTGCTAGCGCACAAACAAGCTATCGACGAGCATCTCGCCGAATGCGGAATTCCGGTGAATTACACGAATGTGTTTTGGGGCGGTCGCAGCGAAATCAAGCCATCGGAAATTTCGCCCATTGTGTATCGGGAATGGCTGAAGAGCCTCGCCCAAGGTGAAGTCGCCGGCGTTTAGCTCGCGCTATTTTTCGATCTCCAGATAAGTCGGCGAGCGGTCGCGCGAGTTCATGCCGGCGAGCGACTCGATACGCATTTGTTTTAAAATCCAGCCGACTTCCGGATCGCGCTGCACGCTGCGCACGACGAAACGCTTCGCGACTTTTCCATTCGCGTCATAACCCTCCGCCTGCAGAAACGCGCCGCTTTGCTTTTCCACCCAAAGCAAAACAACAGCATATTGCGACTCCGCGCGCGATGCGGGCTCGAGATGAAGTTTCCAGCATTTGCGCGTGAGCTTGAGCTCCTCGCCGTCGATTTTCGCTTTCGGCCAATACAAAAATTTCAACGCGAGATCCTCGTAGGTAATGTCGGTGCCACGCACTTTTTCGTCGAACTTCGCCGGCGCGACATCCTGCGCGCCGCCTTTCGTTTTCTCGAGCAACTCCGAGCCTTTCTCGCCGAGACGCAGAATGATCGTGTCCGGCGGATTGTCGAATTCGTAGCGGATCTCGCCGCCGTTCAAGACGAGCCGGAACGGAACGATCGTATCATCCATGCGGAGTTGGCCCTTCAGCGCGCGGTGTTGAGACGTTTGATTGAGGCGAACGTCACGCAAAATTTCCTGTGCTGTCGGCGTGTCCTGCGCGTGCGCGCAAAGGGCTGCGAACAACGCAAATAGCGCGGCAAATCGCGACTTTACTTGTCTCGGCATCGCCATAAGTTCGTCGGTTCCGCAATGGAGCAAAAGCTTCTTTTTCTCATAAATCGCGAATGGACGAGCCCTGCGCTGGATCGGTTCATGGCGGTGATGTCCTCGTTCGATTTGTGGGCTCTGCCGCTCGCGATTCTCGTTCTGCTCGTGCTGATTTTTGGCGGTTTCAAAGCGCGCGCGATGGTGCTGGTGATCGGAATCACAGTCGGTTTGTCGGATGGTGTGATTACGAATTCGATCAAGAAAATCGTCGGCCGTCCGCGTCCGCGCGAAGCGCTCGCAAACGTCCGCTGCATCTCGCTGCGACATGTCAAACCGCCGTGGAAGGCTCTGTTTATGCGGGTAAAACAGGAAATGTCGCGTCCGCCGGAAGGCGTCGTCACCGGTCATTCGTTCCCGTCCGCGCACACGACGAATAATTTCTGCGCAGCCGTTGTGCTCGCGTTATTTTACCGGCGTTTCGGCTGGCTTTACTTCATCGTCGCGGCGCTCGTTGGCTATTCGCGCATTTACGTCGGCGATCACTGGCCGAGCGACATCGCGGTTTCGATCGTGCTCGCGTTTGGAATCGCGCTGCTTGTCGTGGCGCTTTGTGAATTGATCTGGCGGAAAACCGGACCGCGCATGATGCCGAAGATCTTTGCGCAGCATCCCACATTGATCGGAGAAGCGACCGCATGACGCCGCGCCGCTGGCTCTTGCTTTTTCTCGCGGTGCTGACCGCGCTGCGTTTTGTGCTCATCGCGCAAAACGAGCTATCGCCGGACGAGGCGTATTACTATTTGTGGTCGCAACATCCGGCGCTGAGCTACTACAGCAAAGGCCCGAGCGTCGCGATGACCATTCTCGCGAGCACGAAAATCTTCGGTGCGACGGAATTTGGCGTTCGCTTTTTTTCGCCGCTGCTCGCGGTCGCGACGAGTCTCATCGTCTTTGTTTTCGCGCGGCGTCTCTACGGCGAAAGAGTCGCGATCTGGACCGTCATCGCGCTAAACATGATTCCGATTTTCAACGTCGGCGGCCTCGTCATGACCATCGATCCGCTCTCGATTTTCTTTTGGGCGGCGGCGCTGCTGACGCTCTGGATCGCGCTCGAAAAAAGTCCCGCGTTTACTTGGTGGTGGCCGATCACCGGATTCCTGATCGGCCTCGGTTTCCTCGCGAAATACACGAACGCGATGCAACTGCTCTCGATCGTGTTGCTGCTCGCGATGACGCCCCGGTTGCGTCGCGAATTCGTGCGACCCGGTTTCTATTTGATGCTGCTCGCGTTCCTCGTCTGCATGCTTCCGCCGATTTTGTGGAATGAACAGCACGAGTGGATCACCCTCGCGCATTTGCAGGCGCGCGGCGGCTTGAACAGCCCGTTCGCGTTTCATCCCGGCGAACCGTTCGCGTTTCTCGGCGCGCATCTCGGCGTTTATTCGCCACTGATCTTTGCGGGAATGATGATCGCGCTTTGGTGCGGCACGGCGCGCGCTAAAATTTCGTTCAAGCAGCGCTATCTCGTGCTCTTCGCGCTGCCGCTGCTCGTGATGTATTTCGCGCTTTCGGTGAAACACGCGGGCGAGCCGAACTGGACCGCGCCGGCGTTCGTGAGCCTCGGCGTTTTGTCCGTTGCGTTCTGGCACGAAGCGGCGCAGACGAGCCGCTTGAAAGCGCGCTTCTGCATCAGTGCGCTGATTGTCGGCCTCGTGATGAGCATCGCCATCGCGAACCTCGACATGCTGCGCGCGGTCGGCATTCCGCTGCCTTACTCGCTCGATCCAGGTTCGCGCCTGCGCGGCTGGCACACGGCGGCGGAAGCCATCGGGCAGATGCGGCAAAAGTTCGAGCAGGAAAGCGGAAAGCCGGCTTTTCTCATCGGCAATAAATACCAGACGGCATCGATGCTCTCATTTTACCTGCCGGAAAAGCGCGTCGAAGGTGCGGGCCACCCGCCGGTTTACTGCCCTGAGTCGCAAAGCCTGGAAAACGAATTCTCCTTCTGGCCGCGCTACGACGAATTCATCTCCGCGCCCGAGGCGCCGCGCACCGACAGCTACTTCACCGAGGAGCAGGGCGTGAACCCCTTCATCGGGCGCAACGCACTTTACATCACCGACCGTGGCGAGGAAAGTCCGCCGAGCACGATCAAGCGCGGCTTCGAGCGCGTCGAGATGATCTCGCTGATCGAGCTCACGCGGCGCGGCCTGCCGCTGCGTGAACTCCGCGTCTTCGCGTGCTACAACTACCGCAGCCTCCCGCTATGATTTCCGTCGTCATCCCGCTCTACAACGAAGAAGGCAACATCGAGGAGCTACAGCGCGAGCTCGCGGCGGCTCTGGCCGGCATCGATTACGAGATCGTGTTTATCGACGATGGCTCCACCGATTCCACGCTCGCACGCATCCAGCGCTCGCCGAATGTCCGCGTGCTCGAGTTTGAAAAGAACGCGGGCCAGAGCGCGGCGATGTATGCCGGCGTGCATGCGGCGCGAGGCGAAGTGATCGTGCTGCTCGATGGCGACCTGCAAAACGACCCCGCGGACATCCGAAAGCTGCTCGCGGAAATCGAAAAAGGCGCCGACCTCGTCTGCGGCTACCGCGCGAAGCGCCGCGACAACCTCGCGAAGAAAATCTCCAGCCGCGTCGCGAACTCGATCCGCAGCCGCTTCACAAAAGACGGCGTGCGCGACACCGGCTGCACATTGAAAGCGATGCGCCGCGAATGCCGGCAGGCGCTCGTGCCCTTCAAAGGCATGCACCGTTTCATCCCTG
>JAJPJG010000015.1 GCA_021324395.1 Spartobacteria bacterium | reverse complement strand
TGAACGCAAAGCCGCCCAAAAGGCCGCGCCCGCGAAGAAAATGGTCGCCGGCGATCACGAGTGGAGCGGCGATGAATTTGTGAAGCAAAGCGACGCGTTGGCACGCGGATAAACCAGAAACAAATCAGCCATCGCGCAAAGTTCGCTGAGGACGCAAAGTTAAAAACTTTCCTTTGCGGACTTTGCGCGAGGCATTTTAAAATCATGACTCCCTGTCGAAATTTCATTGGCGGCGAATGGCGCGAAGTCTCCGGCCTCGCTACGCAACCGGTTTACAATCCATCGCGCGGCGAAGTGATCGCGGAAGTGCCGATGTGCGGCGCGGATGTCGTGAACGACGCCGTCGAGGCTGCGCACGCCGCATTCCCCGCGTGGCGCGATACGCCGGTCGTCGAGCGCGCGCGGTTGTTTTTCCGCTACCGCCAGCTCGTCGAGGAGAACTTCGACCGCCTGTGTCAGAGCGTGACGCGCGAGCATGGCAAGACACTCGCCGAGGCGCGCGGCAGCGTTTATCGCGGCATCGAGAATATCGAATACGCGTGCGGCGCACCGGCGTTGCTGATGGGCGACACGCTGCCCGATCTGGCGCGCGGCGTGGATTGCGAGACGCTGCTGCAGCCGCTCGGCGTCTGCGTCGGCATCACGCCATTTAATTTTCCCGCAATGGTGCCGATGTGGATGTTCCCGCTCGCACTCGTGTGCGGGAACACGTTCATCCTAAAACCGAGCGAAAAGGTGCCGCTCACGTCGCTCATCATCATCGAGCTTTTGGAAAAAGCCGGGCTGCCGAAGGGCGTGCTCAACGTCGTGCACGGCGGACGCGATTGCGTGGACGCGCTGCTCACGCATCCGAAAGTGCGCGCGATTTCCTTCGTCGGCTCGACACCGGTTGCGCGACATATTTTTGAAACCGGAACGCGCCATGGCAAACGCGTGCAGGCGAACGGCGGCGCGAAAAATTACATCGTCATCATGCCGGACGCAGACGTGCCGCGCACGGTAGAGGCGCTTTCGACGGCCGCGTTCGGCTGTGCGGGCGAACGCTGCATGGCCGGCTCCACGGCGATCACCGTCGGATCCGCGGCTGATCACATTTTGCCCGATCTCGTCCAGGCCGCGCGTGCGATCAAAGTCGGACCGACCGACATCCCATCGCATCAGCCCGACATGGGCCCCGTGATCACCGCACAACATCGCGAGCGTGTGATGAACCTCGTCGCGAACAGCGAACGCGAAGGCGCGAAAATCATCGCCGACGGACGCAATTTAAAAGTCGCCGACGCGCCGAACGGCTTTTTCCTCGGCGCGACGATCGTCGATCAAGTCGCAAGCGAAATGGAAATTGCCCGCGAGGAAGTCTTCGGCCCCGTGCTTAACGTCGTGCGCATGGATGATCTCGACCATGCCATCGAACTCGCGAACCAAAGCGCCTACGGCAACGGCGCCGCCATTTTCACCAACTCCGGCAAAGCCGCACGCGAATTCAAGCACCGCGTCAAAGCCGGCATGGTCGGCATCAACGTCGGAGTCCCGGCGACGATGGCGATGTTTCCATTCACCGGCTGGGACGAGAGCTTCTACGGCGACCTTCACATCCAGGGCCGTGAAGGCGTGCAATTTTACACCCAGCAAAAAGTCGTCACGTCCCGCTGGTTCCGCGAAAACGTCGGAGACGTCTGGCGAAAGTAAACGCGCAGGTTCAGCTAAAAAAACCTCTGCAGGTAAGGCCAGAAGACGATCCCTCCCAGGATCGCTGTGATAAGTTTTCGCCGTCACGTCCTCTGAAAACGGGAAGCACGATTCCAAGGACGAAACCGATATCAACAACATGAAAACACTCTTCACATCCGAAGCAGTCGCCGACAACGGGCGCACAGGCAGCATTTCCAGTCCCGATGGATTGCTCAACGTGCAGCTCGGTCATCCCTTGAAACCCGGAATGGAAAAGCGCGGGCCGAATCCGGAGCTGCTCTTTGCCGCGGCATATGCGGCGTGTTATCACGGGGCTCTGCTTAATGCGGCGGAGCGGCTCGACGTGCCGGCGGAGAACTCGACCGTGCGCGCGTTGGTGTCGCTGCACGAGGATGAACGCGGCGCATATCACCTGTCGGTCGAGCTGCACGCGAAGATGCCCGGCGCAACGCACGTGCAGACGCAAAGCGTGATGGATGCGGCGCACGACACCTGCCCGTATTCAAAGATGACGCGCGGCGATGCGACGGTGAAGCTCGTCGTGGACGAGTAAAAGTCGCGCATCTGTTTCCTGCCGGCAGCGAGCGTGGACAAATCAACGGGCGGCTTCTCCGTTCCTTTTCGACAAAGACGTCTCGCAAACCGCCGAGCGATTGGATGCGCTAGCGGCTGGCTTCAGACTCGAGAATCAATAGTTAGGCGACTCTATAAAATCTACTCAGTGGAGGTCCCAATCTGTAGCTCTCGCAACAGCGCATTCCAAGTTAGTAATGCTACCACTATCTCCAAAAGCTATTTTCACAGCAACCAACTCGAACTTTATCACCCTGCGGCGTTCAGCGGCCACTTTGAGTATGCCTGATAGTGCTTTCGGATCATTACGCACGGCCGCCGCATTTAGAGTCGGATGCGTGGCAACGAAAAAATTACACTGAGTCACTGTCGCAGGAAACCCTTGCTTGCAGTCTATCTCGACTGTCGAATTTCTTACGCCATACCAACGAGTGATATGGAATGTGCCGGCAAATGTGAAATGACATGTCTCTCCGCTCGCCCTGAAATTGCTGAGCGTGCCTTCCATCGTGAAACCAACGCCGTTGCCTTTTGCCAGGGCGACGATGGGAAGCAATAAACTCAACCCTATTACGAATTTCTGAATGCGCATAAGTCGCCTTGTATCTCAAAAAGCGACGAGAGTTGCACGCGATAAGGAATTTGAGGTGGCAATGGGGGATGGCGATTTTTGAGCAACGGGAGCGGTTTCCAATCCGATTGGAAGCGTTTCGGTTCGGATTTGAAACGCTTCGGGCGCGACTTGAAGCGCTTCGATTCGGGTTCGAAGCGGTTCGATTTGGACTGGCAGCGCTTCGAATCGGAATTGAAACGCTTCCGATTGGAGTCAAAACGCTTTGGTTCGCATCCGAAACGCTTCGGTTCCGATTTGAAACGCTTTGAACGGGACTTGAAGCGCTTCGATTCCGAGCCAGAACGTTTCGGCTGGAAATGTCAGCGCTGCCATTGCGACCGGCAACAGTGCCATCGCTTCCACCTCACGTCATTGACGATCTCGCACAGCCTGATCGAGGGAACTTACCGCGTTTTTCGCGATGCTCCCGACGTTTCCGGAACGTTCACACCTTTCCCGTAAATCACGTTGCGCGTTTCGCGCGGTGTAGCGGAGCGATGCACAACAGTTCTGTAACGAATCGCGACGCAAGAAACACGCCGCAACTCGCTCTCTACAGAGTAAACAGGGATGGGTATGCGCATTGCTAAAGCCACCTGCGCCATGTTTTCCCTACCACTCACACTCGTTGCCCTGAGCGCAATGGTCAGTTGCGTTTTGTGGGCGATCAACCAGGAACTCAAATCGTAAACACTATGAATCAACTCATCCATACCACACCCGATCCACTCGACCTCACCGACGAACATCTGATGGCAATGATCAAAGCGCGGAGGACGGACTTTTTCGAGATGCTCTACGACCGCCACGCGCCGATCCTCAAATCAGTCGTCATGAAAGTGATCAACAACGACGCGGAAGCGGACGATCTTTTGCAGGAGATCTTCATGGAGATCTGGAACCGCGCCGATTCCTACGATGAGCACAAAGGCCGGCCGCTTGGCTGGATCATCACGCTGGCGCGGCGGCGCGCGATCGACCGGTTGCGCAAATGCCAGTCGCGCTGCGACACGCAAAACCGCTTCCAAGTGGAGCAGGAGCAACAGCCGCACGCGTGGATCAAGGATGGCGACGAGGATATTCACTCGGCGGATTTGCGCGCACTTTTGCAGCAGTTGCTCGAGAGCCTGCCGGTCGCGCAGCGCGAGGCGCTGGAGATGGCTTACTACAAAGGGATGAGCCAACGCGAGATTGCGCGGCAGACGGGTATTCCGCTCGGCACGATCAAGACGCGCATCGAGCTCGGGCTGAAAAAAATCACCGCGGCGATGAAAGATTACGCGGACGAATTCTAAACTTTCGTCACGCCGCCGCGCTGCGGAGCGTGATGTGCACGATCTCCGCCGGCGCGTTGATCCGCAGCGGGAACCAGTTGCCGACTCCATTGGAGACGATCAACTGGCTCCCGCCGCGCACATAATGGCCCGACCAGTAACGAAACAGCGCGGGGCCGAAGCCGCATCGCTCGTTTAACATCAGTTGCCCGCCGTGTGTGTGCCCGCAAAGCGTGAGCGGCAAACCGGCATCGGCCGCCGCGTCGAACGCGTGCGGATGATGCGCCAGCAGGATCGGGAACGCATCCGGCTGGCGTGTTTGCAAAACGGCGTGGACCGATTCGGCGATCGCCTCGTCGTGATTTCGCGAACGCACCCAGCGGACTCCAAAGAGCTGCACCGGCACGCCGCGAATCGTCACGACGTCGGATTGATCGAGCAGAAACGGCACGCCCGATTCGCGGACGCGCCGCTCGAACTCGCGGCCGTTTTCAATGAGGTCGTGGTTGCCTTCGATCATCCAGATGCCGAAGCGCGCTTCCATCGCTTTCACGAGCTCGATGCCGTGCGTAAGGTCGGCGAGCGCGTCGTTAATCAAATCGCCCGTGAGCAGGACAAGGTCGGCGCGCAGCTCGTTCGTCGTCTTCACTATCTCGCGCAGCACGCAGCCGGAAGTGAAACGCCCGACGTGCATGTCGCTGACCTGCGCGATCGTAAGCCCATCGAGCGCGCGCGGCAGCGACGGAATGGCTAAAACAAATCGCCGCACGCGAAAACTGCGAAGCTGCGCCATCGCGATGCCCGTTAAACTCAGCGTAAAAAGCGGCGGCGCGAGAGCCGCGGTGATTTCGAGAAATTGCCGGCGGGTGATCTGCGCTTCAGCCTGCGCGGCCGTCGTTTCTTTGCGCGGCGAAACGGCGTGCTTCACGGCGAGTAGCGTCGAAAACATCAGCGCAAGCACGGCGACCAGCACCAGCGCGGCGATGCCGAAAAAGTGCCAGATGAAAATCGCGCTCGAGACAAACTTCGGCAGCGTGCGGTCCCAATTCGTCTGCAACATTCGTCCGCCAACGAGGCAAAGCAGCCCTAAAATTTGCGCGACTATAAACGCAATCGCGACGACGCTCCACGGCCTGCGATGCGTCAGCAGCACGGCGCAAACCAGCCACGCGATGTCGATGCCAAACATCGTTCCGAGAAGCGTCAAAATGAAACTCACGGGTTTATTTTCGCCGAGCTTGCCGATTTGTCCGAAGAAATTTGCGCGGCGTTGGGAAAGCATCACCACATTTTGCGAGTGAACGCCCAAACGATTCCTCCCGCGCGATTCCGGCAATGTTCAGAGTGACAATCGATTTCTAATAACTAAACTATACTTATGTTAGAACAGCTAATTACCGTCGCCACCTTCAACAGCGAACGTCCCGCCGAGGCGTTGCGGAATCGTTTGACCGACGCGGGCATCCGCGCGGAAGTCCTCGATGAGTCAGGGACGCAGATGCTCTTTTTTTCCACGACCGAACCGCGCGCACACATGCGGGTGCGTGTGCCAAAGGTCGATAACGATCG
This sequence comes from Spartobacteria bacterium, assembly GCA_021324395.1. GTDB lineage: Bacteria > Verrucomicrobiota > Verrucomicrobiia > Chthoniobacterales > Chthoniobacteraceae > JAJPJG01. The sequence goes on along the minus strand of JAJPJG010000015.1, from coordinate 22,860 downwards.
CGTGCTGGCGCTGATGAAGGAATGGGACGCGAAGGATGGCGTCTTGCGCGAAGCGGTGCGCTGTCCGCAATGCGGCTCGTCGCATATCGAGTATCCGCAATTCTCGCGTCGCACGGGTATGGCGTGGTTCTTCGGCGTGCTCGCGGCGATGCGTCTCATCCCGCGCGAATATTTCTGCGAGGATTGCAAATTCGAGTGGCCGGAGAAGGAACCGGTGAAGCCGAATCTCGACGTGCTAAACTGGCCGAAGGAACACTCGCGCTAAAGTGTCTAACAAAGCGTTCCGAGCACGATCTCGGGCCGGCAGTGGAAGCGGACGGGCGGCGTGATGGTGCCGACGCCGCGCGTGACAAAAACGCGGGCAACCGGAGCCTGCACAAAACCGCGCGTGTATTTTTTTCCGTAAAGCGACGGCACAATCGGCGAGCCGATCAGCGGGAAATTCACCTGACCGCCGTGCGTGTGGCCGCTGAGTGCAAGGCCGACGCGTTTGTCGCGGATCTGTTCGATGTAGTCGGGATTGTGCGAGAGCAAAATGACTGCGTCGCGATCCGTCGCATCGGCGAGTGCCACGGGCAAATCCTGCACGTCGCGCCAAAAATCGCCGACGCCGCAAAGGCGCAAGCGCGCGCCATTTTGCTCGAGCCAGACGCCGGAATTCGTCATCTCGGTGATGCCGGCTTTTTTTAGCGCCGCTTTTGAGCGCGCGGCTCCGTGGAAATAATGATCGTGATTTCCTAGCACGGCGAACGTGCCGAGCTTCGAGTCGAAATGCGCGAGTTCGGCAATGGATGGCTCGATGTATCGCGTGCCGTGGTGAACGTAATCGCCGCCGAGCGCGACGAGATCGGGCTTCAGTGCGTTCGTCATTTTCACGACATCGCGCACATAGCTCAGGGGCACGAACGGGCCGTGATGGATGTCGGAAAGAAACGCGATTTTCATTCCGCGAAACGGCCCGGGCAGATTTGGCACGGCGAATTTCACGCGCAAAACGTGAATCCATTTCGCCTCGATAAAGCCATAGCCGACGCCGCCAATCGCGCACGCGGCAGCCGCTCGTCCGGTAAGTTTAAGAAAATCGCGGCGCGTCATGATGTGGCTGGAGTCAGACAACGGACGGCAATTTGCGTTCGATCCAGCCGAACGCAACTATTTGCTCTCGCGCGGCTCGCGCCCGCGGAATTGCAGCAAAATCGGCAGACCGAGGAAACGCTGCTGCTCGCGCAATTGCACGTCGATGTGCTTGCGATACGAGTCGGGCAGCGCGATGGGGTCGTTGACGAAAAGCAGGATGCGCGGCACGGGAATCGGCTCTTCGGTGTTGGGCTCGACCTGCGTCGCGTAGAGAATTTTGAAACGGCGGTTACTGCGAATCGGCGGCGGTGTCGCGCTGAGAATCGCCTGGAACATGCGGTTGAGCGGCCCGGTCGTGATGCGTCCACGCGAGTCTTCGCGCACCTGCTCGATCACCCGGAAAAGCCGGTCCACGTTGTCGCCGGTTTTTGCGGAGAGTAAAACAAGCGGCGCATAATCGACAAAAAATAGTTCACCGCTAATTTCGGCTAGGAACTCGCGCAGAAATGTTTTGTGATCGCCTTCCACCTCGACGAGATCCCATTTATTGATAACGACGATGCACGGCTTTTCCGCTTTTTGGATGAGGCCGGCGATTTTCTTGTCCTGCGCCGTCACGCGCATCGTTGCGTCGATCACGAGCACGCACAGATCGGCGCGGCGAATGCTTTTTTCCGAGCGCATCACGCTGAAAACCTCGACGGAGTTATCGACTTTTCCGCGGGGCCGTATGCCGGCGGTGTCGATCAAAACGTAATGCTGATCGCCGCGCGTGTAAGGCACGTCGATCGCGTCGCGTGTCGTGCCGGAGACTTCGCTGACGAGCGTGCGGCGGTCGCGGAGAATTGCGTTGATGAGCGATGACTTGCCGACGTTCGGACGACCGACGATCGCGAGCTTCAGCGGCTTTCGCGGCCCGTGCGACTGTTCCGTTTCTTCCGGGAGAAAACTTTCGCTCGTCTCCACGAGCTGCCCGATACCGCGGTTATGCTCCGCGCTGATAGCCAGCACGTGTTTAAAACCGAGTCGGGTGAACTCCGATTCGAGCGAGGCGTGTTTCGGGTCGTCGATTTTGTTTACGACAAGAATGATCGGCTTATCAATGCGACGAAGCTGTTGCGCCAAATCCTGGTCGATAGGCGTGAGTCCCGACTGCGCGTCGACTACGAACAGAATGACGTCGGCGGTTTGCATCGCGATGTCCACCTCCGCGCGAACCTGCTCCGAAAACGTCGCGTCCACGACGCTGCCGATGCCGCCGGTATCGATGATCGTGAATGGCTTTTTGCCGAGCTTGCACTCGGCGGCAAGCCGGTCGCGCGTGACGCCGGGCTGATCGTGGACGATCGAAATTTTTCGTCCGGCAAGCCGGTTGAAGATCGCGGATTTTCCGACGTTCGGCCGCCCGACGATGGCGACAGTTCTAGTTGGCATGGCCTCCCGCCTGCAATTGACGAATGCCGCTCATCACGTAGCCGATGCCGGAAATTAATGTAAAAAATCCGGCGAGCGCGACGGGAATATCGAGGAAGTGCAGCTCATAGCTTTGATTAGCGAACGTCACCGTTTTCACAAAAAAATCGAGCTGCAGGAGCGTGAATGAAATTGCGAGCATTTGCAGCGCGGTCGCCGCTTTTCCCATCCAACTCGGCTGAACGTGCACGTTACCGATGAGGTAGTGCAAAATCGCGCTGCCCACGAGAATCACGACGTCGCGAGTAATGACAAGCACCGGAAACCAGAGCGGAAATTCGTAAGTCCAGTTGCTGAAACTCAGCGTGATGATCGCGGCGAGCAGCAGGCCTTTATCGGCAATCGGATCGAGCACGACGCCGAGTGCGCTTCGCTGGTTGTAACGACGGGCGATGTAGCCGTCGATGCCGTCGCTGGCGGCGGCGAGGATGAAAATCGCGACTGCAGCAATGTGTTGCCACGCGTGTGGCTGTTTGCTTTCGACGCTTTTGCCGTAATAAATCGCCATCATCACGAAAAGCGGGATCAGCAAAATGCGCGTGACGGTGATCTTGTTTGCTGTGGTCATCGCGATTTTTAATTAGAAAGGCGCTTGCGGAAATTGGCAACCGCCGATGCGACTGCGCCTGATTTGCAGCGAAAAATCGCCGCTAGTATTGAAGCCCGAGACCGAGGTGAACGCCGACGTTCTGGTAAGTCGCGAGATGGTAATTGGAGTTGTTGTCGATGAAGTCCGCGCCGAATGAGCCGTAAAGGTGCGAAGTCAGTTCGTAGATGAAATTCAGGCCGACGATATTGCGCGAATCATGGCGATGCTCGTTGTCGTAGTCGCTGTATTGATATTGATAGAAAAGCTGGCCGTAAACGCGCGGACGAAATTCGTGCGTGATGCCGACGATCACGCGATGTGCGTCGCGATCATCCTGCGAGGGCGACGCGAAGTAAGTGGTGAATTTATATCCAACCGTTAACAACGTGCGATGCTGATTGAAGACCCATCCGTTGTCGATGCCGGTGGAAACGCCGAGTGCTTCGGCGAGGCGATGACCGGTGTCGTAGCTGTCGTAGTGATATGGCTCGACTCCCGCAAACAAACGCGGCCACGCCGGCTTGCCACGCCAATCCACAAAACCGCTGCCGCTGAATCCCCAGAAACTGCGCGAGCCGTGATCGGCGTAAATCGTCGATTCGCTGCGTGCGATGAGATCGATGCTGAAGCCGTGACCGAGCTTGTGGTTAAAGCCGACTTCCGCCGTCGGCATCGTTAGAAAATCGCTGCTGCCGTGATTGCCGAGCAGCTTCGCATTGGTCACGTATTCCTCGCGTGCCTGCACATTCGCGCGCAAGTGCGACAGCAAAGTATCCGGCGGCGCGGGGCGGATGTCGCCGACGTCTTCCTTTTCCGACGCGCTCAACGTCACCGACATTGCGCCGGTCGTCGTTTTTCCGTCGGTTCCGGCGCAGGCGGCCGAAACGCTCAGCAACAAAAAACAAATGGGCAACAGTTTCATGTCAATGTGCTGTTAGTCGGGAATAATCGTCGGCCGCGGCTGGGGTGTCGGCACCGGCGTCGGCTCGGGCGTGGGCGTCGGCGTTGCTTGCGGCGTATTTAAGAAATCGCGAATGCGCGGATTGATCTGCGTCGCTTCCTCGATATCCAGCCAGCGGAAATCGGGCAGGCCCGGGAATTCGGAAAGGTCGCTATTCAGATCGCCCGTCTCTGGTCCGAGCGGCGGTGTCAGCGGGAAAGTCGGTGGCGGTCCGCCGAAATTCACGAGCGCGCCGTTCACGATGCCTTTCCAGTCAAACTTGAAAATATTTCCCGACGAATCGACTGCATAACCGGCGGGCACGTCGCCAAATTTTGTATGTATAACGCCACGTAAACAAACGATGACGTCACTCGTCACCAACCCGACCGTGCCGGTGACCGCGGCTGTCATGCTCGGTGTCTTGATTTTTCCGCCGCCGGATCCCGGCGTGATGTAAAACAGCATCGCCCCTTTTTCGAGCGAGAGCGTGCGCGAATCAGCGTCGAATGAGAACACGCTGTTCTGGCCGATGCGCACGAGCGAGTGATCGGCGAACTGCAGCTCCGCTCGCGATTCGCTTTGCGTCGTGAGATAATCCTTCGCCTTGATGACGTCTTTCAACGCAGCGGGACGCTCGGTGGTTTTGCCGTTTTGATTTTCGCCAAATGCGACTTTGTTTTCGACGCGTGTGACGGTCGCGGACTCGAATGGCTGGCCGGCAATGACGACAGCGGGCAGCGCAAAAATCGCTGCGATGCGGATACGCGAGTGCAGGGCGGGCTTGAACACGCGGGGCATCGTTGCGATTTAACAAATGCTGTCAATCGCAAAACTTCGGCTTCGGCATTGTTCGCGCGCAAAACGAATGTTACATCGCTGCGATGCGCCTCACTCCGCAACGCCTCGGCATGGCCGCGATCTGCTCGCTCTGCACCGCCGTTGTGCTCGCGCTGCACTTTTCGTCGGTGCCGTTTCAAACGCTCGAGCTGCACGTGCGCGACCTGCTCGTCCGCTTCGCGCGGCGCTCGCAGCCGAATCCGCAAATCGTTTATCTCGCGATCGACGAGCCGTCGGTAAATGTGAGCGCGAACATTTTTTCCGACGATCTCGCGGCCTCTCCCGCGTTGCAGAAAATGGCGACCGGCTGGCCCTGGCCGCGCGACGTTCACGCGATGATTTTAAACCGGCTCGCGCAAGCCGGCGCGCGCGTGATCGCATTCGATCTGCTTTTTCCAACTCCGCGCGAAGGCGACGCGGAACTGCGCGCGGCGCTCGATCAATGGCGCGACCGCGTTGTGATCGGCAGCAATTTCGTCGACGACCAAAGCGGCGATGGCGCGAAGCACACGATCACGCTCCCCTCGCCCGATTTGATTCCCGATGCGGAAAACGATGAACGCGTCGGGTTCGTCAATTTCTGGCCCGATGTGCAGGACGGTATCGTGCGGCTCGCGCGTTATCGCGTTCCCGCGTCCGAGGCGCTGCACATGCCGGCGGCGGAAAACGAGCGCGTCTTCGAATCATTCGCTGCGCGCATTCTGCAAAAGCTCGGACGCACGGATCGAATTCCGGGCGGCGCAAAATTTCTCCGCTTCGCGCCCGATGCCGAGCAAGGCGGCTTCCGGCCGATTTCCGCCTACACGATTTTCGTTCCCGATTTATGGCGCGCAAATTTCCAGAGCGGCGAATTTTTCCGCGATAAAATCGTCGTCGTCGGTCCTTACGGAAATTTCCTCAAAGACGCGCTGCCGACGCCGTTCGGCATGATGGACGGGCCGGAGCTGCACATCAACGCGATCAACGATGCGCTCTCCGGCGATTTCATCACCGAGCCGACGCCGATGGAGCAAGCGGTGCTGATTTTAGGCGCGGGATTTCTCGCGCTGGCGTTTTCCTTCATTCTCGAAAACCCGCAGATGCGCTTCGTCGGGCTGGTCGTGCTCAGCGCGGGCTGGCTCGCCGCGACCGCTGTGCTCTACAACAAGGCGAACCATCTCGTGCTCGTGCTCAGCACGATCTTGACGTTCGATTGCGGCGGGCTCGGCGCTCTCGCGTGGCAGCATTTTCTCGATCGCCGCGAACGCGCGCGCGTGCGCCGGATTTTCGAGCGGTTCGTTTCAAAAAACGTCGTGAAGGAAGTCGTCGATAATCGTGACAGCTTCCTGAATCAACTTGGCGGCGTGCGCAAACAGGTCGCCGTTTTGATGAGCGACCTGCGCGGTTTTACCACGCTCACCGAGCAAAGCGATTCCACGCAGCTCGTCGCGCAGCTCAACGAATATTTAACGGAAATGGTAAAATGCGTTTTTGCGACAAACGGCACCGTCGACAAATTCATCGGCGACGCAGTCCTCGCGGTCTGGGGCGATATTCACAGCGAAGGCGCGGCGCGCGACGCGGAACTCGCCGTCTCCACCGCGCTGCGCATGCAGCAGAGCCTCGACCAGCTCAACGTCGAATGGCGCAAACGCGGCCGGCCCGAGCTCGCCATGGGCATCGGCATTAATCATGGCGAAGTCATCTTCGGCGCAATCGGCTCCGAGCAAAAATCCGAGCCGACCGTCATCGGCGACACGGTGAATCTCGCGTCGCGGCTCGAAGGCATCACGAAGGAATACGGCGTCCCGCTCATTCTCGGCGAAAGCGTCGCCGCTCTCGTCCGCGACAAACTGCGTTTGCAATTTGTCGATTGCGTTCGCGTGAAAGGAAAGACGCGCCCGATCGAAGTCTTCACCGTGCTCGACGCGCACGATGAAAAATTAAGCGCGCAAACAGAGCGTTATCTCGAAGCTTACAATCGCGCGGTCGAAAAATATCGCGCCGGTGATTTCGACGAAGCGCAAACGCTGTTCGACGAATGCCTCTCGCTCCGCAAAGACGACCCGCTGGCGGCGCTCTATGCCAAACGCTGCGCCGACCTCCACGCGCAACCGCCCGACGTAAGCTGGGACGGCGTCTTCGTCATGACGACGAAGTAACTGTCAGCGTTTTGTTTGCTCCACGGTGACTTCGTATTCCGGTTCAGCCGTGATTGAGCGCACCTGATGCGCTTCGCCGCTTTCGTCAAAAGCCGGCAAACGATCCTTCGGAATGTAAATGGGCGCATCTTTGCGCAGCGGCAGAATTTTCAGCGTGATCCCTTTTTCCAAAACAACGGGGGCAAAGCGTTGCAGGCCGATTTCCCAGGTGCGACCAAAGTAAAAGTCGTCGTCAATCAATCGCCCGCTGAGATAGGCGCGCCCGACATCGCCGGCGTAGTCGACGCGAAGAAAAAGCTCGTGCGCATTTTTAAGCGCATCTTTCGCCACGCTCACCTGCCAGATGCCGGCGCGATCGAAATCCGCGTCGGCCGGTTCGAGCGGAACATTTTTGTCATCGAGTTTTACGGGAGCGGCTGGCTCGGCGTGCTTCGTCTGCCTCCACTCCACGTTCACTTTCGTTGCCGTCACGTCGGCGAAATAATGCTCAAAAATACCGTCATCACGACCCGCGCTTTTTTCGCTCTCACTGCTTAAGTTTGCCGGCGGGTAAATGGAAACCGACAAATCTTCCGGATGGCGCGATTGCATCTTCAATTTGTCTCCATCAAAAAGCAGTCCGGCTTTGGAAAGGAACAGTCGGTCGGCATCCCAAAGATGCGCTTTGTAAGCCCGCCGCGCCTGTTCTTGCGAAAGCAGAAGAATCTGCGCAGTCGTTCCGTTTCGGCCATGCAACTTCGTCAACGAAGCGGGCGCAGCAATGGAAACGCGCGCCTGTTCTCCATCGGCCAGAGTGTGCGGATCGAAAACGAATTCCGTCGGGATTCCATCGATTGCAAAAAACACAAACGTCTTTCCGATCCGGCAAAGAGGTTGCGCGGTCGCGTATTTCAACATCACGCCGTCCAACTCCATGTTGAAAGGCCAGATGAAATAAGTCTGTGCGGGAACGCGAATGGCTTCGGCGGGGACTTTCAATATCTCGTCGTTGAGCTTCAGTTCAAACTGGACGGCTTCATGCGCGGGCAGCGACTCGATGCGCTGGTAGTTGTTCACGAAAAGATAGCCGCGTTTTCCATCTGAGCGCGCCGACCAGCGCAACGTCTCGCGATCGTCGAGACTCGCCGGCCGTTGATCCGGCAGTGTCATCGGGAGCGGCGCGAGCTCGCCGCCAAAATCGTGCAGGAACAAATGCTCAACGCGCAACGCATCGTAGCTTGCGCGTCTTTGTCCATACTCCCCGAGCGGCGCTTGAAAGTCGTAGTTAATGACCGGCATGTCGTTCGGATAATGCGTCGCGCGCGATTCGTTCAGCGTCGATAGCCGGCCGATCTGGTTCGCGCCGCCGTGATACATGTAATAGCCCTGCATGTTGCTTCCGCTGCCGAGCTTCACAAATGCGAGCGCGGCGACATCGTCCGCCTCGATCACCGGTCTGCGCCGATAGCTCACCTGCATTCCGCCGCCGAGTTCGACCGTCGCATACGGATAACGCGCCGTGACGTCGTCCGCTTTTTCCGCTCCGGCCTTCGTCAGGTCAGCGCCGATCGTTGAGTCATCGCGATTGTGGCTAAAAAAATAGTTGGCCCTGCTTTCGCGCGCCCAGTCCGTGGAGTTCCTGCTCCAAAACGCATCGGGATATCCGCCAAAGACCGGCAGCACTTCATTCTCCGGCACCCGCGCGCGCCCCCATCCGGTGATCGTATAAAGCGGCACATCGATGCCGAGTTCGCGCACCATTTTTTTTAGCGTAAGAATATGCGCCGGATTATTCGTCAACTCGTTCTCAAGCTGAACGCCAATCACCGGCCCGCCATTTTTCCAAAGCAAGCCATCGAGCTGCTTCGCGATTTGCGCGTAAAACTCGCGGACGTAACCGAGATAAGGCTCCGCGTCCTTGCGCACATCCTTCCCGCACTTTCGCAAGAGCCAGTCGGGAAATCCGCCGTTGCGCACCTCGCCGTGCGCCCACGGGCCGAACCGCGGATAGACTAGCAAGCCGTGCTTTTTGCAAAGCTCCACAAACGCGCGCAGGTCGCGATCACCGGTCCAGTCCCACTTCCCCTCCTCTTCCTCGTGATAAATCCAAAAGACATACGTCGCGACAACGGTGATCCCGCCGGCTTTCATCTTGAGGAGTTCCTGCTCCCATTGCTCGCGCGGATAGCGCGCAAAGTGAAACTCGCCGATGACCGGATACCACGGCTTGCCGCTGAGCGTGAGGTAACGGCTGTTTGCATTGATCTCGACGCCGTCCGGATTCGCGCCGCCCATCCGGAACTGGCCTGACTCGACGGACAGGTCGGGATTGGAAAGGTCGATCGTGGACGGACTGGCAAAAACCAATCCACCGCAGTGCAAAATAGTTGCCGCGACAAAGACTAGCCTGGTCATGGAGGGAAGGGAATTTCCGAGTCTCGGTGCACACGCGGGCCTGGTCGAGGTGAAGTTGCGATTGACGTCGTCCGCAGGAAAGCCACAGTTCGCTCCAAAATGGTCGCGTTTGTTTTTCGACGTTTTCTTTCGCTGATCTTCGTGCTGTTTTGCGTCGTCTCACTGACTTTTTTTTTGATCCGGCTCGCGCCCGGCGGGCCGTTTGACCGTGAGCGGAAAATTCCGCCACAGATCGAGAAGCAGCTTCTCGCGAAATACAAACTCGACGGGCCGCTGCACCAGCAATACCTTGATTACCTGGGCGACCTGCTGCACGGCGATTTGCGGCTTTCGACGAAATATCGCAATCGCAGCGTGAACGAGTTGCTCGCGCAATCGCTCCCGGTTTCGGCGACGCTCGGCTTCGCGGCGTTTTGCATCGCGACGACCGGCGGCATCTGGCTCGGCTCGCTGGCGGCGGTGCGGCGCAATACACCCATCGATACCGGCGCGATGCTCGCCGCATTGTTTGCGATTTCCATTCCGACCTTCGTCATCGGGCCGCTGCTTATTTTAATCTTCGCGCTGAAGCTGCAGTGGCTGCCGGTCGGCGGCTGGGGAAGCTGGCCCGCGCTCGTGCTGCCGGCGCTGACGCTCGCCGGGCCTTACGTCGCCTACATCGCGCGACTGATGCGCACGAGCATGCTCGAGGTGCTCGGCCACGATTTCATCCGCACTGCGCGCGCAAAAGGCCTCCGCCGCACGCGCGTGATTTACAAACACGCGCTGAAAGTGGCGATCCTGCCTGTGGTGTCGTTCCTCGGTCCGCTCGCGGCGAATCTGCTGACGGGATCTATTGTCGTGGAAACGATTTTTAACATTCCGGGGGCGGGCGGATTTTTCGTGAACTCCATCCAAAACCGCGACGGATTCCTGCTCGGCGGCGTGGTGATCGTCTATTGCGCGCTGCTCGTGCTGCTGAATCTCTTCGTCGATATCAGCTACACGCTGCTCGATCGCCGCATTAAAATCACATGAACGCCTGGCGACAGCTCTGGAAAAATCGCGTCGCGAAGACATCGCTCATCGTGCTCGGCTGCGTCGTCTTTTGCGCAATCATCGGTCCGCTCGCGCTGCCCGCGCGTTACGCCGCGCTGACGCAAAATCAATTCGCGCCCCCGTCGTTCGCGCATCCGTTCGGCACCGATCTCAATGGCCGCGACGTGCTTTACCGCGTGCTGGAGGGCGCGCAAATCTCGCTGCTCGTCGGCATCTCCGGTGCGCTGATTTCGTTTTTCGTCGGCACGACATACGGCCTCATCGCGGGCTATGCAGGCGGGCGCGCCGACTCGTTGATGATGCGCACGGTGGAAATTCTCTATTCGATTCCGCGGCTCATCCTCATCCTGATTTTCATCAACGCATTCGACTCGCATGTTAAACAATGGCTCGCGGGCCACGGATGGACGCGGCTGATCGATTACTCGAAAATCCTCATCCTGATTTTGTCGCTCGGCCTCATCGAATGGCTGACGATGGCGCGCATCGTCCGCGGCCAGGTGCTCGCGCTCAAGTCGCAGCAATTCGTCGCCGCCGCCCGCGCGCTCGGGCAAAGCCACGCAAAAATCCTCACGCGCCATCTGCTGCCGAACCTCGTCGGCGTGGTTGTCATTTATCTCACGCTGACGATTCCCGCGGTCATTCTTGACGAATCATTTCTCAGCTTTCTCGGCCTCGGCATCCAGTCGCCAAAAGCAAGCTGGGGCTCGCTGCTGAGCGACGGCGCGCAAGTCATCAACCCCATCCGCAGCAACTGGTGGCTCCTCGTCTTCCCCGCGCTCGTGATGTCGGCGACGCTGCTCGCGCTCAATTTCCTCGGCGACGCACTGCGCGACGTGCTCGACCCCCGCACCCGCCAATCGCGTGGCGTCTAACGGCGGCTGGTTTTCGCCGTAAGCTGCCTCGCTAGGACTCGAACCTAGACAAAGTGATTCAGAGTCACTTGTGCTACCATTACACCACGAGGCAAAACGGGAACGCAGAACTTATGACGCTCCGTCGGGAAATCAACGATTTTTAGCCGCTATTTGCCGAGCGGGCGCGAGATGTGTGCGTCGCCAGGCGGGGTGAATTCGAATGTCGATGCCGACAGCGCGGGGCGATGCGGGTTCGTGTAGGTGGTGACGAGGCGATCGCCTTTTGGCAGCAGCAGCTCGCTTTTGTGCGGCAGGAAATTGCCGTCCAGAGTGAGGACGAGGTGCTCGACGATTTTGCGCAGGTTCGGTTTCTTCGGCGTGAGATCAAGCCGATAAACGCCGTCCTCATGCCACGCGCGGAAGTTATAGAATTCGTCGATGTGCTGGAAATTGAGGCCGGCCGTGAGCGCGGAAAGGGAGTCGTCGAAAAACGCGCGCTGGCCGAGCGTGTAGATTTCGGCCTCCTTGAAATTCGGGTAGTAAATCCAGAGCACTTTACCGTTGCTCACGGTGGTGCTCGGGTTATTACCACGGACTTCGCGCCGGAATTTATCGGGCACGGCGAACCAGATGGTGCCTTCACTGGTGATCGGTTTGTTCAGCAGATGGGTGGTGCGTTCCTCGACGAAGTCGGACTGCAACGTCGGCTCCTTTTCGTGAATGGCGCGCAATTGCTGAAGCAGCGCCGCGCGTTCGGGCGCGGACATTTCGGCGCAGAATGCAGATTGCAGGGTGCAGAATACGTAAACGAAAATAACGGCGAGTCGGTTCATGCGGTGGTGGAGTAAAGCGCGGTTGCGGTCAGTTTTCATCCATATTTCGTCCGTCATCTTTCCAGATCGGGACGTAGTTATACCATTGTTCGGGGTGCGCGCGGATGATGGATTCAAATGCGTTCGCGATGCGCTGGGAACTTGCCGCTGCGTCGGCGTCCATCGCAATCGGCGGCTCGATGAGCGACGTATAGCGGCCATTTGTATTTTGCAAAACAAATGCGGGGAGCACGGCCGCGTCCGTGTGCGACCAGAGCAGCGCGGGTGCGTTGGAAAAAAGCGCGTCGTGATTAAAGAAGCGGACGGGCGCGCCGGAGTTGGCGTAAGGGCGATCGACGAGCATGGCGACAAATTCATTGCGTCGCAGCGCACTGATGATTTCGACAAATGCGAATTTGTCGGAGCCGACGGCGATCGTTTTGATGCCGAGGCGGCGGCGATATTCCTCGCGCCATTTTGTCAGCGCGGTCGTCGGCTCCTCAAGCGTGACGACGCTCAGCGGCACACCGTCGAGTGCGAGCAGGATGCCGCCCATTTCCCAGTTGCCGAGATGCGCGGTGATGAGGATGCCGCCTTTGCCGCGCTCGCGTGCTGCGGCGAGATGCGCAAAGCCGCGCAGGTCCTCGATGAGCGTGCGAATTTGCGTCGGCGCGGCGATCGAGCAATAGAAATAATCGGCGAGCATTTTGAGAAAGTTCTCGAAATTCGCGCGGCAGAGCTCGTCGAGCGCGTCCCCCGATTTTTCGGTCGCAAGCGCGAGATTCGCACACATCGTTTCGCGCGCATCGCGGCAAACGCCGTAGCTCGCGCGGCCAATCGCAGCGGCGATCTCCTGCCCGATGTCGCGCGGCAGAATTTTCGTAAGCGCGAGTGCGGCTTTGAACGTGCCGAGCCGATACGCCGGGTTGCGTTTCATCGCTGCGCGCGCGCCACGTAGGCGGGCAGAATGAAAAACACCGTGGCGAACAGGCACCACGCGATTCCCAGTGCACAGACGATGCCGAGCCCCTGCAACGCTGGATTGTGCGCGAGCGCGAGCGAGCCGAATCCGGCGATGCCGGTGAGGCCGGCGAGCAACACTGGTTTAATGATTGTAGCAAACGCGTGTTCTTTATCGCCGGGCTGACGCAGTGCTAACAAAATGTAGATGCCGTAATCGACGCCGACACCGAGCACGAGCGGAAACGCGAGCACGTTGAAAAGATTCAGCGCGAAGCCGAAAAACTTCAGGCACGCAACCATCGCGCCGATGGAAAGCGCGAGGCTGATCATTAAAATCATCAGCGGTGCGAGGCTGCGGTAAAGGAACGTCAACAGCACGATGTTGAACAAAACCATCACCACGCTGAGCAGGATCAATTTGTGTTTCGCCCATGGAATCAAGTCGGCCAGCACGTAGCTCCAGCCGGTGATCCGCATCGAAATGCCCGGCACGGTGAGCTGTTCGCGCAGCGATTCCTTCGCTGCATTGCTGCGGATTTTTTCCGCGGGTGTGATGTAGGCGGCGCCTAGATAGCCGTTCTTCGCAAAAAACTGATCGAGCACGAACCACCAGCTCGATTGCGGCGGCAAAATTTTGCGCCAGTCAAAGCTTTGTGCGTTGTGTTGTTTCGCGTTTTGCAGCGCGTCGATGAGTGCGAAGGAATTTTGGAACGATTCGTCATTCGCGTTGAATCCCTCGACATCGAGTGTTTTCGTCAACGTCTCACGCGCCACACTGAGATCGAGATTCGCGAGTTGCTTGAGATTTTGATGAATGCGTTCCGGCGACAATGCAAATGCGCCGAGTGCGCGAAAGCTCTTGATGCCGCCGCTGTTCACAGCTTGCGCCCAGCGCTCGTTCAGCTTTGTCCACGCGCCGTGAAATTCCTCCGCGTCCTTTGCGCTGACGAGCACGAGCAACGGTTCGTGCGCTGCGGGAAATTTTTCCTGGATCGTGTGCAGCGCGGTGCTCGCGTCGCATTTCGGCTCCATCGTTTTCGGGTCGGCTTCGAGCCGCAATTTGCCAATCGGCGCGAGCGCGGCGGCGCACATCAACACGAGCAACACCGTCGTCGCGATGAGCACCGGCTTCGGATTTTTAAAAATTGCGCGCACGTATTTTTTTCCACCCTCGAACAGGAAGTCGTGCTCTTCCGGCGGACGATTGCGGCTCACGCACGCGTAAAAAACCGTCATCATCAGCACGCTCGCAAAAAGAATTCCGATGCCGATGAGCACACCGAGCTGCATGAACGCCGCGCAGCCGCTGAGCGCAAGCGAGCTGAAGCCGGCGGCGGTCGTGATCGCGCCGAAAAAAATGCCGCCCCCGAGCTGCCGGAGCGATGCGGCGATGGCCTGTTCGTGCGCGACGCCTGCGTTGCGTTGCGACTGATAGCTGCCGTAGAGCAGCATTCCGAAGTCAACGCCGAGGCCGACGAGAATCGAACAAAGGCCGATCGTGATCAGATTCAGCTGGTGAAAAATCAAGCCGCCAACAGCGATCGCGATGATGCAGCAAAGCAACAGCACGTGCATGAGCGCGAAGAGCGGCCAGAACCTGCGGAAGCCAAAGTAAAACACCAGCGACACAAGCACAATCGAGCCGGCTAGCGTGGACAAAATGTCGAAACGCATCGCGCGCGAAATTTGATCGACGTAAGCCGTGCGTCCGGTGACGAGAATCTTTACCGGCAGATCGGAATTTTCCGCGAGGAAACGCGCCTCGAAGCTTTCGACTTTGCGCATCAATGCCTGGCACGCGTGCGGGTCGATGCCATCCTGATTCGTCTCGACGAAAACCAGGTGCAAGCTGCCGTCGGCGGACGTGAACGACTGCGTCTGCTCGCCGGAAAACGAGCCGGCAAGCGGCTTCAGCGCTTCCTGCACCACGCCGAGCGCGTCGAAATTCAGCTTCATCTCGGCCACGGACATCGTCTCCATTTTTTGCCGAAGCTCGTGCAGCCGCGCGGCGATGCGCCCGGGCTGCAGCGCCTGAATTGCGTTCGCGAACACCGCCGGATCGAGATTCAGCAGCAGCGGCACGGCGAGATACTTTTGCAAATCGCCGACGCCTTCCGATGAATCGAGCGGTGGCGCGGAAGTGACACGCACGGCCCACGGTTGCTGCTTTAGCGCGTCGCGAAATTTCTCCGCGGCAGTGTCGAGCATGAATGCGTCCTGCGCGCCCGATGTGTCGCAAACCGCAAACGTCAACTGCCGCGCATTCGTAAATTCGCGATCGGAAACTTTTAGCGCCTGCACCGAGTCGAACTGCCGCGGGAGCAGGTCGAGAATGTCCGAGTCAAATCGCAGCGCGAACAGAATGGTCGCGATGCAAAGTCCGGTGATCAGGCCGGCGACGAGGAAAACGAAACGCCGGCGATGCGTGACAAAATGGGCAACGGTGCGGTCTAAACTCATGCAGCGAACTGACGAGTTTTAGCGACTGAACTGAAACGCGAAGCGCTCGCCGGTCTGCGGAAAATCGGCGATGAGTTGCTCTCCCTGCCGCGTCACGCGGACATCCGCGCGCGCCCTCCCAAGCAGCACGTCGTGCAGTGCAAGCCAGCTCTTGAGCTTGCCGGGCGTGAAGATTTTCGGGTTGCCCGTCCACGAATGTCCGGCGCCTTCGAAGTGCACATACGTGTCGCCGCTCTCGCGGAGGCTCAGCAGCGGCACGCCCGGGCCTTTCGTCACGTCGAACTGAAAATCGCTCTGCGAAATGCGCGCGGTGAAATCGCCGACGAACGAGCGTTTCGTGCTGGCGTAGTGCATCTGGCCGGTAAGGAACTGACCACCGGGATTGGCGGCGGGCGTGTGCAGGGACTGGCAGCCGGCGAAAACGAGGAGGCAGAGGGCAAAAAGGAAGCGGATCATGTGGGTTCGGTTTTCGGGATGAGCGTGAGCCTTGGACAGAGCGCGACGAAACGCTGCATGAATAACACAAAATAAAACAACTGCATGCGCCACCAAATGGCAAAGCTATTACCGATATTGCCCGCGAGCACCGCGTTGATCGCGGGCGCGAGCTGGAAGCGCTCGGTCGGATTTGAAAATACCTCGATGAACTCGCGCCGATACCACGCGGTGACAAAGCGCAGATACATGCTCATCACGCGGTTCATCTTCTTCTCGTATCGGCGGAACAGCGCCGGGCGCGCTGACGGAGTCGTGAGGATTTTGTCGAAAATGTCCGCGGCCTGTTCCCCCGAGAGGATCGCCAAAAAAACGCCCGTGCTGAAAATCGGATCGATGAAACCGGCGGCGTCGCCCGCGAGCAGCCAGCGTTCGCCGGCGAGGCTCGTGTTGCGATACGAGTAATCGCCGGTCGAATACACCGGCGTCACGCGCACCGCACCGCGCATCCGCTCGCGCATTTCACCCTCGGCGAGATAACGCTCGAGCACCTGCTCCGGCGTCATGCGCAGTTGTTTAAAAGTGCTCGTATCCATCACCACGCCGACACTCGTGCGCTCGGCGTTAACGGCGATCATCCAGAACCAGTGATCCTCGCTGCGGATCAGCCGCGTGAGATTGCAATCGCCTTCAAAAATCTTCGGCACATTTTCAAAATGCGCGTAAGCCGAGAACTTCTGCAGATGCGCATACGCCCGTTTCAACTTGAAGCGGCTGCCGACCACCGCGTTTCGTCCGCTGCAATCGAGCAGATAACTCGCGCGCACCTCGCCGGTCGCGCCGTTTTTACCCACGACCTTCAGCGTCACGCCGTCGCCGTCGCAATCGAGCGACTGCACGGTCGTCTCCTCGCGCACCTCCGCGCCGCGTGACGCCGCGTTATCGAGCAGCACCTTGTCGAAATCCGAGCGCGCCACTTGATAAGCGCGCTGATGCTGCAACCTGAAACCATCCTTGAAATAAAACTTCACACTGCGCGTGCCGCAGATCGTCGCGATCTCGCCGCCGACTTTTGGCACCGCGATCTGCTCGATTTTTTCGCGCACACCGAGCCGGTCAAACGTCGCCACGCTGTAGGGCAGCAGCGATTCGCCGATGTGAAAACGGGGGAATTTCTCGCGTTCGAGCACGACCACGCGACGCCCTTTTTGCGCGAGCAAAGCCGCCGCGGTGCTGCCCGCAGGCCCGCCGCCGATGATCGCCACGTCGTAGTTGGAATTCATGAGAGCGGGCAATGTAGCAGTTTCCTCCAGCTTGGAAAGAAGCACGCACGCGAGCGCGCAAATTTTTGCCGGAAGCGATCCACGGCGCCGCGCGAACGGAGCCGACTCGGGAAGATTAGGCGAGCACCGCCGGGTCGCCGTAGAGCGTGAAGCCGGTGCAGCGGGTGATCTGCACGTCGAAGAGCTGGCCGATGTGGCGTTCGCCGCCCTCGAAGATGACGATTTTGTTCGTGCGGGTTCGGCCCATGAGGCGGTCGGCGTTGGTTTTGCTCGGGCCTTCGCACAAAATCTCGACGCGCGTGCCGACAAGCGCGTCGTTTTTACGCTTCGCGATTTCGTTGACGACGCCGAGCAGGTCCTGGTTGCGCGCTTCCTTCACGGCTTCGTCGAGCTGGCCGGGCATGTCTGCGGCGGGTGTGTCGCGGCGCTTCGAGTAGCGGAAGATGAAGGCGTTGTCGAACTCGACGCTGCGGACGAGCTCGCGCGTGGCGGCGTAGTCGTCGTCGGTCTCGCCGGGGAAGCCGACGATGACGTCGGTGGTGATGGCGATGTCGGGACGCGCGGCGCGGATTTTCGCGACGAGCGCGAGGTATTTTTCCGCGGTGTAGGTGCGATGCATCGCTTTTAAAATGCGGTCCGAGCCGGATTGCAGCGGGAGATGGATGTGCTCGACGAGTTTCGGCAAATAGGTGAACGCCTCGATGAGATCGGCCTTGTAGCCGATGGGATGTGGCGAGGTGAACCGGAGCCGCTCGAGGCCTTCGACAGCGTGGACGGCTTCGAGCAGTTGCACGAACGGGCTTTTGCCATCGACCTTCGGAAACTCGTGCCGGCCGTAGAGATTCACGATCTGTCCGAGCAGCGTGACTTCCTTGACCCCACGCGCGACGAGCCCGCGCACCTCGGCGACGATCTCCTCGATGCGCCGCGAGCGTTCCGCGCCGCGTGTGAACGGCACGATGCAAAATGTGCAATGCATGTTGCACCCTTGCATGATCGAAACGAATGCAGTCGACTGTTTATCATCCAGCACATGATCGCGGATCGTCTCCTGCGACTCCGCCTCGTCATCGATATCGACGATGGAAAAGCGGACATCATCCATGAGCTGCTCGCGCAGCCGGCGTCTGTGCGCGACGAGATCCTCGACGTAATCGGCAACCTTGTGAAATTTCTGCGTGCCGACGACGAGATCGACGTGGCCAATGTCGCGCACGAGTTCCTCTCCCCTGCTCTGCGCCATGCAGCCGAGGAAGCCGAAAACCATCTCCGGCCTGTTCGCGCGAAGCCGGGCGAGCATGCCCATTTTGCCGAGTGCCTTCTGCTCCGCCATGTCGCGGACGCTGCATGTGTTTAGCAGCACGACATCGGCGTCGCCCTCGGTAGGAGTCAGCTCATAACCCCGCGCGACGAGCATCTGCGCGACCTGCTCGGAGTCGCGCTCGTTCATCTGGCAGCCGTAGGTTTTGATGAAGACTTTGGGCATCGGGAGCGGGAAAATACTCGATTTTCGCGCGGAGTCGAAGCGATTTGCCGATGGCGACGGCGGCGATCGGCGGGTGGATTATTTCGCCGTGTTATCCGCGAAAAGCTCCGCGAGGCGCGCTTTCAGCACGTCGAGGCCTTCGCCCTTGTCGGCGGAAATGGGAATGATCTCGCGTTTGCGGAAGCGGCGCTTGAATGCGGCGAGGTTCTCGGCGGCGTCCGGCAGATCCATTTTGTTGGCGACGACGATCCATGGTCTTTCGGCGAGCGTCGGATCGTAGAGCTTGAGTTCCTCTCGCAGCTTGCCGAGGTCGTCGAGCGGGCTGCGGCCTTCGCTGCCGGCCATGTCGAGGACGAAAAGCAGCAGCTTGCAGCGGACGATGTGGCGGAGAAATTCGTGGCCGAGCCCGATATTCTGGTGCGCGCCTTCGATGAGCCCGGGAATGTCGGCGACGGTTGCGCGAACATAGCCGGGGAATTCCACCACACCGACAATCGGGTGCAACGTGGTGAATGGATAAGCTGCGACCTTCGGGTGCGCTGCGGAGATTTTGCCGAGGAGCGTCGATTTGCCGGCATTCGGATAACCAACGAGACCGGCGTCCGCGATTGTGCGCAGCTCGAAATAAAAATCGCCCTCCTCGCCCGCTTCGCCCGGCGTGTATTCGCGCGGCACGCGATTGCGCGAGCTCTTGAAGTGGACGTTGCCTTTGCCCCCGTCGCCGCCTTTGCAAAGCACAAACTCCTGGCCGTCGTGCGTGAGGTCGGCGAGCAGTTCCATTTCCGTTTGCAGATTACCGATTGCGGATTGCGGCGTGTCGACTTCGCGCTCGAGGTTGATCGCGCGCCCGACCATGCTGACCGGCGTGCCTGCGATGCGTTGTTCCGTGACAGGCATTCGATAAACAAGCGTGCCGATCGGGACGCGGACGATCTTCGGTTTCGCGGCGCGGCCGTAGCAGTTTTTGCCCTGGCCGTTCTCGCCATCCTGCGCCTTGATGATTGGCTCGTAGAAAAAGTTCGCGAGATTATCCGCATGCGTGTCGGCACGCAGGATGATGTCGCCACCGCGTCCGCCGTCGCCACCGTTCGGACCACCTTTCGGCACGAATTTCTCGCGACGAAAGCTGACGCAACCGGAGCCGCCGTCGCCGGCTTTGGCGTGGACTTTGATGTGATCGACGAACATGCGGCGGAGAATGTCGGACGGCAGATGACGAATGTCGAATGCTGAATTTCGCACGCGGGCAACTCGCACTCGACACCCGTCATTCGCCGCCCGTATGTTGCGCGCATGAACCTCGTGAACGTCGCCGTGCTCGGCGCCACCGGTTATTCGGGCGAAGAATTGATCCGCATCCTGATGCATCATCCGGGTGTGGAGCTCGTGTGCGTCACGTCGCGCACGCACGCCGGCAAAGCCATCGAGGATGTGATTCCGCGGTTCCAGGGACACAAATTTTCCGAGCTGAAATTCATCAGCTCCGATGCGTCCGCGGTCATTGCCGCCAAGCCGCAGATCGCGTTCCTGGCGCTGCCGCACGGAACTGCGGCGGAATTCACGAAGCCGCTGTTGAAAGCGGGCATTCGGGTGATCGATCTCTCCGCGGATTTTCGGATCAAGGACACGGATGTTTACAAAGACTTTTATGGCACGACGCATCCCGCGCCGGAACTTCTCCCGCAAAGTGTTTACGGGCTGCCGGAAATTTACCGCGAACAAATTCGCCACGCGCAACTCATCGCATCGCCCGGCTGTTACCCGACGAGCATCATCCTGCCATTGCATCCGCTTTTAAAACACCGGCTCATTGATCCGCGCAGCATCGTCGTCTCCAGCATGAGCGGCGTCAGCGGCGCGGGGCGCAAAGGCGAGATCGAGCTGCTTTTTGCGGAGTGCAACGAAAGCTTGCGCGCGTATGGCGTTCCGAAACACCGGCATCTCGCCGAGATCGAGCAGGAACTCAGCGAAGCCACGGGCGAGCCGGTGACGATCAATTTCACGCCGCATCTCGTGCCGGTGACGCGCGGTATTTTGACGACGATCTACGCGATGCCTAACAAAGGCATCAATGCGCAGGAAATTTCGCGCGCATTGCTCGACGCTTACAAAGACGAGCTGTTCGTGCGACTTGAGGGCGAGAAAGGATTCGTCGATACGAAAAACGTGACGCACAGCAATTTCATCGACATCGCGTGGCGGCACGACCCGCGCACAGGTCGCGTCATTTTGATGAGCGCCGAGGACAACCTCGTCAAAGGCGCAGCCGGCCAGGCGGTGCAGAGCATGAACTTGATGTGCGGGTGGCCGGAAGGCGTGGCGCTTTAAAGCAGAATGCAGAAGTCAGAATGCAAAATGGGCCGCGCCGTCACGCTGAATCCAATTCATCACTCTTCATTCAACATTCATCATTTCTCCGATGAGTCTTTTCATTGAAATCTGCGGTGGCGTGACTGCGCCGGAGGGCTTCGTCGCGACGAACGCGTTTTGCGGAATCAAAGCGACGAACACAGGCAAACCGGACATCGCGCTGATTTATTCGCCCGTGCCGACGGTTGCCGCGGGCACGTTCACCACGAACAAAGTCAAAGCCGCGCCGGTGCGGGTTTCGATGGCGCACATGCGCAGCACGGACATCCGCGCGATTGTCGCGAACAGCGGAAACGCCAACGCCTGCACCGGTCTCGCCGGCATCGAGCACGCGAAACGGATGACACGCGCCGCGGCGAAGGCGCTCAAGCTGCGCGAACGTCAGGTGCTCGTTTGTTCAACGGGCCGTATCGGCGTCGAACTGCCGATCGCGAAGATGGAAGAGACCATCTCTGATATGCCGAAAGCGCTGTTGAAAGATGGCAGCCTCAAAGCCGCGCATGCGATCATGACGAGCGATACTTTTCCAAAAGAAGTCGCCGTCGAACTGACGATCGATGACAAACGCGTGCGCATCGGCGGCATCGCAAAAGGCGCGGGCATGATTGATCCGAACATGGCGACGATGCTCTCCTTCATCACGACCGACCTGGCGATCGTCAAAAACGATTGGCAAAAAATGCTCTCTATCGCCGTCGAGCAATCGTTTAACAGAATCACCGTCGACGGCGATATGAGCACAAACGACATGGTGCTCGCGCTGGCGAACGGACTGGCCGGGAACGCTGTATTGAAGCGCTCTCACGCCGATTTTAAAAAATTCCAAAATGCGCTCAACTACGTCACCGGAAAACTTGCGCGCATGATCGTCGAGGATGGCGAAGGCGTGACGAAATTCGTCGAGGTCAACGTCAAGGGCGCGGCAACTTACCAGGACGCGCGCAAAGCCGCCGAGGCGATCGCCAATTCCACCCTCACGAAATGCGCGTGGTTCGGCGGCGATCCGAACTGGGGCCGCATCATGGACGCGATCGGTTATTCATCCGCGCGAGTCCGCGAGGAGCTCGTCGATATTTATTACAACGGCGTGGCCGCGGTGAAAAACGGCATGGCGAGCAACACGCCATTTGCCGAGCTCGAGAAAATCGTGCGCCAGCCGAAGTTCACCGTGACCGTAAATCTGCAACTCGGCTCGGCCGAATATTGGGTTTTTACGACTGATCTAAGCACCCGCTACGTTGAGTTGAATATGGGCGAGTGACACCATTGTTGATTTCAGATTGAAGGTTGACTCACGCCGTTGTCTTCAATCTGAAATCAGCAATCATCAATCTGCAATCAAGTATGTCCCAATCATCCCCGCAACATCGCGCCGAGGCACTCATCGAGGCGCTTCCATTCGTTCAAAAATATCGCGGCCAGCTTTTCGTCATCAAATACGGCGGCAGCGCGATGGAGGACGAGCACGTCGTCGAGCGGTTGCTGCGCGACATTGTTTTCCTCGAAGCTGTCGGCATCAATCCCGTGCTCGTGCATGGCGGCGGCAAAGCGATCACCGACAAAATGCGCGAAGCCGGCCTGAAGGCGAAATTCATCAATGGCCTGCGCGTGACCGACGCAGCGGCGATCCACATTGTCGAGGACGTGCTCGATAACATCATCAATCCGAAAATCGCCGCGACGATCAACGAGTTCGGCGGAC
>JAJPJG010000047.1 GCA_021324395.1 Spartobacteria bacterium | reverse complement strand
GGACTGCGCTGGCTCGGGCTCGATTGGGACGAAGGCCCGCACGCCGGCGGTGAATTCGGCCCATATGCGCAAAGCGAGCGCGAAGCGATCTATCAACGTTATTTTGACAAACTGAAAGCCGACGGGCGCATCTACGAAGACAACGGCGCCTGGCGTTTTCGTTTTGAGCGAAAAATCGTCGTCGTCGACGATCAGGTTTGCGGACGCATCGAATTCGATATGGCGAACGTCGAGACCAATCCCGACATGACGATCCGCCGTCCCGATGGCGGATGGATTTTCCATTTCGTGAATGTGGTTGACGACATCGAGATGCGCATTTCGCACGTCATCCGCGGCGAGGATCATCTCTCGAACACGCCGAAGCACATCCAGCTTTACGAGGCATTCGTCGTGCATCCGCCGATCTTCGCGCACATTCCGCTCATCCTAAACAAAGACGGCACGAAGATGAGCAAGCGCGACCAGGGCGCGCATCTCTCGACTTACATCGACGAAGGCTATCTGTCCGAAGCCGTGCGGAATTTTCTCTGCCTGCTCGGCTGGTCGCCGAAAGATAACCGCGAAAAACTGCCGATCGAGGAAATCATCGCGCTGTTCACACTCGACAAAATCAATCGCAAAAGCGCCGTGTTCGACCTCGACAAGTGCGCGTGGCTTAGCGGCGAATACATGCGCGAGTTGCCGCCGGAGCACTTTGTCGAAATGGCGGCGGAGTTTATGGAAAAGCACGGCGTCGCAAACGGTTTTCCGCACGAATACGTTCGCGCGGCTGCGGCAACGTGCGTCGGCAAAGTGCGAATTCTCGCCGAGCTTCCGGCCTATGCCGGTTTCTATTTTCGCGACGATTTCGAATACAACACGGAAGGCGTCGCGAAGAATTTCACGCCGGAAAACAAACCCCGACTGCAAGCCCTGCGCGATGCGTTTGCGTCAGTGGAAGAATTCGACGCAACAAATCTCGAAGCCGCACTGAAAGCGACCGCCGCGTCACTCGGCGTAAAAGCCGGCGTGCTCGTGCATCCGACGCGTCTCGCGACGACCGGCAGCAACGCCGGCCCGAGTCTTTACCATCTGCTCGAAGTCCTCGGGCGCGAGCGCGTGCTGGCGCGAATTGATCGTGCATTGGCGACGTTTTAGCGCCTATAAAATCGCGCATGAACGTTCCCGGCCTTCGCAGTCCTCATGAAAAAGTGGGCGGCATTTTTTACTTCCCGCGCATGCTCGACAAAATCCGTTTGCACGCAGCGGGGAAGCTGCCCGCGGATTTTCAGAAGAATCTCGGCATCGGCTTTGATGGACGCATCGTTAACTTTCTGTGGGTCGAATACCCGGCGGTCGTCGCGCGCGTGAAGCAAGGCGGCAGCGACGAGGAAATTCTCGAATGGTGCTTCCAGCATGGCCGCAAACCATCGGACGAGGAGATCGAGATCTGGAACGAGTTCATGCGGAAGCGCGGCTGGAACGATGAAGCGACCGAGATTTTGCAGCGCCGGTTGCGCGAAGGCGGTTTTGAAAATCGCACCGATGTGCAGACGATTTTCGATTATATCGATCTCGATGAAGGCCGCGATCCACGCGATCGAAAGTAGACTCGGTTGCGGCCAATCGACCGCAGGCACGCGAAACTTTTGTATGCCTGACGTTGGACTTTTCACGGCGACCGAGCCGCTGTCGGACGACATGAAGGTCGTGATCAAATATTCCGTCGAGGTCAATGGTCTGCCTGTTTACCAGGAGAGCTATTCGACCGATCAGCTCGCGAAGGAGCTGGAGCAGGACGAGGCGCGACTGGCACGGATTTGGTTGCGACGAATCAAATGCGTGATCGCCTGCCGGAAGCGACACGGTTTTTCCGGATGTTTAACGCGCTGTCTGGAGGATGGAATCAGCGCGGATTGCGCGAGCGGCAATCCTGAGAGCATCGAGTGATCAGCCGCCGACCTGCATTTGCGGCGGCGGTGTGATTGGCTGATTCAAAATTTCGACACGGGCACCGACGCCGACAAGGTTGTAAAGATGCATGATGTCATGGGAGCGCATGCGGATGCAGCCGTAGCTCGCCGGGATGCCGATTTTCGATTCCTCGGTGGTGCCGTGGATATAAATGTAGCGGCTGAACGCATTGCGGTTTTGCGCCTCCAGGCCGCGCAGCCAAAGGATTCGCGAGACAATCGGGTCGCGTCCCGGCGCGTCCGGCGGAACGATTTCGCCGGTCGCTCGACGATCCTTGAATTTCATTCCGGCAGGTGCGCCGTCGCCGATTTTTTTCGCGATTTCCAATTCGCCTAGCGGCGTTCCGCAACTGCCCGGCGCGTCGCTTAACCGAAACCGCGAAGTCGACACGCGATACTCCGCGATCGGCCAGTTCTTTTTATAAACAACCATTCGCTGCTCCGGCACGCTGATGACGATGCGATGATCGAGGTCGCGTTGCGTGCACGATGACAGCAACAACGCGCAGAAAAGCAGGGGAGCAAATTTCAAACAATCTGCCATGTGGTGCGGGAATTTAACACTCTGCGGCTAACGCGCAACTCACGCGCGCCGTTATTCCCACTCGATTGTCGCCGGCGGCTTGCTCGAGATGTCGTAGCAGACACGATTGACGCCTTTGACTTCGTTAATAATGCGCGTGGAGATTTTGCCGAGTAATTCGTAGGGCAGACGAACCCAATCGGCCGTCATGCCGTCCTGGCTCTCGACGATGCGGAGCGCGATTGTGTTTTCGTAAGTCCGCTCGTCGCCCATCACACCGACGCTGCGCACGGGCAGCAGCACCGCGAAGCTTTGCCAGACGCGATAATACCAGTCGCTCGCTTTCATCTCGCTCACGACGATCGCGTCCGCGTCGCGCAAAATGCGGAGCCGCTCGCGCGTGACATCGCCCAAAATGCGCACGGCAAGACCGGGGCCTGGGAACGGCTGGCGATAGACGATTTCGTTCGGCAAACCGAGCTGCAGGCCAACCTGCCGCACCTCGTCTTTAAACAACTGTCGCAACGGCTCGACGAGCTTCAACTTCATTTTTTTCGGCAGGCCGCCGACGTTGTGATGCGATTTGATGAGCGCGGCGGGATTACCGGAGATCGAGACGCTTTCGATCACATCGGGATAAAGCGTGCCTTGCGCGAGAAAATTGAAACGTGCGCTGTTCTTCGATTTTTTTGTCAGCTCCGTCACGGCGTCGTCAAACACGCGGATGAATTCGTTGCCGATGATTTTGCGTTTGCGCTCGGGATCGGCAACGCCTTTGAGCTTTGTCAAAAACCGCGTCGTTGCATCGACGTATTTTAATTTCACGTGAAAATTTTCGCCGAAAACGCGCTGCACGACCTCCGCTTCCTTTGAGCGAAGCAGGCCGTTGTTGACGAAGATGCACGTGAGCTGGTCGCCGATGGCTTTGTGCAAAAGCGCCGCCGCGACGCTCGAATCGACGCCGCCGCTCAAGCCGAGCACGACATGATCGTCGCCGACCTGCTCGCGCACTTCCGCACACGTCTGCTCGATGAACGAGCCCATCGTCCAATCCATTTTGCAGCCGCACACTTCGTAAACGAAATTCTGGATGATTTCCTTCCCGCGCGGCGTGTGCGCGACTTCCGGATGAAATTGCAGCCCGTAGAACTTCCGTTTTACGTCCGCAATCGCCGCAAACGGTGAATTGTCCGTCTGTGCGACGGCGGCAAAACCGCGCGGAAGCTTCGTCAGCTTGTCGCCATGAGAATTCCAAATATCGAGATGCTTCGGCAAATTGCGGAACAGATCCGACGAATTTTTGACGTGCAGCATTCCCGCGCCGTATTCACGCCGCTCCGAGTGCTCGACCTTGCCGCCGAGATGAAAGCCCATGAGCTGCATTCCGTAGCAAATGCCGAGGATCGGCAGCCCAAGTTTAAAAATCTCGCGATCGACCTGCGGCGCATTTTTCGCGTAGACGCTCGCCGGTCCGCCGGAGAGAATGATGCCGCGAGCGCCGGTTTGTTTCAGCTCACGCGCGGGCGTGTCGTAGCGAAGGATTTGCGAGTAAACTTGGCATTCGCGGATGCGGCGCGCGATCACTTGCGTGTATTGCGAGCCGAAATCGAGGATCACGAGTTTCGATCCGTGAAATGCGTCGGTTTTAGCCATGCGATGTGTTGGCAAAAACGATGCGCGCTGCGCAATGAAAATCGCGCGGCATCTCGTGCGAATTGCAAAGAAAGGCCTTGTTTGCTAGCGTCGGAACGCGAAGAGGCGTGAACGTTATCGAACAAAATCCTCCAATTTCATCGGTCGCAGATTCGCTGAGCGAGCCGAGTTATCGCTCGCTTTTCGAACACAATCTCGACGCGATTTTGGCCGTCGATACCAGCGGACGTTTTACATCAGCAAATCCGGCTGCCGAGCGATTGACAGGCTATACGCGGGAGGAATTGACGCGGATCACGTTCGCCGAGCTGAGCCCGACGGGCGAATTTGAAAAAGCCGCGACCGCTTTTCGATGCGTCATGTCGGGAAAGCCATGCGAACTCGAGGCCGGGCTGATCCGCAAGGATCGGTCTCGCGCGGAAATTTTCGTCATCGCAATGCCGATCATCGTGAATGATGAAGTCGTCGGCGCATTCGGAATTTTGCGCGACATCACTACGCAGAAACAGATCGAGCGCGAATTGCGCGAAAGCGAGGAGCGGCTGCGTTTTGCGCAGAGATGCGCCAATGCCGGTGCGTGGGATTGGGACATCGTGCACAATGTCGTTCGCTGGTCGCAGGAGTTTTTCGAAGTGTGCGGACTCAATCCGGATGTCGCTCCGGATTTTGAGTCCGCATTCGATTTCATTGATCCGGACGACCGCGAGCGCGTGCGCCTCACAGTGGAGGCGGCAATCGATAAACAACGCCCGGAATTTCACTCCGAGTATCGCGTCATTCACCCGCAGAAAGGCGTGCGATGGGTTTCGTCGATCGGCAAAGTGCAGTTCAACAAAAAGGGCGCGCCGGTTCGCATGAGCGGCATCGTGCTCGATATCACGGAGCGTAAAACAGCCGAGCTCGATTTGCAGCGGGCGCAGCAGCAGGCGGTCGCCGCAAACGCCGCAAAGGATCGTTTCCTCGCCGCACTTTCGCACGAGCTTCGCACGCCGTTAAATCCTGTTTTGATGGCCGTTTCTGCGCTTGCGCGCGATCCCGGACTGCCGCCGCGCATTCGCGAGGACATCGAAATGGTCCAGCGCAACACCGAGCTCGAGGCGCGCTTGATCGACGATCTGCTCGACATCACCGCGATCGGGCAGGGGAAACTGCAACTCCATTTGCAAAACATCGACGCCCACGCGCTCTTGCACCAGGCACTACAAATCGTCGCCGCCGACGCCAGCGCGAAACGCATCGGCATCGCGCTAAACCTGCACGCGTCGCAGCGTTGCGTGCACGCCGATTCCGCGCGGCTGCAGCAGGTGTTTTGGAACGTGGTGAAAAACGCCGTCAAATTCACGCCCGAAGGCGGCGCGATCACGATTCGTTCCGACAATAAAGCGAACGGCAATTTGGTTATCCAAATCATTGACACCGGCGTCGGCATCGAACCGGATGTGCTGCCGAAAATTTTTAACGCGTTCGAGCAGGGCGATCCTTCGGTGATGCGACTCTTCGGCGGCCTCGGGCTCGGGCTCACGATTTCCAAGGCGCTGATGGAGCTTCACGGCGGCTCCATTTCCGCACATAGCGACGGCACCGGCAAAGGCACCACAATATCGGTCATTTTAAACACCGTTGCTGAAACGAAAAATGGTCAAGCGCCGGAAGAAACGCAGCAGAGTCCGCCCGCGAAAGCGCTGCGCATCTTGATCGTCGAAGATCACGAGAGCACCGCCGTTGTCATGGCGAGGCTTTTGCGGAGAATGGGCCATCAAGTCGAGGTCGCGACCGGTGTGCAGCCCGCAATCGAGTTGATAGACAACTGCACATTCGACTTGCTCATCAGCGACCTCGGGCTGCCGGACGGCACAGGACTCGATGTGATGCGTTATGTGAAACAAAAGTGTAGGATTCCGGGAATCGCGCTCAGCGGCTTCGGTATGGAGGACGACCTGCGCCGCAGCCACGAAGCAGGCTTTGCGACGCACCTCACGAAGCCAATCGATTACGACCGGCTGAAGAAGATCATCGCGGATTTCGGCGGAAGCTAGCGCAGTCATGGCGCATTGATTTTGCGAACGCTGCGCACTTGCGCTCAGCCGCGACCGCCCGTAGCATACGCAACTTCACGCGCCCGTAGCTCAACTGGATAGAGCGTTGGCCTCCGAAGCCGAAGGTTGCAGGTTCAATTCCTGTCGGGCGCAGTTATTCTCTGGAAATAAGTGGGTTGCGTATATGCGGTAGCAAATCGGTAGCAAATGCGGAGGGTGTTCGATGAAATTACTCGCGCTTTGTGATTCGCCTACTTTGCAGACTGGGTTTGCGCGCGTGGCGCAGAATCTTTTGCCGCGCTGGTTGAAGACGGCTAACGATGGCGGGGAAGGTTTTGACGAGATTGATGTGTGGGGGATCGGCTACGAGGGCAACCCGCACGATCTGCCGTTTCGAATCTGGCCGGCGCAGGGTTACAAAAAGCAGAACTGGCAGGAGCCGGAGAACCTGACGCGGTTCCTGCGGCTGCTCGACCTCGGGCAATACACGCACCTCTGGATGATGCAGGACACGTTCCTGCTCTCGGCGATGGCGCGCGAGGTGCGGGATGTGTGCGAGCGGCGCGAGATTCGCAGCGTTTGCTATTTCCCCGTCGATGCGCCGATGGAGCCGGAATGGGTCGAAATCCTGCACGCGGTCGATGTGCCGGTGGCTTACGGGCAATATGGCAAGGAGCAGGCGCTGGCGGCCTGTGTGGACCGGCGCGGGGCGCTCCTGAAAAAGATGCGGTCGATCCCGCACGGCTGCGACGCGGAGAAGTATCGCCCGCTCGAAACGCGGCGCTCGCGCGAATTCTTCAGCTCGGAAAAGACAGGGCAACTTTTCAACGACGGGGATTTCCTCATCGTCAACGTCAACATGCACCAGCGGCGCAAGGGGATTTTGCAAAGCATCGAGGTGGCGCGCGAGCTCGGCCTGTTGATGCCGAGGCCGGTGAAGCTTTACCTGCACATGCGGCGGGTGAACGCGCAGGACGATTGCGACCTCGGGGCGGTGGCGCGCCGGCTCGGGATGGAGAAGCATGTTTTCTTCGCGCCGGACAACATCTGGCCGAAGGGCGTGGACGAGGCATCGCTCAACAAAATCTACAACGCGGCCGATCTGTTGCTCACGACTTCGCTCGGCGAAGGATGGGGGCTGTCGATCACCGAGGCGATGTCGGCGGGAACGCCGGTGGCCGGGCCGCGGCACACGTCGATCGCGGAGATCATGGATAACGGGCGGGGCATCCTGTTCAATGCCGAACGGCTGGACTGGACACCGTTCGATAACTCGCGGCTGCGCCCGCGCACCGACGTCGAGGACGCGGCGCAGCGGATCTTCGCCGCGTATCAATCGGGGCAGATGTTCACCAATGCGGAGCGGGCGCGCGAGTGGGTGAAGACGCTCGACTGGGACGGGATCGCGCGGAAATGGCTCGACGACATTTTTGAAGTGAAATGAAAACACTGATTTGCCTTTTGATCGGCCACGATACCGGACGCGCCCGCTATTGGGATAAATTCCGCCGCCAGTTTTACCGAGACTACCGTTATTGCGAACGCTGCGGGCGATACCTATGAAGAAACTCGTGAATGAAAAACTGGGCCGGATGCTGGCGGTGCGCAGGCTGACGATTGCGGAGCTGGCGCGGATGATCTATGCCGGGCCGTGTGCGTTGTCGCTGGTGATGAACGGGCGGCGGGTCGGCTCGCAGACATGGTCGAAGCTGGCGCAGGTGCTCTCGAAACAGGAATACGATTGCGCACGCGAGTTTGCCGCCGAGAACCTCGCCGCCGAGTGGATGCGCGCGAATGACGGGGAGCTCAAGACCGAGGACGCGCCGGTGCAGCAGATGGAAGTCGCGCGGTTCATCCTGGAACAGAAAAACAAAAAGGGAAACGACACGATGCGGCTGCCCAAGACCGTGGCGGAACTGCTGGAATGGCGCGAACGGCAAAACAAAACACTTGCCGAAACCGCGCGTTCTACATAGAACAATGCTTTCCACCTGAAACTATGAACACACCGCCGAACGAGACGCATGACAGCATGATCGAAAGCCTATCGAAGAACATCACAGTGCTCTGCGAGGCCATCGACCCCAAAGCAACGCATGGTCCTGAAGCCGTGAAAATCGCCGCGCACGCGAAGGCGATCCGCGAAGTCGCAACGCATTTATGCAACGTGATTGACGTAATGATCGGTATTAAGCCGAACAGCCCGTGGCAAGATATTCAAGGCTATCGCGATCAACTGCGCGCTCTCCTGGAATCCTGAAATGAGCCAGACCTTTATCGCCTACATCGACGCCCTCGGGGACGACTGGCGTGCCGAGAATGGCGGCGCCCTTTGCGCCGACTTTGGCATCCCGGACGGCGCGATGATCGACGAGATGGCGCGGTGGCATGACCTGTTCTCGGTGCAGGAGGAGGTGTTCAAAATCCTCCGGCGCATCTACGGGATTCATCCACTGCTCGGCGTGGAGGAGATCGACGACATGCGGGCATGGACGCGCGAGGAAGTCGCGAGCAAGCTCGGCATGGCCGTCAAGGACATCGACGCCACGCTCGACGCGGCGAAAACCTTCTGGCGACGGCACAAACTCGAAAACGAGCGGGCAAAGGAGCCGGACCGGGAGGAGAAGCGGGACGAGCTGACGCCGGAGCTGGCGCGCAAGCTTTTGCTCCAGCATGGATTCGTCGCGATCGAGGACGAAAACGAGCGCGCCTACATCGCCAACCGCATCCATGAACTCGAGCTCTGGCTGGAAAACGACCAGACGCGGGCGCTGGCGCGGGCGTTGATCCAGTCGGAAGTGCACATTTTCTTTTTCATCGACAAAGCCATCACCGCGACGAAGGCGCAGATTACGCGCAAGGAGGCGATGCAGCACGACATCACGAAGGAGAACGAGCAGCTGATGAAGCTGCTCAAGGACCGGCGCGACGCCGTGAGCGCGATGGAGGGGACGAACAAGGCGCTTGGCATGGACAAGGGCGAGGGGATGCGCAAGCGGCTCGGCTACCAGGAGACGCTGACTTTGTGCATGCAGGGGATGCAGGATTATTACGCCGACAATTCGCGCGAGCTGATCGACCATATTCACACCGCGGCGGAAGTGGAGCTGCTCTGCACGCCGCTGACGCTGCGCCCCGCGCAATACCGCCCGGACGTGGTGGTCTCGGCTTACGAGGCGATGCAGCATTTTTGGGACCGCGACTGGAAACCGACGGGCCTCGGGCGGCTGGCCTCGCGCCGGCTGCGTGCCGGATTCGAGGAAGGGCTGCGTTTGATCCGCGCCGAGCGCAACGAAGGGATTGCCGACATGGGCGAGGAAGGGGATGACGCAGCGGCGGCGGACGAGGAGACACAACCCGCCGGGCCGGGAGCCGTGTTGCCGCAGCAAACCGGCAGCATCTCCGTGACGCCTGCGGCGACTTCGCGCGGGGAGGATTTAGCGGATTAACCTTTATGAAAAAACAAGCACCCATCGCACAGCAACCGCCGTTAAAACCCGAGGAGCTCGTGACCATCGAGCAGGGGCCGGACGGCACTGCCAACATCGCACTGCAACGCTACGGGAAGGCGGTGATCTCACTGCCCAACTCCGCAATGCAAATCGAGATCCACGTCGCCAATGTCGGCGGCGGAAAGTTCATGACCCTCGTAGAAACCAAAACCAACCCAGAATCGAAACATGCCAAAGCCACCGAAAAAGCCAACGCCGGTAAAGCGCCCGGCTTCTCCTACTTCCTCACCGCAGAAGGCAAATTCCGCGCCAACGGCGCCGAGTAAAGATGAGCTACGATTGAAAGACCGCGTGTTGTCGGAGCTCGAAACGCTGCGGCTGCTGCACCGCGGCATCGAGCTATTGCGCACGTTGACGGGGCAGGCGAAGTCTGCCGACTACGTCGAGTGGGAGTGCGACATGTTCGCGGCGAAAGCCAAGCGTGAACTACTGCGCGCGCGGGAGGAAAGATGAAGCTCATTGATTCCAATTTCGTCCCTCCCGGCAAACGTTTGTTCCGGCGCATTCTCGACCGGCTCTTTGCCTATGAGACCATGTCGGGCAGAGAGTGCCCTGTCTATCTGGAGCGATGGACAGTGGGCGAGGCTTTCGGCTGCGGCATCTACCTGCATCACTTTCTCGGTGACGATTGGGCGATTGATCCGCACGATCATCCGCGCCGGTTTATCAGCATCGGGCTAAAAGGCTGGTATTTGGAGGATGTTTTCCGGCCTGTTGTGGATGAAGAATTTGGCCAGTCGATTCCGGTTACCGAGCTCGAATCAACGACGCGCTACGATGCGCCGTGGGTTCGTTCATTTCCTGCCGAGCATCTGCACCGCGTGCGAGCTGCGGAATGCGGCGACTGCTGGACGCTGGTGATTGTGCTTCGCAAGACCCGCCGATGGGGTTTTGTAAAAGACGGCGTTTGGGTCGCGTTCAAGGACTACGTCTTTGGCGGTCAATCGAGAAAGGCGTGTTGACCATGAAGTGCCCATTTTGTAACGCGCCACTTCTATACAGCGAAGAACGCGGACCGCATTGCGACGGTTGCGATCAATTCGATGAAGCATTGGCCGATCACCCGCGGCTTCCGAACCTTGAGAAGGAAATTGATGATGGGTTCAAGGATTGGTGGGCGGATTGGAAGGACGTGTTCGCCAATGAGATTCAGGCAAAACATATCTTCGTGGTCGCGTTTTTGACCGGGTTTCACACTTGCGAGCAAATGTTAAAGAAGCGTGCCGAAGTCAAGCCGGAGGCGGTCGTGGCAATCTCGCCATGCTGCAATCGCGTCGTCTATGCGACATCGAACGCGCCGGGGATGATCGACCTCAAAGTGAAGCTGGAGATCGCCGCGCTGGTTATTAGTGGCCACCAGATTGAGCACTGGACGGCTGAGGAGGTGCGCGCCGGCGAATGGGGCTGCACCTGCAAGAAAGTGCAAGGCGAGCTGCTATGAGTCAGGCTCCCCTTTGCGAACATGGACAACCGGAGCGCGGCGCCCACCCGCTCGCGCACCGCGACGGAATATGCATGGTGCTTGGAATCCTTATGGACATGGGAGCGATATGCCCCAAGTGCGGATTCGGAACGCGAGTCACGAGTAAAAAATGGGCGAAGTGTAAGCGCTGCGGCGAACGAGTCGCGCGCCGCGCCAGCAATGGAACCGGCAAAAATCCAAAGCCATGAACGGGACAGATAGACAAGCGACAGTTTTGTGCGACCTGCACCTCGGGCGGCTGGAGCCGGAGATCCTCGCGGAGACGCGCGGGCTGTTCTTTCGCTATTTTGCCATCGACCGCGCGCGGAACTCTGCGATCGCGCACGAGCCGGACCCGGTGTTGCGGGCGCGGCTGGAGGCGATGCGCTTTCCAAAGTAACTTTATGCCGCCGGTCCCCGAGCAACTCTACGAGCTTTACGTCGCGTGCGAGAAGGTGATCTCCCGCACGATCAAAGACGAGGTCCGCACCGCGCCGTCGGTCTGGATCGTCGGCGAGATCCCGGCATCGAGCGCGCTCCATGCGCGCAACATTTACTGGGCGACGTGCAAGCATGCGCGGCCTGAGCTGCTCGACGAGGCGGGGCAACCGCTCCGCGAGACGCGGCTGCGGTTCCGCGAATTGAAAGCGAGGCTGAAGCCACACGCCGGAGGTAATCCATGAAAAAGCCAACATGGCCCCCTGTTCAGATTGTTCGTGAAAGCACGGTGCTGGCATTACCAGCGATTCTTTTACTTATTGGGTTTGTAGCAATGCTCGGTCGGCTTGCGTATTTGATTTTTTACTCATGAGCGACACGATTTGCCCGCGACTGCTGGTGGCGCTCAACGACGTGGTCGAGCATCCGGAGAAATACAAGTTGAGCGAATGCTGTGACCTGATCTTTTACAAGGAGACTCCTTTTTGCACCTGCTATGGCTACCGCTTTGAAGAAGACATGGAAACGGTGCGTGGACGGGCGCGGCAGTGGCTCGTGGATCTGCGCGCGGAACCGCTACAGGAAACCAATTTATGAGACAATCGATCGCGGAACTCAACCAGGCACTCGCCACGCAACCATCGGTGCGGGCCATCCTGCATGTGCAGGTCGAGGTGTGCGAGCGGCGGACGACGAAGGGCGAGGGCAAGCCGTATTACGAGCTCGGTATCAACGACGGCAGCGCGCCGGCGATGACGATGCGGATCTGGAGCGATCACCCCGCGTTCACGTTTTGCCTCGGCATCAACTCGAGTGCGGACCTGAAGGCGCGGGCGCATCCGTTCGTCGCGGTCGAGGGGACGTTTTCCAAAAGCAACTTCGGCCCGGAATCGAAGGACTGCGTGCTGCGCAATCTAACCGCCGAGGAAGCGGCCGCGGCGCTGGCGGGCTCGCCGGAGCGCGCGGAGAAGATCGAGGGATTGTTCAATGCGATGAAGGAGATGGTCGAGAGCTTCAGCGATCCGCTGCTAAAAGACCTGTGCGTGCGCCTGCTCGCGACCTATGGCGCGCAGATCAAGCGCGCGGCCGCGGCGAGGGGAAATCACCACGCGCGGCGCGGCGGGCTGGTCGAGCACACCGTCATGATGATGCGCGGGGCTGATGCGCTCTGCGCGGTTTATACGCATCTCGACCGAAGCCTTCTCATTGCGGGCGCTCTCTGGCACGACATCGGGAAGATCGTCGAGAACCAATATGAGCCGGACGGATTCGGGATGCCGTTCACCGTGCGCTCGGAGCTCTACGGGCACATCGCGATCGGCATGCAAATCCTCGGGATGCTCTGGCGCATGATGTGCGAGAAGCAGGCGGAATGGGTGCCCGGCTCGCGCGAGCAATTCCGGATCGACTGCGTGGCGCACATGATCCTTTCGCATCATGGCGAAAAGGCATTCGGCTCGCCGATCGAGCCGGCGTTTCCCGAGGCGCAGGTGTTGCATTACCTCGACCAGATTGACGCCAAGCTGGAGATGATGCGCGGCTGCTACGAGACGGCAAAGCCGATCGGCGAGATGATCTTCGAGCGGACATGGCCGCTGCCGCGGAATTTGGTGAAGGTGGACAAACCAATGACTAATGACCAATGACTAATAACGAAGCGCCGGCGGTCACAGACCGCCGCTACAGTTATGCAGAGGCGATGCAGGTGGCCGAAGCGCTGGTGCGCCAGCTCGAGCCGTGCTGCGAGCGGATCGTCATCGCCGGCAGCCTGCTCCGGAAAAAGAGCGAGGTGGGCGATATCGAGCTGCTTTATATCCCGCGCCTGAGCGGGAAGGCCGAGGGGCATCTGTTCGACCCGAAGGATCTCGCCGAGGAACGCATCGAGCAGCTTGAAAACGGCGTGCTCTGCCGGCGCAAGGATGCGCGCGGGCGCGAGACATTCGGGAAAAAGAACAAGCTCATGGTGCACAAGCCGACGGGGATTCCGGTGGACCTGTTTGCGACCACGAAGCAGAACTGGTGGGTCAGTCTCGTCATTCGCACCGGCGGAAAGGAAACCAACCTTCGCCTGACCTCGCGCGCGAACGAGCTCGGCTACTCGCTCAACGCCTACGGCTGCGGGTTCACGCGGTTGAGCGACGGCAAGGTATTCGAGATGACGAGCGAGGAAGCGATATTTGAATTCGTGGGATTACCCTGCCCGAGCCCGGAGATGCGGAGCTAATGCTAAAGCTGCCGCAATCCACTCTCGAAAAGTTCCTCACCGATCCGGTGATGGCGGCTTATGTGCTGCTCGGGTTTGAGCTCGACACCTTCCAGGCGGCGC
This sequence comes from Spartobacteria bacterium, assembly GCA_021324395.1. GTDB lineage: Bacteria > Verrucomicrobiota > Verrucomicrobiia > Chthoniobacterales > Chthoniobacteraceae > JAJPJG01. The sequence goes on along the minus strand of JAJPJG010000047.1, from coordinate 93,526 downwards.
GATTGCGCACTTACTGGTGGGTGCCGAACGTCATCGACAGCTCCGGCGTCTCGACCGGCAAGACCATCGTGCAGTTCTGCTACATCAACCTGCGCGTGCTGTTGCTGCCAAAGCATGTCGGCGCGATTTACTTTCCCAATTTCCAGACCGGAAAGGATGAGTTCTGGCCTTACTTCCAAATGGCGATCGACCAGCGCCCGGTCTATGCCAGCCACCTGAAAATGCACAACGGCAAGCTGGGCGAGCACAAGGACCCCGGCGCATGGTGGATGGAGTTCAAGGACAACAACCGCCTGACCATGCCGGCGCCGGGCTTCATGCAGGACTCGCAGACGAGCGCAAGCCGGCGGTTCAACACGCTGGTCATCGACGATTACCTGCGCGCGATGGACATGGGCGACGGCATCGAGAAGCAGCTCGCCGACCGCGTGACGCGCCCATGCTTCAACCAGCATCATCCGGTCTGGAGCAACCACACCAAGTTCCTCGGGCACGCCGAGCGCCCGACGCACAAGGGCTACCAGCGTTACATGGCTTACAAGCGCTCGATCACCGACGGCTCGACCGACCACGCAGTCATCAGCTTTTGTCATCTCGACTGGTCGGAGAAGCCGTATCGCGGCTCGACCTTCAAGAAGCAATTCCTGCCGGAGAAAACGGTGAAGGAGCAGCGCAAGGTTTTGCCATGGGACCAATACTGCCGGCAATGGCTCGGCATCTGGAGCAGGGACGGGAGTAACTTCTATCCCGACACCGTGCTCATCCACGTCTGCCGGCGTTATCTCACGCCCGAACGCCGCGGGCTGCTGCCGGTGTGGGGACGTCAATACGACGACGAGATCAACGTGCTCGGCTTTGACGTGGCGCGCGGTGCGAGCATCAAGGCGGACTGGTGCGCGGCGAAGATCTACCGGATGATCGAGATAAAGAAGGGTGTGCCGCTGGAGCCGACGCGGATCGTCAACGGCGTGCCGTGGCATTGCAGCTTCACCTTTGCCCACATGTTCAAGAACGCCGACACGGGGCAGGTGGCCGCGTTCATCCATCTGCTCGATTCCGTGTTCGGCCTCTCGAAGATCGCGCTCGACCCAGGCGGCGGCGGGCTCTGGATTTATCCGGACCTGAAAAAGGAGAAGCTGCTGGTCGATGGCGTCGAGCGTTCGTTCGTGCCCCTCTGCACGCGCCAGGAGGCGATCACCAGCGACAAGCGGGCGATCGTCGAATGGTTCAAGCGCGGCGGCGATTTCGATTCGCTGATCGAGGCGCTCTACCTCGTGAGCGAGGAGGGCTTCATCCACGCGTGGCATCTGCTTTACCGGCAGGCATGGGAAGGGGCGCACTTTGCCTATCCGCTGCCGATCGACGAGCGCGACCCGAAGGAGCTGCGCGGGCTGCCGGAGATGCTGCTCCATGCGCTGCGCTATCTTTCCATCGGCCTGAAGCAGCTCAACAACATCCGCCAGTTGACCGACAAGGATGGCCACATCATCACCAGCCGGCGCGGCGGGTTCCCGCTCTATCGCGCCGTCGGGAAAAAGGACGTCGCCTATTCCGGGCTGTTCGCGTTCGCCGCCGGCGAGCTGATGCTGCGCGGCTCGGCGAGCGAGGAGGAGGAAGATCCGGACGCGGTTTGTCTGGCGGAATGAAAACGGAGATTCAATTACGCGAAGCGCCAATCTGCGCGGCGGCCGTTGCTAAGCTGCGCGCCGAGGGATGGAAGGTCGCATGTGAAATCCCGATCTCCTTCCGGAACGTCGATGCCGCAGCGAGTCGCGAGGGCAAGACACTGGTCGTCGAAGCCAAGGTCGGGCTCACGAGAAAGCTGCGCCACCAGCTCCAGACGGCGATGTGCGGCGGCGACTTCGTGGTAGGTGCAATCGGCGCAAGGCCGCGCGCCGATCGGCTGGAATGGTGCGATAAATTCGGGATTGGCCTCTGGCTCATTACCAATGGAGCGATCGAGGAGCTGGTCGCGCCGAAACCACAGGAGCCTTTCCCGCACTATCGCGATGAATTGCTGGCGCGAATCGAACGATGGAATGACGCGACGGTGGGTGGCGTTCCAAACTTGAAAGGCGTCGGCGCAGCGCAGGAAACGCAGCGGGCCGTGGATGAATACCGTGCCGCGCATCCGCGCGCGACTTGGAAGGAAATCTTCGCGGCGGTGCCGAGCCACTACGCCAGCGCAAAAAATATGTATTCGGCCTTGAGGTCGAACCAGGAACGCCTCGCATTTCGCGAGCGTCTCAAGCAGCGAAAAATGATATGACTAATAACGATCCAGCAACGTGCGAAATCGACTTGGATAAGTGCGTGGTGTTCATCAAAGCCGAAATCCTAAAAGCCGAGCAAGACGTTAAATTCAGGGACCAAGCGCGCAAAACATGGCGCAGTGGAACGAACGCGTCATGGCGCGAAGTTGGATGTTTTGATTCAAAAGAGAAGCGTCTGAAAATATCGGACAGTCACGCACGCATCGCGATTAAATGCCGGCAACGATTGGAAATGCTCCAAGCCATCCTCGTAAGATTGGAAGCAACCAAGCCAGCCATGAACGCCGTCACCAAGCCTCGTTGTAATTGCGACCCACGATCGGATTGGAAAGGTGGCCGCTGTCCTGTTCATGGTGAATAACGAACAATGGAAGTAACCGATTTTCAAATTAAGGACGATGCCTCAGAGCGGGACGACTACGGGCGGGCGATGGTGAAGGTGGTGTTGCTGTTCCCGTCGTCGCCGAAGGCGGTGCCGATGACCTTCCATGTGCGGCGCGACGTGGCGGTGTTGATGGCGGGCCAGCTCGAGCGGGCTGTGCATCGCGTCGATGCCGGCGGGTGAACGGATGAACAAGGCAAACCGATGTTTTTGGGGCGCGCGCGCCCTAAAAAAAGTTTTGACATCCATCGGCAAGGCTGTTTTGCAAACCCCGCATGCCGAAACGCACGTCCCGTCCACTTTCCCCTGATGCGGTGCTGGCCGTGGAGTGCGAGAAGCTGACGCCGCTCTCGCCCGCGAACCTGCAAACGCCGGACGGATTCCTCGCGCCATGGCGCGTGAAGGGGCGCGAGATGTTCAGGCGCTGCCGCGAGCTGGTGGCGAAGAACGATTTCGTGGAGCGGGTGATCAATCTCAAGCTCGCCTTCTGCAACGACGCCTTCGGGTTTGTCGATCCGGAGGCGCAGGCTCTGGACGCGAAGATGCGCAAGGAGGGGGAGAGCCAGCGCAAACCGTCGAAGCTGGAGGCATGGCTTGCCAAGATCGATTTCGATTTCCCGCGCGTGGCCGAGGACGCGTGGCTCGAGTTTTTGACGTGCGACAATGTCGTCGCGTTCTGGCGCAGCGCCGACTCCGTGCCGGTCGATGGATTGCCGGCGGTGACGATCCTCAACTGCGAGGATGTCGAGTTGCTCAACGTCTTCGGCGAGGAGAGCGTGAAGGTCTGGCCGAAGAAAGTAACTTTAAGCAAGGAGCAAAAAGCGGCGCTGCCACAGCGCTACGCCAAGGCGATCGAGACGGGCGGTTCCTTCACGCTGAGCGCCGACCAGGGCGAATGCTGGCGGGTGCTCAAGCGTGCGAAGTCGGGCGGGACGCTCGGCGAGCCGCGGCTCGGGGCGATCTTCGATGAATTGAGCACGCGCGACCTGCTGGAGCTCGGCGACTGGGCTGGCGCATGGACGATGAAGGACGTGATCCGGCAAATCAAAAAGGGGCACAAGATCGACAGCGGTCCTCTCGCCGGAGATCCGAAGCATTTTTTGAAGGTGCCGCAGCAAAAGCGCATCATGGCCCAGCACAAGAACAAGGGGGGCGCGTTCACCGTCGTCACCAACTTCGACATCTCCTACGCGTTTCCGTTCCTGGACCCGCGCTTCTTCGACGAGAGCAAATACAACGGCGTCATGAGCCGCCTGCGCGCATGGGCTGGCGCGGTCGAGGAGATGCGGGAGACGCGCAACGTCTCGCCCTACCTGCTGCAGATGTTCGAGCGCGAAGGGTTTTACCTGCGAAGCAAGGTCGCGGGACTGCTCGAATCGATTTTCAACTCGCCCGATTTTTACGGGAAGAACGAGCCGCCCGTGCCGCTGCGGGTGAAATGGAACCCGCATTCCTTCAAGACGATCAAGGACTTGATGGAATGGGTGCGGCTTGGCTCGAACGGGCTGGTCTCGCCGCAGACCGCGCGCGAGGCGATGGGCGTGGACGACGCGATCGAGAGCGCCCGGATGCTGGCCGCGCACAAGGACCGGCTTGCATACAGTCCGCCATTCGAGCCGCGCCAGGGGCTAAGCCAGGGCCTCGCCAACAACGGCAAGGGCGAAGGCGGCAAAGGCGGACGCCCGACCGAGAAACCGATCGAGGGAACAGTGACCGACTAAACAAAACACCATCATGGGCTCACAACTTCGCAACACCACCATCACCGGCACTCTCGGCGTGACCGGCAAGACCACGATCGACACCGCGCCGGTCGATGCCGCGGATGTCGCGCGCAAGCAGGAGGTGGATGGCGTCAAGGGCGCGAACATCGCCAGCGCCTCCACGATCGACCTCGGCGCGGCCACCGGAACCTTTGTCGATGTCACCGGCACGACGACCATCACCGCGATCGCATCGGCAGCCGCCGGCGTGGAGCGGACCGTGCGCTTCACCGGCGTTCTCACGCTCACCTACAATGCGACTTCGCTGGTGTTGCCGACTGCGCAGAACATCACGACCGCCGTCGGCGACGTCGCGGTGTTTCGCTCGCTCGGCAGCGGCAACTGGAAGTGCGTAGTTTACACGCGCGCCGACGGCAAGGCGCCCGGCCTCGCCAACTGCGACAACACCAGCGACGCCAACAAGCCGGTCTCGACCGCGCAGCAAACGGCCCTGGATGCGAAGGTGGACAAGACAACCACCGTCAACGGCCACGCACTTAGCGGCAACGTCACCGTCACGAAAGGGGACGTCGGTCTAGGCAACTGCGACAACACGAGCGATGCGAACAAGCCTGTCTCGACGGCGCAGCAAACTGCTCTGAACGCCAAGGAAGCGTCTGCGAACAAGGACACCAGCGGCGGCTATGCCGGGCTCACGCTGCTAAAGATTAATTTCTGGAATGCGGCCCGAACCTTTCTTTCGTTTTTCACCAACTCAAACACCGCCGCGCACACCTACACATTTCAGGATCGCGACGGAACAATCGCCGACGACACGGATCTCGCGCTCAAAGCCCCGCTCGCATCTCCGGCACTGACGGGCACGCCTACCGCTCCCACGGCGGCAGGTGGAACCAATACGACGCAGATTGCGACTACAGCTTTCGCGAAGGGCGAAGCGGACGGTGCAAAAGCTTATGCGGACAGCCTTGTGGTTGGGCTCTACGATGACCGGGGTAACTACGATGCCAGCGGAAACGCGTTCCCATCCAGCGGCGGAAGTGGATCGGCTGGGGCGATTTTGAAAGGCGACATCTGGACGATCTCCGTGGCGGGCACGCTTGGTGGGACTGCGGTGAAGGTTGGCGACTGGATTCGTGCCCGAGTGGATGCGCCAGGATCGACTGCTGGTAATTGGGCGATCGTCGAAGGCGGCGTTCCCTACGTGCCGGAGAACACGGCGAACAAGGACACTGACGGAACGCTTGCGTCTAATAGCGACACGAAATACCCGTCGCAAAAAGCAGTCAAAACCTATGCCGACGCTGCACAGTCAGCGGTAATCTCCGCCGCGGCGAGCGACGCCACGACTAAGGCGAACGCAGCGCAATCCGTCGCGATTCAACGCGGCAACCACACCGGAACGCAGACTCTTTCAACTATCAGCGATGCCGGAACCGCAGCGGCGGCGGCGTTGGACGCAGACAGCACGCTCGCGTCTTTCAGCGATACGAAAGTCCCAACGCAGAAAGCGGTGAATAAATATGCTCCGCCATCCGAGTTTCATAACACCTCGGTGAAATTTCTTGGTGGTTTTTTCAAAGATGTATCTGGCACGCGCGATAACCGTTTATTCCTCTATGAATCCGTTGATGGTATCACGTTCACAGCGCGTAATGGTGGCAATCCTGTTATCGATTTATCCGGTAGCCTTGGCGACGTGGCAACATGTCGAGTTGCGCGCTACCGTGGCGAATGGGTGATTGTCTTCGAAACGGGTAACTACGGGAACGTAGCTTATTGGGCTTACGTGAAAACCAAAGACTGGGTGAATTTCACAGCGCCGGTCACTGTCTCAACTTCGGCGGTTGTTAGCGCAGGCGAATACACATGGGGACCTCATCCTTTCGTGGACGATGACGGGTCGTTTTACATTACCTTTACTAAAGCTAATTCGGCTCAAACGGTCCAAACGCAGTATTGGATGAAAAGCACTGATGGAGCGCTCACGAGCTGGACGAGCCCAACGCAACTCACCGTGGCTGGCGGCAGTGGAAATTTCTTTCGCGATGCCCAAATATTCAAGGTCGGTCCGCGCTACTATTTAGCCTACTATCAAGGTTCGCAGAATATCGCCAGCGGTCCGACTGCCTCCGGTCCTTGGGTGCGTTGCACAAACGAAACCTCTGATATGGAAGTATGCAGCTATGTGCGCCTGCCCAATGGCAACTGGCGATTGTATAGCGAGTTGAGCGACACCGGCGCGGGGCTTAAATACGTCGATTTGTCGCCTGACTTTTACGGTTTGGTTAACTACGCATCCGCGAACGCGATCTCGCCGACGCATTTGCATAATGGATTTGTCATAAGCCTCGAAGGCAATGAACAGATTGAGCGGCCAATGACGGCTCGCGACGATGTTTATCCCTGGCCGAAATGGAGCATAGTGCGCGATGATTTCGTGGGCTACCAAGGAAGTCAGTATGGTGATTGGGGATGGGCTGGAAGTGGAACAATAACCCTTGCAGGATACCAACCTGCCAGCGGCGATTATTACGATGGGATTCTCAAGGTGTCCAACACGGCGAATGCCAACGGTAGTGCTTATGCGGCGACAAATGGGCAACGTCCGACGGCTCTTAGTGATACCAGCTTTGAGTTCCGCTTCCACGCGCGACTAACCAGCATCTCGAATGTGCGCTATGGAATCGGTCTTACTTTCGGCGGCGACACTCTTCCAGGCAACGGTGTTTACGTGGATATTAATCCGGGCACGAACGCGAATTTTCGCGCATTCGCCGCAGGTTCCGTAGTGGCCGACTCTGGCGTAGCTGCGGATACTTCGTGGCACACCATATCGGTGAAATGCTTTAACGGTTACGTCGGCATTTCGGTCGAGACAAATGGTGTATGGAGCACCGAAGTATGGTCATCGAGCGCGACCAATTTTTACGGCGCAGGGTTGCCTCAGATCATTGTGAACAACACTGAGGCCGTGCAAAAAGCGGTGCTAATGGATTGGTTCGCCGTTGCGAGAAAATAACCGGCGGCCATGAAAATCCTGATCGTCGAGGACGACAAAGAGCAGGCTGAATTGCTTCAACGGGACTTCATCAAGAAGATCGTGCAGCCGCTCGCGCCGAAGGTCCAGGTGAACATCGAGATAGCCGGCACGCTCGTCGAGGCGCTGGCGCATGCGGCCACGGCGAACGTCACCATCCTCGACCTCAACCTTCCCGACTCCGATCCGGTGAAGACGATCAGCTCGATCGGCGCGTTCCGTCCGCCGGTGATCGTGATGACCGGCACCGACGACGAGGACATGATGATCTCGTGCAAGCTGCACGGGGCGTCGCACGTCTTCGTGAAAGGACAGATTCACGGCCTCTGCCGCGTGGTGCTGGAAAGCATGATGCGCGACGTGCTGGTCACACAAGGGTTCATGGCAAGTCCCCCGAAACATGGAACATAATGAAGAAATCGACTACCACGAAATAATCAAGTCACTGGACCGTCGCAGGCGGGAGCTGGAGGCGGATGATGTTTCGGTGGCGGAGAAGGTGACGCGGCTGGAAACGGTGGCGCGGTTCATTTGGTTCCTGGGCGTGGCGATCGTCGGAGTCACCTGCTGGGTGATGTGGGTGCAGCATTCGCTCGCGGAAGCCGGGAAGGAAATGGGCCAGTGCGAGGCGGATTTGAAAACGGTCAACTCCTTCGTGAAAGCGGTCGAATCGAAAGTGGATGTGCGGATCGCGGCGGACGACCTGCTGCATCTCTCGCTGCAAAACCAGATCACCGCGAACACGAACGAGCTGGAGGCGCGCAAGCCGCAGGTCAAGCAGGTGCAGGAGATGTGGTTCATGAAGGAACACGGGATCTCGAACAAGGAGGAGTTCCAGCGCAAGGCGAACGAGGCGGCTGAACGGTAAATCAAAACACTTTGCGCTTGACATTGCGCGGCAAGGCTGAAATCGCTCGGGGTCTCAAGTCGCTCTTATGAAAACATTCCAGTTCCCGTTCCTCCTCGTCATTCTTCTGCTTGCCGGCTGCGCGCACACAGCCAGGCACTATACGCCCCCGAGCCACGCGGCGGTCGATGCGGCCGTAAACGGGCTGCACATGCGGATTGCCGAGGCGAAGGTGACGGCGCGCAAAGCGCAAATCTCGCTCAGCGCCGCAAAGGTCCTGGCCGACACCGAGAGCGACCATATCGCGGCGACCTCGCAAAAGCTGGACGCGCTCTATCGCAATGCGCCGCCGGAGCTGCGCGAGCAAATCGCGCAGGCGCAAAGCGAAGTAGCCGAGATCAAGAAGGAGCACGCCGAAATGGTCGCGCGGATTGCCGAGACGGAGCAGAACCAGGCCGAGCATGAAAAGCAGCTCAACAACGAAATTCCGAATGCTGAAAAGGTAGTCGCGGAAGCCGACGCGCACTACAGCACGGATGTCGTGGCGCTCGCGCAGCATGCCAACGAAGCGGAAGCGGGGTGGCATCACGACTCGGCGCAGATCGTCTCGATGGTCAAACACAATGTGCTGATCTGGATCATCGGCATCCTGGTCATCGCCGGAATAGTCGGCGGGCTCGTCCTTAAATTTGCGTCCAGAGTTTAAACTTATGAAAACACTCCACTTCATCTTCCGGCAGCGCGCCCTCATCATCTTCGCGCTCATCGTGAACTGGGCGGTAATGAGCGGCATCAAATACCGCTGGCTTGGCGAATGGGAATTCGACGAGATGAAAGGCTCCACGTTTCATCCGCGCACGATTGCCGAGCGGTTCGGAACGTCCGCATACGCCATCGAATTTACGGCGCTGATCTTCCTGCTCGCGGCCTTCCTGATCCATTTCCGCTACCGCAATACCATTGACGCCGACGCGGCGGGCGGTCGCGACGTCACCGACTGGAACAGCCTGAGCCCGACCGAGCGCTCGCGCATCCGTGCATTCGTCTTTATCGGCGTCTTTATCGGGCTCTGCATCCTGTGCAGCAACTTCGCGCGGGGCGCGGACGTGGATGAAGTGGCGCGGTGGAAAAACGCCACGCTGAATCCGCGCTACTCGCTGGCCCTCGACCTCGCGGTGGACCGCTTCAAGCGCACGGAACCGCGTTACCAGAAGATCGAGGCGATGCGCAAAAACGGCGTGCCGGCGCCGATCCTGTTCTGCCTCCACTATCGCGAAAGCGACAACGATTTCAGCCGGCACGCGCATGAAGGTTCTTCGCTGCTGCACAGGACCCGGGACGAGCCGAAAGGACGCCTGCCTTACGCCGAGCCGCCATACACCTTCGAGCAGAGCGCCGAGGACGCCTACTACATTTGCGAGCATCCGCCGCTCGATCGAATCGACTGGCGCAGCCTGCAATCGGCCCTCGACAAAATGGAGAGCTTCAACGGCTTTGGCTACCGGCGCTACGGCATTGCCTCGCCTTACAATTTCTCGGGCACGAGTCTCTACCGCTCCGGCAAGTTTGTGCGCGACGGTTACTTTTCGCGCACGGCCGTCGATGCGCAACTCGGCTGCGTCGCCATCCTGAAACGGATGCAGGCCCGCGGCATCCGGCTCCCGTTTGCGAGCGAATCATGAAAAGTAACTTTGCGAATCTCGGCGCCGAGAGCCTGCTCTCGCGCGAATCGACACTCGAGATCTCCGGGCTCCGGATGCTCGATGCGAACGCGGAGGCGGGCTCGCCGTTTGCGGGGCTCGGATACAAGGCGGACGACTACAAGGCTTACATCGAGTTCACCTGCTGTCATTCGCTGCCGGTGGTGATCGGGCCGACGCAGGAGGGAAGCTACATCGGGATGCTGCCCGACACGCTCTCGGCCTCGCATGCGAGCCTGCTCCACCAGCAGGTCAACATCCGGCATCTGCTCAAGGCTTACAACCCGGAGCAGATCGCGCGCGACCGGATCATTGGCTGCGTGGTCGCGACCTGGTTCCCGAAGGCGCCGCTGGGCGGCTGGCAGATGCCCGCGAGCGCGGAGCAGGCGCCGGCGATCAAGGCGTGCGCCGTCGTCTTCAAGCTGGCCGAGGGCGTGCCGGGCTTGCTCGGCAAGCACGTGACCTCGCGCGAGAAGCAATCGGTCTCGATCGAGAACATCACGACGCTCAACAACATCGGGCTATGGCTCGCGAGCAAGCCCGATGTGATCGTGCCGCTGCTCGACCCGGGCGACTACGCCGATGCCGTCTCGATCAAGGACAACAAAGTTTCCGTCGGCAAAGTAAACGGCGAACAGGCGGTGATGGTTTACGGATTGAACGGCCGCCCGACCTCGCTGCGCGGAGTCGGGGTCACGCCGCGTCCCGCCGAGCGCGTGGCGAAGATCACCAGCGTCAACGCCGAGGAGAACGTCACCGAGCTCGATGGCGGCTCGCTCCATGCGATGGCCGCGGAGACCCACGCCGGCACGCTCGAAGGAACCGAAGTGCGCTTCCGGACGGGCCGCAGGGGAATCATCCGCGAAGTTTTCACCGACGGGATTGCTCGCCTCGGCGGGCTGCGTGTGAGCGCGAGCGCTGAGAATCCGGCGTTGCGCATCGAGATGCCGGACCGCCGCAGCGTGCTTTGCCCGCTCAAAGACGTCGCCGAAAAGCTGTCGGCATAGCGCTTTGCAAAAAAGTGAAAATTTTTAAAAAAAGTTCTTGTCACATGCAGGCAACTCCCTTTTTCAAGGCGAACAACAAAGCAAATCAAAATGAAATCACTCAAGCCATTTCTTAAAACAACCTCCCTCCTCATCACGATTTCCTTCGCCGTGCTTTTTGGCGCGGTGACAGTGCATGCGGCAAAGACCCACGATTTCAAAGGCGCGGCCAGCGCGGCTGGCGCGGCCACGATCGCGCTCGCCCCGGCGGTCGTCACGGGCAAGGAAAAGGAATCCGCGAACGCGGACTCCGGCGAGCTGACCGCAGCGGGACAGGCGCTCACGCAATTCGTCTCCGGCATGCGCGACCAGGTGAACGCGATGCTGAAGGGGTTGCCGCCGCTCGAACAATTTGAAACCAGCCAGGAACTGAGTTACGGGCTGCGCAGCATTCAAAGCTACGCGAACCAGTTGATCGAGTTTGCGAACAACGTCACCACGAAGATCAACGACATAACGAGCAAGGCGGTGGCGCTCGCGGAAAGCGGCGAGGCGAGGATCAAGGACTCGGGGCTCTACGTGCTGAAGGCCGATGCCGAGGCGGCGCAGAACTCGGCGCTGGACAAACTGAAGCAGGACATGAAGGCTGAATTTCAGGCCGAGCGCCAGCGGGAAGTGGCGGTGAGCGCGCGGCGCAACGAACTGTCGAAGGACGCGGAAGTCACGAAGACGATCCCGGCGGCGGCGATCGCGCACATCAACGCCGAGGTGCTCGCGGCGGAAGACTACAAAAACCAGCTTCCGAAGATCAAGGGCCGCCTCGACAAAATTTCCGGAGCCGGCGTGCGGGTCGATGTCCACAACGATTTCCTCGCGGAGATGATGGCGCTCCCGCTGGACGAAGCGAGCGAGAAGGTCGTCGATACCCGCTGCGAAAGCGTGAAGAACCTCATCGCCGCGACCGCCTCGCGCGGCACAGGCACCGCCTCGGCGGCGGCACAGCAACCGATCCCGGCCGGCACCGGAGTCGAGACCAGGACCGGCACTCCGCGCATCTTCTAAAAACTCTCCCACCCACAAACCAAAAAAATCCAAACCGACAAAACCTAATCAAATATGCCACAACAACCCAATAGCTTCCTGAACTTCCAAGTTCGCCGTGCCGATGAAGGTGAGTCGGTTTCGGGTCTCATCGCCTTCACCGCCGTCCGTGGAAAGATCGTCACGCACCAGCTCGACGCGGACGGCAACAAAATCCTGGTGCTCGCCGACGGCCAGCGCGGGTTCCATCTCGAGCGCGACGTCGTCAGCGAAATCCCGCTGGAGAACATCGTTTTCCAAAAGGACTTCATTCACCCCGACCTCGTCAACACCGACGTCTCGGCGCGCAAGTGCCAGGAAGTCGAGTGCGAGGGCGCGGACCTCATCCAGCTTTCCGGCACGGGCCTGATCTCGTCGAGCACTCCGTTGAACACGGCGCTGGGCGTCACGCAGGGCAAATACCGCGTCAAGCAATCGGGCGACGAGTTGCAGGGCTACCTGCGCGGCGTCATCCCGGCGATTGGCGACGGCGACTTCCGCATCATGGTCGAGGAGGTCGATTAACCCGGAGCTGAATTTCCGACAAACCAAAATCTCCAGCCAGAAACCAAAACCCATGAACATCCATCAAAAGAAAAACTTCATCGCGCAACTGCAACGCCGGGCCAGCACCTTGTTGCTGCCGGCCACGGCTGCGCTCGTCTGTGCGAACCTCGCCGAGATGGCCGAGGCCGTGACGCCGGAATCGGAACAGAAGCTCGTCGAAATGATCCGCGCCAGCCGCGCGGGCGACGTGGAGATGAAATCGGCGCTGGCCGAAATCCGCATCTTCACGACGGACAACTTCCTGATGGCGAACAGCAATCCGCTTTCGTTCTTCGAGGTTGTGAATCTCGCCGATAGCGACGAGCCGTTCATCGAGAACACGTCGAAGTTCCAGATCGACGTTTCCTACATCGGCCAGGATGGCCGTGCGAAACGGACGCAGGGCGTCAAATACCAGGAGCAGGCGCGCGTCGATTTGAAGACGCTCTCGACGGATGACTTCGAGTATTTCATCCGCGACATCTACAAGGGCGACGTCAAGAGCCCGAGCCTCGCGAACGTCGACATGGCGCGTGACGTCACGCTCAAGACCAACGCGCTCCTCTGGCCGTTCATCAAGAACTCGATCGGCAACTTCGGCATCACCGGCGCGAAGTCGAGCCGTGTTTACGTGCCGAGCAAGAACGTCATCGCGACAAACCTGCCGGGCACGAACCTGTTGACCGCGACCGGCAACACCGCATCGACCCTCTGGCGCAAAGCCTGCATGGACGCAGTGATCAAATACATCACGGCGTGGGGTGCGGGTGCATTCGCAGACGGCGACTTCAGCCGCAAGATTGTGGTCTATATCCCGTCGGCGCATCTCACCGGCTTCCTCGATGAGATCACCATGACGAGCCAGCCGAACTCGAAGGTCGAGCAGATCTTCGAGAACGCCGGCCTCGAAATGGATTACGGCGGCTACCACTGGGTGCTGGTGGGCGACAACACCCTCGACCCCGCCGATCGCACGGCATACGTGCAGCTCGGCAAGCCGGTCGGTTACTTTTTCACGAAGCCCGGCATGGACGAAACCTTTGTGGACCAGACCATCGCGATGCGCAAACAGAACCGCGAGAGCATCTCGATGAACAAGGTCATCGGTTTCGGTCTGCCGAGCAACCGCAAGGTCAATACCTGCGCCGTGGTTTACCGCTCGGCGTCCTAACGAAACCAGGCGATGGCGGGTGCGTCGGGTGACGCATCCGCCGGAGCCAAACCAAAAGCAAACTTATGAAATGCGCCATCCCAACCATCGACGAAGCCCTGCTCGACATTTCGAAATCGGCCGAGATCGGTGTTGAAACCAAGCTTCTCTACTCGAACGATCCCGTCCGTGAACTCGGCGAGATCGTGCAGGACGACGTGGACGACGGCACCTACACCCCGGACAAGACCTACACGGCGATCAGCGCCGGGCGGGACCTCCAGGTGGTGTGCCTCGATTCCGTGCAGAGCGACGAGCAAATCGTCATCGCCCTCGGCGTCACGCTCGACAACGGCGCGACCGGCAGCGGCATCGCGACGATCAAGCCGTCGGCCACCGCGATCGACGACAGCTACAACCTCCCGGCGGGCATCGCCGTGGACGTGCAGTTGTTCGTCAGCGGCACCGACGTCAGCACGGCGCGCAAGGTGCGCACCGTGGACAGCCTGATCTCGGTGGATGGCGGCGCAGCCGGCAACAAGTTTGCGGTGATTTCCTGCCCGGAAAAGGCGAGCTATGTCACCGTGGCCTGCGTCACCAACCGCGACGTCGAAGTGCCGACTGCCAAGTCGGTGCCGATCGAGTGCGGCTACGATGGCGCGCGCTGGGTCAAGCGCGGCCGCTCCACGCCTCCGAAGCTCGACATCAAGGCGAACTACTCCGGCTTTGGCGACGGCCTCCCGCGCATCAACGGCCAGCGTGTGACCGTGATGATGGAGACTCGCAAGGACGACAAGGTCCTGACCGAGCGCATGATCATCGGCGGCTACCGCCCCGAGGTGAAAATCGCGAAGCCCGATGGCGACGCGAAAGCCGAGGCGTCCGCGACCGGCATGTTCGAGAGCGGCAAGTTTGCCGTCTTCTGCTAAACCACTTCACTGCGGGTTCGAGCCCCGCCTCCTTAGATTTTGGATCGGTCGGAATTGCGGGCGCCAATGGTTTTAACCACGGCCAGCGCGCGTTCCGGCTGGTTCATTTTTGCGAATGAACATCACCGATTTTTACGATCCGATTCGCTCGATCCTCGGGGATCGCGAGGTGCATGGGATGTGGAACTACTCCGACACGACGCTCGCCTCGGCGGTCAAGACCCTGTTCAAGGTCGGGCGCGCTCCGCAGGGATATGTCCTCGACGGCGTCGGTGGAACCATCACTCCCGATGTGCAGGCGGGCAACGACTACGCGCTCATCTGCTACGATGCGGCGCTGCTGCTGATCGGCGGTGAGGATGGCGCGATCGCGTATCGCACCCGCGTCATTTCCGTGCACGACCAGGGGCATCGCAAGCGGGACCTGCTCTCGGAGCTCAGGCAGCTCATCTACGAGATCCGCGACGGGGCCGCGATCTTCACGAGCACGCAATCCTTTATCGCCTTCCTCGGCAACACGCCCGCCAGCGGCGACAACGTCCTCGGCCCGGCGGCAGAGTTCACGACGATGGACTTACAGACTGGCATCCAGCACCTCGCCATCTAAAGTTACTTTTCAATGACGCCCGCCCTGAACCAAGCCGCCTTCATCGTCCTGGAGGCGGAGCTGGCGTTCTACATCAGCACCGCGGGCGACGAGCCGGTTGGCGAGGCTTACCTCGGCGGCGTCGCGGACCGGCTCATCATCGAGGATGAATTCAAGGAGCGGCAGGTGCAGACGCACGGCGTCGCCTACGGCGGCCAGTATCACGAGGACGAGCAGCATTTGATCGAGCTCGAAAATGTGTGGATGTGGGACTGGAACTCGACCGACCCGCGCATGCCGCAGATCACGCGCAACCAGCGGCTCATCATGGTGGCGGTCTGGTATGACAATGACACGCGCGCATGGGCGAAGCGGACCTTTTACGGCGTGACCGCATTTCACCAGCGCATCCCCGGCGACGCGAAGCAGATTCTCCGGTTCCATGCGGAGCGGTTCACGCCGGCGCAAGGTTACGGCGACAAGCCTGACCTGTTGCCCGCGGACTACGGCATCGTGCGTTACCGCGACGGCTCGACCACGAGCGACGTCTATTTTTACGACCCGCAGTCGCACCTTTACACGCCGACGGGCGGGGTGCCTTATGCGGTGTTTACGCGGAATGCGACCACGTTCAGCATCGCCATCAACGAGGTGCTCGCATTGCGGGCCGTGAACGGCACCGGGCTGCACGTCGTCACGCTGACAGCCGCCGGCGCGACGTATGGCTCCGGGCGGCCGCGGATCGAGTTTTACAGCGGCGGAACGCGGATGGCCTCGCTGACCGAGGAGGGCGAACTGATCGTGCCGGATGTGACCGAGCAGGACACCGCGCCGGCCGGCACCGGCTTTGATTTTTACGACACCGGCGGCCACTGGCTGGCCTCGCTGCGGGCGGGGCGCGCCTATGCCCCCGCATTCATCGAGGAGGATCTATGAGCCATCAATCGAAATGCGGCTACCGGGCGAAGAAGCGCAACTGCGAGGGGCTTCCGACGGGCGGCGTGGTCGATGTGGACCGGCATCTCGAAAAACTTTTCCGCGGCGAAGTCGAGGGCGTGGACAAGGACAGATTCCGGCAGTTGAAGCGGAAGCGCGGTGATTTCAACAGAATGAGGCGGTCGCCATGATGTCACTCCATCTACTCCCGCAACGGATTCGCCGCGACCTCGGCAGCGTGGTCGAGCGCGGTGAACTCAACACCGGCGAGGTGATCCTGCGCTGGAGCACGCGGACGCTTCCGGATGATTATGACGCGAACGTCGAGGGTGCACAGCCGGCGCGGACACCGCAGCAGGAAACCGTGACGGCATTGATCCACTTCGTCGGCGCGACCACGAAGATGGTGAACTACCTGGAGTTCCAGGCTGGCGATGCGATCGTCAGCTTCGAGAGCACGGTGCAGATCGAAGGGCGCGACGAGCTGACCTTCGTGCTGCCGGACGGGAATGTCTACGTCATGTCGCTCGTCGGCACGAAGGTGATCGAATACTGGGACGTGATGATCGGCGGCGAAAAACTTTCGCAGACCGTGGCGCTGAGAAGGCGGCCGTGACCGCGCTCGACGCCATCGTGAAGCTGCGTGGCATCCAGCAGCGGCTGAGCATGCCGGAGCGATTCTTCGCCGAGCACCTCGAAGACTGGCGCGAGCTGGCGCGTCAGGTCACGCACGACACGCTGACGGCATTGCGCCCGCCGGAGTCCGACCCGGACCAGTGGGCGGCGGGCGTTGTGACCGCGGTGGCGCGCGTGGTCACGTATCTACTCACGCCCGAGGCGGGCATGATCATCGCGCTCGGCGCGCCGGCGCCGGATGCGGAGCCGGATGATCCGCGCTTTTTCGAGCTGGGCGGAATCCCGGTGGCGGACATCGAGCGATGGGTGCGTGAATCGCGCGCGGGGATTTTGCCGGAGGAACTGGCGAAGCGGCTCGACGAGCGCGACGAGGGGAAGAGCGACCTGCAAATTGCGTGGCGGATTCTCTATGCGCTGAAACTACAGAAGCCCGGCTCGGAGGGGCTGGAGAAAGCGATCCGGCGTTTCATGGGATTCGATTCGGTCAAATCGATGGAGGCCATCTTCCCGGAATTGTTGAGGGCTTGGCTCGACCATTTCATCCCGCGCGCGAGTGCGGACTGGCTGGTGTGGGTGAGGAAGCAGATCATTGCCAATTGATGATTGCTGATTGCTAATTGTTCAATCCAGCTTCCGGCGCTGCCAGTGCCAGAAGGCGGGCGGGGGACAGGAGCCGGTGGCTCCTTCGCGGCGGCCGCGAGTGATGAGGAACTGGACACGGTTGCTGGCCATGCCGGTGACGCGGCGATGCTCGAGATATTTTTCCGCGAGATCGTTCGAGTAGGTTGCGCCGATCTCGATCGCGATTTTGCCGTGGCTCATAACAGCAGCGGCTGGTCGGTGCCCATTGCTGATTGCTGATTGTTGATTGCTGATTTTTCCTTCCATCCGCGCATGATCTCGACCATCCGCTGGCGGCCAATCTCGATCGCGCCGTTGCGGACGGCGAGGGCTCGCCGGCGCTTGTTCACGTCGTAGTGCGGCATCCGGCTTTGCGACTGGAACCATTCGCGCTTCAGCCCGATCGATTGCGCGAAGTCGTGGAGGCGGTCGAGCGGAGTATGCGCGTCGCAAAAGAGATGGCTGCTCGGCCCGTATTTCCAGCCGTAATCGAAGAGGGGATCGAGGTAGATCATTGGTCGGGGCGCCCGCCTCCCTGTGCGTAGCGCGCCCATGAAGGGACCGCGTTCCTTTTGTTCGTTTCGCCGTGGCGCAGATCCTCCCATTTCTCGGCGAGATAGCCCTCGCGCTTGCCGCGTTCGAGGTAGTGGGCAATCACACGTGCGCGATTGACGGGATGCTCATGCTCCCATTCGTAGAGGCGATAGCCGAAGGATTTCAGCGCCTCCATCTCGATGTAAGTCCAATCCTCCTCGATGCCCCGCGGGATCGGTTTGCCGTCGTGCGTGGTGTCGCGCGGCGTCCAGGCAGCCAGCTCCGGAAAGAGGTCGAGCCGCTGCCTTAGATAAAACTGGCTTTGTCAAGCGTGGCACTGGTGAGCGCGAGGATGGCCTGATGGATCGCCTCGGGGACGTTCGGCGGGAAATTCGTGTCGAGAAAAGTCGCCTTGTCCTCCAGCGTCTCGCCCGGCACCTCGATGCCGACGAGTCCCTTGCTGATCACCGCGGCGCGCTTGAGGCGGTAAGCCTTGTCGCGTTGCGCGAGGTAGTCGGGGTCGCGGAAATTATAGTCCTGTTCCATGATCTTTTTGCCCTGCTCGACTCGGAAAGCGCGGGGCGGCATCACGCCGGCGTCGATCTTGTCGCACTCGGCGCTCTCGACGCCGTTGAGTCCGCGCACCTCGAGCTCGATCAACGTGCCGCGCACCTCGACTTGAAACGTCTTGGGGGCGCGCGCCATCTGCCCGAGGTCGGCGAGGCTGCCGATTTTTTGCGCCACGCCAGCCTCGGTGAGTGCGCCCTCCCTGCTGAGGTGCATCCCGCGCGGGAAGCGGCCGCGGAGCACGGCGAGAAAGCCCTCCGGGTTTTCGAGGACGAACTGGGTGACGGATTCAACGGTGAGAGGTGATGACATGCTTTTGTTTTGCAAAACTGTTCGCATTCTGTCAATGCTCCATCATGCCCGACACGCTCACGAGTCCGCCGCTTTCGCCCCGTGCCACCGAGCGCGGCGCGCAGGAATTGATCAACGAATATCTCAAGCGTTTTTTCACCGGCGAATCGCACATCTCGCACCTCGGCGACGTGACCTTCCCGAAGTGCGACCTGCTTTTCAACCAGGCAAAGCTGCCCGACCCGCCGGCGGAAAACGGCAAGCGGCTGCCGCAAATCCACACGGTCATCCGCATCATGCGCAAGCACGAGACGTGGTTCACAAACGGCGACCTCTCGCAATGGGATGCCGAGGTCGCGAACCCCGCGAGCGGCGTCTCCTACGGGCGCGTCGAGAATGCGCGCATCGAGGAGTCGGTGCATGGCAAACTGGCGCGCATCCTGACCGGCACGGACATTCGCTGGCAGGCGGACGGCGGCGATTTCGTCGAGCAGGTCTGGATCGACACCGCATGGGAAACGATCCGCACCTTTGCCGGCGCGTCGGCGCTGCGCTGGAAACGGATCAACGGCGATTACCTCGAACAGGTTCTCATCGGGAGCGACTGGCAAACCGTGCGGACCATCTCGACCGCGAGCGCGATCTGGGACGGCGCGAAGATCCTCGTCGAGGCGACGGCGGAGTTCAGTTTTTACGTGCGCGTGGTGGCCGAGGGCGACGACGATGCGCAAAGCGACTTCCTCTGCCGCGGCGTGGCCGACAACTTAAAGGAACTTTTTGAATCGGACTCGCGATTTTTGCTCGGTGCGAAGGGCATCCGGCATCCGCACATCCGGAGCGGCCCGTCGGCAATCGCCAATACGGGCGTGAAGATGCGCCTCATGGTCGCCACGGCCGAGCTGCGCTACTACTCGCCGCGGCTGCATTGAAATGGGACGCCGCGTTCAATTCCCACCGCCGCGCGATGAAGCGGAATGCCGCGAGCAGATCCGATTGCTGCAACGCCGCATTCGTTTCAATGACATCGCGATTTTGATTCTTTTGGGAGCCTTGGTGCTCACGCTCCTTTTACTGCTTTGCGCCGGCGAGGAGGAGCAGCGCATGAAACGTCGCGTCCTACTTTATGAAACATCGCGTCAGACTCCGTAAAATCAGCAATTACACGCTGCAACGCATCAACGAACTTTACAACGAGGCGCATAACCTTCCGCTGGATTACCAACAGTCCAGCGCAAAGGATGTCCTCCTTTGGGCAGAGGAAAAGGGTTTTTACACACGGGTGCCGATAGACAAAGAGGCCGATGATGATTTACGCAAAGCGATCAATGACCTCACGAAAGACGACGATAACTGCCCTCACTGCATCGCGCTCGGAATCGCGCTGGCGGCTCGCTTGATTGCCGGGAATAAATTCACCGCTGACAAGCTTCTGGAAACGGCGAGCGGAATCAAATTCGAGATAACGGAAGATCAGGAATAGATTTTTGTTTTGCATTGCAGTTAGGTTCCGGCATGCTCTCCTGCGCAAAGTGGGAGGGGAACCACGGCGCGCATGGCCTTCGGTCACTGCGCGCCGTGACTTCCGCAAAGGTTGTGTTGACTTTCCCGACCAACACTGAAAGGCAAGGCCACACGCGCGATGGAGCCCATTCAGCTTAAAGTCACCGCCCCCAAAACCACGCTTCCAGGAATCGATGACGCCATCGAGAAACTGACGCGCATCGTGGAGCTGGAGGACAAGCTCCGGATATCGAGCGTCAAGCCGATCACCATCCGCTTCCGCGTCGAGGGCGCGGAGGGATTGCAGCAGGCGGGCAACATCATGAAGGGGATGACCTCGAACGTCAGCGCGCTCGGGGCCGCGCTGAAGGAAGTCTCCGGCGTCAAGGGCGCGTTCAAGCTGGGCGAGAACATCGAGGCAGGGTCGGTCACGGCCGGCGAGGCGCTGCCGTTCATCAAGTCGAACGTCACCGCGCTCACGCGCGAGCTCGACGTGCTCGACAAGCAGCTGCCGATGATCAAGGGAAAATGGGAGGCGCTGCGCAAAAGCGACCTGACCGACTTTGCCAAGCTGGACAAACTGACCGCCGCCGAGCGCGAGCTGGCGGCGCTGGAGGAACGGCAGCGGGGCGTGCGAGGCACGCTCGGGCAGATGCAATTCATCGCAGGCATGGCCGAGTCGATGGAAGGCGCCTCGGCGGGCATCCGCGAAGCCGCCGTCGCCGAGCGGGAGCTGACCGGCGCATCGGAACAAAGTGCGAAGGCGCTCGATTTGCAGGATGCGATCATCCAGAAAAAGTTACTTTCGCTCGTCGAGCTGACCGCGAAGGCGAATGCCGCGGCGCTGGCCGAGGACAATCTCGCCGCCGCCGGCGAACGGAGCGCGCTGGCCGGGCGCCCCGACCAGGGATTGCTTTCGCGCCGCACCGTCTTCTCGAAGAAAGGCTCCACGGTTTACGAGAAGTTCCGGACGGGGCAGGGGACGACCGAGACATATCGCGGCGACAAACAGGTGAGCGAGGAGATCCGTTTCCTCGAAGCCTACCGCAACCAGTTCAACGCGATCGAAGCGGAGTTTGCGGCGCGGCAGGGGAAGTTTGCGAGCGGCAGCCGCGAGAGCATCGAGCTATTCCACCAGCAGGCCGACGCGATGCGCGACGTGATTGGCGAGATGAAGGCGATGGGGCTCGGCGAGGAGGAGCTCGCGGGCAAGATGGCGATGCGCGCAAACGCGATCGAGGCGCGCGGTGCGCGTGCCGGCGCGCGGCTGGACCAAAAGGAAGCCTCGCAATCCGAAGCCGATTTTCATAAAAACATCGCGGCGCAGGTCAAGCTGGAGGCGGGCGAGATTGAAAAATCGCTCTCGGTCAGCAAGGCGGGGGCGCGCTCGCACGAGGAACAGGCGCAGGCGCTGAAGACGGCTGCGCAAGGGTATCGCGACCTGCACGACGCTATGACGCGCTACGGGCAGGGTGAGAGCGTATTCGGGCAGGTGATCGACAAACGGGCGACGAAGCTCGGCGCGCAGGCGGATGCCATCGAGCGCGAGCTCGTGCAGGCGCAACAGCAGGCGCAGGCGATCAGCCAGCAATTCCACGCCGAGGCCCGCCAATACCCGAATGCGCGGCGGTCGCAGGAAACCATTTCGACCGACGGTTCAACGCGGGTCACGGCGTTCGATCGCGAGGCGAACGGACTGCGCGAAACGATCCGGCTGCGCGAACAATACAATGCGCAGGGCCAGCTCATCAGCGCCACGCAGGACAAGATCAGCGCGAAGATCGAGGGGACGCGGCGCGGGCTGGTGAACATCAGCGCGACGTTCCTGAAGAACCTCGGCACGGTCACAGTCTGGACGGCGGCCGTCTCGACGCTTTATGCCGGGCTGCAACTGCTCGGCGAAGGCTTCGGCGCGATGGTGCACATCGAGGAGCAGACCGCGCGTCTGCAGGCGGTCTTTCGCGGCTCGCGCGAGGAAGCGGTGGCGCTGCGCGACGCGGTGCTGGAGCTGGCCGTCGCCAACGGCCGGAGCGCGGACGAGGCGATGGATGCGGCGATCCGCTTTGCGCGGCTCGGTCTTTCGCAGAAGGAAACCGCCGAGCTGGTGGACGTATCGCTGAAGGCGGCAAACGTCGCGGAGATCACCGCGGCGGAAGGCGCCGAGCAACTGACGGCGATCATGGCCGCATACCGTCTCGAAGTGGGGCAACTGCGCAGCGTGCTCAACGAGCTGAACACGATCAGCAACACCTACAACGTCACGAACAAGGACCTTTTTTCCGGCATTGCGCGCACGAGCGCGATCGCGAAGCAGGCGGGCTTGCCGCTCTCGGAGCTGATGGGCATCATCGCCAGCGGCGTCGGGCGCACGGGACGCCCCGGCGCGGAGATCGGCAACGCGGTGAAGAAGATGCTCGTGTCGATGAGCAATCCGGACACGCAGGAAACCTTGCACAAGAAATTCGGGTTCGAGGTGCTGTTGCCTACGGGCGAGATGCGGCAGGGAAGCGACCTGTTGAGCGAGCTGTTCCAGAAATACCAGATGCTCAGCCTGGCCGAGCGCGAGGAGATGCTCGCGAAGATCGGCGGCGCGCAACAGGCGAGCCGTTTGCAGGCGTTGATGGATGGCTATGTCAACTCGCTCGTGCTGGCGGTGCGTGCGCAGCGCGATCTCAGCAGCGCGGAGCGCGAGAACAAGCTGGTGCGCGATACGATGGCCGCGGACTTGCGCGCATTGCAGACCGAGTGGGCGAAGTTGTGGGTGACGATCGGCAGGACCGGCGCGCTCGATGCGCTCAAGGACATTGTCGATGGCATCCGGGAACTGATCGCGCTGATGCCGAACGGCGAGGGCGGCGACAAGGGTGGAAGCGACTTCTCAAAAGCGGCGAAGGATGCTCCGAGCGGAGTGCTGACCTTCCTCGAAGTGATCCGGTCGATGCACGAGAAGTCGAAGGAAGGCACCGCCTCGCTCAATAGCTACAACAAGGAACTCGAGCGAACGCGGGAACTCTATGGCTCGTTCCAGAATCTCACCCGTCTCTCGCATGACTTCGGTTCGCGGGTGGAGCAGCTCTCGCGCGACCCGGCCAGCTTCAAGCGGCAGCTCGAACAATACTCCTCGGTTGCGTATGAGAACCCGGCGGACGCGGAGAAGCTCCGGTCGGAGTTGCTCACCATGCAACAGGCCGGCGACCTTGCCGGCATCAAGGCGCGGCTGTCCGAGCGCGAAAATTTTGCGCGGGAACGCGCCCGTGAGTTGGCGGCCGAGCAACTCGACTCGGCAAAGAAAACCCTGGACGCGGAGCAGACACGCCTTGGCATCCTCAACCAGCAGATCTACGCGAAGGACCAGCAGCATCAGGATTCGAGCGCAGAGGTGAAAGAGCGTGCGGACCTGGAGCACAGCATTGCCGAGCACTCCGGGCAGGCGCAGGCGGACTTTACCGCCACGATGCCGGAGGAGGACGAGCAGCAGGGGCCTTACAGCGGCTACGACGAAAGCAAGAGCCGCTTCCGTGCGCGCTTCGAGGCGATGGAGGAGTTGCAGAACGCGATGCCGAAAGTCACCGACACCCAGTCGGAACACGTCGAGCGGATGAACAGCCTTGTGAGCGCGCGGCTGGCTGCGCTGGACGAGGAGCTGGGCGCGGCGGACAAAAACAACAAGCTGATCGAGGCCGAGATCAAGTCGCGCCGCGAGGCGTTGCAGCTCGAACAGGAGCAGCTCAAGGTCAAGCAGCAATACGCAGCGCTGGTCGATGCCGCGCACGAAGGGGAGCGGCTCGGGAAGAACGAGAGCGAGCGTTTCAAGATTGGTCGCAATGAAACGGAGCAGGGCATCAACGAGACGAAGGGGATTCTCGGTTATGGACTTTTGGATCGGGCGCGCGATCGCATCGCTGGCGCGAAGTCGCCCGAGGACAAAGCCCGCGCCGAGGCCGAGGTGCTCCAGCTTGGCAATCGGCTCGAGAACATCCGGCTCTCGCTGGAGGAGCGCCGCTATAAACTCGCCGCCGAGATTGCCAACGAACGCGAGCGGGAGAACCGCGAGGCGTCGAAGGCGCTGCTGATGGCCGGGCGCGAGGACCAGCTCCGCGCCGCGCTCGCGCAACGGTTCATCCAGAAGAACGGCGCGTTCAGCAACAACCAGTTCCAGTTCCTCGAACAATCGACGAAGGAAGCGGTGCAAAAGTTCACGCCGGGCGGATTGCCGCCGGAGATCGAGACGCACGCACGCGAGCTGGAGAAGGAACAGGCGTTGCTCAACAAGTCGCTCGCCGGCATCAGCGCCGCGATCCAGCAGACGACGCAGTTCATTCGCGACAACGTGAAGCCGGGGCTCGCCGGCGCAGGCGGAGCCGGGGCCGCACCGCCACCGCCGCAAATCCACATCGCGCCGATGACCTTCAGCTTTGGCGACCAGTTCCAGCAGGTGGCCGAGATCATGGCGAACACGGTGCAGGTGGGATTGCAGGCGCAGATTGACCGCATGGCCGCGCAATTCAGCGCCTTTGCGGCGAGCAACCGCGTGGCAACGGCGCAGCGCGCAGCCACCGCTACTTTTTAAACCATGCCAGCATCGATCACCTACACCCCGACCGGCGGCAGCGCCTATGAGTTTCATCTGCACGGCCGTCCGCAATATGGCCGCGTCGCGCGCTACGAGGCCGATGCGCAGGGCGGGCGTCCGCGCCGGGCTATCGTCACCTATTCCATCACCGAATGGTTCATGGAGCCGAGCTTCGCCGACAACCAGCAGCGGCTCGCCGCGCTCATCACCGCGCTGCGCGGGACCGAGGGCGTGCTGGTCATCCTCGACGAGAACGACGGCGAGCTGGTGAACGTCACCTGCCGCCCGGAACAGCACAGCCTTCCGGAGCAATGGGGCCAGACCTTCCTCGAAACCACCGTCTCGTTCGTCGCGCGCGAGGAGCTCTGCCCGACCTCGCCCGGCGCGGCCACGTTCCAGCCGAATAACGTCGGCGATGCGATCAACCTGGAAAACCCGCACTCGTGGAAGGAATCGATCCACACCACGCGCTACTCGACGCTGCTGCACAATCGCCGCGAGGCCACGTGCAACATCGTCGCGTCCGGCCGGCTCCATGCCGACCCGAACCTCGGGGAAGCGGAGCGGCGCCAATGGCTGGAGGCGCAAAAAGCGCGCATCGAGGCGGCGTCGGACTGCAAGAGCGGCACGCTCATCTTTGGCGACTTCAACCGCGAGGTGCAGATCGACGTGCTCGACGGCGAGATCACCGACAGCGATCGCATCGACTGGACCCTCTCGGCCAGCTACGTCCGGTTTCCCGATGGCGAGTATGCCGAGGCGGAATTCAACGCCACGACGAAGGAGGACATCGAGAAGCATGAGGTGCTGACGACGGTGAAGGGGAAGATCCGCGCCGAGACCGCGGACGGCGCGCGCACGAAGGCGGCGGCAATCCGCGCCGCGTATGCCTCGTCGGGCCAGTTGCGCATCATCGAGAGCGACGAGCAGCGGGTGAGCGGCTACGATGGCGATGCGTTCATCGAGCTGACGTTCAACTACGAATGGCGCGCGGTCAGCGACTCGGCCGTGAGCTGGACGTTGAGTGTGTCGGACAAGAACGAGCTGCGCGCCGGCCAAATTGTGACCACCTACAGCGGCACCGTCACCGCGGTCGACACCTCCACTGCGCTCACAAAGGCGCGCCTGATCGGCGACAACAAATATCCGATGCGGACCACGGCGACGGAGACCATTAACACGTCCGCCCTGGCCGATGGCAGCGCGCAACTTCGCGAGGTGACGTTTTCCTACGAGTATCTGCGCAAGGGGAGCTGGCAATACGCCGAGGTCAATGGCGAGATCAACAGCGAGACGTTTGGATCGAGCACGCAATCGGTCAGCGGCTTTGCGGTTGCCGCTACGAAAAGCGATGCGCTCACGCTCGCGCGCTCGTTCAAGCTCGGGGACAGCTACCTTTTGCGCAGCGCGAAGGAAACGGACGTCAGCGATGTGAAGGCGACCGATACCGGCACCGGCACTGGAACCGGCACGCTGTTCGTGCGGGTCGATTTCAATTATGTCTACCAGATCGGCTCGGCGGCGGTGTCGATCACCTACCACGTCAAGACCGCGATCGACTACAACGCGCGCGAAAGCATCGTCACCTATTCCGGCATGGCCTACGGGCCGACGCAGACCGAGGCGGACACGGTCATCTCGGCGCTGGTGAGCGGGGTGAGCGGCCGCAAGATCACCGACGAGCGGGAGAGTGCGTTCGATGCGAGCGGCTCGCTCTCCATCTTCATGGGGCGCAGCTTCACGATCAGCCGCGGCCAGCCCCTCGGCGACACGGGCGACGACATCCTCGAAGCGCAATACTCGATCGACGAGGTCGGCTCGATCAACAAGTCGATCCTCACTCCAATCCCGCTCGGGACCGCGCATGTCCAGACCAGCACGGGAACGACCATCGGCCAGCGCACGGTGACCGGAAGCTGTGTCGCGATCACCGAGGCCACTGCGAAGACATGGGGCACCGGCAAGCGAGGGCTCGCCACCTCCGGCGGCGGCTACGAGCAACCGCCGCAGCAAAAGACGGACGTGGTTTATTACCCGATGAGCGGGACGAGCGTGAAAAGTTATCGGTTCGGGTTCACCTACTCGGCGCAGTTCACGACGCTGACGTTGTAACCGCGGAGACGACGGAATGGCGAAAGGCCGCTTAGTCTAACATCGCGCCTCCGTGCCCTATGTGGCCCAATCCGCATGTTGACATTTTGCGAACGGCATTGCAAAACAAAGGCATGTCATTCCACCTCTCGAAAGTTACTTTGTGAGCCGCGTTTATTTCACCCACTGCGAGTTTCATCTCGGCGACAACCTCTTTCACCTTCACTTCCTGCGCGCGCTGGCGCGGCGGCATCCGCACGACCAGTTCGTCCACTACGCGCACGCCTGTCATCTCCCGCAGCTCGCGGAGATGATTGGCGACCTGCCGGGCATTACCCTGATGCCGCTGCCGGCGTCGGGCGCGCGGCCGGACTCGGTCGATGCGTGGAAGAACGCCGGCGGATTCTTTGAGCGGCATCACGATCGCAACGATTACTACGGTTTTTATGTCGATTGGTTTGCGGAGCTGGCGGCGCGGATGGGGCTGGAGCCGGTGTTCGAGTCGCGCGAGGAGTTGCTGTTCGATTATCCGGCGCTGAAGAATGTAACGCCCCTCGATCGTGTGCTGCCTGCGTTCGATATCCTCTTTGTCAATTCGCAGCCATGCAGCGGCCAGTGGATGCCGATGGCTTACGCGCCGAATGACGACGGGACTTTCCTCGACGCGATCACGAATGATCTGGCGGCGCGCCATTCGCTCGTGGTGACGCAGCGGTGTGCGGCGAGCAAGGCGGGCGTAGCGCGATGCACGCTCGGCTACGGCATGAGCGTGACCGATATTGGCGCGCTTTCCCGCCGCTGCAAGCTGATCATCATGATCGGCACCGGACCCGCGTGGCCGACAATGAACGTCTGGAACAAAGGCAAGAAGCGCATCCTGCTTTTCCATCCGGAACGCGTGGAGGGATTCGGCGACTGGCCGCACGTGCAATCGCGCGAGGAGCTGCGCGCGGTGCTGGAAGTGGAGGGCTTGCTGTGAATGAGACGAGCAAGGCCGCGCCGCGCCGGGCGGTGCGTCCGCTGTTTCAAAGGGCGTTCTCAGGTCGAGGCATCGACATCGGCGGCGGGGGCGACCCGTTGCAACCCGTAACGATCGTCGGCGGCAGGCCGCATCGATTCATGGGCATGGTGAGCTGCGAGTGCTTCGACATGCGCGATGGCGACGCGAACGTGATCGACACGCTGCGCCCGCATGAGAGCTACGACTTCGTTTACTCGAGCCAGACGCTGGAGGACATGGACGATCCGTTCGACGCCTTGTCGCGCTGGTCCAGACTCGTGAAGCCGGGCGGTTACATGGTTATCACCGTGCCCGACTTCGAGCTCTACGAGCGCGGCCACTGGCCGTCGATCGGCAACGGCGCGCACCGCTCCTGCTTCGGGATGAACCATCATCCGAAGGCGCCGGTGAACGCCTACTACAACCTGTCGCTATTCCTCGACGGATTCACTTTCAAGTATCCGTGGCAGCTCCTGCTCCTGCAGCTCGTCGACACGAACTACGATTACTCGCCCGAGGCACGCGGGCGCGACCAGACGCTCGGCAACGCCGAGGCGTTCCTCGAATTCGTGCTCCGGAGAAATTTATGAATTTTCCGACGGCAGACGGGCCAAGCTGCGAAGCCGCCGTCGCGAGCGGAGTCGTTACCCGTTCCGCGTTTTCGCGTCTGCCGTCCGGAACCTTTTAAACTTATGAGCACACTCATTGGCATCGTCACCTTTGGAAACCTCGACTTCACCAAGCTCGCCGTGCGGGCTATTCGCGAGACGGTCAGCGAGCCCGTCGATATTTGCATCGTCGTGGGAAAACCGGACGACCATGCGACGATGGACTGGGCGATCACGATGCCAAGTCTCACATGGATCGTGCACGAAAAAAACCGCGGCTTTCCGGCCTCGATCAACGATATCTACGACATTGCGTGGCAGGATTGGAGCTACGACAACCTCATCCTCGTCGGCAACGACGTGGTGGCGTATCCGGGCGCGATCGACGCGATGCTCGCCTGCGCGCGCGAGACGCACTACGAATGGATCTGCGCGTCGCAATACGATGCGGCCTCGCTGG
Source organism: Spartobacteria bacterium (assembly GCA_021324395.1). Taxonomy (GTDB): domain Bacteria; phylum Verrucomicrobiota; class Verrucomicrobiia; order Chthoniobacterales; family Chthoniobacteraceae; genus JAJPJG01. The sequence goes on along the minus strand of JAJPJG010000047.1, from coordinate 64,466 downwards.
TGCGCGATTACCCGTGGGTCGGGCGCTACTTCGAGGGGGAGCGGATGACCTACACCGACTTTGCGGCGCGGCCTTGGGACCTGCACCTGCCGCGCATCGAGGAGCTCAACCAACTCGATGCCGCGTCGGCGATCGAGCACGGCAGCATCAAGGACGTGCGCAACCTCTGCCTGTTCAAGCGAAGCGTGTTCGAGAAGATCGGCTACGCCGACGTGAACTTCTGGCCGGGCGGTTACTTCGAGGACAACGACTATTGCACGCGGGCGCGCATCGCCGGCATTCGCGCGTGCGGACTGCGCACCGCCTCCTACTTCCATTTCTGGAGCCGGACGATTCACCAGGGACCGAAGGGCGCGGAGCATCACCGGCAATTCCGCGCCAATGAACAATTTTACAAGACAAAGTGGGGCGGCTCTTTCGAGAAGGAGCAATGGAGCCTGCCGTTCGGCGGCCAGCCGCATCGCCTCTGCGACGGCGTTCAACTGCCGGCGACGAACGGGATCTTCTCGCGCGAAGACGAGCCGCGCATCATCGAGTATTGGGCGAAGGCCATATGAACAATCCCGACGATAAAACGAGCAGATTTAAGCGCGCTGTGAAAGCGGTCGGGCTACTGTTGTTTGCGGTGAATCTCGGGATGCTGATGCCAATGCACCGCGGTGAATGTCCTGTGTTCTCGATCGGGATGGAGCTTGGTATGTTGTTTACTTTTTTAATGCTGTGGCTGTCGCGCGTGTTTTAAATTTATGACAAACGAAGAATTGAAATCAAAATTGGAGACGGCCGAGGCTTGCGAACGGCAGCTTGCGCTGGGGATTGGACGGGATTGCAAAAGCACTCGGGTTCGACACGAATCAAATCCCGGCCACGGACGGGATCGAAGATTTAATCATCGCGATCCAAAGCCTGACTGAATCCTGCTTCGGGAAGCTCGGTTCCGATCTCCGTGACCACACTATCCCGCGCGATGTTAAGGGCGCGCTGTCGAAGGTGAAGTGTAAGATTACCCACGGGTGCCGCGTTTACTGGTATTTCAATGAGGACGCGGCGTTTTTCAAAAGGGAGAAAGTTTCCGCTCGACAATATGCCGGTTATTCCGGGCTGGTGGTGCTTGCGCCAGACGCGGAGTGCGGCGGCGGGGAGATTGATTTCGAGAAAGCCGTCCTCATCGTCGATCGTTATCCATGTGAGAAGTGCAGTCCCGAAGTGGACTACGTGGCATTCAAGCGATTCCTGGACAACGAAGACCTTGTCGAGGTCTTTTGGGATTAACGCGGCGGCGACTGGACGAACACCTTGTAGGTGCCGTCGATTTTCATGATGCAGACGGGTCTCTCGGTGGTGAACTTCACGCCGTCGGGCGTGACCTCGGTGCTGAGCGGCACGCCGGCGCAAAAACAGATGGCCATTTTTTCCTTGTCGGTCAGTTCCCCGACTTCCTTTGGCGCGCCGCTGATGCAGGCTTTGATGATTTTCCAAAGTTCCGCATCGACGGCCGCATTGATTGCGCCGCACATCCTGACGCTCTCGGCGGCCAGTTCCTCCGGCGACACCAACACCTTTTCGTAATCGAAGGGTTTGGGTATCGAGTGCATCGTTTTCACTTCTGGCGTGTGTTGCGCTCGATCACGTTGCCGTTGGCGTCGCGGACGATGACCGTCTTCGAGCCGTTGGCGTTGGCCTGCACTTCCTTTCGCCCTACGATGTTCCCGTTGGCGTCGCGCACGATGACGCCGGTGGCGGTCGATTGATCGCGCTCGATGACGTTGCCGTTGGCATCGCGTTTGATTTCATCCGCCAGCGAGACGGCGGCGCAGAGGGTGAGGATGGCAAGCAGGGTTTTCATGTCGTTTAGTATGTCAGCCGAATCGTCGCATTACCAGAGTCCGCGCGCCTCCATGAGCGCGACGGGATCGACCGGCGCGGGGGCCGGATGATAGGGAAAGAGATGCACGTGCGGGTCGCCAGCTTGCAGCGGGGTGGCATCCTGCGCGGCGATCGGGATGGCGTCGGAGCGCCGCGGCGACCAGTCGCCGGGCAGGGCGCGGAGCCATTCGCAATGTAGCGACGGCTCGCGCACGACGCGCATCACGATCACCGAGTCCATATCCAGTAGGAGACGGCCGCGAACCCGGCGAGCAGGAGAACCAGCGCAAGCCAGCAAACCACGCGCCGGCCGCGCGAACGGCGCGGGCGGAAATAAAAAAGGCTGCGCGCCTGTGCCTGGCGCAGTTCATAATCTTGTCTTGGTTTGTAGGTCATACGGTATTTGCCTCGGGTTTGTATTCGATCACCCACACCCACGGGTTTTCGATGAGCTGCAGCGGCTTGCCGCGATACGTCGGCTTGAGCAGCCCGGGGTTAAAATCCTCGAGATCTTCCCGCGACCACGGATAGGAGACGTAGCTGACAATCTGCTTTTTGCCCTCCTTCTTCGCATAGACGGGGCGCGGCTTGGCGTTGATCTCGTCCCAAAGCCACGCATACCATTCGCGCGCGCTGTCCCATCCCATGTGTCCGCGCCCGTCGGAATGCGGTTGTTCCTTTGGCAGATTGCCGTCCATGATGCAGCCTTCGGCAATGGCATCCGCCTCGCTGATCTCCTGCACGCGCTCGACGCGAATCTTCAGGACGTCGAGATGGAGGCGCGACGCCTGACGTGGCATGAAGATGCTTGGCTGCCAGTGATGACAACCGATCACGCTTCGTTCCTGCTCCCGATATTCGTAGTCGGCGCGATAGATGTAGGTGTCAGCCGCCGCAAAAATCGGCGCGTGTCGATGCTTTGAACAATCGAAAAAGGTTTCCTTCACCCATAGGCGGTCGCCGGCCTTTCCATATGGACAGCGCAAAGACTCGGCCTTTCCATAATTGAAGTGCATCGCTGTTTCTTCATCTGGCTGCCACGGCTTCACAATCCGCCGCGTCTGCGACTTGATGCCCGCGAGCGTGGCGCGCACCATGTCGCCGCGCATGAGAATCGGTATCTCGTTCATGCCGCCGCCTTCTCATCGAGTCGCGCGTGGCGGCGCACGCTGGCGACGGTGGCGCCATACCAGCGGCCACCATTCTTTGCCTTGATTCCCCGTTCATTGAGGTGACGCGCGAGCGAGTTGTCGCTCGTGCCGCCGGTGGAGGCGTCGATGATAAAACGGAGGATGGCTTGCTCGGCGTCGTTCGGCACCAGGTCGTCGGCCGGCCGCCCCGTGCGGCTGGTGCGCCCGCTCTCGACGGCATTCCAGCCGTAGGGCACCGCGCCGCAGCGCTGGCCGTTCTGGCGCATGACGGTGAAGGCGGCGATCTGCCGCTCGCTCCGGCGCCGGCACTCGAAGCGGGCAACCGCGGCCATGATCGTGGCGACCATTTCCCCCACGGGAGTTGTCGGGTCGAGGCCGATGTCGAGCAGATGGACGGCCACGCCCTTTTTCGAGAGATCTTCAATCGTCAGGATGAGATCGACCGCCCCGCGAAAGCCGCGGTCGAGCTTGGTGATAACGATCGCCGTGGCGCCACGTTCCTGCATCCATGCCACCATCTCGGAAGCGATGGGACGCTCGTAGAAATCGACGCTCATGGCGGACTCGCCCTGGTCGATGAAGCAGCGGGCGAGTTCAAATTGCTTGTATTCGCAATACGCCTCGATCTGCTGCTGCTGCGCGATCAACGTGTTCTGCTGTTCGTCGGTCGAGCCGCGCACGTAGCCGACGACGATTTGTTTGCTGGATGTTTTCATGGGTCGATTAGGATTAAGATAAGGATAAGGATTAGGATTAGGATTAGATCAGCACAGTTTTTCCAGCTCCTGTTCGAGATCGAGTGGGTTGGCGTGGTCGCTCGGCGTGTCGAAGCCGAGCGAGCGCAGTTCGCGGCGCATCGCCCGCTTGACCGATAGCGGGGTCATGACCGGGCTGGCATCGGCGCGCTGCTCGCAAAACGCCTGCTCGATGCGATGGAACCCGATGCAATCCTTGAGCGCGCGCCGCAGCTTCCGCTTGAGCTCCCGGTTCCGGTGCGCCGAGCGGACTTGCAGAAAGCCGAGCACGGCGCAACCGCACGTGATGGTCGTCTGGAAGGCTTCGCTTGCGGTCACACCCAAAGCCTCACGATTGCGCCAAACCCGAGGGCAAAGGCTGGTTTCATTAGCGTCCAGAGGACGGCTTCAAGCATTTTCTCCGACGCGCTTTTATTTTTTTCGACCGTCGTGTCCGGAAGGCGTTGGAACGTGATGTAGCTGACCACCATTGAGATTCCGATGGCTGTCGCTATCGTCAGGGATGGCGCGCCGAAGGGCTTCACGATGAACCAGCGCCAAAGCACCGAGAGCACATATCCACTCCAGATGCTTCCGAGCACAGTTGTTACGATTGCTGTTGTGATGTATCCGATTATTTTCATTAGTTGGTTACTTGGATTTTTTTAGCGAATGGTTTGGGCGCACCATTGGATTTATAGGTGCGACCGATGCGCCGCCCTTGCTGTGTCAGCCATTTGCCGAGAGCGCGAAGCTCCTTCGGGGTTAGCTCCTCGAAGTCGTCCATACGCAAGGTGATGCATTTCCATGGTTCGCGCGCTTCGGTGGGGTGGCGTTCCGAGACGGTTAGCTCCGCGCCGGATTCGTGTTCGATTCTTTCGTGGATGCGGGCCATAAATTTAGATGTCGCAAATGAACTTGGTGAGATCGGGGCCGGAGAGTTTGCCTTTCAAAAAGGCGATCACCTTGCCGACGGTCTGGTAGCGTTCCTTCACGGCGATCGACGGGGCGATAGCCTTGTGGATTTCCACCAGCCGCACGGCGGGTTCCTTGTCCTCGTCCTTGAGCACCGGGTTGCCGATGCTGACCGTCGCAGTCGGCGAGGGGGCGGCGGGCTCGTGCTTGCGCCCGGTCTGGTCCGCCTTCGGCGCGGCGAGTTCCATCAGCTCGTCCATGTGCGCGAGCGCGGCGGGGGCAAACTTGAATTCGCCCGGTGCGAGCAGCTCGATCTCGGCGCGGATCGATTGCAGGCCGCCGAGCAAGGCCGCGGGTTCCGACGGGAACGCCTGCGTCTTCGTCGAGACGCGCTGGTTGGCGATCGGCTCGCCCTTCGCGGTGGCGCGGGGCACGGCGAGAAAGATCGCCGAGAACCATTTGCCGTTGCGCTCCGCGAGATGGACCTTCGCCCTGATCTTCTGCGCGGGCGGCGGGAACTTGAGCGGCACCGTCTTGATGCCGTTGATGAATTCGCCGTGGTCATTGGTCTGCGCCGTCTCGCCCTCGATGCGGCCGTCGCGCCCGGTCTTTTCCTCCGCGATGGAATTTTGGTTGTCGATCGCCGGAGCCGGAGCCGGAGAGCTGGCGACATTGACGACCTGCCGGACGGTCTGCTGCGCGGCATCGGCGGCCTTCTCAGCTTGTCTTGCTTTGCCGGTCGCGACGGGAACGTGCTTCGCTGTGACGTGGTCGGAGCCGGACTTTTCCGCGTTCACGCGGGCCTGCCCGAAGATCTCCAGCGCCTTCTCCGGCTCGCCGGCGGCGGCCTGCTGGATGTCGATCGCCAGCGTCGCGCTCATCGTCCCATTCTCGACCGCCTCCCGCATCGGCTCCGGAAGCGAGAGCAGGAGCAGGCAGTTGTCCACATGGGTGAGGCTGCAACCGCTCCGCTTCGCGATTTCCTTTTTCGCGGCGGCGAGCAGCTTCTCCTTCTTCGCTGGGCTGGCGCCATTGCCCTCGATCTCCTTCGCCTTCATCGCCATCACCCGCTGGATGGCGCGCGCCTGTTCGCTCATCGTCAGCTTCTTGCCGTTCTGCGTGATCAGCACGTCGAGCACGCGCTGCTCGTCGGTGTAGCCATGCGGCTCGGCGCGGCAGGGGAGATAGACCTCGATGCCGCTGCGCTCAAGGTCGTTCGCCGCGCGCCAGCGGCGCTCTCCATCGGTAAAAAGGAACTTGCCGCTGGCCTTGTCGAAGTGGCCGGTGACGACGCCGGGCACGGCCTTCTTCGGGCCGACGTGCTCGATCGATTCCGAGATGAACTCGCGCAGCAGCTTGAGGTCGCCGAAATCCTCGCGGACGTTGAGGCGGCTGGATTTGTCGTCGATGACGATGGTGCTCGGGGCGCAATCGCTCGGCTTCAGAAACCAGAGGTCGGTGCGGGACTCGGCGACGGTGAGGAGTGTTTTTTCTTTTTTAGGCATGGAGTGGGTGGGCGATGGTTGCGGTTGCGGTGATGGTTACGATTTGGATTTCTTTGCGGGGGTTGCCGGCGGCAGGGTGACGTCCTTCGTGTCTACATCCAGGAGCTTGATGAGATAGCTGGCGAGCGAACGACGGTCGGCCTTCGCCTTGATCTTTGCCTTCTCGAACAGGTCGAGGGGACACCGGAACGCGGTGTAGTGGGTTTCGTTGCCAGTGTCGGTGTCGGGTGAAGCGGTGGTGTTTTGCATATTTGTTAACGCGATGCTACCCCGATGTTCGCAGTGGTCAACGACAAAGTTACTTTTGTCTTGCTCTGTCGTTCGTTCAAAAGAGGAAGTCGCCGGTGGGCGGACGGTAAATGGCGGGGTCGCCCTTGATCTCGCGCATCGGCGGGGCTGGCGGCGGTGCCGGTTTCGGCGCGGGCTCGACCGGCGCGGGAGCTGGCGGACGCGGCGTTGGCTGCGCGAGCGGTTCCTCGCGTCGCACCTCGAAGATCCAACCGCAACCGAGATGGCGCGCCGTCCAGTGGTCGTCGGAATGTTTGGTGATCTCGAAATCGCGATGGTCGGAATGGGTCGCGCGTTCGAGCGCGTTGAGCATGTTGCAATCATATATCCGGGCTTCGAGCAATCCGCTCGGCGCGAGGTCGGTGGCGCGGCTGACGTTGTATTTCATGACGGTGGAAAGGGGTTGCTCCCGCCGCGCATCGCGTTCGCGCGAGGCGGCAAAGAGTTCATCGGGAGTCGGCTGTTCATGGAGCAGTTTCTGTGAGCGGGATCGGAGGAGGATACATCCAGAACAGCACTTCGCCGGGACGGCACCCGTCGTCGGTTTCAATCGCCCACCAACTTTCCATCACCGTTCCATCGGTGTCGCGCTTCATAAAGAAGATGCCGACCATCCAGTAGTCGTGCCGTGAGCTTTCTTCGGGCCATTTCTCCCAGACGAGGTAGCGTCCGGGTTCCTCGGGCAACTCCGCAACCGGGTGCCAAGCGGGGTCTTGGGCGATGGTTTTCATAATGGGGTTTGGATAGTTACAAAATCGGGCATCTGTTGGCGATACCATGCGAGCTGCTGGCCGATGCCGAGATGGGCGACGGGCTGGAGAAACTCGTGGTCGTAACGGCAGACTTCGCGGGCATGTTTGATAATCGGCTCGGCATAGACCGCGCCGAGGTGCAGCTCGAACTGCATGGGTTGCGTGGTGTTGAGCAGGCGAAAAAGGTTGTTCCAGACAGAGCAGCTCCAGCCGTAGAGCCGTGGCGAATGGCGGGTGAGCGTCACGTCATACGGCTCGATCACCTGCTCCGGCGAGATCGCAGCGTGCAATGCCGAGATAATAAACCACGGTTGCCCGCTCGCTTCCGCATAGGCGCGGCGCGCGGCGAACAGGTTGCCGGTGTAAAGCTCCTTCGCCTTCGCAGCGTGCGCGCGCTTCGTCTTGCCGCAGCCGATGAGGATGATGCGGTTCATAAGCTGCGGAGATATTCCTCGGCGGATTGCGCTGCGGTGAAGGTTTTCACGCGTGCCGGCGTTGCGGCCTGCAACGTGGCCAGCGACGGCTCGAAGGCGCGCCAGGCTTTGCGCCATTCGGTGAACCCGGGATGCGCGATGCAGAACTCCGTGAAGCGCTGCACGACCATCGCCACTCGGCCGCGATCGGCGCTGCCGATGATGGCGGCGAAGGTCGCGCTCGGGATGCTCTTGACGAGCTGCACGACCGGCGAGAACTCCGGTGCCGCCGCAGCGACCGCCTTCTCGATTTGCGCCTGCGTCGTCCGCTGGCCGGTGATGTCGGGCACGATAGGCGGATGCCATTCGCGGAACTGCTGCATCGCCACGCGGAGCCGCTGCTTCATCGTGTCCCATTCGCGCTCGATGTCCTGCTCGGGAATCGTCGGCGCCTTCGGGTTGAAGTTGCGGATGGCGTCGCGGAGCAGCTCGCCGAGGTTCAGCTCCTCGGTCTTGTCGGCAAAGAGACGGCCGTCGAGGGCGAGGTTGGACGAGTCGCCCTTCTCGTGAAAGACCGAGTCGAGCCGCGCGTCGATGGAGCCTTCCATGATCATCGCGTAGATTGTCACCGGCTTCTTCGAGTTGAGCCGGTGGACGCGCTCGATGCTCTGCGCGTTGGTGTCAAACGCCCAGTCGATCGACGGCAGGATCAAATGGCTCGCGCACTCGAAGCTGTTGCCTTCGCCCATCGATTTCTGTCCGCCGATCAGCACCGCGAATTTCTGCTTCTTGAACTGCTTCGCCATCTGGCCGCGCATCGCCGGCGAGGTATTGCCGTCGAGCATGCACGCCGTCACGCCCGCCTCGACCAGCCGGCGGTAGAGCGAGAGGCTGAAGTGCTGGAACGGGGACATGACGACGACCTGCTCGCCCTGGCTGATAAGGTCGCAGATCAGTTTCAAAATCGCCGCCTGCTTCGGGTTGTGGTCGGTCCAGCTCCGCGAGCTCTTTGCGGTGTCGCCCTTCGGGAGCACCGAGCGCAGCTTCTCGGCCATCGTTGGCGCGACGCTGATGACCTTGTTCACGTCGATATCGCCGCCCTTGATCATCTTCTCGACCACGGCCCATGCGACCGCGGCCTCGCCCTGCAAGCCCTCTGCGACCTCCTTCTCCACGCGCGTCGCGGTGTAGGCGAGCGTGACCGCCTTTGCCGTCTTCTTCGCGTCGGCGTTCACGGTGCTGCGCGCCTCGGCGAGGATCTTCCGGATGCGATGGACGCTGAGCTGGTCGGCGCTGAGGTTCGGGGAATCGGGGCAGAGCGCGCATTGCCGCAGGAGCTGCAACTGCGCGACCACCTGCGCGATCGGGTTCATCGGCTCGCCGTTGCGGGCGAACTCCGGCGGATTGTCCGCGTGGAATTTGTAAACCGTGTTCTGCGCGCTGCCGGGCCGGACCAGCATCGGAACGATCGTCTTCGGCACGAGGTCGCGCCCGACGTCGTCCTTGCGGCGGCGCAGGACAATCGGCGCGAGCAGCTTCCAGAGCCGGTGAATGTTGCAGATGGTCGGCGTGCGCTTCTCGATCTTGCGCGGGCGTTTGCCTGCGGCTTCCTCCTTCGCCTCGCGGGAATGGTTGCGCTCGATGATCATGTGCTCGTTCGCAAAGGCTTCCTTCGCGGCGTTGTCGTTCGCAAACGGCCAGCGGGCGCACGGCAGCGCGTGGCCGCCGGCGGCCCAATGGCAGAGCCAGAAGATGTCGTCGAGGTGATTCTTGATCGGCGTGCCGGTGAGGACGCGGCGATAAAGCGGACGCATTTCGCGGACGCCAAGGCTGATGTGCGATTCGTTCGACTTCAACCGCACCGCCTCGTCGCACTCCACGCAATCGAACAGGTCGGCCATCAGCAGCGCGAGCGACGGGGTGAAGACGCAGCGCACGCCGTTGCCTGTATGCCCTATGCCGTTGTCGAGGTTCTCGCGGTAGAGCGGATGCTTCTGGCGGCGGGCGACGATGGTCTTGTTGACGATGACCTCGCCGTTGTCCTTCTCCTTCGGCGCCCACATATCGCCGCCGGTGTAGCCGAGCGTGATGTAGCTGGTAATCCAGAACCGTGCCGTGTCGTCGTCGAGCAGCGCGCCGTTGCGTATGGCCATCGCGATGTTTTGCAGATCCTTGTCCGCGTAAAAGTCGGCGTGTGAATTGATCGGCTTGACGGTGATGCCGAATTGCTCCAGACCCTCGTCGATGATCTGCTGGTGCAGGCTTTCCGGCGCGACGATGAGGACACGCTTCGCGCCGTTGATCTGCGGCAGCGTGAACATCGCGCGCGTCTTGCCGAGGCCGCAGTCCCATGAGAAGACGCAGCCGTCGTGCATGGCGGCGCGGGCGAGGTCCTCGACCTGATATTCGTAGTAGGGATTGAAGCGGAGATCGGCACGGAGATGCGCCGTCGCCTCGATGCGCGCCGCCTCGATCGCCTTGATGCGCTCGACGAATTGCGCGTAGCGGCCGGGCTGGACTTCCGCCACGTCCGGCACGTCGGGCACGACGAAATATTTCACGAGATCGGCAATGTCGTGGTCGTGCTTGTTCGGGTCGGGCGGCTGCTGCGGCGCTTCGTGGCGCGCCTTGTTGCGATCGAGATGCTCCTTCAGCTCCTTCGGGATTTTCGTGATCACCGGGAAGCGCGGCTTGAACGTGTGCGTCTGTTTGCCGCACTTGATGGAGATCTCGAGTTCCTGTCCCTTGAGCGTCACCACTTCATCGACGCCGAGGATGTTCGGGCGGATGTTGTGCCGCTCGACCTCGACCGTGCGGCTGCTCAGCTCGTAGCGTTCGCCGGGCACGAAGCCATTCAAGCCCTCGGCCTTGCAGACAATCGAGTCCGCCTCGTCGAGATAAGCCAGGCGCTGCACGTCGTTGAGCTTGTAGAACGGGGCGCGGCCCGCGTTGTATTCGCGCAGGCATTCCGAAACCTTCGCAATCAGCTCCGGCTGCACCTTCCAGATTTTGGAATGGATGGCCTCGACCAGCGCGATGCGGGTGGCGCGCTGCACCACGAGCGCCATCGGGTGCTTGCCTTGCAGGTCGTTGAGCAGGCGCGCCTTCAGCTTCGGGATTTTGCGGGAGTGATTCTGGAATGGGGTGAGATGCCGCTGGATGGTGCCGTCGGTGCCGAGCCAGATATTCCAGTCGCGTTTCTTCCCCGCGTAGAGCGTGGCGTATTCCTCCTTGATCGCGCGGAAGACGGGCTCGGTGGTCGGGCAGAAATCGGTGCGGCTGTGGAGCTGTCCGCCGTGGCGCAGGACGTAACGCTGGCCGTCGCCCACCGGCTTGAGGGTGTTGCGAATCACGCCGGCGTCGGCGCTGCCCGCCATGAGATGGAACGGACCGGCCTCGTGCGCGCGGGCAAAGTAGAGCACGGCCGTCGGGAAATCGAACCGCACGTTGTCGAACACGCCCGGCGGAATGCTGAGCCAGAGCCAGATGTGCTTCCGCAAGGCGGAAGCGATTGCTGATTGCTGATTTTCGATTGCTGATTGCGGACCGCCGAGGAAGCGCGTGGCTGTGTTCTCGTTGCAAATCAGATAGCCCTCGCCTTTGTCGGTGCAGAGATCGAGCGCGATCAGCAGGGTTGCGAGCGTCGAGTCGATCGTTTCCTTGTGGCGCAGGCGGACGTAGGTTTCGCGCACCGCCGGCGCGTTGCTTTCGCCGAGCGCGGCGAGTCGCGCCGTCTCCCATTGCACGCTGTAGGGCGGGTTGAGCGCAAAGAGATCCGCGCGCCAGTCCACTTCCGCCGCGAGCGGGTAGAACTTCGTCACGTCGCCATTGAGAAAACAGGTGCGGCTCTCCTTGTCCCAGTCGTCCGGACGGCGCGCGAGCCGCGAGTCGATGTCGATGCCGAGCGCGCACTTCGGCAGCGCGGCGCGGAGCAGGTTGGAGCTGCCGCACATCAGGTCCACGAGCACCTCCGGCGGCTGCCCGTAAAAACGCGGGAGCGCGGAGTGGAGCGCGCGGGCGAGGGCAAGCGGGGTGAAGAATTGCTGGCGGCCCTTCGCCACGGCGTTCGCGCCGGAGTCGAGGACTTCCTGAAGGTTGTCGCCGTCGAGTTGCTGGCCTTGTGGCTTTTGTGCTGTGTTGTCGTTCATAAAATTAAATGTAATCGCAGCCGCGATCGCGCAGGTTCGCGACGCAGAGCAGGTGATTTCCGGCAATGCGGACGATGGTGTATTTCGATCGAAGTTTCGCGTAGCGGCGCTGGTTCATCAGCCGCCGCACGGTCAAGCCGCGAGGCGGCGCATCGTCGAGCAGCGTGGTGGCGGTCGGCGGCGTGAGCAGGCGCACGATCTTCGCCGTGGATTTGCTGGTGATTTTCATAAGTTACTTTCCGCTGGTTGCAGGCACTCGGCGGGGACGCCGGCGAGTCGAAAAGCCCAGTCGAGGATGTGGCGGTAATTTTCTTCCGGCTGAATCGGGCATGGCTGGCGGTTCTTGAATGCCTCACGGATATCCTCGGCCCATGATTCGGCGAGACGCCTGCTTTCCTCGTAGCTTTCTTTCTCCACGGCGAGAAGGTATTCGGCGCTGCGCATCGTCATTCCCATGTCGAGGCGCGCGCGTTCGTGGCGGTATCGGTTCAGCCACGCATTGCGCTCATACTGTGGCAGGCTGTTCCACCAGTCGCGATCGTCGCAGCCGCACGCCCATCGGATGCAAAAGGCTTCGTCTGTCCATTGATGCGCCTGCGCCTTGCGATTGCGTTCCCATTGCCGCTGCAATTCAAACTCCAGCTCGTTGTCGGGATTCGCGGTTGCGAAAAGATCAGGCTGTTCGCTCATAGCCTTGCCTCGATGGGGGCGCACTCGAAGTAAGGCTCCCACGGCTGGCGGAAAACGCGCGGGCGTCGCTGCCAGGCGCGTTTGCATTTCGGGCACTGGAACTGTCCGCTTGGCAGCTCGCCGCAAACCGGCGTGTTCATGAATTCCGCGGCATCAGCCGTGTGTCCGCAATGGCCGCACGTGATGTTGAGGAAGGATGGACCGAAGCTCATAAAAGCGATTGCACGAAGCGGAGGATGCGCTCGGCGCTGAGGTGCTGGCCGTCCCATTCGCCGGCGTAGCGGTGCGGACTGGATGGGGAAGCGGCGTGAAAACTGACTTGTCCTGTAGGCAACTCCACGTAGAGCACCCACTTGTGAAACGCTTGATTCGCATCTTCCTTCCAGCCCCACTTGCCCAGTGCGAACGGCGGCGGCTGCGCAGGGTCGGAGATAAATAACGCGGCCACCTTGCGCGTTCCCGCTTTCCAATCCCGCCAGTATTCGATGCTCTCGGCGCTCAACTCCCGCGCGTTCATCGGCAGGTCTTCGGCGACGATCAGGGCTTCCACGAGCTGGCCGAGCGACCAGTTCTTCGTCTCGTAGCTCTGGCTGCGATAGCTCCCGCGCGCGTTGCCGCCGCGGTATTTCTTCGCGCGGTCGGAAGTCTTCTGCGCGCGGAAAAGGTTCATCGCAATCACGCCGACGTGCCCGAGCGTTTCGAGGTGGGCGTAAAGCCGGCGTGTCGCCTCGCCATCGGAGCCTTTGTAAATCTCGTAGGCGTTCATCGCGAGAGGTGCTTCGTCATGGTCGTGCTCACCAGCGAATCCATCCGGCGCCGCAGCCGTTCCATTTCCTCGATGCTGGCGGTTTGTTTGCACTCACCATCGCGCGGGAACAGGTGGTGCTTGTTTACGAAAGCCTGAAAGAGGCCGTCCAAATCCTTTTTCAACTCAGCGCGGTAATACTCAAGAGTTGCGAGGACTTCCGCATGCTGAAGCTTGGTCAGCTCGTAATAGACGATGCGCTTGTTGCGGCGGTGTCTAGCGTGGCGGACGTGAACCGTCCCCGCCACGAACAGAATGCAATGAATGAGCAGCGACGCGTCGAGGTCGTCGGTGGTCTTGAACTCGCGGAAGTCGAGATCGTGGTCGGTAATGTCCGCAAGCGTGAGACCGTGCTTTGCGAGCAGCGCATCGAGCATTCGCTGCGCCACCACCTTCTCGCCGTCGATGCCGCGTTCCGCCAGCGCCTGAATCTTGCGGAGCTGGTCGAGGATGGATTCGCGATCGCTCATTTTTTCGAGAGATCGATCATCGGCCCGCCGGGTTCAAAGGAGCAGCGGGGCAGGTGGTCAAGCGGCGGCAGTCCTGCCAGTTCCCAAAGCTGCCAGCGCGTGTCCCATTCCATCATGTGAGCGATGGCGTGAAAGGCCAGGTGGCGTGTGGACAATTGCATGTTTGCCACGACCAGCCCGAATGCTTTCGCCACGTTGTCCGATTCGCTGGAGTCGCAGTAGGAATAGAGCTCGATGATGTGCACGGCCGCCGTGAGCGCCTTGGCATCGGTGCCGGTCAGCGGCGCGAGACAGCGTTTGCCGAGGTTGGCCTTGAGCCAGGTGAACAAGGTTTTGCAGCAGGGTTGTGGCGCGCTCATTTGCCTTTGCCTTTCTTTGCCGTTCTGATGTTGGCGCGAAGTTCCGCAAGGATGAAGCGGGCGTCGGCATAGATTTCAAACAGGGCGTTGACGTCGAGACACAGCACGCGATTCTTGTTTTCGCGTTCCAGTTTCCGCACCTTCTTCGCAAGCGCGACCAGCTCGGGAGCGAGTGCCATTTGCATCGCGTATTCGATCTGATACGGCGAGCGGCCGTTCACCTTGCGTCCGCCATAAGGCTCGGGAAGGATGCCGAGCGGACAGAATGGAGTGTGGTTTTCCTTGATATGCCATCCGGTCATTGCGCTGATCGGGCTCCGTTCATAGATGGCAATCAATTTCGTGGGAGTTTTCTTTTTCTTGCTCATTTGATTTTGTCTTTCTTTTCCGTTCGCACGGCGTTGGTTTTGCGGGAAGATTTCGGGGCGCGCGCGCCCTGTTTTGGCTGGCGCATCCGGTCCCAGACTTGCGGGTCGATCGGCAGCGGGCGGACGATGCCGGCGTCAAGGTTGATGAAATAGCCGTGGTGCCTGATCTCGCCGTGCCGGAACCATGTCCAGAGCAGGTGCAGGGCAAAGGTGGCGACGGTCTGGTTGATGAACAAATCCTGACGGTCGAGCGCCTCGGCCAGCGAGCAGCTCGGCGTGTCGTCCTCGACGCTTTTCCTGTCCGCGACCTCGGGGAACAGCTCGAGCACGGTCGGCAGCCGCGTTTCCTTTTCCAGCTTCTCGCGGATGCGCGGCATCGAGCCGCTGCCGACGGGCTCGCCGAGCACGACCTGGCCCTCTCTGGCGCTGTTGCCGAGGTCGAGCCAGTAGCGGGCAAACCGCTGGCAGACGGTGAAGATCTTCCGGCGGGCGCGCTTGGTATCGACACAGCCGATGACGATGTGCGAGGTGATGGTGCTGTGATGCGGGGCGTATTGGTCGCAGATGGCGGTCCAGCGGGTGCCGTAGAAAAGGTTGATGCGGTGGATGAGCACGGCGGCTTTCGAGCGGCCGATGTCCGACGGGCTAAAGAGCTGGCGCCCGACGTTTGCCTCGGTCACGCGGTCGGGGTCGATGAGGGTGACGTGCAGGCCATCGTGCCCGGTCGCGCGCAGCGCGGCATCGAGCCGCGCGAGGCCGCCGACGATCTGCGCGCCGTTGCCGCCGGCGCCGACGACTTCAATGCCGACGACGCTGTTGGCAAGGGATTGGGGAAGTTTGTGGGTTAGGGACATTGCTGATTTCTAATTGCTGATTGCTGATTGGGGGGCAGTTTTCTCCACGCGTAATAGTGAGCGCCGAGCCAGAATGGAATGACCGACAGGATGCTGATGCAAAACGGCTGGCGGCAGAGGACCAACTGGCACATCACCGTTCTGCCCGTCGCCGCCATGTTTACCATCAGGCAGGCGTTGACTTTGGGCACGCGTTTCAAAAGTGGAGTCATTTGAGCGTGACTCCTTTGCTTGGGTGGCTCTTGACGCGGGCGACGATGGCGGCGCGCGTATGCGCCTCGATGGCGTCGATGAAATCCTTTGAGACGCGCTGGAACTTTGCAGTGGGGCGGCATGTCTTCGCGGTGTCGAGCGCGAGTTGGCGGACTTTGCTTGGCGATACGATCATGAGAGGTATTCCTTGAGGGTTTGCTTGGCGCTGATGAGCGCCGATGCGGGGAAAATCTTGTTGGTCTGCTGCGCTTTCCAGAGCGCGGCGGAGCCGCCTTTGAGGGCGGTGACGCGCTGCGTCTCGCCGTGGGTAAAGGCCGAGTCGTAAAAGACGCTCTCCCATACCTGCAGGTTGTCGGCGTCGGCGTATTCGGGCGGGCGGCAGCCGCAGAGTTGCACGTGGCCGTCGTCGCTGAAGCAGTTGAGATAGGGCGCGCGGTAAAGTTTCGTGGCCGGTGTCGGGCGTTCGTTGCCGGCAAGAGCCATGACGTGGAGCGAGTGGCCGCTGACCATGAACAGCAGGGCGGGGTGATGCACCAGCCTGCCGTTGAGCGCGTCGAGATCCGTTTCGCCGGTGCGGAACCAGATGCGCCGCTTCGTGCGCGGCTTCCACCAGACGATGCTCGTCATCGAGATGGCGATCACCTCGGGCGGGAACCATTGCGCGCCGCGGCTCATGGCGGAAAGATTGGCGGCGAGGTTCTCGATTTCCTTTGCGCTCACGCAGCGGCCTTCCTCGATCTCCGGCGTGCCGTCGGTGCGCGCGCCGATATCGTGGATGGTGGCCACGGAGTTGACGCGGCGATCTTCGTCGCGGTGCGAGATCAAGCTGTCCCGCCCGCTGCCATAGATGAGGATGGCGTGTTGCAGGCGCAGCGTGTAGGCGTCGGAAAGAACGGGCTGGGTTTTCATAGTCGCGTGACGGACTCGCGTGGCAGCAGGAAAACGCCCTTCTTCGGATACCAGATGCCGCCGTTCATATCAGTGATGTGCCACCGTGCCAGTTCCAGTGCGGTTCTTTTGAGGTGATTCTCCACCGGCGATTTCTTTGCGACCACGGCGACGGCGAACGGGGTAATGAATACGTCCGCATTGAACCATGCTTCATGTCCGCAGAAGATTACCTTTTGATCGGTCCACGCATCGGGGCCGTTTGGAAGTGGAGTTGTTTTCATAAATTATTCGTCGCGATAGACGGGCTTGGCTAAAAGGTTGAGCAGATCGAAGCAACGCTCGGCGGCGGCGAAGGTGCGTTCCATCCGGCGCATGGCGTTGCGGATGCTGGCGGGTTTCTCCGGCTCGAACATGGCGAGGTTCATGACGTGATGGACGCTGTCCTGCATCAGGTCGTTCCCGCGCTCGTCGTAAAGTCCGCCGACGAGATCCCACGGCTTGAGGTAAAGGACGTAGGCGGGCAGGTGCCGGCGGTCGAAGTGGTAGAGATCGTTGTAGCGGGCGTAACTGCCGGGCTCCGCCTTGCTCCGCCACGGCTTGAGCAGGTCGTCGAGTGCGAGCGCCGCCTCGATCAGCGGCGCGCGCTTTGGCAGCTTGCGGGCGATCGCTTTCAATTCATCGGTCGAAAGTAACTTTTTGGGATAGAGCCAGCGCGGAAGCGATTTGTCGAACGTGGCGCGGGAGAGTTCCACGACGTCCTCGGGCTTGATCTCCTCGCCCTCGCACGCGTCGGCGTAATATGCGATGATCTCGTCGCGGCACCCGGGGTTTTGTTCGCTGTCAAATCCGAACCAGTGCCGTCCGCTCGCATCGTTCAGCGCCCAATGCGGACCGAAGCAGGAGAGCACGCAGTCGAGCGCATGCTCCAGCCGCCAGCAAAGCGTTGCGCCGAGGCGCTGGTGCTCGGCTTCCAGCTTCGGGAGCAGGTGATGCGTCGAGTAAAGCAGCGGCGATGCCTGTTCAAAGAGCACGGCAAACCCGCCGTTCTTGATATCCCGAAATTCGTAAGGGTCAAACTCCAGGTCTGCGAGGGGGCGCATAGGCGAGGGTGAGATGCTCCGTCGGGCCGATGCACTTGTCGCGCGCCCATTCCGCGACCGCACGCTCCACGTCGGCGGCTACGTTGCCGGTGCAGGCGGTCAGGAAACCCTCGTCCACCATCGCCTCGGCGATGAAGGCGAGGGGACGGACGTTGCCGCGGTGCTCGATCTGCGCCGGAACCGCCGGCGAGAACAGCGGCAGGCTTAGAGCGTTGGCGGCAGAAGATCCGAAGGGAAGCAGCGCCGGTCGTTCGCGCCGGAGGGAACCGGCGTGCGATGATTGGCGAGCTGGTTCAACGCCGCCGCTGCGGTGAGCACCTCTTTGTTTTGCTGCGCGGCCGCGATGAGCGGGTGCGAGAGAACGCGGTTTCCGTTTTGCCATTGGAGCAGCTCCTGTTTCAGGGCGGCCTTGTTAACCTTTGGTGCCGACGCTGGTGCTGAACTCGAAGATCTGTTCATTGCCTTTGATTCCCTTCGGCTCGATGACTGCGTTGGTGAGCTCGGGATATTGCGCCGCGTAAATCTCGCGCACGGTATCGGGGCTCGCCTCGGGGTTCGGGTCGGCCAGTTTCATGCCGTGGTAGTGGAATGCGCGGGTGACGGTTTGGACTTCAATCATGGTGGTGGTGGTGTTGTGGGTTATTCTGTCCGCTCAACGAGAGCGCCGCTGGAAAAGGCGGCGACTCTCTGGCGACTTTCGACCGGCAAGCTGTGCTGCGCTATCGCCTGTGTGCCGGTGGGATTTTTGACGGGATTCCATCCCCGCATTAAGCCCTCATTGAGCGGACTGAAATTCATTTAGAACAGCGCGGCTTGCGCGGTGGTGGCTTCCGGTGCGGGCTTGACGGGTTTCGGCGGCGGTGCAGGCGCAGCGGGCTTGGCGGCGGTGGCGGGCTTGCCGCCTTTCTTCTTCTCGTCGGCGATGCGTTTCTCGGCGGCTTTCTTCTCCTCCTCGAATTCCGCTTCGAGCGTGGTCAGCGTCGTCTTCGCCTCCTCGCGCTTCGTCACATAGCCGGTGAGCAGCTGCGGCAGCTCGGCTTCGAGTTCCTCGGGCGTGCCGGTAAAGACGACGGGCTGGTTGATCTTCGCGAGCACGGAGGCGGGAGTCGTTTTCTCCTTCTCCTTGTCGGTCACGGGCGTGACGGTAATCCGGAGCCGCACGTCGTCGGCGCGGGCGACGGTAACGACGAGCGTGGTGGCATCGGTGATGAGCGGTGAGAGTTTGCTGAACATAGGTGACTGGCTTTTGTTTTGTTTTGTTGGTTACTGCGGTGAAAAAATTAGAGCGGGTAGGCCCAGAACGATTTCGTCCCAGGGTCGAAGTGGACGACGTGCGCATCCGGGTCGAGGCCGCTGCGGTGGAGCACGCCCTCGCAAATCTCGTCGAGCACGGTTTGCGCGGCGATGGCCGGCTCGCGCTCGATCGTCGCGAAGTCCTTCGCGAGCTGACGCCCGGCCTGCGCGATGTAATGCGGCGCGACGGCCTTCAGTTCCTGCGGTTCCCGGCCTCCATGTTCGCGCGCCCATTCGCCGCGATCGGGCGGGGCATATGTGTGGATGTTATCGCGGAAGGGTGTTGCCACGTGAAAGAATCTAGCGGCGGCGCTCATGTTGTCCAATCGAAAAAAACGGCCTAGAAATGCCAGCGGTGCTTGATCCAGAACGGGGTGGTTTGCTTCGGGTTGCGGAGCTGGCGCGGGTAAATGCTGTTCGCCTTCTTCGCGACGATGCCCTCGTAGAACTCGCAGTTGAGCCCCTCGCGCCCGTTGCAGCGCGGGAGAATGTCGCGGTAAAGGCTTTCCGCGCCTTCCCATTCGTAGACGGGCGTGAGGTAAACGGTGTCGGGTGCCATCGGCGTGTCGAGCTGCTTATAAATCTCGACGCCGGAGATCGAGGCGACGAGCGAAAGGTAACGCCGGCGTTCGAGCCAGGTCTCGTCCGGCTTTGCGGGCAGGTAATCGAGCACGACGAGCGTGCCGCGGCCGATGCCGTGCCGCCGTTCCAGCGCCTCCACGTCGAGCCAGTCGAGCGGCCACGCCTTCACCTTGTCGAGCGCGGCCTCGAATTCATGGGAGATCGAGCTCAGCTCCCCGAGGCGGTTGAACATCGTGCCGGTCTTGACGTGGATGAAACCGCGCCAGCCGTTAAACTTCGGCTCGCAATACCACTGGCCGATCTTCGGCGCCGCCACTTGCAGTTGCCCGCCATCGGCGGGACGCGCGGGATAGCAGGGGATGGACGCGGGCGGGAATAGGGTGGTCATGATAGTGCGGCCAGCATGTCGCGCTTGGTGCGTGGCTGGCGAAGTTTTAGGGCTGCGAAAAGAGCGCGCGTGACTTTTCCGCACCAGTTTTGGGTGGCGATCGCGCGGTCTGGATTCGCCTCATATTGCTCCAGCCAGTTGCCGAAGATGCGATCGAGGTCCGCCAGATTCGGGCTGCCCTCGGACGGAAACAATGCGACGTAAGCGGTGCGGAGTTCGGACGGTTTAACGGTTTTCATGCAGCGGCGAGTTGGCGGGCACGGTTTTCTTCGGCTTCGGTAAGCCATAACGGTTCAAAAAGGTAGAAGCGGAGATCGGCGTCCGGCACGGGATAGCCTTCAGTCCAGCCGATGCCCTTGATGGCCTGTGCCTCGTGATTCAGCAACGCGCGCTTCACTGTCTCGGCGTCGAGGCGGGTGAAAACCATGACGTTCTCATTCGTTTCCTCGCCATCAATCACCACGTCAACGAGCAGGATGTTGTTCATAAATTGCGGAGATAGCTTTCGGCGGCGGACATGACGGGTTCTGCCCCTTGATAACTCGGCTGCAACCGCTGCTCGCGTTCGAGGTCTGTCTCGGGCGCCTCGTGCTTGGCCTTCAGTCCGCGCAGGGTGATCGGCGTGAAGTAGAAGTCGAGCTCGCCGCCATTGGCGAGGATCTCGGCGATGCTGATGTAGCCAAGCTCCGCATCCTGATCGGTCGGGCCGCCGAAAAGATTGGCGAGGCCGAACGCCTGGCTTTGGAAATCCTCGGGCGCATCGTCGGGCGAGCCTTTGTCCTTCTCGGTGATCCACCAGTTTGCTTGTCCGCCGGCAAAGTAGTGCAGGGTGGCGACGGCGTCGTCGCCCTTGCCCTCCTGCTCGTAAGTCTTTGGCATCGTCGCGACGCGCGATGCCAGCTCGATCATCTTCTCGAAAAAGAAATTCTTTTCCTCGCCGCGCATCGCTTCGAGGACAATGCGCCGCTGGACGGGGCCGATGAATCCCTTGAGCAAGTCGAGCGCGGCGCGGCCTTTCCTTTCGAGCGCGGCCTCCCTGTCCTCGAAATCCTTCGGCATAGTGGAGAGTGTCGCTTCGAGGATGGGGTCAGGTGTCGGCATGGGTTTCGGTGGGTTGAGTTCAAACTTGAAAGAGTTGGTGTCAAAGTGATGGCAGCAAATCGAGACGTGGCCGTGGCTCTCCGATGCCCACCAGCCGGACGGGCTTTCGATGATGCGGCGGGCGAAGGCAATCGCCGCGCCGGGGCGATCCCCGAACTCGCCCATGCGGAAGTTGACGGCGGCATCGTAGGCATAGTCATCGGTATAGATGCCGTTGCAGGTGAGATTGGAAAACTGGCCGCAAAGGAGCGCCCTCACGACATGCGCCACGGTCCACTTGGCGGGTTTCGCCGGCAGCGGATTGACCTTCGCGAAGGGCGACCAGACGCGAACGCTGCGCAATTCCGTGCGGAAAATCTCCAGCTCGCCTTGATGAATGGCTTCCCATCCGGCTTGCGGTTCGCCGGTGCGCCAATTTTTCGCCGGCGCCCACGGCAGCGCGCGCAGGGCTTTGATGATCGCGGCGGCATCGTGGTGATTTTCGCGAAAGAGATCGTGAACAAAGGGCGGTATCCCCTCGACGCGGTTCCAGCGCAGGGTGAACTCCTCGCAGATTTTGCCCGGCTTCATGGCATCGGCCAGATCGGTGATGCAGAGGCTGTCGGAATAACGATGCGTCTTGATGAGGTCGCGCTGGAGAAACCAGTCGTCGATCGAATTCCAGAACTGGCAACCCTGTCCGAAGTGCTCGGCGGGGTCGAACTGTGGGATGATGATGTTCATAAAATGGATGCTCAACGGCGCGCCGACTGCGGTTTGAACGTTGTCGGTCTTTGTGACTTTTGGATGTGCAAAACGGGCGGCGGCATCACCCGCGCCCATCGGCGCGCCGTTTTTGGAGCAATCGTTTAAAGGTGGCTGAGCAGCCAGCAGAGGAACGCGACGAGCGCGACGGCCGCGATCGGCGGAGCCGTGCGCGCCGCCTTGTTCCGGCGCTGCTGGATGCGGCGCAACACGGGGCGAAACTCCCGGCTGCACAGCATGGCGGCGGTATCGTCATCGAGCACGATGCGATCGCCGTCCTTGGTGGTGAGCGTCATGACTTGACGTTGGTGGTTTTGATCATGCACTTGTTCGGAATCGCTGCGAACATGGCGATGTTCTGGTCGGCGGTGAAAACGCTGCGGCGTGCTTCGTGGAAGCCGTCGAGTGGCTTGATGTTATCCTTTGCCGCGATGTTGACGCCGTATTTCGCTGCGAGTTCGGCCAGCTCCTCGATGAGTTGCTGGCGCTGGTCGGGCTCGGCGTCGGCCACGGTGATCGTCAGTTCCGGAGATTGCTCGAAGTAACGATTAAATAGATCCTCGCCGATGATCGGGACGAGCGAGTTCATGGCCGTCTCGAAATCCGCATTCAGGAGTTGCCGTGTCAGCGTGACCATCAGTTTCGCTTGCGGTTTTCCCGGTGAATCCGGCAGCGGTCCGAGCGCCAGCATGGAAAATTCCGCACCGCGCGAGCTGAGGATTTGCGGCACGAGTGCGCCGAGAATCTGCGGCTTGAGGATTTGGTCGAGCGTGTCTTTGTCCGCGTCGAATCGCGGCTTGATCTCGCAGAATTGCGCGACTGCCTGTTGCAATTCCTCGTCGCTCTTGGCGGCGGGGTGAATCTTCTCGGTCGCGGCTTTGGCTTTCTTGAAGCCGGACAGACTGAGCTTGGGCTTGATGGCGACCGCCGGTGCCGCCGGTGCCGGTGTGGCTTCCGGTTTCGGCAGGACGGTGAATGGTGCGGGCGCTGCAACGGCAACGTCCGCGGGCTTGGGCATGGGTAAACCCATGATGACCTCCTTTGTTTTGGGGCGCACGCGCCCCGTTTTGGTTTAGTGAAAATGTTATGGGCCCAAGCCGTTTACCCTGGACGAGCGGAAAAATGACGCCAAAAAATGAGGCAAGCCAGAGGAGTGGGCTCTAAATCAAGCCGCTTTGCGCCGGCGGACGTATTCGACGTCGAGGTGGCCTTCGAGATCAAGCATGGCCTGGCGCACGTTGCCGCAGCATGTCTCGGCAATCATCCGCGCCACGCCCGGGTTCGGGTTCCAGCGCAAAAGTAACTTTTCGATTTCATCCGCCTTCGGTTTCTCGACGGGCCAGTATTGCAGCCGGGTCTGGAACCGCTCCTGCAGCTTGTCCACGTCGGCATTGCTGGTGCCGATCAACGCCACGTCCGGAAAGGCGCGGGTGCGGTCGAGGTAATCTAGCAAAAGGATCTGCGCGGCATCCGGCACGCGGTCGAGTTCCTCGATCAGCTTGACTTGAAAGCTGCCGACGGCAAAGAGACTGCCGCTGATGCCGCTGATGCGTTCGAGGAGCAGGTGCTCCCCGCCGGCGAGGTCGAGCGCGGCGAGCTGCGCCAGCGCGGATTTGCCGGTGCCGGGTTCTCCGTGAAAGAGGCTGCGCATGGCGATGCTGCCCTCGCTTTTCATGCGGGCGATTTTGCCGGCGATCACTTCGCCCACGCCAAAGGCGGGGCCGATCAGCTCGGCGTAGGATTCAGGCTGCCAGAGTGAGGGTGAGGTTTTCATGCGGTTTGAAGTTGAGTTTCTGGAACGACGCGGAAATTCCAGGCTCGATATTTTTGGAGCGCGATGCGTTCCGCCTCGCGTTCGCTATTCCAGAAGGCATTGCGGCCGCGTCCGAAGCGGTTGATTGCGCCTCTGGTGGCAATCTCCGCGCTGACATACCGGATGGCCTTGTCCGGCTCTTTTGTCATCGGTCCGTAGGCATCGAAAAATTCCTCGCCGTTCGGGGCGATGAGGATTGCGGCATGTCTCATATCTATGCGGCCATGCGGTTGAGGACGTTCATTAGCTCGGTGCCAAGCTCGGTGGTTTCCTGCTGGCACGCCTCGATCGCGGCTTCGAGTTCAGTGCGACGGCGGCGCAGTTCGCGCACGTCGTATTGCAGCAAATCGTTGATCGCGGTTTCCTGCTTCGCGATGTGCTCCTTCAAGATCGCGTTCGTGTTTCGCACTCCTTCCACCTCGTCCAGACTGGCGAGCACGGAGCCGTGCCATGGGAAATCGCTGCGGATATTCGCGACGATGGTGTGCCGGTTCGCAATCAGGTCGGCAAAATAGCAGTCGCGCTCGATCTCCGCGGGCGTGCCGCTTTTCTCCAGCTCGTCGATGAAACGGTTGAAGGCATCGATTTGGGTTTGCTTGTTCATAAACTTCTCAAAAAATCCTCGGCCGCGGATGCGCTGCGCTGTTGTTGCGGTGGCGGAAAGGCGATGACGTTTGACGGCGGCGGCTCGACGGGTGCAGTGTTGCGCTCGGCTTCGGTGGCGCAGAAATGCCGCCACGCATCGCGCCAATCGACAAGCGCAGGGTGGGTGAGGCGATAGGCTTCAAACTCGGCGGCGGTTCGTTCCGCAAGCGCGCGGTCGCCCGTCTTGAGCATCTGCGCGATCATGGCGACCGGAATTGGAATCAGCGCCGGTTTCGCAGCGGTGCCGGATGGCAGCTTGGCGACCGGCAGCGTCCGCTTTTTGGGGCGCGCGCGCCCTGTTTTGGCCGCCGGCGCGGAAGCTGGCTCGGCGGTTCCGGAGAGTGCGTTAAAGCGTGGCATTGAAGTTACTCGGGGCGGCAATTATACGGCTCCAAAATGAAATGGATGCAGTTGAGCGGGACTGTCTCCATGCGAGCATTCCGGTAATATCCCTGCGCCTCGTAGCGTTGCAGCCACGCGGCGATATGCTCGCTCACTTTGGAAAGCGGCACGGGGTCGGGTTGCGTCGGGAGATTGGCGTCGTCGTCGGCGTCGACAATGACGAAATAGGGTTGATCGGTTTTCATGTTCATTTTTACCGCCACGAATGAGGCGGCAAAAGTGAACGCGAAACCGCGCCGGACAGAGCAGGCTCCACCTTCTCTTTTGGCTATCCGGCACGGCTGGCGCGCGCTGTGGAAAAATCAGTCCTTCGCGATGCGCACGCAGACGGCTTCGGCGCCGCTCGCGAACCAGCGTTTCAGGTAGAGCGTGCCGATGATCGGCGCGGTGCCTGGGATTTCCTGTTCGCTGTAAACGAAGCAGCCGGGCGTTTCCTTTTTCTTCGTGAAACGGCGGGTGTCGGCATCGACGGTCAGCTTGGCTTCCTTGTCCACGGTGACGGCGATGCTGGCCGCTCCATTGGCGTGATATTTCTTCACGTAGAGCGAGCCGATGATCGGCGGTTTGCCGCCGACTTCGTTCTCGGTGAAAACGACCGCGCCGGGTGTTTCCTTTTTGCGGGTCATTAGAACGATTGAATCGAGATCCATTATGATTTCACCTTCCTTTCTAAGCTGTGAGCAGCTCGGAATCCCTGACAGCCATTATACGCTGGCGTCCCAGTTATTCGGAGCTGCGCACCGGAACCGCTGTTCCTGTGCGAAAGCGCCCGCCTTTTCCATCGGCGGCAGGAAGTCAGTTTGCCGGTCATGACTCAGGACGCGTGCGAGGTCGCCTTGCGGCGGCTATTTACATCGTGTTTTCATTGGCCTCCTTTTGTGAATGAAACTCTCGGGCGAATCGTCGTCGTCGAGATCGGGAAAAAAGCGCATGGCGGTTAATTCCAGCCGCTAGGCGCGGTGGAGAAATCGAGGGCGGCCTGTGTCGCCACGCGGGTCGGGATTTTCGCGTTGATGAGGCGATTCAAGATGCGGGTGTAAAGCTCGAGGTTGCGAGCTGGGCGACGGGTGCGTTGCACGATAATGATTGTCATAAAGCGAGTGGAAAAAGAGGGTGACGCCGGCGACCATGCCGACGTGCGCGACGGCATCGAAAAGACGGCGCAAACGGAGGCGGGCGGCACGGTGCGGGCGATTCATCGGACGCTGACCGGCGAGCAGGTGCCGTCTGGATTTTGCAGGATGAGATCGACCCCGCCATCTGCCCACGCGGTGACTGCGACGGGCGGGTGAAGCGAAAGCCAGAGAATGAAGAAATAAGTGTTCATCGGTTTGGGATTTTTCCCCGCGTCGGTTGCGGCGCGGCATGGTTTTTTGAAATGGGTGAAATCATGTTTTCGGGGGAAACTTTGGGCCGCGTTTAAGGGATTTTCGCCGCCGGATTTTTGGGGCGCGCGCGCCCTAGAAAAGCGGGGTGGCGCGACAAAAAAAGTCAGGCCGGAAATGGTTTTCCGGCCTGATGCGGTTTATTTGCGCAACATGGCGAGCACGATGCCGAGGTTTTCGGGGTGCTTCATCAGGTAGCGCGCCATTGCCTTTGTCATGGCGTTCCTTTCTTTCCGGACGCGAGTGCGTCCATTTAAAGCCGCGTAAAATCTGACTGCTGCACGGCGGAATTTTTCTTCCGCCTATGCAGAGTGTCAGGCTTTCTAGGCTGCGACCGCGACGGCGGGCAGCTTGGCCTTCGTTTCGTCGGCGATATCCGCGAGCGCGAGCAGGCCATTGCTGGCGAACTCCGCGGTGAGCCGGAATTGCGCGCTGGCGGTTTCCAGCACGGCGGGGTCTGTGGTCAGCTTCACCCGCTCCATGAACGCCTTGATGCGTTCCTTGAAAGCGGACTCGAAGTTTTCCACTTCCGCCATCGTCAATGCCATCGGCACGACGTTTTCCGCGGTTTCCTCGCCCTCGCTTTGCTCCGATTCCGGTTTCAGCACTTGCAGCATCTTTTTGAGTTGCTTCAAGCCATCCGACGGTCGGCTGCGAACGATGACGGCGATTTTCTCGCGCACGTCCATTTCCAAGATCGCATCTTCCGCGTGTTCCTTTTTGAGCACGTTCAGGATGCTGGAAATGACCTTGTGCCAGTTGAGCGGGGTTTTGTCGAAATCGGCTTCCGTAAAGAATCCGAGGACGATTTTGCCCGCTTCCGGCGCAACGCCGACCATGATGCTGAACACGTTCGCGCAGGCGAAAATGTGCGTGTTCAACTCCAGATCGGGCGCGAGTTTCGCGATGTGCTTTTTCAGCGTTTTCTCCGCTTTCGGGTCGCGCTTTTCGTCGAGAATCGCGACCATCTTGCCACTGGCAAGCGTCGCGCTCGCGGTTTCCCGCGAGGATTCGATCAATTTTTGCGCGATGGCTTTCGAGTCGAGGGTGCGCAGCGAAGCCGCCGAAACCACAACCAATTTTACATCGGTCGCGATTTGATGCGGTTTCAATGCGTTCTCGACGCGCGAAAGCACGTCGGAAGCGGAGCCGTTCTTTTTGGCAGTTTTTGCCATAGGTTTTGCTCCTTATGTTTGACGTTTCCGGCGTCCATGTTTGAACGCCGGTTTTTCACGGTGCTTGCGAACCCGCCGCTTTTGAAACCGTTCGCTGAACGGTAAAAGCAGCGCGCAATCGCGCCGTGATTTTTACAGCTCGCGTTTCACGAGCCGCAAAAATCAGGGCGCGCGCGCCCTAAAATTACAAGCGGCGCGCCGTGCGCCGCTTTGCCTTTGTCTTAATACGCGCGGCTGCGAGTTATTCGCGCCGCGTGTCCGTTTCATCGAATCCGCGCCCCGCGCCCCGCATTGACCGCCGCGCCGTCCGCGTCGCAAACCGTTGCGCGCCGCGCCGTTTTAGGGCGCGCGCGCCCCGTTTTGCGAGGCGGGGCGGGGAGAGACTCCCCGCCGTCGTATGTTATACGCGCGGCTGTGAGTTATTCGACAAGCGCGCCGCCGCCGCGCACCGTTGATTTGTCGCGCGCCGATCCCCGCGCGCCGCATGGCTAGAGCCGCCCCGCGCCCCGTCGCGCCAGATCGCGACGAAAGCGCGCCCGCGCGCCGATTTTCGCACGAATGAGAAAAAACATTGCGCGACGTTGCCCGCTATTGAGCGAACGCACCCCGCCCCGCTATGTTGATACTCGCCCCGCGCCCCGCGTGCGATGCGACGCGCACCAGGACAAATGCGCGCCCTGGTGCGCGGCCATGCGGACACAAAAAAAAGCGGCGCGGGATTGAACCCGCGCCGCTCGATTGAGCCGCGCCGCTGCTAGGCGGTTTGAATGCCTAGTGACGCTTCAAAGTCCGCGCGCGACCGTGCGAGCCGCCGCGCAATCATGCGCGCGAACGCATCGGACGAAAGCCGATGCTCGCACGATGCCACGCGAGCGCGCGCCGCGTCGCGCCGTGCTTTGACGCGAGCCGCAGCCGTCCGTGTCGCCGCGCGTGCGAGCGTCGCCGCGTCCAACTCGCGAACCTCGCCAGCGTGCGCGATTGCCCGCGCGAGCCGCGCCGCCGCGCCGCCGTAGTGCGCCACCAGTCGCGCCGCCGCCGCCGCGTCAACCAGTCCGCCGCAATATGCGGCGGCCTCGCGCAGCCGCGCCAGCTCGCGCGCGCTGTGCTCCGCTTGAGCCGCCCGCCCCGCCGCCATGCTCACCAGCTCGCGACCGCGCGCGCGCCTCACCGCCGCCCCGCGCCGGATGCGTGCGGCATAGTCGCGACGCTCGCCCTTTGTGGCGAGCACCGCCGCCGCCGCCACGCGAGCCGCCGCGCCCGTCGTCGCGCCACGCGTGAAGCGTGACACGTCCGCCGTCGCGAATTGCAAGGCTGTTGCGAGCCGATACGCCCCGCGCCCCGTCGTCGTGACTGTGAACGAACGCGCCACGATGCGCGGCGCGTCGCCGGTATCAATCACCACAACCGCCCGCGCGGACTCGATGCGAGCCGCCGCGCGCTCGATCAACGCGCGCGCCGCGTCGCTCCGGCACTCATCCGCGAGTGACCGCCGCCGCGCCGCGCCCGGAATGCCCGGAGCGATTGCACCAACCATTGCACGCGCCGCCGCGCCGCCGCGCCGTGCGCCGTAGTGAATCAACAACGCATCGGCCACCGCTTGCGGCTTGTCAGTCAGCAGCAAATCGCCACTGGCGAGCCGCCGCCGGAAGTCCGCGACGCGTGCGCGCATTGCATCCGTTGCGACCGTGCGGCGCGCTTTGCGGCAATCGTCGCACGGTTCCGCGTCGCCGCTCGCGATTGCGGGAGTGCAGGCGCACTTGACGCAAAGCGGCGCGGCCTCGCCATCGCTCAACAGGCTGTCAAAACCCGCATCCGCGAGCGCAGAGAGCCCCGCCCCCCGCGCGACCGCGACCACGGAACGCAACAGCGTGTTGTCGCCACGGAAACCCGCCGCCCACTTGCGCGACTCCGCGCCGCAAAGCCAATGCGCGCGAAGGCAATTGCGAGCGTGCGCGACCTCGCGACGCAGGCGCGCCACGTCGCCAACCGTGCGCGAAAGCTTGCGACCGCCGCGCCGCTCTGCGCCGTCGCGACCGTGCGCGTAAGGATGCACGCAGGATGCCGCACCGTCCGCGTCCTCGATCACCGAAACCGCCGCGCCCGTTTGCCAATCATCCGCCGCCGCGCCGTCCGCGTCGCGCCGACCGAACGCGGCCACGAGCCGCGACAAGTCCGCATCGCTCGCGAGACTCACCGTTTCGTTTCGCTCGCACCCCGCGCCGAACGTGCGCCCGTAGAGGTAGCGGCGCGCGAGCTTTGAACCCGCTCGCAATGCCGCACGCCACGCGCGCACCGCACGCCAGCCGACCGCCGCCGCATAATCCCGCGCCCACAGATCGCGCAGCGCAGACGGCACGACGGCCACGCGCGAGGCGCGTGCAAACTCCACGGCATAGACGCCGCGTATCTCGTCAACGTCCGACGCTGACAAGGTTTCACCGCCGCCGCGCCACTTGACCACAGGCGCGCCGTCCGCGTCGCGCTGGTGCTTGGACTCGAATGCGAATCCGCCCGACCACTTGACCGCGAACCGCTGCGCCGCTCGCGCCGCGAGCACGCCGACCGCCGCCCCGATGCCCCGCGCGTGAACGGCCACCGTGCCGCCCTCGCCGTCCGCGCCATAGGTTGCGGCCACCGCGAACAGCGGACACGCTTGCGCCGCAGGCGCGTCGCTTTGCGCGGCATCGCCGCGCGTCCCCTCAATCCGCGCCGCAGGCGCGCTGTTGTTGTTTGTCTTGGTATGTTGGACGCGATGCCCCGCGCCCCGTGCCCCGTGTGTGTGAACTGCTTTTTTTGATGTTTGCATGTTTTGCTTTCGTTTGTGTTGTTTTGCTAGTTGCCCGCTTGCGGCATCGTGCCGCTGCGCTGCGTGCATCTAATATAATGCCCGAACGCGTGCGGCCACCTACGGAAACGGCGCGCGTTTTTTCTGCGCGCGGCGCGCCGGATTCGCGGGGCGATTTTACTCTGTAAAACGTCCACCGAAACGAGGCGCACAGCCGCAAAGCACCTTTAGCCGGTTTACAGAGGGGGATAGGTTTTGCGGCGCGCGCGCCCCGAAATTATAGCGGCATTCGGGAGGCGACGATGAGCGCGCGTTATCCCAAGTTACTTTTCAATCACCCAGCGATCGGGAACCCATCCTTCGCGGCCGTCCTGCAGCTTTACCTTCAGAAAGAATCGCCGGCGCTCGGTGATCATCACCGGCGCGTTGTTGGCCGTGTAGAACGCGGGGTCAGGGGATTCGTAGCCGTGGACGAGGTCGGGGCAGTGATCCAAAACAGAAACCTCTTTCAAATCAGGGACCGCAAGACGAGGGGCTCGGGGTCGCGACGACCACGCACCGATGATGAGTGCGGCGGCAGCTATGGAGAGGCTAACGGCGAGTATCTTTCTGCGCGTGGAGGAGGCCATTGTGGAGGTTCTTGGCGAGGTTGATGACGTAGCCGCGAGGCACCCATTTCCGTTTGTCGTTGCCGAGGATATCGATCAAAGACTGAATCGCGTCCAACGAGGGCGCGGGAGTGGGAATCTGGCCGGGCCGGAACATGGGGCGCGAGGCGTCGATGGCGTCCTTGATCTCCTGCGCGCTGAGTTTCAGAACCTTTGAGAAGGCGGTGATATGTTTCGGCTTGAGCGAGCGGGGCGAGGGGTATCCGTTTTTGTTGTGCAGCCACATCCAGAGGGTGCTCTGGCGCGTGGGAGCGATCTCATCCATGTTGCGCGCGAGCTCGCGCGTGGAAAGCCCGAGCTGCGAGCGACGGCCGTCGATCAGGAGCTGGAAAGGCGAGTGCGGCTCGAAGGTCTCGACGATGCGTCCGCACGGTGGAGCCTTTCGGCGCGTGCGACGTTGTGTGATCAGCTTGGGCATGACAGTTCTACGTGGCAGCATGTGAGGTAGGCTGCATAAAAAGCAAGCTATTTCGCTAACGGCGAGGCTAGACAAAAGCAGGCCACCATGGTGGCAAGCCGGTGGCAAGGCCGGTGGCATCTGTATCTTTTGAGTAACTAACAAGTTATTCACAAAATAAAGACCATGCCACCGTTGCCACCTAAAAAACGGTATACGACGCGAAGCAAAACACAATCGATCTGCTCGTCGGCGGCTGGCGAACGGCAGAACTGGGCACTATTGGGATATGTGCCGCGAAAACGGTGGCAGGGTGGCAAGATATGTTAAACTCACACCGAGCATGGACTTCCATCGACACCGGATGGTGGCAGCGACACCGCAAAATGGTGGCATTACGGAAACCTTAACTATCATATGAAACAATGGATGCGAAAACCGCGTGATTGGCGGTCGGAGCGCCTCATAGTTTCACATGAAAGAAACCGCGAAAGGCGAGCGAGGTTCAAGCAAGTGGCAGCACGTCAGCTTGCAGCGGTCGGAATCAAAAACGAAACCCCGTGAACCTTGGGGACGCGGGGCGGCTAGGCGGCGATGACCTCGTCTTCCTCGTCGTCGCCCTGGATGATTTTGTCTCTGGCTAGCCGTTTCGCCATTTCCTCGTCGCAGACGATTGGAACGAGATCCTGTATGAATGGGAAGGTTCGCTCGCTCGTGGAGTCCGCGCTAAGTGAGATCACCCAGCACAACGCCTTGTTGCCATCGATGGGAATGCGATGGCAGCGCTCGCCGTCCCGCTTGGGCGGCGGCATAAAGTAGGGTTCCTTGCTGAGTTCGCGCCCGATGGAGTTCACATCGAGCGGAACAGACTCGTTGCGGCTCCGCTTGTCCTGTGCGTATTCGTTAAACACGCTGCCGTAGTCGATGTAGAGGAACGGGCGGCCGTTGCCGTTTTCCTCCTTCACGATCGAACCGTCCGGGCGAACGAGTGCGTAGCGGACGCGGAAGAATTTCTTGTGGACCTTTCCCGTTTTCAGGCCGTTGGTAACGTCGCGCCAGAAGCTATTGAGGAAAGTCTCCTGTTTTACCTGCGCGAGCGATTCCGAGGCGTGTTGCAGGAGGAATCTGAAGTAGTCACTGAGCCCCTGCAACTTTGACTCGAGCACGGTATCGAGCGCATCCATCGCGACGTAGGCGACGCCGTGCACGAGTCGCACGCGTTCATTCGGGATAGCGGTGCGGACCTCCTTGTTGTGCATCCAGCCTTCGAGTTGGTGGCAGACTTCCTCGGCGAATTTGCCGCGGTGCTCCATGATGAAACGCCCGATCTGGTAGTAATGCTTGCTGTCCTCCTGCATGCGCTGGTAGCGCACGGTGCCGTCGCCGATGCGGTTGTGTTCGCTGACGTGGATCTGCGTGTAGCGCGATCGCGTGGCGGCATCGGTCGATCCGGTCTCGCCGGTGATCATCGGCGTGGTGCGGAGCTTGGCCGAGCGGGTGCGGTTGGAATGATCGGCGATGCCCTTCGCGCCGGCGTTGCGATCGAATGCGCCGCGAATCACGCTTTCCTTTTGTGCGTCGCACTGGTCGCGCCGGTATTCGTCGAACCAGACGGGGAGGCAGGAGTATTGGGCGAGGAATCGGTTCATGCCGACGTGCGTAGTGCGGTCGTCGATGCCGATGCCATCGAGGTGCTTGAACCCCCAGATGCGAAGCAGCCATCGCGCGACGGTGGTTTTGCCGCTCGACATTTTTCCGTAGAGCCAGTTGCCGGGATGCCCGCCCATCTTGAGCAGCTCGGGCCCTGCGCCGTAGGCGAGCATGATGCCGAGGGCGATCCAGCCTTCATAACCGCCGATGGTATCGAACAAATCCTGCGCGAGTTGCGTGAAGATTTGTCTTGGTTCACCGTTCTCCTTCTTCGTGCGGTCCTGCGGTGAGAGCAACAGCGGCGCGCCCTGTTCGAACGTCGTGCCGCGCTCGTCGATACTGGAGTCAATCTGATAGCCGATGCCTTCGTGCCAGAAGATGTTATCGTGGTCGGCCTCGATGCGCTGCGTGCCCTTCTCCGGAACCTCGACGTAAGCCGAGTCGCCGAAAAACCAGATGCCGGTTTCCTTGTGCCAGCCGTAGTGATCGACCTCGAAGATGTCGCGCAGATAAGAGTGCTTATCCATGTCGATCGTCAGGAACTGCAAATGCTCGTCGCGCATCCCGCGGGCGGCGCCGCGCGCGGTGCCGAGCAGCCATTCACGGAAGTTTGCGACGCGCGCGAGGTCGGTGGGTGCGCAGCGCCAGAGCTTGTCGGCGGCGGCGGTCTTTCCGGAGTCGTCGGAGTTGCGAATCTTCACGAGCCGGATCGCTTTGCCATCGGATGGATGCAACTTGAACTCGCATGAGAGCACGAAGTTTGTGATTGGAACCGGCAGCCCGCGCAGCCGCTCGAACACAGCGGATAGGAGAATCTTGAGCGTGTGGCGCTGGTCGCTGGTGAGGGTTTCGTCGCCGATGCAGCCGGCGGCGAGTGCGCCCTCGATCTTATTTTTTATCGCGATGAGCCGGGCGTATTCCTCCTTGCGCACGCTCTCGCGATCGTAATAGCAGCCGCGCACCGACCTCAGCGCCTGCGCGAGATCCTCGTCGATCGGTTCACCCTTTATCAGTAATGGCAGCTCGTCGATGAGGACACTTACCGTCGAAGTGCGGCCGTATTTTTTGGCCAGCTTCGCTTCACGTTCCCCGCCGGCGGCGACGAGCGGCTTATAAAAAAGCTGCTGGAGCTTGAACTCGATGATGCGTCGCGACTCGGACGGGAAAAGATCGAGCGGTGTCTTCTCGGTCGCCTTCTCGACCACCTCGCGGAAGACGCGGCGGGCGGCGCGGGTGCCATCGGTCAGGCCGAGCGCGCTGGAAAAAACCGGATGGCCTTTGACGCCGTGGACGAAGCCGGCGAGCACGCCATCGAAGTCGGCCTTGCCATCGACACGCAGCTCATTCGGGAGCCATCCGATCCTGACCTTGAAATGCTCGCGGAGAACCAGTGCTGCGTATTCCGCCCAGACCTGCGTGTCCCAGCGTTTCGTGGGGTCTGGCTTGTATTTGTCGGGAAAGTTCGGGTCGTCCTTTACCTCGTTGTCGAAGCAAATGATTACTTCGCGCACGCCGAATTTTTTGAGCACCGAGACGAGCTCCTTGCGGAAGGTGGCGTTGCGAATGAACGTGATGCCGGGCGCTGCGCAGGCGGGAATGCGGGTTTGAAAAAGCGCGCCGACCTTGAACTCACCCTCGGTGAGGATGCAGCGGCCGTCGAACTCCGCGACGAGATCCGAGAGCGTGAACGGGCAATAGACGTGCGCCGCGCAATCGGGGTCCTGCCCGAGCAGTTCGCTCACATAGCGATCATCCTCGAACTCGTTTGCCTGCCGCTTGAAGCCGCCCTTGTGCGGACGCAGGTAAAACGGGACGCCGCTTTCATCGAGATAGGGAATGATCGGCGGTTGCGTGATTTCCCAAATCTCATTGTCGCTCGAATCCTTTTTGCCGGTGATGCCGTAGCCGAGCAACTGTCCGCTTGGGCGCGGGCCGCGTTCGCCCTCGACGTAGAGCCCTTCCTCCAGCAATGGCTCGACGCCTTTCTCCTGCGCGATCGCCTCGATGATCGGGCGGTTGGATTGGTTATTGGACCGATAGCCGAGCCGGGTAATCGTCTCATCGGTAAAGCCGCGCTTTTTCTTCAGGCTCTCGCGGTCGGGTCCGGTGAGGGCAAGCCGCTGCCAGATCAGGTGCCAGAGATTGCGCGGCTCGCTGGAAAGGCGCGGGTCGATCGGCGCTTCGCGGCGTTCCGATGGCTCGCGCACGGATGATGGAAGTCCGCTCTCGAAGATGCGATTGATCTCGTCGGTGCGCTCGGGGAGCGCCAGCAAAAGGTATTCGCGCTTGCAATCGTCGAGGCTCTTGCCGGTGCGCAGCGCGAGGTAGCCGAGCTCGCCGTGCCCATGCTCCGGGTTGTTGGCGGGGCAGTCGGGCTTGAAGCACTTGAAAAAGTGGCGGTTGCCTTCCTTGTAAACACTGAACCGCTTTTTGGTGTCCTGACAAAATGGGCAATGTGCGCCTTTAACTGTGAAATGGCCGTCGCCGATCCGCGTCATCAGCATCGGAAGCGGCAGACGGTCCCATGCCTCCTGCCATATTTGCATCATCGAATCGCTCATCGTGCCTCCACTATTTTTGCCAACGCCGGAAACGCTTTCAAAAGCCGGGCTTTGCAGTCCTCACATATTTCCAGCGTGTGCTCGGGTTCGTCGCCGCCGTCTGCTGCGCGAAGCAGAATCAGGGCGCCCGAAGGCAGGAACGGTTGCCCCTTCTTCATGGCCCAATCGTCTTTGCACCCGCAGTTATCGCAAAATGCAAATCGGCTCACGGCAACACCTCCAGCCTGCGATTGGGTGCGCGCATTGCTTCGCGGATCTTCTCCTGGTCATCGGCATCGTAGAACTTGAACGGCCCGGAAGTGGACTTTGGTTCAAGCTTGAGGCGCTGGATAGCGCGCCAGACGGAAACGGGATGACGCCCCAGGTTCTTGGCGATGGCGTCTGCTGACAGAAGGTTCGTTTGCGACATTGGGTGGGATAGGAACGCTAATCAGTTTTGCGATAAGCGGTCAAAGAAAATGTTTTGTTTTGCAAAACACCGTGAGATGCGGCACAAGGCGAGCCATGAGTGACGTGATTACCGTGTGTTGCGTGCTTGCACGCGGGAAGTTTGAACATCCCGCCGGAACCTGCGACGCGCTCGCATTCGTCAACCCGGCACAAAAAGGAAAACCGTGGCACTGGATTGCCTGCCATAAAAAGGGAACGCCCGAGCTGCCGACGAGCTGGCCACAATGGGAATACGAAGTGCGCGAAAACCGCCTGCATCTCACGCCATCACTGCTTGATAAGTCTGATAATTTTCACACGGCATTTAACTGGGACGTTTCATTTGCCGAGTGCCCCGAACATCGCGATCCATTTGATTTCTTTTTGGAAATGAACCCCGAGGTAAAGCCATGAATCTGCTCATTTGCGGAAAATGGGACGGGGTCAATCTCTGGCTCCAGTGGGATGCCGACGCCGCGGCGCTGGCGACCGGCTTCGAGCTGCAAATCCGTTACAGCAGCAAGGGGCAATGGGAGCCGTGGAAGCGCGTGGGCGGCGTCGATCCAATCAAGCGGGCGTGGATGATCGTCGCGACCTACCGCGATGGAGGGGAGGCGCAGGCGCGGATTCGCCTGTTCGGCGCCGGTGATAACGCTTGGGTGCCGTGTCGGGAATGCACGTTCCAGAAATCGACGTGCGACTTCGAGATCTCCAGTGAACGGAAGCCGGTCGCGTTTGAAGCGGGACATTTCTTTGCGAGCACGGTCGATGGAGCCGCGTGCGCCTACGTTCTCAAGGACGCGATCGAGATCGCCGCCGGCGAAACGCTGAAAGTTACTTTGGAGGCGAATCATTCCAGCGGCTGGCACCAACTCGACCACGAAAACCATTTCGATATCCGGCCGTCGCTCGGGGTGCGAGTGCGCAATCTCGAGCCGAGCGTCAATGATGTGCAGGAAACGGGGCGCGGCTTCACGGTGATGGAGCGCGTGCTGCCGGATGGTCCGCTGGTGATTGCCTTCGGGCGCAAAAACTTCTAGCACATGCCATACACCATCAGCGGCGGCGCGGTGATTCGGGAAGCCAACATCACGCGAAGCTGGGGGCTCTCGCCGGCATCGGGCTCGGTGATCGCGATGGGCTCGACCACCGGATTATGCGGAAGCGATTTTACCGTCACGCTTGGAGGCGATACTTTTCACGGGGTCGTCTCGAATGATCCGGTGGCGCAGACGTTTAATGACGGGCAGTTGACCAAGCTGGAGCTGGTGGATAACCGGGTGAAGCTGATGTGGGACGACGTTTACTGCACCTTCAACAACCTCGAAGTGCGCGAGGACGATCCCTCAACGCCAGGCGTGGACCGGCAGGTGCGTTACTGGCATATCAAGCCCGACGATTGGGACTCGCAAACGAAGACATGGACGACCGAGCCGTATGCCGCGAAGGACATCATCAATTTTCTACTCGATGCGCCGACGGTGAGTTACTCGTGGTCAACCAGCTTTCACTCCGCGCAGGATGAGGCCGTGGGCGCGATCGACGCGAACAAGGGCGCGAAGCTTGGCAACGTCATCCAGCAAGTCACCGACGAGCAGGGGCTGGTGTTTACGCTGATTGGTGAGTCGCAGTTGACGTGGACACGCAAGGGCGATGGCACGCTGCCGTCGATCACCGGCTCCGACCATATCGACTACGAGCTGGGGGAATCGATCAATAGCAACGACACGAACGTGCGGCTCGTCGGCGATCGCAACCGCTATCAGGATATGCCGATCGACCTCGAAGTGGACTGGGTCACCGGCTACGAAAGTTTCTGGTTCGAGCCGTTCTGGCTGACGGAGGTTGCCTCGGTGTTTTCGCTGCCGGCGACCACGATTGCCGAGCGCGCGGTGATTGCGGCGAAGGCCCGCACGGTCACGCTGCGGGAGTATGTCACCGCGAAGGATGACACGAGCTATTCCGATTACGGGATTTGGGGGGAAGTGTCGCGCATGGAGATCCCGGTGTGGACTTACCTCAACGATATCGTCTTCAAGGCTTACCGGGTGCCGCGCGATTACACCGTCAATGGCATCGACCTGAGTTCGCTGGAGCTGGTTGAGGGACTACTGGCGGCGGTGGAGTTCGATATCGACAGCGGCGATTTTTCGCTGAAGTCCCCGCGCGAATATTTTCCGGACACGAAGGCGTTCATCATCCTGCAAGGCCAGCAGGTCGATCTGCTCGATGCGCGCACGCAGACGCTTATCACGAAGGAGCAGCTCGATGACGCTCGGACGAAATGGCAGGCGTGCAATAAGTTCAATCTCGATACGCGCAACAAGACGGTCATTTTCCATCATCCGGTGTTTGTGCCGGGCACCGATGGCAGCGCGCTGTTCGTGTTCCCGAATCGTGGCGTGAGCGGAATTGCGAGCGATCATCCGCTTTACAACATCGCCGTGCCGAATGCGGCCGTGGAGATATCGCATGCCGAGGCGAAGGCGGTGATGGTGATGGACGCGGAGATCTATTCGAAGCGATTCGGGTCCGGGCATCGCAAGGGGCCGAAGTATTTCAAGGGGCTCAACTACAATGCGCTGATGGACAGCGGCTCCTTTACCGAGGAAGTCAAATACGCCGACGGCAAGACCGCAGATCAAAAGGCGACGACGTTTGCCGCGTCGCTGATTGCCCAGCAGGCGACCTATGCGAGCGGCCGCTTCAAGCGCGATGGCGGCTCGGGCACGGTGCTCAACGGGGTGATTGACCGCGTGACGACGTCAGTGTCCTTCACCGAGGGCATCAGCGAGGAGGTCACGCTGACGAAGGAGCTCGGGCAAAGTAACTTTGAAGGCGAGCGCGAGCTGGAGCGCAAAAGCCAGGCGCGCGAATTATTCCCCGGCCAGAAGTCGTTGAAGCAGGCGGCGGACGACCTGATGCTGATCGCGAAGATCTCGAAGGAAATCCGGCGCAACGGCCCGTCGGGTTACGCAAACATCAACGACGTCATGCAGCGCGTGGTGGGCGCGGTCGATTGCGCGCCGACGACGTTCAACTCGACGGATAGCTGGCACGCTGGGCAGCCGGTCTTTGTCGATCCGGCCACGCTCGAGCCGGCGCCGGACGGGAAAAAGTTTCTCGGCATCAACATCGCGGACATGGCGACCGGCAACGGGATCGCCGCGGCGACGCAGGGCGTGGTGCCGGTGCGGATGAAGGGGCCGATTACAGCCGGCGACAACGTCGGCATTGACGACGGCTCGGGTGAGCTGCCGAAAAGGGATGGCGCAAAGTTTATCGGCAAAGCGGAAGCGACGTTCTCAGGCACGGACACGGTGCTGATTCCGGTGCGGCTGGGTGGGGGATCGCAGCGGAAAACGTTTGTGCCCTTCGAGATTATTAGCGTGGGAAAAAGTGAAGGGGGAGACAACCTGATCGGGGTTAATTTCTTTTCCACAATTTTCAAAAGCCTAGTCGGTAATGATACGCTTACCATCAGCGGACTACTCACTTCGCCAAATCCTACGACAAGCGATTCGGGGGCATTCGCTGTCCCAGCTATAGGAGAAAAAATATGGGTGGAAATCACGACGCACGACGGCTCGACCCCGCCTGACCTAGTGCCTGCTTCGGCGCACATCCGGCATGGTGCCGTAGGTGGCGGGATGTGGGATGAATACCCGAACGCAATCGCTATCAATAACGATGACCCTGACAATCCTTATCAGGAGTTTTTCAATCTGCTGCTGGCAGAAGTGACGGACTACGAAACCGATGACCGTCCTGCGTTGCTGGATTTCGTGATAGGCGACGAGCATAGACAAATCACTCTAATGTATAGCCAGAACGTGTTCATTACCGAGTGGGACGTGGAAGGTATGGTTAACATTGTGCCGGTTGTTCCTACGCTGAATTTCCCAGCCTCATGACCGTAATATCTCCGGTTAAGCGCAGGGGATTTCCGTTCTCAGTGCCGCGCAATGTCCCGATATGGGACGGTGAAACTATTTACCTGGTCGATGCTGATTCCCCGTCCGGCGCTGGCTATTTTATTCCCAGCGCATCGGACACCCACCCTATTGCGGTCTGCGGAGATGGGTCGCTTTATCCGTGGAAAATCGGCAACACGATTCACGACGCCGCGAAGTTCTTTTACCGCGCCAAAGCATTCCAGATCGCGTTCAGCTTCGGCTCATCCGAGTCATTTCCAGACCCATCATCGGAGACGGTTTTTACTTACCGAAACAATCTGGAACGCGACCTCGTTGTTCCCAACAATCTAACCACCTATGGTGACAGTTTAATCGGGGCACCGATTGCATCCCAGTGGACGCTTGTGCGCGGCGAGGATGGCTATTTTTATGCGGACGCAACGATAGACTTCGCATCGTGGTATACCTTCACTACGGTTACCACAGGTCGCGAGTTCGACCCCGGCTCCGGGACGTGGAGTTACACGTCGCATATTCTAGCGCCTACCGGCGACCATATCATTTTCCGCAACTGGCGCGGAGTGGATTTGCCGATGGCTCTTTACTACGATCCTCCTGCTGACCCGCCCTTCACTCCTCCGCACCCTTTGGCTGGTGACCCGATTTTGACCGTGGCTAATTGGTGGACATACGGCGGCAAATACGATTCTGGAGGCGCGTGGCTCGGGTAATCGTTAGCTCCGGCAACTGTGAGCCGCCATTTGCGACATACTGCTGGGCCTCGCAGCAGGCTTACGCGGAACGGGTGGAGGCAAGTTGCACGGTGATAAAAGAGCGCGGCGGAAATACGCTCTGGCATCGGCTCCCGCACATCCTGGAAAACTCCGAGATGGGAGACGTGATTCTTTTTGCGGAATGGGACATTTATATCCGGCCCGGAGCGGCCGATGTTTTTCAAGTGCACGTCGCCGAAAAGCTTTCTCTTTTTCCAGCCGTCTATGACCCGGAGAATATCGGCATCGTCATGGCAACGCATGAAGTGTTCGCGGCAATCAGCGATAAAATGCCGGCGGAGCGCAAAACGAGTAGTAAAGGATATGAGATGATTTTTCTGAAGGCCGTGCAGGAGGCCGGGGTGGAAGTTCAGAAACTGGATGGATGGGTGAGTTGCTTCCCGAATAATTCAAGACCGTTCAATCACGCCTTCGGTGTGGCGAAATGGTCACGAAAACCGGAAAGCCTTTTCCGGTAAATTCGTTCAAGGAAAAAATCACATTGCCATTTGGAAGGTTTCACGTAGAACTTGCGATGTTCTCCTAAAGATTGCGAAGGCGGTCGGGGTGAACAGCAAAACAAAACAAAAGCAAGAACATGGAAATTGCCCAACCCAATGTCCCGCCGGTTGCGGGGACGAAAGTAAAACAAGAGGAAAATCACTTCAGCCTCGAAGTGACGGCGACGGTCCGCATGAGCATCATTGCGGATGACGAGGCGCAGGCGCGTGAGATCCTGCGCGCGCTCCTCGGCAATGGCGACTGGTGCCAAATCCAGAGGGCGGGGCATCCTGTCCATGCCGCGCTGCGCCTGACATGAGCCTGCTGCACCTGCCACTCGATTTTGAGGCGCGCGAGGATGTGCGCCGGCTGGCGATCATCCTGGGCAAAGACTATTCTCTCCTCGACCCGAAATTCTGGGCCGCGGTTTTTGCGTTCCGGCTCTGGATGGAATGGGGACGCGCGGCGAAGGAATGGCGTGCGCTTGATCAAGCATGGGAGCGGCAAGGCATCGGCGGCTGCTGGGAGAACGAGCCGCTGGCATGGCTCATCCATGAAACAATCGCTTGCAAAAACTTGAGCTTATCGAGCATGATGGCGAGTTTTACCAGCGCCGGAATTCTGCAAATCGAGCAGCGCGGAGACTTGAGCGGGCTGGTGCTCAACGATTTCTGGACATACAATAAGCACCTTTCGCCGGATCATTTAACGATCCAGCAAATGGGCGGGAAGGGGAAGGCGCATGCCAGGCTGCTTCGTGAGACAGAGGTAGCGGCTAAAAAGCAGACGGAGTTGATGGCCGCGCAGGGTTCCTTGAATTTGTTGTTCGTCACCAATGGCAGCACTCCCGAGCAGCGCGAGCGCGCCATCGCGCTCATCATGAAGCTCGATGCGGTCTGCAACCTGCCGATGCGGCCGTCGTCGGGATTCACGCGCACGGAAGTCGATCACGCCTTTGCGATCATCTGCAGCTGCACCCTGCAACAGATCGACGCCGTATGCCGCTACGTGATGAACCATCGTGAGGACCCGTCCGTGCCGCGCGAACCGTCGCGGATTCTATCGTCATTCAATGACCTGCTAAACAAGACAACGTTATGAACAAAAAAGTAACCCGCCGCGGCAAGGTGGTGGAAGTCTCCGACACCGACCCGCTTAATGCGACCGAGCTCGCCCAGTTCACCGGAGTCTCCCGATGGACGATTCAGGAGCGTGTTCGAGCCGGCTACCAATTCGAGTTCGGCACAACGACTACGGCATCCCATTATTTCAACTGGCTGCGCGAGCACCCCGTCAAGCGGGCAAGTCGAAAGAAGGAAGACGCATCGCGGCTGGAACGTGAGCTATCTGAAGCACGCTAAGTTTTTTGTAAATACGATGCACCTCCACACTTTCATGATGACAAAACGCCATGGCCTGACTCTCCGGCACGCCGTTCTCGGCGGCGCGCGTAATCCACGTCACCCTCAACCCATGATGCGAATAGCCTTCCAGTCCCGCGCGATCGAATGCCTTGCGCAGCCGCAGCGAAGCGTCCCATGGCACTTCACACAAAGTTTTCAACCCGAGCTTGCGCGCGTCTGCGGTGAGCCGCTCCAGGATTGGCTTGAAGCGAGGGTCAATCGGCTGCGCGAAATCCTTGCCGCCTTTGACGATCGAGCCGTGGTATTGGATCACATTGAGATCGAGGCGAATCCCGTCGAGCGGTATCGCGCATTGCCGAAGACGGCAGGCTTGATAGATGCCGAGAAAGACGACGCACTGCATCCAGTGGCTGCCGTGCTTCATCACGTGGCGCACGCCCTTACTCAGCGCTTCGTCGCTCCAGACCTTCTTTTCCTTTGCCGGCGCCTTGCGCAGTCCGGGGCGGGTAAGTGGATTCTCGGAGCAATGCGCGCGGGTCACGGCCTCCTTCATCACCATGCCCATCAGCTTGATCTCGCCGATGATGGTGTTGCGCCCGGCGGTCGCCTTGCGCCATGTCATGTAGCGCTCGATGAAGTCGCGGCGGATCAGCGAGGGCACCGGAAGGTTTTGCTTTTTCAGGAAGCGCGAAAGCATGCGCCACGAACGCGTGTAGATCGCCAGCGTCGTCGTTTGTGGTTGGCTGGTCGCG
This sequence comes from Spartobacteria bacterium, assembly GCA_021324395.1. GTDB lineage: Bacteria > Verrucomicrobiota > Verrucomicrobiia > Chthoniobacterales > Chthoniobacteraceae > JAJPJG01. Next base: position 21,619 of record JAJPJG010000047.1, on the reverse strand, counting down.
TTCAGACCGCCGTAGCGCACATTGAGCCACGGCATCACCCACGTCGAAAATTCCGCCGTCGAGCTGTTGCATTGCTCGGCCTCGCGGTCGGATGCGAGCTGTGCAAGTCGATTCGCCTGTCGAACCTCGCCGATGTTATTCCAGTGATAACTTGTCGGCTTGCCTTTCCATTTTCCCCGTTCATCCTTGTAACGCAGCCAAATGCGGGGATCGCTGCCCTTGTGGTAGATGCTCGCCATGTGGTAGCAAACAGTAGCAAGCAGCTCCCCCATTTACAAACACAACCTCTAATAAATCCCCATAACCCCCCACCGCTCGCCCGTTCCCTATACCCGAAGGTTGCAGGTTCGACCCCTGTCGGGCGCATTTCCCGCACAGCGCAAACGCACGTGACTGCCAACGAAGCGACATCCACCGTCTACTACCAATGCCAGCGCTGCACGAACTGCTGCCGCTGGCCCGGCTTTGTGAAAATCGACGACGCCGACATCGCCGCGCTCGCGCAGTTTTTGGAAATCAGCGAGCACGATTTCATCCAGCGCTACACGCGGCTGCGCCAATACCGTGACGGCCTCGCGCTCCTCGACAAGCCGAATGGCGAATGCATTTTCCTCAATGGCCGCGACTGCGCCGTGCAGCCCGTGAAGCCGCGCCAGTGCAAAGGTTTTCCGAACGAGTGGAATTTCCCCGGCTGGCGCGAAGTGTGCGAGGCGGTGCCGGTGAAAATTGCTGATTGTTAATTGCTGATGGCCGTTTGAGCAGTAGTCAGTTCACCGCTTGAGACGAGCGTGCCTTCAAACGGCAGGATCGTTTTGTGGATATTTACGAACGGCCCCAGCTCATACACGTTTCTGTAACCATAGCTATAGAGCGTGTTGAACGTGTAGAGATTCAATGAAGCCCTGATGACCTTTGATGGGAATGCTCGCGGTTCGTCATCGAAGTTGTTGTTGCAATAGATCAGTATCCGAGTCGTTTTGTCGGGAATCACCTTCGCCAGTTCCTCGGCAGTCGTATCCGGAAGCGAAAGGTGTTTCGCGCCTTTAACGTGCAGCATGAGGAATTTTTCGCTGCTTCGTGCATCGAGGATGATCGTGTTAGGTTCCGCGGACATGCGGATGAATGCTTCTTCCGTGATGCGATGCTGTTCGCGCACCTTTTGCACTTGGTTTGCGTTCTCCAGAAATCCTGTGTAGTCGATCATCGGGTTGGGAGCCGGCTTGTCGTCGGCTCGCAACATTGTTGATGAAACGATAAAGGCAAAGAGCAGTGTGCGCGTTTTCATATTTGATGTCGCTGCAGCATACCACGCCGCTACCGGAAATCATTCTCCAGCACGATGCGGTAGCGCGCTTTGCCCGAGCGCAGATGCTCGAATGCTTCGTTCGCTTGCGACATCGGGAATGTCTCGGTGACCGGTGCGATTCCGTGCCGCGCGCAGAAATCGACCATCTGCTTGATCGTCGTCACGCTGCCCGTGGGCGAGCCGGAGATTTGCTTTTGCCCGGCGATGAGCGAAAAGGCGGCGACGGGAATCGGCTCCAGCACTGCGCCGACGACATGCAGCCGCCCTTTCGGCGCGAGTGCGTCGAGAATCGCCGGCCAGTCGAGCGGCACGTTTACTGTCGAGATGATCAGATCTAGCGAGCCGGCGATCTTTTTCATCGCCGCGGAATCGCGCGAGTTCACCACCGCGTGCGCGCCGAGCTGCCGCGCTTCATCGCGCTTCGAGTCGCTCGAGGTAAATGCCGTCACTTCGCAGCCCCATTTCGCGGCAAACTGCAACGCCAGATGTCCGAGCCCGCCGATGCCGATCACGCCGACGCGGTCGGTCGGCTTTACGTCGAATTGCGCGAGCGGATTGAACACCGTGATGCCGCCGCAAAAAAGCGGCCCCGCCTTTGCCGGATCGAGCGCCTCCGGCAGAGGAAACGCCCACGCCCAGTGACAGCGCACGCGCTCCGCGAATCCTCCGTGGCGATGCACGATCGTCCCTTCCGCATGCGGGCAAAGGTTCTGGTCGCCTGAAAGACATTGCTTGCAAGCCATGCAACTTTCCGACGTCCAGCCGAGCCCGACGCGCTGGCCGACGCGCAGATTTTTCGCGTGCTCGCCGAGCGCCGCGATCGTGCCTACCACTTCATGTCCCGGCACGAAGGGAAAAGAACTCATGCCCCATTCGTTATCCAGCATCGAGAGATCGGAATGGCAAATGCCGCAATGAGTTACTGCGATCTCGATCTGCTCCGGCCCGAGCGGACCGGGGTCGAATTCAAATGGAGTTAATCGCGCGCCCTTTTCCAGCGCAGCATAGGCTTTGATGGTTGTGTTCATGGAAATTCAGTTTCGTTTCGATGCGTGAAATTGAGTGCGTTGTCGACAAATTATCGCTCAAGTCGCGCAGGCATCGGCACACCTTCCTGCTCGTCCAGCCGGCGCGAGACTTTCTCGATCTGCTTGCTCATTTGCAACAGGCGCTCCGCCAGCGCACGGATCTGTTCCTGTTGCTCAGCTTCCTTCTTTTTCAAGGATTCGACTTCCACACGCTCCGTCTCCGCGCGCTGATGTTCTTTCAAAAACTCATTGAGAAGCATCGCGTTCACCTGTTCGTAACGCACCGTCTGCACGGAGCCGTCTGGGTTTCGAATCACGAGATCGGGGCAAACCTTCGCGACTTCCTCGGCGATGAGTCCAAACTGTGCGATGCCTTTTGCGTCAATCTGCGGTTTGTAGCGGAACGAAACCGGGCGCAGCGAAAAGATCACGTCGCTCGCAGAGTCCATGTTTTTGATGTCCATTTTAAAACGCTCCGACGAAGTGATCGTCCCGAGATGGCCATCGCTAGTGACAAAGACCGCCGCGCCACCCGACGCGGTCGCGCCGCTGATGCCGGCAATGTAAGTCGCGGTCTGCGTAGCCGTGCCGCCGATGCGGATAGTTCCACTTTCAAACTGCGCGCCGGGATTGGCGATATAGACGTTGTTGCTGCCGGAGTTGAGTGTGATGCCGCCATTGAAACCGATGCCGATGTTGTTGTTGCCGCTTGTGAGATCGTAAAGGGATTGATAGCCGATGCCGATGTTGCCGTTGCCGTCAATGCTCGAATACATCGCGCTATCGCCCACGGCGATGTTTCGATAACCATTGGTATTAATAAAGAGCGCTTGATTTCCCACGGCTGTGTTGCTGCCACCGTGAATATTATCGTAGAGCGCGCTGCTGCCGAGTGCGGTGTTGCCGAAACCATCTTGATTTAGCCAAAGCGAATAAAAACCGATGGCGACGTTGCCTCCGCCGTTGGTGTTGTAATAAAGCGCGTTTGCGCCGACGGCGACGTTGGCTCCGCCGCTCGTGTTTGAGTTCAGCGCGCTAAAGCCGTTGGCGACATTCATTGTGCCGATGGTATTGGAAATCAGCGTCGCATAACCGAAAGCACAGTTGCCATCGCCACCGACATTTCCATTGAGCGAATAAGCGCCAACAGCGGTGTTCTCCACTGCGGTTTTGTTCGCGGTTAGCGAGCCATAACCGACGGCGGTATTGTCATTCGCGAGGTTATTTTGAAGCGCGCCATTGCCGAGCGCGGTGTTTTGCGTGCCGACGATGTTGTGATTGAGCGCATCGAAACCGATGGCGGTGTTTTCATCCGCGGTGCTGTTTTCGAGCGAGCCGCTGCCGAGGGCGGTGTTGTAGTTGCCGATGGCATTTGAGAAAAGCGACCGGTAACCGGCTGAGGTGTTATCGTGACCGTTCGTGTTGCTTTGCATCGAATACACGCCCGTCGCCGTGTTGTAGCTGCCGGTCGTATTTGAAACGAGCACGGACGCGCCAAGTGCGGTGTTGGCGACGCCATTGGTGTTATTGTAAAGCGCCGCGTTTCCCATCGCGGTGTTGTTGTTACCGCCGTCATTAGTGCGCAACGCCGAGAAGCCGACCGCCGTGTTGTCCTGCCCGCCGGTGTTAAAGAACAGCGCCTCCGCTCCGAACGCAGTATTGTTGTCTGCGGTATTCAATCCGAGCGCGTGAAAGCCGACCGCAGTATTCTCGTTGCCGGTGCTGTTATGCTGCAGCGCCACGTTGCCAACCGCCGTGTTGCCGCCGCCGGTCGTGTTGAAATAGAGCGCGGCTTCCCCGACAGCCGTATTGGTGCCGCCTGTGTTATTTTGATTGAGCGCATTCAAACCGACCGCAGTGTTGTCGCTGCCTGACAAATTATTCATAAGCGCGCTCGCTCCGACTGCCGTGTTGTTATTCGCCGTGTTCTTGTAAAGCGCTAGCGAACCGACTGCGGTGTTATAGTTGCCGCTGGAGTTGAGATAGAGACCCTCCTCACCGATCGCCGTGTTGTCGTGCCCCCCTCCGTTTGTCAACAACGCTCCGCGTCCGAACGCCGCGTTATCATCTCCCGTATTGTTCAGCAGGGCCTGATACCCCATCGCCGTGTTGTCTCCACCGGATGTATTATTGCTTAAAGCTTGAGCTCCAGTCGCCGTGTTATTCACACCCGTCGTCGTGAAATTCCCCGCGCCCACGCCCGCGAAGAAGTTACCCGATCCATATGCGTGCAGCAGCGGTGTGGTGCCTGAGAAGATAATCCCCGTGCTACCCGTCGTCGTCGGCAGGGTCAGCGTCGTCACCGATTCCGCACCTGTGCCGGTATCGCCATCGGCGGTGGCAAAGTTCGCCTCGATATCCAGCTCCGCCGCGACACCGGTGGCCGTCCCTTCCTTGCTCGCCAGCGCCACCTTTGTCGTGCCGCTCGTCATTACTGCAAACCCGTGCTCGTTCGTCCCGCTTTGCAGCGCTGCGATGACCGCCGCCGTGATATCCACACTCACAAACTGCTTCGCGCCGAGCGACGACGCGGGAATCGTCCCGCTCACCGTCGAGCTGATCGCCGGCGCCGCTTCAAACTTCCCCGCGAACTGCTCCCACGCCGCAGTCACAGCATGCACCGTGAGATCGCCCGCTGGTTTCGCGCTGATGACATACAGCCGCAAAATCGCGCTCTTGATGTTCGCCGGAGTGATCGTCGCCGGCACCACATCGAGATCGGCGAGATCGAACTTCAGCAGCGCACTCTGCTTCGCGCTCACCGGCAGCGTCACTCCTTTGCCGCTGCTGGCAAAGACGACCTGCGTCGTCCCGCTCGCACTCGTGAAACTATCCTCCGCGACCGGCACCGTGAGCGCGCGAAGGGAAGGTGAAACGCCCGCCAGGAAAGCGAGCACCGCCGCAAATTGCAGGAGCTTTTTCATAGGAGGAAGGCTGACGCCCCGACAGTAGTGAATTGTTGCCTTCAGGACAATTCTTTTACCGCCTTCACCGCTAAGCATAAGCCGCCGTCTTCAGCCGCTTCCAACTGCCGGTTGCCGTGATCGGCAGCACCCATTCACGGCGAAGCCGTGGTCGTGGGAAACGCCAGTGTGACCGGTTTGTTTTTGTATTGAAAGGTCGAGCGCAACTCGAAGCCGGTTGCAGTCGGGACGAATGTGAACGCGCGGCCATTCGTCGGATCGCGGAATGATGCGAGTGCTTCCGCGCCGTTTTGCAGGACCGCGAGGCCGGCGGAGAGCATGGTGCTGTTTACGCTGTTGAAGCGGTAGCGATCCAGGAACCCCTTCATAGTCTCCAGAACGGGCGATGCCAATGGTTGGGACCTGGCTTGCTCGTTCACCTGCGCCCACCATGCGTTGATGTCCGCATCCGGCAGTTGTGCCTTTTGCGGCAACTCCTTCTCGGTCTGTTGCAGCCATTTCACTTGAGCGGATAGGTTCTGGACTGGCGAATGGAGCACTTCCTGCAGCCGGTCTTCGGTGCCCATCGAATCCAAAACCTTTTTACGCTTTTGGGGATCTGAGAGATCATCGAGGAACGACTGCTGCATTTCTGCCACTCCTGCCACCGCGTTCCTGAAATCTTCGTTAAGCGTGGACGGATCCAGCATTTCCGCCACCTGCGAGGCATTCTCTGGCGAGAGTTTTGCGGCATTCTCGCTAACCAGGTTAATAACCCCCGCGTGAAAACTCGATCCGGCGAGAAAGCCAATCCACGATTCGCCGCCTATGGTGCGCCCGAGGTGCGCACGCGTGGCAAGATCGTCTACCGCCCCATCGGGATCGGAGGAAAAACGATAACCTGCATCCCAAAAGGCGAGCTGCCCGAGTTTGACTACTGCATTCAGTTGCGGCATCGGCGTGTCGAATCGCAGCGGGTGCACGGTGACTCCCCAGTCGCAATACTCCGCATCCTTTGCACGACGCAGTAGATCCATGATCGGCTGGATCTTTTCAAAGAGCGCGGCGGCTTTGTCGGCATCCACCTCGTCGCGCGGATGGGCAATGATCTTCTTTTCCTCATCCGACAATGCGTTGAGCAATTGAAAAGCGTCCTTGTAAAGGTCCGCGGCGTTTACGCCGGCAGGATGAGTCGGTGTTGGTGCGGGACTCGCCTCTTTCGCCACGACAACGGGCGACGCTTTTTCCATCGGTAGCGCATGCTTTTCCGCCGTAGTCGCATGTGCCGGCGTTTTTTCCTTCAGCGCAGACGACGAAAGGCGAACCGCAAGCAACAGGGCAATCATCACAAAGGCAAAGGTGCAGAGGAAACCAAGGCGTCTTGTCATGACTTCGCGGGATGTTGTGCTTCGATGCGCGCTTTTGAAAATCGAAAATGCGCGAACCGCACGACCAGCACTCGGCAAAGCCGGGACTCAGCACTAAACCATCGCCCGCAACGCCGACTTCCGCCTGACCGCCACCGGTGAGCCATCCGCGATGAACGCCGATGTCGGTGCATGCGACAGTGTCTCGACAAATTGCCCGCCATACAAAGCGCCGATATCCGCGTCGAGATGCGCTTCACTGCAGTGCCATACCTGCCAGCGAGGATGTTCCACCTCATACTCATGGCACCCGGCCTTGCACGCCGTGTATCCCCAGTAATGCTCGGTGATGAACTCCGCCTCCGAGCCGCTTTCGATCTCCCGCGGCTGACTCACGCCGACGGCTCGCAGCGACTCCCACCTTCCAGCGCGCCGCCATGCATATTCCGCACTCACACCTATGCCCGATAGTTTGATGCCATGGCGCATCGGCAGCGCGATATACGGCTCGCCGTAAAAAGTGCGCGCGACAAAGGCAATCGCCCGCCGCGGCACGATCTCGCGAATGAACACCACCCCGCGCCGCCAGCCCCCGTCGGTTTTGCGACGGACATAGAACCGCAGGTTCACTTCCTCAAAGTCCCTGTGCAGCGGAAAGGGAACGCCAAATACACGGGTGCGGAGGAAACGAAAGCCGACGACACTCAGGAAGGTCGTGCCGACATGGAAATCCAGCTCGGTGCCGCTTGGGACGAGTGGTTGCAGCAACCGAGGATCGACCGCGTAGTTCAGCATCGCTAGGTATCGCCACTCAGCCGTGAGGAATGCCTTCATTGCGTCGCTGCTAGCAGCCAGCGTGACGCGCGGAACCTGTTAGCTGCATCGCGTGATTAGGCGACTTCATGGGTGCAAGAGTCTGATCGCTGCTTGTGAATAGTGCCACTCAGAAAGAAAATCGAATGAGGCCGCTTGGTGAAAGGCAACGATCGCCCAATATGCGATCTGATAACTAATCTTGGAAATCTTGTGACGGAAAGTGCGCTGTGCGAGAAACGCAGCAGGCCATCCCCCAAGTAACTCGACAAGATGCAAGGTTGATTCGGGCGTCCTCCAACCATCTGCTTCTGCCATCCGCTTGTCATGCCAATAGAGCCAAAAGGTGAGGCCGGAAATACTGACGAGATAACCGAAGATAAAGCGTGGATCAAAAGATCGAGCCAATCGCAGGCTGGCCAGTGACGGAAATAGAAGCAATGCGACAAGTAGAATCACAGCGACGATAGAAAGGTTGCTTCGTCGCTGTCTCTGCTTCTGAAAACGTGCGTTCATCGGAAAGGATGCCCTGGAGTGCGCCTAGCTCCAATGAGGGGAAATGGGTATTTGGCCTAAGAGGGGAAATGGAGGGGTTTGCATGGGTGGTCTTTCGTCTAAAACGCCAGCCATTTCGCCTAGAACGGATGGGGTGGGCAAGGCGAAAGCGGACAGGGCACAGGTAGTGGATTCGCTGGGCATCACAGGACGTGGGCTGAGGTTCCAGCTTGCGGTGGGTCGGCTTCCAGCCTGCGGTAACCGGGGTTCCCGCCTCCGGAACGCGGGGTAGAACTGGAGCTTTGAGAAAACTGCGCGTCAATCTGCAATTGCCTCCCCGCCGCCCTTTCCGCGAGAGTCGGGTGCCAGCCGTTGCCCCGACTCTGCGGTCCCTCATCTGTTTGCCTTTTTAGAGCGTGGTCTTGCTGTGGAGCAAGCCGTGCTCGGGCATGCGCAGGACCTCGATGGTCTCCCAGACGGCGCCGATGAGCAGCGCGATCACGCCTAGCGTGAAGGCGATCATGGTTAGCATTCTTCCAAAGTCACCCATGGCTACCACGATGGTGCCGCCAAGCAGGAATGCCGCTGTGAGCAGGAAGAAAATCCCGCCGACGCCGACGAGGTCGAGCGGTTTGCGCCCGGTCTCATAACCCGATAGTCGAGCCAGCCAGGGTGCGATGAAGCAGACCAGACCCAGGACGATTAGTTCGAAATACATCTTTATTCACCTCCTTTCATCACGAATGGAGTTAGTGATTTCGTTAGGGTGAATCTACGCCCGTTGTGGCGTTTAGGCAAATTTGTGCCGGCGGTCATAGACGGCCGCTACAGGGCACGGCGCGGTTACCGGAATTCGGCGTAGCGCGGCTTGATGACGTCGTAGATCAGGCGGATGCGGTCGTCGAATGAGATGAAGGCGCTCTTGATGGAGTTGAGCGTGATTTTTTCCAGGTCGGCGAGGGTGAGGCCGAACTGCTCGACGGCGATCTGGAATTCCTGGGTCATGCTGGTGTTGCTCATCAGGCGGTCGTCGGTGTTTAACGTCACGCGGAAACCGCGGTCATAGTATTTTTTAAACGGATGCTCGGCCATGGAGCGGACCGCGCCGGTGTGGACGTTGCTGGAAAGGCACATCTCGAGCGGGATGCGGCGGTCGAGGATGTATTGCGCGAGCGAGCCCATCTTGACGATTTTGCCGTCGACGATCGTCATGCCGTCGGTGAGGCGCGTCGCGTGGCCGAGCCGGTGCGCGCCGCAGATTTGGAGCGCCTGCCAGATGGAGGCGACGCCGAATGCCTCGCCTGCGTGCAGTGTGCTGTAGAAATTTGCCTGCTGGATCGCGTGGAAAGCCTCGACGTGTTTCTTTGGCGGATAGCCCGCTTCCTCACCCGCGAGGTCAAACCCGACTACGCCGCGATAGCGAAAGTCGATTGCCATTTCGGCCCACTCGAGCGAATCGGTGCGGTCGCGCATCGCGCAGATGATGAGTCCCCACTCGACGCCGTATTTGTCCTTGCCGCGATGGAAACCGTCGATGGCCGCCTGCACGACTGCCTCCGGCGTGAGGCCGAGCCCGGTGTGAAAGCAGGGCGCAAAGCGCGCCTCGGCGTAAACCACGCCGTCGCGATACATGTCCTCGATGAATTCAAACGCGATGCGCTCGATGGCGTCGCGCGTCTGCATCACCGCGATCGTATGGCGGAAGCCCTCGAGGTATTCGGGCAGGCTGCCTTTGTTCGCGCCGCGATGGAACCAGTCCGCGAGTTCCGCCGGGTCTTGCGTGGGCAGCTCGTTGTAGCCCGATTGCTGCGCAAGCTCGATCACCGTGGCGGGCCGCAATCCGCCGTCGAGATGTTCGTGCAGGAGAACTTTCGGGATTTTTTGGAGCAGGGGAAGATCGAGCTTCATGGGAAAAGTCTCATCGCGCCGCCGTCGCGGAACAAGCGTTGTTTAACATTCGCAGATGTGCGCCGCTGTGTCCGCGCAGCACTTGCAGGATCTCGGCGATGACGCTGACTGCAATCTCGGAAGGAGAATCGGCCCCGATGTCGAGCCCGATGGGGGCGTAAACGCGTGCGAGCTGGTCGTCGGTGACGCCCTGTTTTTTCAACTCGTCGAAAACGTGCCGCACCTTTTTGCGGCTGCCGATCATGCCGACGTAGCGGATTGCAGGTTGCCGCAACGCGGCGAAGACCGCGGCTTGATCGATGACGTAATTGCGGCTGACGATCACGAGCGCTTCGTCGGGTTGCCAGTTGTGCGTGGAAATAACGTCGGCTGGAGGTTGCGTGATTTTATTGTGCGCGTCGGGAATCTGGTCGAGCTCGTTTGCGCGGTCGTCGATCACGGTGACGTGAAAACCGCATTCGCGACCGAGTTTCGCGATTGCGCGCGAGCAGTGACCGGCGCCGACGAGGATCAGTGCGTCGCCGATATTTTGCGGCTCGATCAAAATGGTGACTTCGCCGCCGCAGATCGCGCCGAACGAACAGACATCGCCTTCGTGCAGCGGATAGGTTTTCAGCAGTGACTTTTTTTCGTGCATCGCAGAGCGCGCGTCGTCGATAACAAGCGACTCGAATTTTCCGCCGCCGATCGTTCCCGAAGTTTTGCCGTCGGTGTAAACGATCATCTTTGCGCCCGCTTCGCGCGGAACGGAGCCGCGCGTAGCCGCGACCGTCACCAGCGCGCATGGAATCCGCTGGTCACGTGCGGCGAGAAGCTCGTCGAGCATCAGCGCGCGACCGTCGCCTCGATTTGCCCGTGCGGCTCGTCGGTCGGCACGAAGAGTTCGTTGCGATTCTCGATGCCGAACGGTTTGAGATCGATCAGTAGACAATGTTTGTTCGGCATCGCGAGATGGATTTTGGAAATTTCCGCGCATGCCTCGAGCGCGGCGGCGCCCATTTCATACAGCGTGGTCTGCACGGACGGGCTGTAGTTTTTCGCGAACGGTTTCAGCATCGCCTGTAGGATTGCGCTGTTTGTCCGCGCGTAATTTTCAGGCTCGGAGGAATAGCTCCACGTTGCTTTCAGCGATGTCGCGAAAATGCGGTCGCGCGTTTCCGGCAATGTCGTGAATTCGCAGCGCGGGTAATTTTCAAAACCGGATTCCGTCGATTTCAAAATCAGCAAATCGGCGATGCCGGACTCGACGTTTTGCCGGCCATCGCTGCAAACGACGCGCGTAAACGGCCGCGCGCCCTGCGTCTGCAAAAAGCTGTGCGGATGCGCCGCGCCGTCAATGTTCATGCGGCTCCAGACGCGCTCGGATGCCTCGACCGCGACGCGCTGCACCTGCGGATATTTTTCCAAAAAATGCCGTGCGAGCGTGAGCGCGAACCGCTCGTTTTCCTCGCCAAGATGCCGGTGCGCCAAAACGTTCACCGTGTTTTTCATGGTGTCGGTTGCGACGACTTTCGTGTTGTCGCCCGATGTGTAACTGCTCTCGAAATCGCCTTCGAGCGAGACCGCGACGTCGAGTTCTTTGACCGTGTGCGTCGCGCCGTTGCGTAGAATTTTCATCACGCGCACCCGCGATTTTCCGTAACGATGATCGAGCAGTTTCATAAGCGGGAGATCGATTCATCGAGCACTGCGAGCAGAAAATCAGCATCGGCTTGCGTGATGCACATTGGCGGCGCGAAGCGGATCGTCTGGCCCCACAAACCGCCTTTGCCGAGCAACAATCCGAGCTCTCGCGCGTTCTCCACGGCTTGCGCACATTCTTCTTTTGCCGGCTCTTTCGTTGCGCGGTCTTTCACGAACTCGATGCCAAGCATCAAGCCTTTTCCGCGCACGTCGCCAATGATGCTGTGTTTTTCCTTCAGCTTTTTCAGGCCCTCCAAAATGTAATTGCCGAGCCGCAGCGAGTTTTCCTGCAGGTTTTCTTTTTCGATCACTTCGAGCACCGCTTTGCCGATCGTGCTGACGATCGGGTTTCCGCCGAATGTGTTGAAATGGACTTTTTGCGCCATGACCGCGGCGATTTTCTGCGTCGTGACGACGGCGGCGAGTGGAGCGCCGTTGCCGATGCCTTTGGCCATCGTGACGATGTCGGGAATCACGCCTTGCGTCTCGAATCCCCAGAAATGCGTGCCGGTGCGCCCGAAGCCGGTCTGCACTTCATCGGCGATGCAGACGCCGCCGGCGGCGCGAACGTCTGCATACACGCTTTTTAAATAACCATCGGGAAAGACAACGAAGCCGCCAACGCCTTGAATCGACTCGGCGATGAAACCCGCGACTTTTCCGGGCGTCGCGTAGTCGATGAGGTTCTTCACATCATTCGCGTATTTTTTTCCCGCTTCCGGATCGTCGTAGCCGAACGGGCCGCGATACGGATAAGGCGCGAGCGCATGATGCACACCGAAGGAATGCGGCGTGTTGAATTTCCACGTGCTGTGCGCCGTCAGCCCCATGCCGCTGGCGTTGCCTCCGTGATAAGCATTGCGCAGCGCGATGATGTCGTAGTTGCCCGTGTAAAGCCTCGCCATCAGCAACGCGAGGTCGTTCGCCTCGGAGCCGGAGTTGACGAAATAGCAGACCTTCAACTCGCCAGGCATTTTCGACGCGAGTTTCTCCGCATACTCCGTGATGCGCGGCTGAAGATAAATCGTCGTCGAGTGCTGCAGCGTTTCCATTTGTTTCACAGCCGCTGCCGTGACATGCGGATGACAATGACCGACGCTGACCGTCACGATCCCGCCGAGCCCGTCGAGGTATCGTTTGCCGCCGTCGTCCCACACATACTGCATGCGGCCTTCCACGAGCATGATCGGCTTCTTGTAGTAAAGGAAGAGGCCGGGGTTGAGATACTGTTTGCGCAGCTTCAGCACTTCGTCGGCGGACGGACCGGCGTAAGGCTGCGGGGTGTAGTCGAACGGGGGGAGCGTGGGTGTTTTCATATTCGCGCACGAAGCACGAAAAAGGAAAACACCGCTGCGCGCTTATTTCAACTGCGCTTACGCCCGACCTCTGCCGGCGATTGCTTTTTGCAGGACGATGAAAAGCAAAAGCAGCACGCCGATTGCAATGCGCGTCCACCACGTGTTGAGGTTTCCCTGGAACGTAATGAGCGTCTGGATGAGGCCAAGAATGAGCACGCCCATCAACGTGCCCGGCACGAAACCAACGCCGCCCGTGAGCAGCGTTCCACCGACTACGACTGCGGCAATGGCGTCAAGCTCCAGGCCGACGAACGACGCGGGATTTCCTGATTGCATGTAAAACGTCGAGACGCAGCCGGCGAGCGCGGAGAAAAATCCGGCAAGCGCGTAGATGCCGATCTTCGTGCCGCCGACCGGCACGCCCATGAGCAGCGCGGAATTTTCGCTCGAGCCGATTGCGTAAACATTGCGGCCGAATCGTGTGTAGACGCAGACGTAAGTCGCGACGACAACCACCGCGATGAGGCACATCGCCGTGAATGGAATGTTCACGCGCGGTGCGAGCGGGATCACGAGTTGGCGGATCGTCTGCTGATAGAAGCTGTGTTTGATCGCGAGCGATTCCTGCCGCACGACGAACGCCATTCCGCGCATGAAAAACATCCCGCCGAGCGTGACGAGAAACGGTGGCAAATCGAAAACGCGGATGAGACTTCCCTGCACGGCGCCGAAAACCGTTCCGACGACAAGCGCCAGCACAATAGCAACAAGCGGCTGCATTCCACTGGCAATCATCGACGCGATGAAAATGCCGATGAAGGCAATCACCGCGCCGACGGAAAGATCGATGCCGCCGGACAAAATCACAAACGTTGCGCCGACCGCGGCGATGCCGAGAAACGCGTTATCGCCGAATAAATTCACGATCACGCGCGGCGAGGTGAAATTCGGATAAAGGACGCAGCCGAGCACGTAGAGTGCGATCATCACGAGCGCGGTCGCGGCGAGGGGAATGTATTTTGGATTGATGCGATTCACGAGCCGGCCTCCACTTTCGGCGCAGCCGCGGTGAGTGTTTCCGTCATTGCGGCAGGCGGATTTCTGCGGGGAAAAAGTCGCGTGAAATAGCGGCGCGCCTTGTCACTTTGCAAAAGGCACACGGCGATCACAACGAGCGCCTTTGGCACCGGCGCGATGTCCGCGCTGACGTTGCGCGCATACATCGTCGTCGTGAGTGTTTGGATGAGCAGCGCTCCGACAATCGAGCCGAGCAGGTAAAACCGCCCGCCGGTCAACGCGGTGCCGCCGATGACGACTGCAAGGATTGCGTCAAGTTCCGCGTAAAGCCCGGCGTGGTTTGCGTCCGCGCTTTTGATGTTCGAGGCCGCGACAAGCCCCGCGAGTCCCGCGCAAAATCCCGCGAAGACATATGCGATGAATTTTACAAAGCGCGAATTCACACCCGCGTAACGGCTCGCAATGTCGTTATCGCCAACAGACTCGATGAAAAGGCCGAGCGCGGTGCCGCGCGTGAGCGCGTAGGTGACCGCGAGCAGCACGAGCACGAGCGTGCAGGTGAACGGCATCCCGAGCAGATAACCATTTGCGATGTAAACGAGCGTGGCATCGGTGAAATTGAGAATTTGACCTTCGGTGATGAGCTGCGCGACGCCGCGTCCGGCGACCATCAGGATCAACGTCGCGACGATCGGTTGAATGCCGATGCCGGCAACGAGCAAACCATTCCACGCGCCTAGAACGAGCGAGACGAGCAGCGCAAAAATCATCGCAACGAATGGCGATTGATGATTGATCGCGGCCTGCGCGAGCACAGCGCCCGCGACGGCCATCACCGCGCCGACGGACAAATCGACACCGCCGGTTGCGATGACGAGAGTCATGCCGAGCGAGACGAGCATGACGATGCCGCCATGTTTCAAGATATCGATGAGCGTGCCGTAAAGATGGCCTTCGCGAAGCTCGAGATTGAAAAAGCCGGGCGTGAAGATGTCGTTAAACAACAGCAAAAGCGCAAGCGCGAGCAGCGGCCAAAGAATGCGCTGCTTGCGGGTGAAAAACAGCAGTGCCGCAAATACGATCCAAAACGAAATGTGCGTAATGTTAAACATCGACAACAGCCTTTGATTCCGCCGTGGGAGCGGCGATTTGGTTCATGATCGCGTGCTCGCTAATCGCGTCACCGGCAAGTTCGCCGACTTTTTTCCGGTCGCGTAGAATCACGACGCGTTGACTGGTGCGCACGACTTCCTCGAGCTCCGAGCTGATGAACAAAATGGCGAGTCCGTCGCGGCGCAGATCGGTAATGAGTTTTTCGATCTCGGCCTTTGCTCCGACGTCGATGCCGCGCGTCGGCTCGTCGAGAATAATCAGGCGCGGCTCTGTCGCGAGCCAGCGTCCGAGCAGAACTTTCTGCTGGTTGCCGCCGCTCAGGTTTTTGATGAGCTGCTCGGGTCCCGGCGTTTTGATGCGTAGCGCTTTGATGAATTTGTCGGCGAGTTCGTCCTGTTTTGCGCGCGAGAGTTTCGACCATGTGCCGCGACTCGCTTGCAGGGCGAGCACGATGTTTTCGCGAATCGAGAGGTTCGGAATGATGCCGTCGATCTTGCGATCTTCTGCGGTGAACGCGATGCGGCGGCGAATCGCTGCGCGCGGCGACGAAATGCTCACGCGCTCGCCATCTAAAAACATCTCGCCGCAATCCGGCTTATCGACGCCAAAAATAATGCGCGCTGTTTCCGTGCGGCCCGAGCCGAGCAGGCCCGCGAGACCGACGACTTCGCCCGGACGAATGCTCAAGTCGAGCGGCGCGATCGAGCCTTTGCGTCCGAAGTTTCTTACTTCCAAAAACGGTTTCTCATCGCGAACGCTGCGCATGCCGGGCTGCTGGCTTTCCATCGCGGCGACTTCCTTCGCATCCTTGCCAATCATGCGTGCGACGAGCTCCAGGCGCGGCAGCTCGGATGTGAGATATTCGCCGACGAGCTGACCGTTGCGCAGCACGGTGATGCGGTTCGTCACAGCGTAAACCTGATCCATGAAATGCGTAACGAAGACGATGCCCATGCCTTCGTCGCGCAGTTTGCGGATGACTTTGAAAAGTTCCTCGCACTCGCGCTCGTCGAGGCTCGATGTCGGCTCGTCGAGGATCAGCAGCTTCGCCGAAACGTCCATCGCGCGGGCGAGCGCGACCATTTGCTGGATCGCGATCGAGCAAGCGGAAAGCTGCCGCGATGGATCGATGTCGAGATCGAGCCGCGCCAGCGCTTGTGTTGCGCGTTGCATAATCGCGCCCCAGCGAATTTTTCCAAACGCCGTCGGCTGCCGGCCCAGGCAGATGTTTTCCGCAACGGAAAGGTGCGGGATCAAATTCACTTCCTGGTAAACCGTGCTGATCCCGCATGCCTCCGCCTCGCGCGGACTGCGCGGAAAAATCTCCTTCGCATCGAGCCGCGTCGTGCCTGCGTCGCGCTCGTAAACACCCGTCATCACTTTGATAAGCGTGCTTTTGCCGGCGCCGTTCTCGCCCATGAGCGCGTGAATTTCGCCGCGACGAACGGTAAAATCCACGCCTTGCAGGGCGCGCACGCCGGGGAAGCTTTTGGAAAGCCCCCGCACTTCGAGCAGTGAATCGCTCATGGAATCCGTGCTCGCTTTAGTATTTGCGGTTCGGCAATTCGGCGGCGGCTTTCGACTGATCGAACACGCCTTCCTGCACGACGATGCGCCTCGGCAAATCTTTCTTTGCCAGCACCGCGTCGATCGAGTCGAAGAGCTGCGGTCCGATCAGCGGATTGCACTCGACGGTGCAGTTGAGCTTGCCCGCGGTCATCGCTTCAAACGCGGCTTTCACGCCGTCGATCGAGACAATCGTGATTTCGCTGCCCGGCTTCACGCCGGCTTCTTCCATCGCCTGGATCGCGCCGAGCGCCATGTCGTCATTGTGCGCAAAAAGTGCGGTAATCTGTTTCGCATCGGGCGCTTTCAAAAACGACTCCATTACTTCCTTGCCTTTCGCACGGGTGAAATCACCGCTTTGCGACTTGATGATTTTCATGTCCGGATATTTCGCGAGCACTTCCTCGAAACCTTTTTTGCGATCGAGCGCAGGTGCCGAACCCGGCGTGCCGACGAGTTCCGCGATTTGCGCTTTGCCGCCTGTTTTGTCCGCGAGCCATTGCGCCGCGCGACGGCCTTCCTCGACGAAATCCGAACCAATGAACGTAGCGTAAAGCGAAGGATCGCTCACATCGACCGCGCGGTCGGTGAGAATCACCGGGATGCCCGCCTGTTTGATTTCCTGCAACACCGGTTCCCATCCGGTTTCGACGACCGGCGAGAACGCGATCACATCCACATTTTGCGCAATGAACGAGCGCAGCGCCTTGATCTGATTTTCCTGCTTTTGCTGTGCGTCGGAAAACACGAGCTTGATCCCGCGCTTCTGCGCTTCGTCTTTGATTGACTGCGAATTTGCCGTGCGCCATGCGCTCTCCGCGCCGATCTGCGAAAAGCCGACGCTGACCGATTTTCCGCCTCCTCCGGATGGTTCGCTGGTGCTGGTTTCTTTTTTACCGCAACCGCTGAGGGCGACGACAAGGGCGCTGGAGAGGAGGATGAGTTTTTTCATTGGGAAGCTCTTGAGTAACCGGTGCGTGTGGCAAAAGCAATCCAAACGCTCATGTCTTTTTGCGCAAACAAAAGTCGAACCTGACAAGCGGCACACAAAGATAAACGGAAGGTTTTCGGTAATTAAAATCGTGAAACGCAATTCACGATTGCAGGCGCGACATCCATTTGCTTATGAACTTGCCGATGTTTTTCCCCTCTCTCTTCGTGCCTTCGTTCGCCATTACAACTCAAATGGCGCCGCTCGACTGGCTGGCTATCGCCATTTACTTTTCGCTATTGCTAGGTGTCGCCTGGTGGGTTGTAAGCAAGAGCAAGAATACGGCGACCGACTACTTCCTCGCCGGACGCAACCTTGGATGGTGGGTCATCGGCGCATCCATCTTCGCATCGAACATCGGCTCGGAGCATATCGTAGGTCTCGCCGGTTCGGGTGCGAAAGATGGAGTGGCTCTGGCGCACTACGAATTGCATGCGTGGTGTCTGCTGGTGCTGGCGTGGGTGTTCGTGCCTTTCTACATGCGCTCGCAAGTCTTCACGATGCCTGAGTTTCTCGAGCGTCGCTTCTCGACCGGCTCCCGCTATGTCCTTTCGATCATATCCATCATCACCTTTATTCTTTCAAAGATAGCAGTAGGTATCTTTGCAGGTGGCGTAGTCTTCGGCACACTCTTGCCAGAGCTACAACTTAACATCGGCGGTCACGTTATCGATAGCTTCTGGATCGGCTCGATCTCGGTGATCGTGCTAACTGGTCTTTATACGATACTCGGCGGTATGCGCGCAGTGGCTTATAACGACGCCGTGCAAGTTGTCGTCCTTATTGGCGGCTCGGCTTTGCTCACTATCTATGGCTTGCACAAGCTGGGTGGCTGGCATGAACTTCACCAGCTCTGTGGCCCGGATATGTTTAACCTATGGAAGCCACTCGTTCCTGCAGGTCAGACTTCTACCTGGGCGCCGATCAAGGAAGTCGTTAACGGCGAAATCGTTCGTCAGGCATGGTATTTCAATAACAACTTCCCATGGCTCGGCATGGCCATCTGTGCACCGGTCATTGGCCTTTGGTATTGGTGCACCGACCAATACATCGTGCAGCGCGCGCTTGGCGCACCTAATGAAAAAGTCGCGCGCGAAGGCAGCATCTTCTCCGCATTTCTGAAACTCTTCCCGGTCTATCTCTTCATCATTCCGGGACTCATCTGCTACGCGCTCGTCAAAAAGAACGTCATCCCGGAATTGACCGAAGCCTTCAATGCGCGCGGCTCGCAAGGTGCATTCCCGATGATGGTGCAATACTTACTTCCGCCGGGACTGCGCGGCATCGTTGTAGCCGGCCTGCTATCCGCACTCATGGGTTCACTCGCCGGCGTCTTCAATGCCTGCTCCACGCTTTTTACGGTGGATATCTACGAAAAGCTTCGTCCGAAAGCTTCACAAGGCGAGATCGTCCACGTGGGCCGCGTTGCGACCGCCATCATGGTTATCATCGCGATCCTCTGGATTCCGGTGGTCAAAGGTGCGCACGGCCTTTACGAATACTTGCAATCAGTGCAGGGCTATCTCGCGCCGCCGATCTTCGTGGTCTTCTTCCTCGGTGTCTTTTGGCCGCGCCTCAACGCCCGTGGCTGTTTCTGGGCGATGGTTGTCGGCTTCATCATCGGCATCTTCCGCATGTGCATCGACACGCCGATCACGCTGGGTATGTTTAAGACCTATCCCGAAGGCTCGTTCTTCTGGATCGTCAATAACATCAACTTCCAATACTTCAGCATCCTCATCACCGTCGTCTCCGCGATCGTGATGGTCGGAGTCAGCTACATGACCGCCGAGCCGAACGCCGCGCAAATCCAGGGACTCACCTTCGCCACCGCGACCGCTGAGGACAAAGCCCGCACCCGCGCAAGCTGGAACTGGAAAGACGTGCTCGCGTCTGGCGTGATCATGATCTTCATCACGTTCGCCTACCTTTATTTCAGAGGCTAAAGAACACACGAAGCTACGGTGCGAAATTTGGGCAAAACTGCTTGCCATCGTTAAAAATTGCCCGTAGTTTCCCGCTCTCTCGTCCGGCAAAAACGGCGCTGGCGGGATGCAAATTATGCGCGGTTAGCTCAGTGGTAGAGCACTACCTTGACACGGTAGGGGTCACAGGTTCGAACCCTGTATCGCGCACCATTAAATTAACGGTGACCGGTAATTGGCGAGGAGAACAGATGCCCAAGGCGTTAAGATGCGTGAATACGCGTTAACAGGCGCGAAAAGAGCGACTTGCGAGGCATGAAATCAAAGCCATCGAACAAATGCCCAAAATAACAATCCGGCATTTCAGCGCCGAACAGATGCCCAGCCGCTAGAAAGAACCTCCAGCCATATCCGACTTCTGGAACTCGGATGTCGGATGCGCCTCTAACAAAAACTGCCCGTCGCGCGTCATCGGCGGCGATGCCTTTTTGAGCATCCTGGAACGCCGCCGCTGCATGTCGCGCAGGCGGACCATCTCGCCGATCGCGTGTTTCCTGCCGGCGCGATAGAAGTGTTTAAACTCCGCGTCGGTGGCGACGGCGATATGCTTGAAACCATGCTTCGAGCTGATCGCGATCCGCGTGCAGAGGCCGGGCTGGTCGCCCACGGCCCGCAACGCCCGCTCCGGCACACCGAAGCGCTCCATCAACTCCCGCGCGGGCACCCAGCGGCGCTGCTTGCGCAGGTAGTCCTCGATCGAGCTTTCGGCGGTGGTCACGCGGATCAAAACGGCTGCGCCTCCTCCGCGCGCACGCAGCGCCGTGCTTGAATCTTCAGCGCCCGGAGCACCACCACCAGCTTCGGTGCCTTGAGATTTTCCAAAAGCGGCCGCGTATCGAGCCCGAGAGCCTGGCGCGCGATCCCGGCGGCATAATCCTCGTCAAAATCGGCCTCGCGGCAGACGGCTTGAATCTCGTGCAGCGCGCGGCGGGCATCGCCCTTGAGCAGCTTGAGCTGCCACGTGAAATCATCCCCGCAGATCGCCTCAAAATGCGCCATCGCCCGCTCAAAATCGTCCTTCTGGTTCAATTCCACGCTCGTGTAAACGCCGCACGCCTCGTGCAGATTCGCGCGATACCATTTGTCCTTTGCGCGGTTGTCGCGCTCCAGTGCCTCCGCCAGCGCTGGCGGAGGCATCGTGGCCCGGCAATGCGCAGCCCACGCCTTTGCCACGAGCGGGCGAAAATGGAAAGCGTGTTGGCCTCTGGAAAAACTCATTTGATCTCCTTATTCTCAAGGCAAAATTTCTCAAAAGCGGGGGTGGCGGCTAGGTGCGAGCGGCGGCCTTTGCCCCTGGCCGCGCGCAGCACGCACTCCGCCGGCAGCGGGCAGCGCGGATCGTCGAGCCGGCGGATGACGTGCGTGGTGGTGACGCCGAGCCGCTTCGCAAAATCGGCGATCCGCTCCCAGTCGCGCGGTTTTTCCACGCAGTAACCCATCCCGCGCAATTCGCGCACGAGCGCCAGTTCCAATTCCTCCCGCGTGGGCGATTTTAAAATGAGCGTCGTCTCGATCATCGCGCCTCCGGTTTTTCCGGGTAGCTCCTTACATAATCCTCGCACCATGCTTTTTGGTTAGGATGGAATCGGAGCGCGCTTTTGTCGTAGCGTTCAGCGCGCGTGGCACACGCACACGGCCATCCGTTCCTGCCGAAAGCTTCCCAATAGCTTTTGGTCGCGAGCCATTGAGCCTTTGCTTTTGTCGCCGCAAAGACAATGCAGCTCATCGAGCGGATTTTAACTTCCCACGCCAAAATGTTCATTTCGGTCCCTCCAGCAACCGCTCGCGGGCGTCGAGCGCGTCGAGCACTTCGCGCTTGTCAGTGGTCTCGCGCACGTCGTTCCATGCGTCCTTAATTTCGTCGATTGGCAAAAATTTGATGCCTTCCATCTTGCGTTCCGCCCAAGCACAGCAGGGGCTAAAAAGATAAACCGGGACTCCGCGACGGTTGCTCGTGTTGCGGGCGTAAATCGGCTCCGGCCTGCCAATGCGCGGCCAGTTTCGATCCGGCCCCCACAATGAACATTCCGGGCAGGCTCTCATCGGTCACCCCTCATGGTTTCGCGAAAGCGCGCGGCTTCCTTTTTCACGGCCTCGGCGATCTGGCGGCCGTCCGCGCTCGCGGCGGGCAGCTCCACCTGCCGCG
>JAJPJG010000037.1 GCA_021324395.1 Spartobacteria bacterium | reverse complement strand
GCTTGATGTCGAAAATACCGGTCACGCGCGCGCAGGCGAAGTTGGTTTCATTTACCAGCACCCCATTGACGTAGAGATAGAAATGGTCGGTGGATGCTACATTGATCCATGCCCGGTCCATCTGCGCGGGAATGTAGAAGGTGCGGCGAAAGTAACCCGCTGGTGACTGCTTTGGCGGCTCAATCCAGTGCGCTGCGCCGAAATCAAGCGCATACTGTCGCTGGAATGGAGAGACAAAAGTGCGGATCGTGAAAAATCCGAGGACTGCGCCGAATAATGCAACAAGCAGTAGCGCAAAGCAGCCTTGCTTTGTTTGCACGCTTCGTAGCAGTTCGCGAATCTTCAAAACTACGGTCCGTTTAGCGCGCTAAGACTGCGCAAGTTCAGAAGGTAATCGAGCATGTATGACTTCCGATAGGCATACCGTGCGTCGCTCAATGCGCCTAGCTTTGTGTAGGCATCACCAAGGTTTGCGTAGAGATTTGCAGCGAAAATAGGATCGCCCACGTGTTGCAAGGCACTTTTATTTAGCGTGATCGCGTCTTGGTAATGGCCAAGCAAATAGTAGTCGCGAGACAGAAAGTAGGCCGGCAGGAGCAACGACGGATTTTGCTCGAGCGCCTTTTCGCAAGCGTCAACGGCAGCTCCATAAGCTCCAAGCGCGTGCATGCTGCGGCCGTATTGCGTGTAAAGGTCTGCTTCGCGTTTGCGCAGAACTTTGGCTAACAGTGGATCAGAGTGCGGAATGAGCGAATCATATTCGGCGATTGCTTTTAAAAGGTCCGTCTGTGTCGATGGAAGGCCTGCGTGGTAGACACCGAATTCCACCGTATTCGTTTTACCCTGCACGGCATGAATACTTCCGATTGCTTGGTAAAGTTCGAGATGAACAGCGAGCCAGCGGTCAAGCTGCATAGCTCTCCGGTAATGTTTGATGGCGGCGTCCGGTTCTTCATTTGTCTCGGCAATGTGTCCCTGTATTTGTGCATTGGCAGCAAGCGCCGGACGCAGCACGCAGAGAACGAAAATAGATGCTATTCCCGCAATAGTTACGGTGAGCATCTTTAAGCTACGCAAAGCTGAAATCGCAAAGCCCAGTGCTAACGTCCCTGCAAGCAACGTTCCCCACCAACCGAACCGCACGAAATACCACGCGGCGATAAGTCGATCTTCAATACTATCCAGCGAAACCCGCGGCCAGATTGTCGGCTCGCTACCGTAATTAACAGGAAGCGCTTGCAGGCTGAAAGCTGCAGCGGATTGCTGTTGCAGCATTTCGCTTTCGAGTGAGACGAGCAGCGGCGCATCAACCAAAGCAACCTTTAATGCGGCATAAAGCGCCAGCCAAATGATCGCGGCGCCTATCCAACCGAGTAGCTTAAATCTACGTTTGCTAAATGCCCAAGCAGCTACTAATGCGAGTAATGCTGCAATAACTCCGAACGAGAATAGAGACAAGTGCTGAGGTCCAGCCGTGTAATGTCCGATGCGAAAACGCATTCCGCAAAGCTGGTTGCTTAAGGGAAAGCGAATCCAATTTGCGGCCATTGCCGACGCAGCGACAATAATGGCCAGAACCCAAGCGGTGGCTATACTTACGCGACTTTGTGCTGCGGCTGATTCGTCCATTTTGCGATTAACGGCCCAAGAAAGCCGAGTCCTTCGCGCGCCAGTGCTAGATCCGTTGATGAGAACGTGCCCAGTTTTAAGACCAGTGCAAAATATGCCAGCGAAGCGAAGGTCGCGATAGGTATCAGCCAGATGGGCGGAGCATCCTGAGCCAAGCGCAGAGCTACAGCCATTGCCGCGGCTGCGAGCATCGGCTTCCACATGGTGTGGATAAAGTCGAGTTTCAATCCGCAGCGCGAAAGCTTTGCACTAACGATGACCAGCATGACCACTTCACTCGCAAAAAATGCAACGCAAGGTCCGAGGAAGCCCCACGCTCGGGTTAGTGCGACATTCAATACGATTCGCAGTGCGAACGAAACCACTGTGCTCACTAGCAAAAATCGTTGCTCATCCAAAGCGGTCAGCAAAAACGGCAGCGGGTTTGTGACAAAAAACGGAATAAAAGCAAGACCCAGGATCTGCATTGCCGGAGTGGCGCCGAGATATTTTGAACCCAGCAACAGCGTCACCAACTCCTTTGACAAACTAATGAAGGCAACGGCAATAGGCAGACCTATTACCAAGAAGAACTTCACGCTACGAATATAGGCCGCGCGAAGGTGTTCTCGTTGTTTCGGGTCGCGAGCAAGCCGCGAATACATCGGATAAAGCGGGATGGCCATGGTTTGAGGTATAAACCGTAATGCCATCGAAATACGATAAGGGCCGCTGAAAAGGCCTACCGTTTTCAAGTCAGTGAGCATTGTGAGGATCATCACATCGATTTGCTGTGACAAAAGGCGCAGCATCGTCGCGCCACCCACCGGCAAGGAATGCTTCAGTAGATATCTCCAGGTCGTTACGTCGATTAACATGCCTGGATGAGTATAGTTCCTCACGACTATCCACCGATAGAATGCCCAGAGCATCAGGTTTGGAATCAGATGAGCTAGAACTACAGCAGGTAATGCATAACCTGCTTTCAGGCCTATAAGCACGAGCAGAAAGAAAGCGAGTTTGTGCAAGATAAATCCCAGCGCGTGCAACTCATTGTCTTCCTGGGAACGCAACACCGAGCCATAAGCCGTGGCGTGGAATTGCGAGAGCGTTGCAGCACCCATGCAGATGGCTAGAACCTTCACATGAGGCGGAAATGAGAGGAAGGGAACAACGATTAAAATGAGTCCCGCGGCAACTATCGTGAGAAGCCATATCAATGACAGCGCAGCGCCCAGTGTTTGAGGCATCTTTTGCGGCTCGACGGCTAGCTCCCGAACGAGGATGTTGCTTAGCCCTGAGTCTGCAAGCAATTGAAAGAACATCGCAAAAGCGAGGATAAAGGAATAGACGCCGAACTGCGTGACGCCTACCGTCCGGGCGATCAAAACGACTGCGGCTAACTGGATAACTCCACCGATTCCCACAGCAACGCCGCCTGCAAGAATATTCTTAACAATACGCTGCGATTGCTTCATTTGACAAACTTCCAAGCGCCGCCGGAAGCGCTTTGTAGTTCAGCGTATTTTTCAAATTGATCGAAGCGCGTCGTCTCCACCGGTTCTTCAGTTCCGAGATAGGCTGACTCTGCCTCGACCAGTGTCAGCTCGTCGATTGCTCCAGTCGCGCGTTGAGCACGCGATAGCTTTGCTTTGTTTTCAGCGGATAAAGCAACTTGCTTGAGCATTGCGAGCTGCTTTTCCAAGTCATGAATCGTGCTGTAGAGTTTTGAAATTGTCGTCCGAACATCCAGGTCGATTTGCCTGGTGCGAGCTTCCTCGGCCTTGATTTTACTACGTGATTCGCGCATCGCAGCCACGCGGCTGCCCCAATCAAAAATCGGAACTTCCGCGACAAAGCCCGATCGAAACAGCGTCGGAGTGCTATCGCTCGTTCCCCAGTGTTCAAGGTCTTCGCCAACGCTGTAGCTGGTATTGAAGTTTACCGTCGGCATCAGCGCACTGCGGCTAAGACGGTATCTTTCATTCGCGATCTCTAAGTTTCCCAACTGCACACCTACGGCCGGATGCTGCTGGACAGATTTCGCAAGCAAGTCTCCAAGCGGCGGGAGTTCGGGCAGGCTTAACTCTGGATCGAGCTTCACGATCAAATCAGTTGGTCGATCGATCAACAAAGCCAGCGTTGCATAGCTATCCCGCACACTTTGCTTCGAAGACGCGAGTGACTGCTCATCGGCAGCTAGCTGCGCTTTTGCAAGATCGACGTCCTGCGTCAGCTTCAGTTTCAAATCGAACTGCGCTATGACAATGTCGAGGCGCCTCCTTGATAGATCGACTCGCGCCTCATCGCGTTCTACTTTTTGCTGATACCAGAGCGCATTTAGATACGCAGCGGTAAGATTCAGGATGACTTTTTGCTCACTGAGATGCTTTGTCCATTCGAGCTGTTTTTTGAGCGCCTTCGCGCTAGCGAGCGCGGGAGGATTATTCAGACCGAAAATGCTCCCGTCCTTCAAAATAGGATAATTCAGAACTAGAGTCTGAGTTCCCACTTCTCCGCTTACTTTCTGACTTCTCGACCGATCCGTGCTGACTGTTGTTTCGACTTGTGAGCTTCTTTGCGCACCTTTCGCCGTGGTCGTAGTGATCATGCGACTCTTTGTCCGCTGGGTTTCGCTGCCTACAACGCCATTCTCGATATCTACTCCGTGAAGAATGTTAAAGACATTCACCGGCGAGCCATCGATAGCTTCGAGTGTCGCGAACGCACCAATACTCGGGAGCAAACTTGCACGCTGCTTGCCGACCTCATGTTCCGCTGCCTCGATGTCGTAGCGATCGGCAAGTAGTTCAGGGCTTCGGCCATAAGCCTCATCGATGCATTGATGAAGACTTAGTGTCGCAGCTTTGCCTTGTGCGAGACAAACCACAGCTACCGCAATCAACACGCGCTTCATTGCTTGTCCCAGTTACCCGCGCGATTTGCACGGACCTTGTCATTGTCGCGCAACTCCAACTGGCCCACGGTCACGACCATCTCGCTTTCCTGCAAGCCATCGAGAACTTCAGTAAGACCTTCAGCCATGATGCCGCGGCGGATCTGGCGCAAATGCGCGCGGCTATCTTTGTCGACTACAAACACGGTCGCGGTATCGCCAACGGGATTCATGACAGCAGTGCTCGTAACCGCGAGAGCCTGGTGTGTGCTTTCTAATCGCGCATAGCCCGTGACACCGGGCTTTAAGCGTAGATCGGGATTCTTGATACGAATATAAACGCCAAAGGTCCGCGTCGTGACACTGGCTTTCGCATCGATTTTCACAACATCACCTTTGAAGGTCTCGCCTGGGAATGCATCAGTGCCGACTTCGGCCTGCATGCCGAGAGTTACCACTCCAGCTTTATCAGTCGAAACCTGTGCGACCATGAGTATTGGATCGATGGCGCCTAACTGCATGGCTTCCTGATCAAGCTTCGAAATTTCGCCGGGGTTGATCGTTCTCGTGAGAACTACCGCCGAGGTAGGACTTTTAATGTTTGTATTGCCGAGATCTATCTGCGCTTGAACTACAGCTTGTCTCGCTGCTGCAGCATCGGCGCGCGCCTTTTCGGTATCTGCAGCCGAGCCATAACCCTGGTTTTCCAAGGTCTGCATGCGTTCCAATTGCTTGTTTGCATGTTCGCTGTTTGCTTCGGCCGTTTCCAGATTTGCCGCAAATAATCTATCATCAATCTCAACGAGTAGATCGTCATTTTTAACCACGGAGCCAATATCGACCGGCACATTCAGCACGTGACCTACAACGCGGCTGGTCATGCTCAAAGTAGTGTAAGCCTGCACCGTTCCACTCGCACCGACGGCAATCCGAAGCGTGGTTATCTTTGCGGGCAAAGTCTCGACGGGAATTGGCAACCGAAGTGTGCGCGCTTTGAGTTGATCGGTTCGAACCAAATGAACGACAACCGCCCCAACAACTAAAATAACGATAATGCCTAATGCTCCGAGCACCAGCAGATCGCGGCGGCGTTGGCGCGCGAAGCTTTGGATCGCATCAGTATCAAGCATGGATTCTTTGCGGGGAGATTCTGACATTAGCTTGGTTGATGATGAATTGGCAGATTTTTCGGCGCGCAATCCGCAGTCGCGACAATCGGCGAAGGAACCAGACTGTCGTAGACGTGTTCGACTTTCTGCGCGAGTTGGCGCCAGTCAAAATCGCGCACGGCCGTCTCGCGTGCATTATGTGCGAGACGCGTTGCGAGTTCGGGATCGCGTAAAAGCCTCAGAATGCCATCGCCGAGTCTATGCCAGTCGTGATCTGGAACCAGCAACGCATCGTGATTGTGTCGGATACCTTTTGCCGCTCCGGTAAAGCAAACAATCGGTTTTGCCGCAGCCATATAGTTGAGAAGCTTGATTGGATGCCCCGGGCAATCGCAACGCGGAACTACTGCTACATCCGCAAGCGCGAGATAACTTGGTAATTCTTCGAGAGTATGCGGCCCGGCCAGGATAATGTGATCAGCGATGCCCAGCCTTCTAGCGAGAGATTGGTTTGCCTCGCGATCAGCTTTGTCGTCGATTGGACTTACGAGCATCAGCACGGTCGACGGGTCATGCTCACGCACGAGTTGAAACGCGCGCAGCAGGTAATCAACGCGCTGGAATGCGCTATGGACACCGGCATACAAAATGACGCGTTTCCAATCTAAATGGTAGCGCTTGCGTAATGCTTCGGGATTGGCGTTATCGAATATTTCAGGATAGATGCCGCATGGCACGACACTCATGCGCTCATGCCTGCAACCAACACTTAGCAGCGTGTCACGAATCTCCGGAGTCAGCGCGATGATTTCATCCGCAGCTATCGGCGCGATGCGATCGAGTAAGCGAGCTACTGCTTTTGCTATAAAAGCGGGTCGAATAAAACGATAGGTAGGTAGCTCATCGGACATTAGATTTACCGCGTTATAGATCAATGGCTTTCGGGTCAGAAGTTTTGCGGCGATACCTATAAGCTGACCCTCGTAATTGTGAGCGTGGATAATTTCGATGCCTTCTTCACGAATGACGCGGCATAGCTTTAGCAGCAGTAAAAAGTCGAGTAGCGGCTTGTCAAGCGATGGTCCCACACTTATGCGCCGGGAATTTTTTCCGAAACAAACGCGATGCAGCTTCGCGCTCCCAAGCGGCATGTCATCACCATGCGGATAAGTCACGATGTGGATGTCGTGGCCGCGCCCGGCGAGCGCGATGGCCAGCTCGCGGATCGCCGCGGGCGAACCGTAGTTCGCAGGAAACGGACACGCTGCAACCATCGCGATGGAATGCTTGCGGCTCATCAGTCGACGTATCCGAGCGCTTTCAACCGCTCCTCGACGAGCGCCGCTTCTTCGATGGAATAAGCAGCGCTTGATGTAGTCGCGAAAGGCTCGGAGTTCTGATCGTAGCGGAGCGGATTCGTCGCGACAAAAGCGGGATCGAGCGCCTCAGTCAACACGCGGCCATCGAGGCCCGATGGAATTTTTTGCCGCAGTAAATAAAGAAGCGTCGGCGCAATATCGATCAGCCGCGCGTCTTCGATTCGCACGCCAGGTTTTGCAGCCTTGCCGCGCAAAATCATGACGCCTTGCAAACGATGCGTGCCGCTCCACTCCGGCTCGCGCATCGGTGCGCGCTCGCGGATTTTCAAAACGGGTTTATCCGCGTCTTCGGCAAAGCTCGGTTCCGCCGCAAAGCCACCTCCGCTCCACCAATCGAGCACAAGGTCTGGCGCTTCATTGGCGCACGGCCCGTCGAATAATTCCTCACGGCGAAAAACGCGTGAAATAATCAGCGAGCCATCGCGCGGGTCGCGAAGGTCGGTGAGCTTTTTTGTGATCAACTCCATGAGCGCTTCGCGTTCGCCTGGATTAACAATGCCTTCCGGGCGCTCGCCTTCGATGTTCAGGCAAATGCTCGGCGGATAAGCGAGAACTTCGCTGCAGTAAGCCTTCGTCGCCGACCAGTCGATATCCGCGAACGAAGTGTAAGCGCTCTCGAATTTTTGCCGAAGCGCAGGAAATAAGTCTGCAAGCCACTTTTTTTGCGACGAAGTCAGCGAGCTACGGATAGCTTGATAGACACTACGCACAACTTTTTGTCGCAACTTTCCGAGCATGGATTTGGAATGTTCGCGATACTTCAGCAAACCGATCTGGCAGAGATAGCGGTTTAAATAAACGACGCGGTCGGAAACTGGTCCGCCGCCGTGATCAGACGCGACGAGCACGGTCGTTTGCGCGGGCAGCCGCGTGAGGAACTGTCCTAGCGCGCGGTCGAGCCGCTGATAAACCGACTTGATCGCGTGACGATATTTTCCCGCACCGGCTGAGTCGTGCAGGAAATGCCGCTCGTCCATGTAGTGCCAGAAATAATGTTGCACAGTGTCGATCGACATAAACGTCACCATCATCACATCGACCGGATGTCGCTCGAGCAAAAGCAGCGCGATTTTCGTCCATTGCTCGTCGATTTGCCGCAACTCATCGAGCACGGCGTCACGCCGTGCGTCGCTTGACATAAAACCGAGGTAACGCACTTCGAGCCGCAGTGCTTCGCCAAGTTCGAGCTCAATTTCCTCACGCAATTCCGGCGGATGAATAAACGCGCTTTGTTCCGAAGGCGTATCCATGCCGGAAATTTGAAAGCCATTGAGCGGCTCCGGCGGATACGTGAACGGGATATTGATTGCGCCGACTTTCAAACCGGCATCGGACAGAATGCTCCACAGCGTCCGCGCGCGACGCGAGCCTGCGTTTGTATAACGCATGTCATAGCTGTCCGGCTGCGTTTCGAGAAAGTGAAAGATGCCGTGTTTGCCCGGGTTCACACCGGTCATGAATGACGTCCACGCCGGTGGAGTGAGAGGCGGGATCGCGGATTGCAAGTCGCCGGAAACGCCCTGCTCGATAAGTTTCGCGAGGTTCGGCAGCTCGCCGCTTTTCGTCCACGGCTGCAGCAAATCCCACGACGCGGCATCGAGTCCAACGATGAAAATTTGCGGGGCAGTCATGGCCAGGGGCTCGCGGATTATCAAAACAGAGCAACGAAAACGCGTGCGGCTTGTCTATTAGATACAGCAAAACCAATGCGCATCGCAGCAACGAAATAACAGTGGAGGTAAAACCAAATGTCTCAGCATTGGGATAAACTGCGGTCGCAGCGGCTGTGGCTTCGCGCGGCGCAGTCGAAGAAAACACGGGCCGCAAAACGCGAGCATTCGCACTCACCCGAGAGGACAAAAGAAGGGCTCCTCGCGGCAAATTCGCCGACATCGCTAAGCGATTTTCATAAGCCGGCGTAGTTTTAACATTGCGTTTAGCGGCTCGAATCTGGACGCGTATCGCGCTGGTGCGATTTCGCGCGCATTTGGCGGGAATCGTGCTCTCACAAAGGCGATGGTCAATATTGCAAACGCCAACTGGAAACGCCGTCTCCGTCGTTACGCGCTCCGGCTCGCGATCGCCGCGTTCCTCTGCGCCGGCGTCTATGGCGGCTTTCGCGTTTACAAAAAATGGGAGCCGCGTCACCTGACTGCACAGGCACAGGCGCTGTTTGACAAAGGCGAATACCGCGAGGCGGCGCTAATGGCGCGACGCGTGTTGCAGCTCAGCGGCTACGATTTTGCGGCGAATAAATTGATGGCCGACGCTGTGGACAAGCTTGGCCTTCCCGACACGGTAATGTATCGCGAGCGCGTCGCGAAGCTGCGCCCGGGCTCACTCGATGAAGGCCTCGCATGGGCGGAAGCGGCGCTGCGATTTTACAAATATCAAATCGCTGAGACAGCGCTCGCGAGCGTGGCGGATGCAGGAAAAAATAGCGCGCGTTTTCACTCACTTAGTGGCTCGGCAGCGATCGGCTTGGGCAAAATGATGGATGCAGAAGCGGATTTCAGCGACGCGTTGCGGCTCGATCCGCAGAACGCTCTCAACCAATACAACCTTGCATCGCTGCACCTGCAATCGGGCGACGAAGCCGTCCGCGCATCAGCGCGCGAGACGCTGAAACATTTGTCCAACAGTCCGCAGACGCGCGGATTTGCGTTGCGAGCGTTGATTAACGAAGCATTCGGTCGCGGCGATATCGCAGCGGCGCTCGAATTTTCCACACAATTACAGGCCGCGCCCGACGCGACATTACGCGATCGCACGACGTTTCTCGATTTGCTCAAACGCAGCAACAGCGCGGATTTGCCGGTGCAGTTGAAAAAAATCCAGGCACTCGCAACCGAGAGTTCGACAAACGTAGCGATCGTGATCGCCTGGATGAACTCGAACGCGCTGACGAGCGACTCCATTGCGTGGGCGCAGACGCTCGATGCGAAATTACTCGCATCGCCGGAGGCGAAATTTGCGCTCGCGCTTTGTTATGTGACTGCGAAGGACTGGGACAACCTGCATAAGCTCGCGGGCAGCGGAAACTGGACTCGGCTTGAATATGATCGGCGCGCATTTCTCGCGCGTGCGTTGCGTGAGGAAGGACAGCCGGACGCGGCGGAAGTGCAATGCGAAAGCGCGATCGGTCTCGCAGCGAAACAGCCCGCTTCTGCGCGGCAACTTTTGGAAATGATCAGCGCGTGGAACTGGTTTGATGATGCGGAGAAATTGTTGTGGGCAGTTACGAAAGGTGATCGCGAGCAGGGCTGGGCACTGGAATTGTTATATCGCCATTATGCCTCGGCGCACGATTCGCGCGGATTGTGCAATGTCGCGACGCGATTGCTTGAATTGGACCCAACGAATGATCGCGCGAAAAATGACGTGGCGATGTTTTCAATGCTGCTGAACAGCGATCTTACTCGCGCATTCAAACTCGCTGCGGAGCTGTATGCAAAAGATTCGACAAACACGACGTTTATATCGACATACGCTTACGCTTTGCACTTGCAGGGTCGCTCGGGCGAAGCGCTCGCGTTGATGAACACGCTCACGCTCGACAAACTCGAGGAGCCGTCAAACGCCGCGTATTACGGCATTTTCCTTTTGGCGAATGGCGCGCCGGATGTCGCGCAGAAATTTTTCGAACATGTGAAAGGCGGATCGCTTTTTCCTGAGGAAACAAAGCTCGTGCAGGCGGCGCAACGGGAAATACGGTAACTGGCATAATTATAGCTTTTCTCAAAATTCTAAAAAACCTATTGACGGATTATAATTTCCATATTAAAACCGTGCTCAACCGTGAGGTTAAAAAAATTAAAAAACATGAGCACGAAAACATTCCAACTCATCAGCGCGTGTGCAGCAGTCATGCTGACCACCACTGGCGTTCGCGCAACCATCGTCGATCTCACCACCAGCACGAGTGGTGACATCAACGGCGGTATCTTCACCACCGATTTCACCCAGCCGGCCGGCTCGGGTGTGATCGATCCGTTCCTGACCATTCAGAACACCGGGCTTGAGCAGGGCTATAACGGCACCGACAGCAACTTCGACACGAAGCGTGTGCCGCAATACACCCACGAAATTCAGCTCGGCGACCTGAATGTGCAAACGGTCAACGGGCAGCAATACTACTCGTTCCTGATCGACACCAACCAGCAGAACAACAATCCCAATTCGTTGATCTCGCTCGACATGGTGAAAATCTTCACGTCGTCGTCGCTGCAGAGCAACACCTCGACCGATACGAACGGGTTGTTCAACGGCTCGCTCGGCACGTTGCGGTATAGCTTCAGCTCAGGCAGCTACGTGAAATACAACGATGCCAACAGCGGCAGCGGCCAGGCTGACATCGCGTTCCTCGTGCCGGTTTCGGATTTTGCCGGCTCGAAATCGACCGACTACGTCTACATGTATCAGCAGTTCGGCACGGAGTATTCGGCGAATGGCGGCTACGAGGAAACAACGATCGGCTCGGGCGAAAAACTGACGCCGATTCCGGAGGTTTCCGCATTGCTGCCACTCGGCGGTGTGTTGCTCGTTGCGGGCGGTATGCAATACGCACGTCGCCGCCGTGATGTGACGGCGTAAACGGCAAACTAACGATTCGATAAGGCCGCGATTGCTCCCCCTGCAATCGCGGCTTTGTCTTTTTACGCAGATGTTTTGACCGCGCGGAAAGGCGGGGTTATAGCATCAGCTTTTCCAAGCGGAAATGGCCAAGCTTCTCATCACGCTGCCGAACGTTGGAGATGTCGTTCACGACCTCACGGCCGAAAACGTCATCGTCGGACGCACTTCGGACAACACGATCCAGATCGATCTGCCATCGGTCGCGCTGCACCATGCCCGCTTCACGCGCCACGCTCGCGGATGGCGGCTAAAAGATCTCGGCTCCACAAACCAGACGTGGATCAACGGATTTGCCATCAACGAAGCGGAGTTAAACACGCGTTGCTTCATTCGATTCGGCAGCGTCGACTGCATTTTTTTGCCGGAGGCAAAAGGGCCTGCGTGGACAGACCAGGCTGAATTGCGCAAACAAATCGACGCTGCGAAAGCGGACATCGACAAAATCGCAAATGAGCGAAATGAATTGCAGAGCGCACGTCAGCAAATCGCCGCTGAACTGAGCCTCGCGAAAAAAGAAATCGAAGTCATCACCGGCGAATGCGAGCGTTTGCGCCAGCAAAACCAAAACGTCGCTGCGCTTTTCGACGAACAAAAAAAGGAAAACGCCGAGCTCGCCGAACAGCGCAATGCGGCGCAAAAACGCGCAGCCGGGCTCGCCGCGGCAAACGCGGAGTTCACGATTAAAACCGACGATCTCCGGGCCGAACGCGATCGCCTGCGCGAAAATTTCGACAGCATCACGCGCGAACTCGCCGGAGCGCGCACGGAAATCGAAACATTAAAAACTGATCTGCAAAACGCGCGCACGCAAACGACACAATTTGCCGCTGAGGCCGATCAATACAGGGCGCGCGTCGATTCGCTCGTCTCGCAAAACACCGAGACTTCGCAGGAACTGGCCGAAGCCCGCAGCGCGCGCGACACGCTTGCGCGTGCTCTGGAAACAGAGCGCGCACGTTTGCAAAAAATGCAGGCGGAGATGATCGATCTCAACGCAAAAAACGAAGCGCTGCAGCAATCGATTCATCACCACGAAGCGCGTATCCACGCGGTCGAGGCGCAGCGCGACCAGCTTCACAACGCAAACAAACAACTCACCGAAAACCTCAACGGTTTGCAGCACGACATCCAGTCGCTGACTGCGCATTGGAATGAGCTGCTCTCGAAGTTGCAGCGGCTTTCGGAAGGTGAAAGCAGCGCCGTGAAATTCAGCCCGCTGCCGGCGCGTGCGATTTCGGAAAAAATGCCCGCTGAACCGTCGGCGAATATTTCCCTGCCGAAGCACGAGCCACCTGCCGTTTCCCTCAGCAACGGGCATTCGTCGAAACCGGCGGAAATCGAGAAAACGAATACGCAGCACGCGCCGGCAGTTATGATTTTCGATTCGCGTCAACTCGCGCCCGAGACAAAAAGCGAATCCGCCGAAGATCAGCTCGACGCCGCATTTTCCGCGATGCGTCCGGCGCTCGATCGACTGCAAAATAACTTCAACGACCGCTTCGCGCTGCATGAACTTTTCGGCAGCGCGCGCGCCGTCGCACAGCACGCGGATTCGAACCCCGCGCTTGCTGCGGTGCGCTGCATGGCATCGACGCTGGAGGCGTTGCTCGGCGATTTGTGCAAAGTGCCGGAGCAACTCGATCCGGAAAAATTCCTCACCGTGAACCGCGCTGTCGAAACGCTCCAGCAGCTCTCGCGGCGCGATCATTTTACCGCTTCCCGCGATTCGTTCCGCGCAAAAATCTGCGTGATCAGCGACGATGTCGAGGAGCCGATGATCGCTGCGATGCGGCTCGTCGATCTCGATATTTCGACGATCAATTATCCGACCGCGCGATTCGACGCGATTGCGGAGCAGGAGTGTGAATTGATCGTGCTTGATCCCGGTCCGCGCGAGCCGGGCTGGCTCGAATACTGCCTTCGCATCCGTGAATTTCCGCGCCACAAGAAGACGCCAATCGTCGTGATGACAACCTCGCACGAAATGAGCGAGTGCCGGCAATCGGCGGCGCAGCAAAATTGCGGCGACGATTTTGTGACGAAGCCGTTCAACGCATTTGAAATGGCGGTAAAAATTCTCAACGGCATTTTCCGGCGGCGTCTTGAGCACGCCAGTGCGCTTGTTTAAAAGCGCGATTGCCTTCGCAGGCGACACCGCTATCATGCGCACGACGATGCACCTCCCAATCCGCCATTTTCTCCTCGCGCTTTTTGTTTTCACTGCCGTCGCCTGCCAGACGCACGACAAGGTGATTTACTCGATGCGTTCGCCTAAAAATCTCCGCGTAATCCATCCGGGCGACACGCCGGAAATTCCTGTCGATATCACAAATCCGCCCAGCGCGAATCCTGCCGCAGCGACGCCGACAACCGGCGCGCCGTCCGCGCCCGCAGCCGCCCAATAAGTCCGCCCGCGCAGTTGCGCGCGAAAACAGTCCGGCAGACTTTGTGCTGGATGAAATTTCGATGAAACTTTCGCGCTGCTGCATTTTTGTAATTACCGCTGTGCCCGCGGCGTGCTCGTATGTGCATCACGTGCCGCCCGGACAATCGGCCGCTTTTGCGCTCGCGAAAAAACCGGAAGTCGTCGCGATGCCGACTCCCGTGCAGCCTGTTCTCGCAACACAAAAGGCCGAGCCGGAGCCATTGCCTGACACTGAAAAAGTCGCGGACAGTTTTACGCTCGGCAATTTCTGCATGGAACAAGGACGTTACACAGACGCCATCGCTGCGTATGAAACTGCGGTGAAGCTGAATCCGAATTTCGCAGACGCCTGGAACAAGCTCGCTATCGCCTACCAGAACATCGGCAACGAAAAAAAATCGCGCGAGGCTTTTAAAAAATTCAAGACCTCATCGATGCAGTAGCGCTTGCGCCGCGAGGCCGGAAGTGTTTGAAAAGCGCGAGCGGCTCATGCGAGCCGATACTTGATTAGCCATGGAAAACCTAACCGAAACACTCTCGACCGGCGCGCAAAAGGCGCAGGACAGCCTTCAGCAATACTACGCCGACAGCGAACAATACGTGCGCAAAAACCCGACGAAATCCGCCCTCGTGGCGATGGGCGCGGGTTTTCTGCTCGCGCAATTGCCGCTGCGCTGGATGTTTGTTGCATTCATTAAAATCGCGCTGCTTCTGATCAAGCCCGCGACTTTCATCTATGCGATCTCGAAGCTGATCGACGACGTGCGCGCCGCCGACGCGGAGTGATCAGAACTGGAAATAAATAAACGGCGTATATTTTTGCGGAATGAATAGCAGGATCGCTGCGACCGCAGCGCCATAGCCTGCGGCGAACACAAAATCGGGCGCACGCCGCCACAATTTTGTGAAAATACGGCGGTAATTCAGCCAGTGCACAAACGCTAACGCTGCGAAAAGCCAGAGCAATCGCGTATCGAGCGATTGCGGGCCGGTGTGTCTGAAAAGGATGAATTGTTTGCAGATGCGTTTTGCCATGTGCAGATCGCCGGCGCGGAAAAAAATCCAGCAGACGCAAACGAAATAAAACGTCAGCGCGCTCGCTAAAATCCCTTTCAAACCAAGCGCCGGATTCGCAATCTCGACGTCGCGCACATGCTCGTCCGCGACGACTTTCGGCTTCCGATGAATTGCACCAAATCGGCGCAGCCATTCGCGATGCACCACCAACGCGAGCCCGTGCAATCCTCCCCAAATCACAAACACCCATGCTGCGCCGTGCCACAATCCGCCAAGCAGCATCGTGAGCAACAAATTGCGATATGTGAAAAGCAGCGAACCGCGATTTCCGCCGAGCGAGATGTAGAGATAATCACGCAGCCAGGTCGAAAGACTGATGTGCCAGCGCCGCCAGAAGTCGGTCACGTTTCGTGCGAAATACGGGAAATTGAAATTCACCGTCAGTTCGTATCCGAGCAGCCGCGCGGTCGCGATGGCCATGTCCGTGTAGCCGGAAAAATCGCAATAGATTTGCACCGCATAAAACAGCACGCCGATCCATGCGCTCAACGCGGTGAAATTCTCCGGCGTCTTGAAATATTGATCCACGAAAGGCGCGACGCTTTCCGCGATGCACGCTTTTTTCACGAAGCCGGTCATGAACTGCACGAGTGCGCCGCGGACATCGACATCGCGCGACCAGACCCGCGTGCTTTTCGTCTGCGGCAAAAACGTCATCGCGCGCACAATCGGGCCTGCGACAAGCTGTGGAAAAAACGCGATGAAAAATGCGAGATCGAGAAAACTCCGCTCCGCCTGACGATGCCGGCGATACACTTCGATTGTATAACTCATCGATTGAAATGTGTAAAAGCTGACACCGTAAGGCAGAATGATCCTCAGCGTGTGCAATGAGCCGTGCAGGCCGATCCAGCCGAGAAACGCCGACGCCGATGCGAGGAAGAAATTGAAGTATTTGAAATAGCAAAGCACGCCCAGGTTGATGGCGAGACTGACGAGCAGCCACGCGCGGCGCTTGCGCTCATCGCGCGCATTTTCCAGGCCGAGTCCGACGATATAATCCATGCATGTCGAGCCGATCAGCACGAACGGGAACCACCAGCCATCGGGCAATTTTTTCCATTGATGCGCCGTGATGTGGGAGAAAAATTCCACCGGCTCGCCGACAAAAAAGCAGGCGTAAAACAGGTGGCTGCAAACGAGGAGAAACAGCTTGCGCGCGGTGTTCGAGCGCAGCGACCACGTGATGGAAAAGACGAACGCGAAAAAGATGAAGAAGCGAAATTCGACGAAAAGCATCGCGTTATTTCAAAACCTCGACTGCGCGTTGCGCCAAAAGCCGCGAAAATTCCTCGGCTCCACGCGGATTTAAATGATCGTAGTCAAACCGATGATCCGTGCGGTAGAAGTCGGGGAACTCCTGCGGGTCATCGAACGCCAGCACCGGCGCACCCACAGGCGCATCGATCTTCGCGTTGTAGTCGCGCGTTGTCGTCGGCGTAATGAAAAACACAATCGCAATTCCGCGGCGGGCGAGGCCATCCCCCAGCCGCGTCAACGCATCGTGATTTACATCATTCACCTCCCGTTTCGGAACGTCGCCGGTCCGCATCTTATCGAGCGCATTCACCAGTCGCACCCGATCTTTTTCGGCCATCGGATGAGGCTCAGGCAGAAAACCGTCCATGTCCGGGCCTAGCATTTTGGGAGAGTTTTTTGTGGTTGCCGTGCCATTCCATTGTTCCTGGATTTCCGTCGACCGGCCTAGATTCGCACGGTTTCGCGCGAATAACTGCATGTGCGTCGAAAGCTCCGCGAATGCCGCGCCCCGATCGCTTTTGAAATCGTGTCGGAACTTTCGCGCTGCAAAAATCAGCGCGTTTAGATCGTGCCAATAGGTGTCGCGCTTAGTCGCCTTGGTCATGCTCACGGTGCGCGGATCGGAAATTTCAAAAAAAATCCGGCGCAGATTTTTCGGCCGCATTTGCACGACGCGCCACGCCATCATCACGCTCTCAGGCGGCATCATTCCGTTCACGGCGAGGTTAAAAGAATGCGTCGCGCGATTCGCGGCGCGCGTCGTCTCATCAAAAATTTTCGGCGAAACACCGTGATACACACGACTCGAACCAATGAAAACGGTGTCAAACTGGTCCTTGCGCGCGGAAAAAAAAGCGAGCTTCGGCGTGACTTCCTCCACTTCCATCGGCACCGCACGACGGATTGCGGCGCACGTGGCTACGAACGCTGCGAGCGCGACGATGCAATTGAGCAGAACACGAATCCGCGACATGCGCGCGAATCTTTAAGACATCGCCCGCGTTGAGCAACACACAATTCGTCGCAAACTTCGACGCATCGGGCGTAGATTGCGGTTGTGGAAATAATGCGTCTGTTCGTTTCGATCGAGCTGAGTCCGGAGGTGCTCGCGCAAATCGCGGCGCTTCAAGCTCAGCTTGCGAAAACAGCGCCGCTACATTCCGTGCGTTGGACACCGCCGGAGCAGTTGCACCTCACAATGCAATTCCTTGGCGATATCGCTGTCGAAAAAGTCGGTGCTTTGCGCGATGCACTTTCGGCAGCGTGCGCGAATTGCAGCGAACTGAAATTGCGCGCGGAAAATGTCGGCTCTTTTCCAAGCGCACGAAATCCGCACGTGCTTTGGATCGGCGTGAGCGGCGATGCGGCGCGGCTGAGTGCGCTGCAGAATCGCATCGCGAGCGCGTGCGAGCCTTTTGTCGAGCGCCGCGAACTGGCGGAGATCGCGAGAATTCTGCAAACGTCCAAGGCGCCTGCGTTTGACTCGTGGCGTGTGACGAATGTGAAATTGATGCGAAGCACGCTTGGCTCCGCCGGCGCAACTCACGAGTTTTTAGCCGAATTTTCGCTATGAAAGCAGTCGCAGTCATTGGCCCGGGAACGTGCGACGAGCCGCTCGCTGCGCAGGCGCGCGAAGTGGGCCGATTGCTCGCGGAGCAAGGCGTAGCGCTGGTTTGCGGCGGACACGGCGGCGTGATGGAAGCCGCTGCGCGCGGCGCTCACGAAGCCGGTGGGACGACGATTGGCATTCTGCCCGGCACCGATGCGTGCGAGGCGAACCGCTTTATTCAAATCCCGATCGTCACGGGCATGGGCGAAGCTCGCAACGTCATCATCATCCGTAGCGCGCAGGCGGTGATCGCCATTGGCGGCGAATTCGGAACGCTCTCGGAAATTGCATTCGCGCTGAAACTCGGCGTGCCGGTTATCGGTTTAAACACATGGAAATTGGCACGCGAAAACGAGCCGGTCAGCATCGGCGTGGAGGCTCAAACTCCGGCAGCCGCAGTCGCAGCCGCGCTCGAAAAAATACGATGATCTTTCACGATCGAATCGATGCAGGCCGCCAGCTCGGTGAAGCGCTCGCCTTTTTGCAAGACCGGCAAAACGTGATCGTGCTCGGCATTCCGCGCGGCGGAGTTGTCGTGGCCGCGCAGGTCGCGCGCGTGTTAAACGCGCCGCTCGATCTTTGGTTTGCGCGCAAAATCGGCGCGCCGGGAAATCCGGAATTTGCAATCGGCTCCATCGCGGCGATCGGCGATGCGGAGCTCGACCCGCTGACGCTCGATGCGATGAACATCGCGCCCGATTACGTCGCGGCGGAAGTCTCGAAACAGCGCGCCGAGATCGAGCGCCGCGCGCGCTTTTATCGCGGCAACCGGTTGCCGTTGCAGCTCGCCGGAAAAGTCGCGGTGCTTGTCGATGATGGACTCGCGACCGGCTCGACTGCAGTCGCGGCGGTGAAATCGCTGCGCGGGCAAAGTCCGGCGGAGATCATCCTGGCGGTGCCGGTTTCGCCGCCGGACACGAATGCGAAACTGCGCGCGCTTGTGGATAAGCTCGTCGTGTTGCATGCGCCGTTCGATTTCGCAGCGGTCGGACAATATTACGCTGTTTTCGATCAAACTTCGGACGAGCAAGTGATAGAGCTGATGCACAATGCTGAATGACAAATGCAGAGTTAAGAATGACCGCAGAATTTTCTGCGTCACAACGCGCCTCGTTTTTTCATTCTTCATTCTTCATTCGTCATGCCGGCTTGCCGCCACTCCCCGCCCGCTCGCGAATGAGCCGCTGGTCGATATCAAAAGCGTCGATCCGGGCATCGTCGTCGACTTGCGCTACGCCACGCCACGCAACGTCACCGACAGGCCGCTTTATCCGCCGGGCACGCCATGCCTCGTTCGCGCAAGTGTGGCGCAACGGTTGCGATTCGCGCAATTCATTTTGCGGAAGCAAGGCTTTGGTTTGAAAATCTGGGACGGTTACCGTCCGGCGATCGTCCAGCGCGCGCTTTTCGATTTTATCCATAATCGCGAATTCATTGCCGATCCCGCACGCGGCGCGCTGCACACGTGGGGCGCGGCGGTCGATGCGACGCTCGTCGATGCCCGCGGACGCGACGTGCCGATGCCGACGGACTTCGATGAATTTTCAAAAACCGCGCGCATGCACTACGACGGCACTGATTCCATCGTCGCCAAAAACCTTGACACGCTCCAGCGCGCGATGGGCACCGGCTTTTACGGCATGCACGGCGAATGGTGGCATTTCATCGCGAAAAACTGGCGTGACTACGGCGTGGTGCGCGCGGTGCCGGCATGGGAGTTGAAAATTCAGCCGCCGGTTTCCGTGACGCGCTAGTCCGCGGCTTCTTCGGAGAGGGCGGAGCTGGCGCGCTGGACCTGACGGCGGATGATGCCGCGTTTACTCGTGGCGATGAAGTCGAGGAGCTGCTGGATCTCGCTGTTGCCGTCGTGCGTCTCGCGGATTTTTTCCTCGGCTTGCTTGACGTTGAGTTTCAGCCGGTAGATCACGCGGTAGGCTTCGCGGATTTTGCGGACGGTGTCTTCGGCGAAGCCGTGGCGCTCCATGCCGACCTGATTGATGCCGCGGACGAGCGCGGGGTTGCCGTCGGCGATCATGAACGGCGGGACATCCTGCACGATTTTCGCGCAGCCGCCGGTCATGGCGAAGCGTCCGATGCGGCAGAACTGATGGACGGCGCTGAGCCCGCCGATGATGGCGTGGTCGCCGACTTCGACGTGGCCGGCGATGGTGCCGTTGTTTGAAAAGATGACGGAGTCGCCGACGATGCAGTCGTGCGCGATGTGGCTATAGGCGAGGAAATGGCCGTGGCTGCCGAGCTGCGTGCAGGAGTTTGGCGAGGTGCCGCGATGGACCGTGGTAAATTCGC
Organism: Spartobacteria bacterium; assembly: GCA_021324395.1. Lineage (GTDB taxonomy): Bacteria > Verrucomicrobiota > Verrucomicrobiia > Chthoniobacterales > Chthoniobacteraceae > JAJPJG01. Next base: position 10,883 of record JAJPJG010000037.1, on the reverse strand, counting down.
GGAAGCAGTTATTTTCCCCGATGCAGAGGCAGGTGGGCTCGCCGGCGTATTTTAAATCCTGCGTCTGCTGGCCGATGGAGGAGTAGGAGTAAAATTTGTTGTCACGGCCGATGGTGCTCGGGCCGCAGATCGTGACGTGATGTTGCAGCCAGCAGCCATCGCCGAGCACTACACCGGCCTCGACGATGCAATACGGTCCGATGTAAACGCCGGTACCGATCTTCGCAGCGGGGTCCACGATGGCCGTCGGATGGATTTGCGTCGTCACGTCTGGATGAGCGTAAACATCATTCCCGCCTCGGAAACGACTTCATTATTCACGATGCACTGGCCGGTCGCCTTGGCGATTTTGCCTTTCCATTTCGTCAGCTCGACATGGATGAAAAGCGTATCGCCGGGCACGACCGTCTTGCGGAATTTCACGTCGTCGGCGCTCATGAAATAGCCGACGCTGCCAGGCTGGTTCAGCGCGCGCAGGAGCAAAATGCTCGCGACCTGCGCCATCGCCTCGAGCTGGAGCACGCCGGGCATGACGGGATGGCCGGGGAAATGCCCCTGGAAAAACGGCTCGTTGATGGTGACCGATTTCACACCCGTGCATTTCGTGTCGCCCTCGAACGCGATAATGCGATCGACGAGCAGAAACGGATAGCGATGCGGCAGGATTTTCATCACGTCGTTGATGTCGAGCACCGCGCCGCCTTTCGGGACGATCGAAGCGGGCACCATCGACGCGAGCTTTGCGTGTTGTTTTGCGAGGTTCGCGGCGAGCTCGGTGTTGGGGCCGTGACCAGGTTTGACCGCGATGATGTGGCCTTTGATTTTGCGGCCGAATAGCGCGAGGTCGCCGACGATATCGAGGATTTTGTGGCGGACAAATTCATCGGGGAACCGCAGCGGCTCCTTGCTCAGCACCGAGTCGCCGCGAATGACGATCGCGCTTTCGAGACTGCCGCCTTTGATCAGGCCTTTATCCATCAGCGGTTTTACGTCCTCGTAAAAAACGAATGTGCGGGCGGGCGAGATTTCCTTTTCGAAAATCTCCGGCGTGATTTCCGTGCTATAAAACTGCGTAAAACGTCCATTCGGTCCCGCCTGTGTGCAGGAAACGCGGAATTTGTTGTCGGGCACGATCGTCATCAGCGAGCCGCTTTTGGTTTCGAGATGCACGGGTTCATGCACCTCGAATTGTGAGCGCGGCGCGGCTTGCGCGACGATGCCGGCGCGTTTGATCAGTTCGACAAAAGGACGCGCGGAACCATCGCCGATCGGCGGTTCGTTCGCGTTCATCTCGATGAGGACGTTGTCTACGTCGAGTCCGGCGAGCGCGGAAAGCACGTGCTCGACGGTGTGCACTTTCACGTTGCCCTCGGCGAGCGTCGTCGCGCGCTCGACGGTTTTGACATTCTCGACCTTCGCGTCAATCGTCGGCTCGTCCGGCAGATCGATGCGCTTGAATTTTCGCCCGAACCCCGGCGGCGCCGGATGCAAAGTGAGCGTGGCTTTTTCGCCGGTGTGAAGCGTGGTGCCGGTGAGGGAGGCGCTTTTCCCGAGCGTGTTCTGGAACTGGTTCTCAGGCATGGAAACGCAGAGTCTTAGCCGCGTGAGACTCGACGTTCAACCATCAAAGTCAATCTTTGCCTGCCGCGGCCGCCAGCAGCGAATCGATGTATTTTTGGTTTCCACGGCGGATGCGTTGCACCATGACGCGGCCGACGGCGATGAGGAGTTTGAATGCGGCGCTCGGGTAAACGCCCGCGACCGCGCGCAGTGCTGCGTGCTCAATTCTTAAAAGTTTGCAGTCGGTGATCGCTTCAACGTCGGCCGAGCGCGGACCGGAATCGACGAGCGCGATTTCGCCGAAGAAGTCGCCGGGCTCAAGCCTGGCGAGCTCGAAGTTTTTCCCGTCGCGCCGATGAATCACTTTCGCGCTGCCCTCGGTGAGGACAAACATGCAGTCGCCCGTTTCGTCCTGGTGCACGACGCATTCGCCGGCGGATTTGGAGATGACTTCGACGAGGCTCAAAAGACCGTCGAGTTCGTCATCGGTGAACTCGGCGAAGAGGCTCATTTCTTTGAGCTGTGATTGGTTTTCTGTGCTCATGATGTGCTCTGCGGCGACCGTGACGATTAGCACCGCGGCTGTGCATTGAGAAGCAAAGTTTAACGGAATTTGGATTTTGGAATTTCCATTTTGGATTCTACTTTGGCGCGTGGAACTGGCGAAAAATCCAAAACCGAATATCGAAAATCGAAATTTTCGGATCGTCGCGGAATCGCCGGCATGGATCGTCGTCAACAAGCCGCCGCATCTGCAGGCGCACCCGAGCAAGCCCGACGGCACATTCACGCTCTGGCACGGATTGCGCGAACTGCTCGCATTCGAGATCGCGAATGGCGGACAAATCTCCATCATCAACCGGCTTGATCGCGAGACGAGCGGGTTGATGCTCATCGCGAAAAATGCGACCGCAGCGCGGAAATTTTCGCGGCTGATGCAGCGGCAGCGCATTCATAAGGAATACCTCGCGATCGTCTGGGGCTGGCCCGAACAGGACGTTTACGAAATCGACGCGCCGCTCGCGCGCAAAGGCGATCACGAACCATCGCGCATTTATTTAAAACAATGCGTGCATCCAGCCGGCGCGCCCGCGCAAACAACGGTGCGCGTCGAACAACGCTTCACGCGCGAAACCAGCAACGGCGGGCATTTCAGCATCGTCCGCGCGCTGCCGCACACCGGCCGCATGCACCAGATTCGCGTTCATCTCGCCCACATCCGGCATGCCGTTGTCGGCGACAAAATTTACGGACCGGCCGAGGAAAATTACCTGACTTTCATCGACACCGGTTGGACGCCGGACCTGGCACAATCACTCCTGCTCCCACGCCATGCTTTGCATTCCGCAGTGCTTCGCGTGGAAGACGACGAACTCGAATGGCGCTCGCCTTTGCCGAAGGATTTGGCCGCGTTTCGCGCGACGTAATTCAGTGCCGGCTTGTCGCTGCTAGTGCTCGTCCAGCACGCTCTGCAAATACGCGCGGTAATCGTTTTTCGGGAGCGCTTCGACGCAGCGCGCGAGCTGTTTCGCGTCGATGAAGTGGTTGTAAAACGCGATCTCCTCGAGGCACGCGACTTTGAGGCCCTGGCGATGCTCGATGGTCGCGAAGTAATTTCCCGCTTCGATAAGGCTGTCGTGCGTGCCGGTATCCAGCCACGCCATGCCGCGTCCGAGCATGCGCACGTGGAGTTCACCGCGGTGCAAATATTCGAGATTCACATCGGTAATCTCGAGCTCTCCGCGTGGTGATGCTTTCAGGTTGCGCGAAATTTCGACCACGCTGTTGTCGTAAACGTAAAGGCCCGGCACGGCGAAGGAGCTCTTCGGTTTTGCCGGTTTCTCCTCGAGGCTGATGGCGCGGCCGTTCGCATCAAACTCGACCACGCCGTAACGTTCCGGATCGCGCACTTTGTAGCCGAAAATGCACGCGCCTTTTTCCATTGCGAGCGCTTCGCGGAAGAAGTCGAGATTCCCGTAAAAAATATTGTCGCCGAGAATCAGCGTCACGCCGCTGTCGCCGATGAAATCCGAGCCGATGAGAAACGCCTGCGCGATGCCCGCGGGCTTCGCCTGCTCGGCGTATTCGATCCGCATGCCGAGATGCGCGCCATCACCGAAAAGCTCGCGGAACTTCGGAAGATCCTTCGGCGTGGAAATGATGAGCACCTCGCGAACGCCGCCAAGCATCAGCGTTGCCATGGGATAATAGATCATCGGCTTGTCGTAAATCGGCAGCAGTTGTTTGCAGACGATTTGCGTGAGCGGATAAAGACGCGTGCCCGCGCCGCCGGCGAGAATGATGGCTTTTTTCTGTGAGCTCATGGTGCGTTAAACATCCGAATAAACGAATCCGAGCCGCTGACCAAGTCGAAACCAGCGCGATTCGGCGCAGCTCTTTTTCAAAAGCGACAGGCGCTTCGTTGCATCCGGCGCATCGCGCCAGACGTTGATTTTGCTGCCGAAAACGCGCCCGAGTCCGAGCCAGCGCGAACCGGCGATCTGCCGCAACAGCGCTTCGTATTCGAGCTGCGCGAGTTCGTGTTTCAGCCGATCGCTTTTTGGTGCGCCCAGTTCGGGGAATTGCCCGCCAATCAAGCTGGAAAGCACCTTTGCAAGCGATCCGTTTGTTTGCTCGTGGAGCGTTTTCGCGATGATTGGAAAAAAGACTTCCGCGCGGAAATCGACATAATTCTGGCAAAGCACGCGAAAGTAGCGCGTGTAATTCGCGCGCAGCAGCTCGTCCTTCGCGAGCAGCGGCTCGAGGTCGCGCAGCAGGTCGATGTTCATGACGAGCAATTCGCGCGTCACGTTTTCGAGCGGACCGGATTTGATCGTGTTCGTCGGATGCGCGCGGTAGCGCAGCAGCTCTTCGTCGATCACGCCGAGTTTGTTTTCCAGCGCGGCGAGCAGCACGAGAAAATAGTCATGTACGTAACGATACGCGCGAAATGGATGCGCCCGCAAAAACCGCGCACGAGCGACGAAGTTGCTGCTCGTTTTCGCGAAATTCGCGATGCCGAGCCATTCGACGGGATGCTCACGGCGCGCGTTCCAGAGCCGCTCGATCCAGCGCGCTTTCGGATCGTTAACATCAAGAAAAGCGCCGTTTTCATCGATCATCCGCAATCGCGTGCAGACGATTTCAACCCCGGGATTTTGCTCCAAAAAACTGCCGCATTTTTCAATCCGTTTCGGCCCGTAAACATCGTCCGAATTTAAGATCGTGATAAACTCGCACTGCTCCGCTGCGATCGCGATGCCGTGATTTAGCGCAGCATGGGCGCCCGCATTTTCCTGCGTAATGAGTTCGATGCGGTTGTCGTCAAATTTACGCACTTCCTCCACCGAGGCATCGCTCGACCCGTCATCGACGACCACGATTTTGTCCACGCGCCGTGTCTGCGCGAGCACCGAGCGCAACGCTTCAGCGATGAAGCGTTCGTGGTTGTAAAGCGGGATGACTACGGCGATGGCCATTTATGATTTACGATTTGTGGTTTATGATTTTGCTCCGACCGCGCGTGACTTAAATCCTAAATCGTAAATCATAAATCATAAATTCATGGAAACTCCGACGATCCAAACCGAGGTGCAGGTCATGTTTTTCGATACCGACTGCGCGGCGGTCGTGCATAACATCTCGTATCTGCGCTTCATCGAAATCGCGCGCACATTGCTCGCGGAGCAGCTTGGAATGGGCCTGCGCGACATGGCACAGAGCAAGCAGTATCCGGTGGTCGTGCGCACGGAGATCGACTACAAACGCCCCGCGGTCCTCGGCGACAAACTCGTCATCGAAGGCCGTCTCGAAAGCGTGGAGCGGATGCGGTTTTGGTGCGCGTTCGACGTGCGGCGTCCGGCGGACGGCACGCTCATCGCGCAATCGCGCCAGATGCTCGCGCTGATTCAAATGCCGGAAGGCCGACCGATTCGCCTGCCTGCGGATTGGGCGACGCGCTTTGCGCATTTGCGATCATAGCTGCGGCAGCTTCTCGTGCGTGCCGAGCGCGGCATCGAGCAGTTGTTTAAAACGCTGCGGCGTAAGCTTGAGCACGTCCGTTTGATCGGGCGCGGGCTGCCACGTTTCCGGCGGAAGCGATGGTGAAAAAGTTACTTTGTCGAACGCGAACACGCCGTGCCATTGCGGGTCGTGGAAATCGAGTTTCGCAGGCGTGTAATCGGGGCGCACCCACAAACGCGCCGTCCAGTCCTCGACTTTCAGCGACTCCGCGAGCATCGGCATCAGCTGCACATCAAGCACGCGGCACGTCACGCCGTCGACATCTTCCTCGCCGCGATCGGTGACTTGAAAAAGCACCGGCAAAAACACGAGCTGCTTTTCCGGAATCGGCAATGCCCAGTCGGCGAGCTTGTATTTTTTCTTCGGTTTCGGCAGGTCGCGCATGTTGCCGAGCAGCGCTTCGATTTTTGAACCGGGCGCAGCCCAAAGCTCCTGTCCGTTGCGACAGATCGTGACCGGCTCGCCGAGCACCGGTCCGCGCAGCAGGAGCTTATCGGGATATTCGAGATCGACGCTCGCTGTCGAACCGGCGAGCTCGCGCGGAAGCTTCGTCGCCTCGATGACGCGCAGCTCGAGCGACATCGCGCGGTTTGCGTTGCGCGCATCTTTCGCGAGCAGATTGACAAAAGGCGCGAGCATTTTGCCGAGCACATCGTATGGATTTTCCGCGGCGTGCGCGTTGGCGAGAAGAAGCGGTATAACGAAAAAAATGGTGCGGAGTTTCATACGCAGTTGCGTTTGTCTTTCGCCGCACTATTAACTAACGCATCTCGCACTGCATGGATTTTTTACCGACGCAATTTCTCGCTGCGGGCGGTCTCGTCTTCGCATTCCAAAACTCGACGATCGCCGGAAAGGTTGTCCTCGTCACGCTGTTCACCGGCTCGATTTTTTCGTGGTCGGTGATGATCACGAAACTGCGCGTGATTCAATTTGCGAAAAAACAGGCGCTGTATTTTCTCGATCTCTTTCGCGCGGATCGCCAGCCGCTGCGGCTTTACGAGCATCAAACACGTTTCGACGGCACGCCGATTTTTCACGTTTATCGCGAAGGTTGTCGCGAGCTCACATTTCATTTACTCGGCTCGCCGGAAGTGGACGAAACGTTTCGCGCGCGACTCGACAGCGCTCCGCGCATCACTCCTGCGCAAATGCGCGCGGTGCAATCGGCAATGGAGCGCGCCGTCGGCGAAAGCTCGCTGCGGCTCGAATCGAAAATGATTTTGCTCGCGACAGCCGTCAGCGGCGCGCCTTTTCTCGGACTGCTCGGAACGGTTTGGGGCGTAATGGACACATTCAGCGACGTGGCCGCCGCGGGCTCTGCAAATCTCGCGGCCATGGCGCCGGGCGTCTCTGCAGCGTTAATTACAACCGTTACCGGCCTGCTGGTCGCGATTCCGGCGATGTTCGGCTACAATTTTCTGGTTACGAGCATCCGCGCGATGATCGTTGAGATGGACAATTTCGCCGCCGAGCTCGCGAGCGAATTCGAGCATCGCTACGTCGATCACGGCAGCAAAGTGGACAAGCAACGCCGACTGCTCTGATGCGCCGCTTTTCGCAAAAACACGGCTTCTCGACGCTGTCGGAAATCAACGTAACACCATTGCTCGACCTCGCATTTGTGCTGCTGATCATTTTCATCATCACGACGCCGCTCATGGATAAAAGCGTCGATCTCGTCGTGCCATCAAGCGTCGCGGCAAGGAACGCCGTGAACCCGTCTGCGGTTCAAACGATTTCCATCAATCGCGAGTCGGTAATTAAATTGAATAACAATGTTGTGGCCCTCGACGAACTCGCATCGCAGCTCTCGGCTTTAAAACAAAACCGGCCTGAAATCGCCGTCGTCATCCGTTCGCACAGGGAATTGCCGGTGCAAAAATTGATCGACGTGATGGACGCGGTGCAGCACGCGCAGATCACGAAAGTCGGAGTGATCACCAACCCGGAAAAAGAATGAACCGGCAGGAAAGCGCGTTTCGGCGAAACTTTTTCGTCGTCGCGGCGATCCATCTCGGCGCGCTCGTGGCAATCTGGTTTTTCACGCACGGCCAGCCTTCTGCGCCGCGCCAGGATGTGACGTGGCTCGACGGCGGCGCGCTTTCAGCGCTCGCAAAAGCAGAGCCGCAGCAATCACAGCTGGAGGAAAAAGAAGCGCCGACTCCCGCGCCCGAGCCGGAGGAAACACCAGCGTCGGGACCGCCGAAGGAAGCTGCGCCGCCGAGTGAAATCGCACTGCCGAGCACCACGCCAAAACCGACGCCGGAAGAAACTCCCACGCCAACTCCAACCCCAAAACCGAGTCCGAAGCCAACACCAAAGGCCACTCCGAAGAGCACACCGAAACCGTCGCCGAAGCCTACGGCAAAAGCTTCTCCGAAGAAATCGACATCGCCGAAACCGAAGTCTTCCGCTTCGCCAAAAACCGCCAAACATTCTGCCGAGGACGACGAGAAAAAGGGGACATTTCTCGCGACGAAAGATGGTGATGAAAGCAAGCAAGGCACTGCTGTCGGCACCGGCGGCGGAAATCGCGGCGGTGCGGGACATGCCGGCGGCGGCGACAAGGAAAGCGATTTCGGATGGTATTATTCGATGATTCACGATCGGTTTTACAGCCGTTGGGAACAACCGACGTCGATCATTTCGTCTGATCAAAAATTTGTCGCGACCGTGAAGATCCGCATCGAAAAAGATGGCCGCATTTCCAACGTCAGCCTCGCCAATTCATCGGGCAACGTGGTAATGGACGAGTCCGTCATGGCCGCCGCCCATCGCGTGACGCAGATCGATCCTTTGCCCGCGGGACTCGGCGGCGACTCTTACGAAGTGAAAATCAATTTCGAATTAAGCCAGCAATCACAGTGAAAGCATTTTTTAAATACGCGTTTTTAGCGCTCACACTCTTCAGCATCGATTCGTTTGCAGCGGAACCGCCGACGATCACGATCAGCAAAAGCGACGTCGTCGCGATCGCCGTCTCGCCATTTTCCGGCGCGGATGGCTCGACAGTTACGAAAGTTTTACAAAATGATCTCGCGATTTCCGGCTACTTCACCGTCACCGGCGCAAACAGCGCGGGGCTTGTCGTCAGCGGTCTTTCATCGGGCTCGAGCCTGCAAGGCAAAGTTGTTGACCATGCCGGCAAAGTCGCGCTCTCCAGCACCTACAGCGGCTCCGCGCGCGCGAAAGCGCATGAGTTTGCGAACGACATCATTCGCACATTGACGGGCAATCAAGGCATCGCCGGAACCAAAATTGCGTTTGCCGCGACGAAAACCGGCCGCAAGGAAATCTACGTCGCCGATTACGACGGCTCGAATGTCCAGCAACTTACTAGAGATAACAACATCAGCGTCGCGCCGAGCCTGAGTCCGGACGGACGGCGTCTCGCCTATACCGGCTACAAAAGCGGCTACGCGGACATTTACCTCATTGACCTCGGCAGCGGCGCGCGCGAGCGGATCGTGAAATTCCCCGGCACCAATTCCGGCGCGGCATTTTCGCCCGATGGCGGTCGCATCGCGTGCAGCGTCAGCAAGGACGGCAACCCCGAGCTTTATGTGTGCAGTGTCGGCGGCGGCAGCGCACATCGCCTCACACACACGCCCGGCATCGAATCGTCGCCGACATGGTCACCGAACGGCGACGAAATCATTTACTCCTACGAAGAACACGGCCCGCAACTTTATCGCATCTCCGCGAGCGGTGGCAGCGGCCGTCCGATCTCGACCGGCTTCGGCTATTGCACCGAACCCGACTGGTCGCCCGATGGAAAAAAAGTCACGTTTAACGTGCGCGGTGGCGGCGAATTTCAAGTCGCCGTGCTCGACCTGACCGGCGGCCAGACACGTGTGCTCGCAAATGGCGAGAAACCGAAATGGGGCGCTGATTCGCGGCACATCATCTACGCCAGCGGCGGCGCGCTTTTCCTCCTTGACGCTCAAACCGGACGCAAAGTTAAAGTCCTCGACGGCCTCGGAAAAATCTCCGAGCCGGCATGGTCGCGTTAAATTCCAATCTGCCAAACAAAATGAAAAAACTACCCTCGCCAAAGCTCATCAACATCACACTCGCGGCCATCCTCATCGCATCGCTCACCGGCTGCGCAAACATGCACAAAAAAGGTGCTGGCGGCGCTGGAGGCGATTCCGATTTCGTCAACGGCACGCCACTTTCCGAGCGCCAGGAAGGCGTGTCGTTCACGAGCGACAACGTCGACCGGAACAAATTCGCGCCCGTGCATTTCGCATTCGACAGCTACTCGGTCGAACCGGGTGACGAATCGAAGCTCGATGAAGTTGCAAACTTCCTGCAAAGTAATCAGAACACAATCATCGTTGCCGGTTTTACAGATGAACGTGGCACGCCCGAATACAACCGCGGCCTCGGCGAGCGTCGCGCGGGCGCTGTCCGCGAATACCTGATCCGCCGCGGCGCACCGGCTAACAAGATCCAGACCGTCAGCTTCGGCGCTGAAATGCCCGCCGATTCCGGCTCAAACGAATCCGCCTGGGCCAAAAACCGCCGCGCGGAATTCGGCGTCGTGCGCTAACACAAAGTTATTTCGACGACGGCCAGCCAAACGGCGCGCGCTTCAAATGCTTGCGAATGCGCTGATGCGGAGAATCGCGCGTGTAGATTTCGATATCGATTGATTTTGGCGCGTAGGAACCTGCTGCAAGTTTGCGCAGGCGATGCCAAAACACGATCGGCTTTTTTAACCAAAGCGGCGGCGTATCCGGCAAGCTGCGCCAGCGCCGCGCCTCCGCCCGCGCTACATCGCTCGCGCCGAGATTTACTTTCGTGAATGTGAAAACGGAAAGTGGCTCCTGCAGCACCGCTAGTCGAACACCGGTTTTCACGATTTCGCACATCCAAACCGCATCGCCGATTGCTTTCCATTCCGTCCGGAATCGCAGCCCTCTTTCATGCAAGACACTGCGCCGGAAAAAAGTTGCACAGGATAGCGTATTGAGATGCGCGAGGCGGATGTGCAACCAGTGCGGCCGCACCATGCGCCGATAAGAAAGCGGCGTTCCTTCCTGTGAAATCAGCACTGCATCAGCGAATAACATTTCCACTTGCGGGTGCGTCTCAAAGAATTGCGCCACTTTTTCCAAGGTTCCTGGCAGGTATTGCTCGTCACAATTGAGCCACGCAAGGATATCACCGGTTGCGCGGTCAAATCCGCGATTGATCGCGTCATACATGCCAGCGTCTTTTTCGACAAAGAGCCTCGCAGAGGTATTTTGCTTGATCCAGTCTTCTGCTTTAGGACCCGTGCCGGCATCTTG
>JAJPJG010000016.1 GCA_021324395.1 Spartobacteria bacterium | reverse complement strand
GATTGACCGTGTAACTGGTGGCCCCGAAGGACGGCTGCCAGCGCAGCGAGACGACGGCATTCTCGCCCGGCGCAGCCAGGAAGGCGGCGGGCGCGGCGGGAGTGACGACCGGCGCGCCGCCGTTGCCGCCGGTGATCTGGACGTTGCTGAAGGTGGAGGTGTTTAACGTGTCCTTGGCGGCCGAACAGACCACCAGTCCGACGTAGATTGTATCAGGAACAGGGGCGTCAATGCGGCCGACATCCGTTGCCGCCCAGTTGGCACCATCCGGTGAAACATAGCCGGTGATGATGTTCCCGATGCGCTCGAGCTTCACCCAATACGAGGACAACGAAGGGGCCAACTTTTTGTTGCTGTAGTTGGTGCCTCCATACACGGCGAGCCCCTCGATATTTTGCTCGAGATTCCCCTCGCCGCTCACGGCCATCCATCCCCGCGGCGCGCCCTGGCTGAGGCTGGTGCGCATCATCACGCCAGCTCGGGCAGACGGGCTGGTGTTTTGGACCGACTCTACTTTCGCGATGATCGCGCAGTCGCCGGTGACCGCTTTGTAGGTAAAGTGGCAACTGTCGCTCGCCTTCCATATGTCAGAGCCACCGCCCCGCACCTTCCAAGTGTCGTCGGAGTAGGACGCTCCGCCGGCGGGAGCAGCGCCCCCGATGTCCGCGCTGGCGAATCCCGAGGTGATCGAGGTGGTTGCGGGAATCGCCGGCAGCACCATCGGCGTGGCCACGGAGCGGTCAACCTCCTTGAAGAACATGAAGCTCCCTCCATCCAGCGGCAACGACTGGCGTTTCCGGTCGGTGTAGGGAGCCGGGATGCCCTTGCGAACGACATAGGCGTCGTGGATGAGATTGAGCGCCACGTTTCCGCCTCCCCAGCCGCGGTTGGTGTGATCGGCGGTATAATAGGCATCCGTGGTGCCGAAGGGAAGAAACGGCGTGGGCGTGAGGCTGTTCACCCGCGCGAAATATTCGCCTGCCGCCAGCAGGCGATTGTCGTAGTCGGAATAAATGTCGATGCCCTGCTTCCAGAGCGCCTCGGAAAGCATGGCCAGCGAAACCAACTGCCCATGGAAATGCCCCTGGTCGCGCAGAGAATCGCCGAGCATGCCGATGTCGTTGGAGCTGCGTAGCCCGATGTGCGCGAGCGTGCGAATCTGATATACGATCGCCTTGAGCAAAGGGGCGTCGTCATTGAAGATCGCCATCAACGCCTTGGCGCAGAGAGCGAGCGCGCCTTTGTTCGCCGCACCGAACTGACTTTCGCCATACGGATTGCTGGCAGGAATCAGGACGTCGTTGAAATACTTCTTAACCGCGGCGGTGTCGGCGCTCGTCCAGCCCGGCCATGTGCCACGCAGGATGTCCGCGCCGCCCACGAACGCAGCGGCGTAGTCACCGAGATCGAGCATCGATTCGCGACCGCCAAATGAAGTATGCGTCTTTGCCCACGCCAGCAGAATGTCGTGCGCCTTCTTCGCGTAGGCGTCGTTGCCTGTGAAATACCACATCCGCGAAAGATTCCAGATCGCGACCATGTCGTTACGCCAGGGCCAGAGATTGAGGTTGTCCGCGCGCTTTACCTCCTTGAATGGCCCCGCCATTTTGTAGTCGAGCTTCGAGTGGCCATCGGCGGCCAGCATCTCGAAGCCGCTCTTCCACGGCTCGCGTTTGATGTTGGCCTTCAGAATCTCGAGATCCTCACGCGTCAGGATCACACCGGGATGCGCGAATCGTGGCGTCGGAAATTCCACCGCCGATCTGACCGGCGTCGGCGTCGCAACTGCGGGAGCTTCCGCTGCGGGCTCGGTTTTCTCCTGCTCCGCCTTTGCCAGCGCGCGCAGGTTCGTCCCGTCAATCGGAACCTGCCCGGCGACATTGCCCACGCGCACGCCGACCGCATCCGCGCTGAAGCCGACGAGCTGCACCCGCGCTCCGGCGGGAACCGTCACCGACCCGATCACCTTGCCACTGGCCGAAACCGAAAGCGCCGCGGAACGCTCCAGCACGACCTCTTTTGGCGCGCGCTCCTTGTATTCGAGCAGCCACGCGAGCGGATCAACTGGCGTTGGAGACGGAGTCGCTCTTGGTTCCGGCGTGGCCTCCGGCGTCGGAGTCGGAGTTGGCGTCAAAACCGGCGTCGGCTCGGGCGTCGCCGTGGGAGCTGGAGCCGGTTTCCCCAGCGTCTGCACTAAATCGACCAACCGCTGCCAGACCTGCTGCGGCGACTCATTGAAATGCACCATCGCGTAGCCGAACCCCGCGCACGCGAGGACGATCAGCGTCAGCACGAACCACCCGAATCCCCCACCCCCGCCACGCGGCGGCTTCGGCGGCGTGTAATTGCCCGACGCGGGAGGCCGCATCTGGCGCGGCTGCGGTTTCGCCGGAGGCTTCGGCGTTTCCTCACGCATCGGAATCGACATCGCGACAGCCACCGCCGGCACGGTCAGCGTCTTCTGGCAGATCGGACAATCCACGGCATGCCCCGACCATTCGTCGGCGACTTCGAGGTTTTGCGCACAATGCGGACAATCAAATTTCATTTTTTGGGAGCTGAAATTACGAACTTCGCCGTAGCGCGAGATGCAAGGCGTTGGGAATTTGCACGCGACTAGCCATGCTAATACACAAACCGGGCAGCCGCTTCAACTGCGGAGCTGGAATTCTTAAGTGCGAAGCTCGATTTCTCAATCGTGAAGCCCGACTTCTCAAGTGTGGAGCTTGCTTTCTTAATTGTGGAGCTCGTTTCCCCGAGCGCGAAGCCCGTGGATTGCGTCGTCAAGCCGGTGGATCGCTTCGACGGGCTCGACGATTGCGGTGCGAAGCCCGGCGCTTGAATCGGCGAGCCTGACACTTCGATCGACGGGCTTGCCGGGACGATTGTCGAGCCGCGCGGTTCCTTTGTTGAGCTCGGCGAAGCAGTTGTCAGCCCCCGCACCACCTCCGGCGAGCCCGCCGCGAATCGTGTGCAGCCATCCGGTGTATGTAACGATTTTATGACGGTTAACAATCTCTCTTGACGCATCTTAGCTGGTTTTGATACTCCGCTTTCCAATCCAACCCGGAACGGGAGGAGGTGATTGATTATGGCAAATCCAAACGTAAGAGTGGAAATTCCTCGCGATCCCAGTGAGGCGATCGCCTTGCTGGGCAAGGTGAAAGCCAAACATGAGGCGCTCGGAGACGCTTCGCCGCTGAAGGGGCTTGATTGGGAGAAAACCATCAACCCCGCCTACACCGGCGCGAAGACCCACAACGAAAACAAGGAGTCGCTCTACAAGGAAGCCGAGAAGGAAACCGGCGAGCGTGATGTATTCATGCCCACGGTCTTTGATACGCTGCGCAGCGCGCGCGACGTCCTGCTCGGCCTCAATCTGGCCAACCCGAAAAAGCTCGGCGACTTCGACTCTACCGTCGATGACTCGCCGCGCTCCAACACCAGCGCCAACCCGCAGCCTGCGCAAAAAGGCTGAGGAGGAGGCCGACTACCCGCCGCGAGCCATGCGGTTAGCGCCAACGTGGCCCGCAGATTGATGGCAGCCGGCTCCATTTAAAGAATCGCCGCAGCGCCTCAAAAACGCTGCGGCGATTTCTGTTTTTGGAGAGGCAGTCCGAGCCTGCACGTCGCGGTGGCTGGGTGCACGGTAGGGTTACACCCCATAGCATGCGCCAAAACGATGGTCTACTTTCGCAGCAATTAACAAATGAAAAAGACTATCCACAATATTGGGAGCGCCACCTTTATGGGTGTAATGCTCATCACCGCTCAAGCAACTCTGGTCGCACAGACCGCAGTCGAGTCGACGACATCATCAACTACAACGTCCGCAGGCACCATCAGCGAGTTCAGCCCGGAGACGATCCTCATTAAGACAGAAACGGCTCCCGAGCCGGTTCGCTACACCTATACGAAGACTACAACTTACGTCGATGAATCTGGTGCGCCGGTTTCAATGGCACTCGTGAAGTCCGGCCTTCCTGTGACCGTGTATTACGTCAAGGACGGCGACAGGATGGTCGCGTCAAAAGTCATCGTGAGAAAAACGGTGGCAGCAGTCCCGGCCGCTCCGATGATCGAGGAAAAGAAGACCAGCACGACCACTACCACAGACAAATAACATCCAAAGGACAATCCTAAGTATGAAACAACTCATCATCTCATGCCTTGCTGCCGCTGCCCTTGTGTCGTTATCTGCCTGCACAACGGTTGAGGAGAAAAGGGAACCATCCACACACACTACGACGACCACATCGGAAGAGAGCACGATGCATCGACCGGTTAGTGCGACTTCCACCACCGAAACGCACAGTATGCGTTCCTACTAAGGCTCTAGCTGGGTGCGCCGGTTCACTTGAACACGGCGCACCAGCGACGCCCGCAGAAATGTTATGAAAAAACTTACCAACTTATCGATCGTCTGTTCGCTCGCGCTCGCTGGAGCTGCCATCGCGCAACAGCCCGAAGAACAGTCCAACCCAAAGTCCGATTCCGCGGCGGAGAAGCACAAGCATCCCGCAAAAGAAGGAAGGCCCGGAGCGCGCGAAGTGAAACCTCCAACCGGTGTGCCGGAAATGCCCGCCGCGAAAAAGCTCGAGCCCAAAGTGAGGAAGAGCGAGTCATTCGAAAAACCCGAACCGTCACGCGCGGAGAAGTCTCAGTCCAACCCTGAGAAACACCATGCAGGGGCAAAGTTGGAAAAGCCTCGCTCAAACGCTGATGGGGCGGAGGTTTCCAATCAGTCGGCCGCTACGACACCTCTGGAAGGAAAGCAACATGTCAAAGGCAAGAAAGAGATGAAGGCAACCGAGGCAGCTAAGATCTCTCCTGCAACGACCGCAGCAACAGTAGTCAGTCAGCCGAGGGCGCAGGTGGCAAAGAAGCCCGATCCGCAGAAGGTAAAGGAGATTAAGTCCGAGCACGCGAATTTCCACGCCAAGCCCAAGCCCGATCAAGTCCCGGCGGTCACCTTTAACCAAAGCCGCCGGATCGAAGGAAGCGACCAGTGGCAGGGCTCGCAATATGAAGTTTTTCGCTCCTACCATCCGGAACGGCACGACGAACATTGGTATCGGTCGCACTACGACCGCGTGGAGCTAATTGGCGGCGGCTACTACTACCAGCACAACGGCTACTGGTATCCTGCGTGGGGTTACAATCGTTCCTCCGAGTATTATGCCTATGATGGGCCTATCTATGTGGGTCATCGCACCGAGCCGCCGGACCGAATAATCGCCGATGTGCAGGCCGTGTTGCAGCACCTGGACTATTACAAGGGTGACGTGGATGGATTGCTCGGACCTTTGACCCGGCAGGCGCTAACCAGTTACCAGACCGACGAAGGACTGGCCCGGACAGCAGCGATAGACGAGCCGACCCTCGCAGCACTTGGCATGGAATAACTATGCTAACTATTCTCATCATCGTTCTGATCCTTATGTTCATCGGCGCCCTGCCCAAATGGCAGCATAGTTCGAGGTGGGGTTATGGCCCGAGCGGCGGCCTTGGCACGATCCTCTTAGTCCTGCTTCTTCTGTATTTATTCCATATCATCTAGAACGCCTCCATAACTTGCGTTACCACGGCCGCAACGCTTGTTGCTCGGAATTTAGGGGAATCTATGCGTGCGGATCCTCGTAGCTGATCCACTCGTCTGGGATCTTAATGATCGAAGGTGGGGTTTTACCCCATAGACAATTGGCTATAGTCGCCGGATAAGTTATGTTAGTTTAGTGGCAAACCCCATTGCCTGCTCCGAGGTGCGTTCGTGAATATATACTTTAATGCAACATTAAACCGACCCCCAGGGCCATGCTTGATGGGTTGCAAAATCATCTTGCGGGCGAAGTTACCGCTGACAAACGGACCAGGACCGGAGGCGATGTTTTGAAAGGACAAATCCTAACCGTGCGCGAACTCACCGTGAAGTTGGCTGTCTCAGACCGCGCGTTGAAACGGGAAGCCGGCAAGCGCGAGGTCGCGGAAAGAGCCCTTCAGAAGAGCGAGCAGCATCACCGGCTTTTGTTGGAGCAGTCCCGGCAAATGCAGGAACAGCTAAGGCATCTCTCCCGTCAGGTTCTGCTTGCGCAGGAGGCGGAGCGAAAGGAGATCAGCCGTGAATTGCACGATGAAATCGCCCAGACGCTGGCAGGCATCAATGTTCATCTGGATGCTTTGAAAATGGAAGCTACGGTGAACACCAAAGGTCTTTCGAAAAAGATCGCCAGCACTCAGCGACTGGTCGAAAGATCGGTGAAAATAGTGCATCGGTTCGCTCGTCAGTTGCGTCCCACCGTATTGGATGATCTGGGACTCATTCCCGCCCTCCATTCCTACATGAAAGATTTCACGAAACGGACAGGCGTCCACATCAAGCTTGCGGCCTTTGCGGAGGTGGAGCAACTGAACAGTGACAGGCGAACAGTGCTTTTTCGCGTCACCCAGGCTGCGCTGGTCAATGTCGCCCAGCATGCCAAAGCCAATCAAGTGAAGGTCAATATCAAGAAGCTTTCCGGCAGCGTTTGCCTGGAAATCCATGACGATGGCAAATCCTTTGAAGTCGAACGGGTGCTCTTTTCCAAAAAGAACAAGAGCCTTGGTCTCATCGGCATGAGAGAACGGGTGGAGATGATCGGCGGCAGCTTTAGCGTGGAATCTGCACCGGGCAAAGGCACCACGATCCAGGCTCGGATTCCCTTCAGCATTCAAACGAAGAATCACTCTCGGTCATGAAATCTTCTAAACCTATAACTGTCCTGCTGGCAGAAGATCACATGATCGTCCGCGAGGGGCTTCGTGCGATCCTGGAGGCGCAAGGTGACATCGCAATCGTAGGCCAGGCGCAAGACGGGCGACAGGCGGTGGAGCTAACGGCGAAACTGCTTCCAGATGTAGTGGTCATGGATATCGCGATGCCTCGACTCAATGGACTGGAAGCTACGCGGAAAATCCTCAAGGTCGCTCCCACTACCCGTATCCTTATTCTCTCCGCGCATAGTGATGACGCCTACATTGAGCAGGTGATGGCGCTGGGCGCCGCCGGGTATTTGATCAAACAAACATCCCTGCTGATTCTGGCCAAGGCAATACGAGAAGTCTGCAAGGGAAATACCTTTTTCAGTCCTTCCATTGCCAAACGTTTCCACGACTTAGATCATAAATCGCGCGATCGAGGCGAACTGCACCGGAAGAAAATTGACCCGCTGACTTCCCGCGAAGTGGAGGTGCTCCAACTCATTGCCGAAGGCAAGGCGAACAAAGAAACCGCCTCGGAACTAGGCATCAGCATTAAGACTGTCGAAAAACATCGGCACACGCTCATGGGTAAACTCGATATCCACGACACTGCCAGCCTTACCCGCTACGCCATTGCCGCGGGAATTATCGAAAGCAGCGTCCACTTAACCATCATCTAGCGTTCATGAATAATATCCAACCAGCGGTGACGCCTGAATTCGTGTAGCTCGCCATGTTGCACGAATTCCTCTCCACGCACCGCAGCGATTTGATCGATCGTTGTCGTGCCAAAGTCGCCGAGAGAACCTCTCCTCAACCAACCTCGGAGGAGATCGAACATGGTATCCCTCTCTTCCTCGATCAACTCATCAAGACCCTGCGCGCCGAGCAGTCCGCAGACGGAATTGAGAGCCGAAAAGTATCCGGTCCCTCGGGTGGCGAGAGGCCGCCTTTCTCCGAAATCGGCGGAGAGGCGGTGCAGCATGGCAGTGAGTTGTTCGCGCGCGGATTCACGATCGATCAGCTCGTGCATGATTACGGGGACCTCTGTCAGGCGGTCACCGATCTCGCTTTCGAGATGAGCGCCCCGATTACGGTGGATGAGTTTCGCACGCTGAATCGCTGCCTCGATAATGCGATTGCGAGTGCGGTGACCGGTTTCAACTTTCGGCGGGATTTCCATGTCGCAGACGAGGGAACCAAAGCGTTGAACCATCGTCTTGGCTTCTTTGCCCATGAACTGCGAAATCTCCTGAACACTGCCACGCTGGCGCTTCACGCGATCAAGGAGGGCGATGTGGGATTGGGCGGGGCGACGGGCACGGTGCTGGAGCGAAGCCTTGTCGGTTTGCGCATTCTTATTGATCGTTCGCTTGCTGAGGTCCGCGTTGCGGCGGGGATGCCCGCGAGATTGCGACTCTTCTCGCTCGCGGACTTCGTTGCGGAAGTGAAACTTTCCGCCTCGCTGGAAGCAAAGGTCCGTGAATGCGTGCTGCACATTTCCGTTGTCGATCCGACTCTCGCAGTGGACGCCGACCGCGACCTGCTCCTTTCTGCCGTGGGAAACCTGCTCCAGAACGCATTCAAATTCACTCGTCACGGCAGCGAAGTGCGTCTGCGTGCGTATGCTTCCAACGACCGGATTCTGATCGATGTCGAGGATCAGTGTGGAGGCCTGCCGGCTGGCCAGGCGGAGAAAATCTTCCATCCGTTTATGCAAGCTGACGCGGATCGAACCGGCCTCGGCCTTGGACTTGCCATCTCCCAGAGCAGCGTCGAAGCGAGCCGCGGAGTGCTCAGCGTGCGCGATATCCCGGGCAGTGGTTGCGTTTTTACGATCGATCTACCGCGACATCGGCTAACTGAGCTGGCCGCCGCCGGTTAACAGGCGCTTTCCCCATTTCGCAATCGCGGCGTTCTGGGATGAAGGCGAGGACTCAACCGGTGCTGTTTATTGACCACCTACGCCAATGCCGTGCTGGAACCGATTCATGACCGCATGCCGGTGATTATTCGGAGCGAGGATTGGGACGAGTGGCTGTGCACGGGCGAGATCGAGGAGCAAAGTTTTGCACGAATCACGACGCCGTATTTGACTCAGGAAATGAATGCGTTGGCGGTGTCGCCGCTGGTGAATAGTGCACGATTTGATGATGCACGTTGCTGCGAGCCGGCTAACGAGTTCATAGAGCGGCGAGATTGCGCGTTATTGACCTGGCTCCGCTGGCTTTAACGGCAAGATGTAACTTGCGTTGCCGTCGGAATACGCCGTCCAGACGATGTGCGTTTTGAGATCAACGGCGACCGAATGTGCACCGCTGTGCGTGGGAACATCGCCAATAGATTCCAGTCCTGAATTCTTTGCCAGAACTACTGAGATTACTCCGGTTCCACTCGCGCTATAGATTTGCTTAAGTTCAGGATCGTAGGCGACTTGATCCACTTTGGGAGCGATCTTTGCAGAGCTAACCACTTTGCCGCTCCCGGAGTCGATCTCGACCAACTGACCGTTACCTCCGGCTGCAAAAAGCCGGTGCATGCCCGAATCAATGGCAAGACCATGCGGAGCCTGCGCGGGGGCTGTGGACCATTTTGCCACAACCTTGTTTGCGTCCGGGTCGATGACGACTACTTCGTTCGTTTTACGCACATTCACAAAAATGCGGTCGCCTTTTTCATCGTAAACAATGCCTTCCGGCCCTTCGGGAATCGAGATGCTCGCTATCACTTTGTTCGACACCACATCGACCGCCCAGACTTCTGTGCCATCATCGTGACACACATAGGCGACGTGGTTCTTCGGATCGAATGTCACAATGTCAGCGGGACCCGAAAGAGTTGTCTCTCCCGCACTTTCCAAGGTCTTACTATCAATCGTGACCAGCCTCGGTTTGTCGCTGCCCGCGATGTAGTATTTACCCGACTGTGCGTCCACGGCTAAGGATTGGGTTGCTCCGAGCCAGCATTGCTTAATGAGTTTGCCGCTGGTGGAGTCAAATACGTCGAGCGTGCCATTCCTCGTGTGCGGCGCGAGCAGCCGAGAGTTTTGTTGATCAACTTCTATAAAGTCGAATCCGCCATGCGAGTTCGGGATGGCAATCGGAGATCCGGGTGTTGGCGGCGCAGCCGAAGCAACAAAACCAGTGACCATGCAGAGAAGCGCCGATCCCGTCGCGAGCAGTCTTGAGAGTGAATGAGGAATAGGTGTATTTAGTGCTTTCATAAATCTGGAATGCCTTTGACGTCGTCGGGTAAGACGACCCGAAGGTTAGCGGGCAAGTGTTTCAACAGCGCGTGCGCGATCGTGTGCGGCTTGAATGTCGCTCGCTTGTCGGCCAGTAGGCGAGGCTGAAATCATATCGGCGTTAAATGCTTGCTGCGAGATTTGAGATTTGGGAACTATACTGGGTTATGAAAATGGCCCGTCGAGATCGGGTTCCACCGGCGCGATGTTAGCGATCACATTCACCGCCTGAAGCGTGACCGTGCCGGGAGTGGGTCCGTTGTCGGTGATGCCTCCGGCAAACGCTTTCGCGAAATTCCCGGAGATGGTGAGCTTGGAAATCGTGCCGCCGGAATCGTAGAGGAAAATTCCGCCCCCCGGCGCTGTTGCCGCTAACCATACGCCGCGCAGCTGCTGTGACGACTTTGCGAGATTTCAGCCTGAAGGTTAATCAGCTTCTGATCATGATGGCGTTCATACCACTCGATCGGCATCGTCACGCGGTCGGCGGCCCGGGCATAGGCGCGGTGGACGGCCTGGCGGATAACTCCCGAGTTGTGCAGATAACCTACCGAACCCGTGAGCAAACTCTTAGCGAGTAGTCGCAGAGTAGTGCCGCCATTGTCGCGGAGCAGCCCGTGCCGCGGACGCGGAAGGGACAGTTTTAGGGACAGTTGGCCAAAAACAGCCTTTTCGCCTTCGTCGCAAAAAGCGCAAACCACGCTGTGCTAGTGGCTGCGTGCAATTAGAAGGCATTGGCGGAAGGGGTGGGATTCGAACCCACGGTTGGTTTAACCCAACGCTCGATTTCGAGTCGAGTGCCTTAAACCGGACTCAGCCACCCTTCCAGAATCATGAGCGGCAGATACTATGGGCGCTCTTTTCCTTTCAGCAAGGAGAAGTTGAAAATTCGTTTCGTGAAAATGGATCGGTCGTAGATTGATCGAACAAAAAAATCGCCCTTTCGGTCACTCTCCTCATTGCAGTTCGGGCGTGGATTGCTAGCCTGCGTCGTGTGAGCGAGGAGAACCCGCCAGCTCCGATTCCCAAACGCAAGTGGCTGCGCCGCGTCGGCTGGACGCTGCTCGCGCTGCTTTTGCTGCTCGTGCTTTTTCACCGGCCGATCCTCGTCGCCGCGGTGCATGCGATCGCGATAAAAATCGCCGCGAAACAAAATGTGGATCTGACGCTGACAGTCGAAGGCTCGGTGATCTCGGATTTGAGCCTGAAAAATGTGCTCGCGCTGCCGAAGGAAAAAGGGGCGAGCCCGGTGGAGCGGATCACGATCGAGGAAGTCACTGTGCGATACAACATCTACGGTCTTTTGCGACGCGGTGCGCCGGAATTTCTAAAAAGCTACCGACTTCGCAATGCGGACATCGAGGTGAAGCCGGTCGCGGGGACGCATGAGCAGAAAAACGATCTGGCCTCGACGCTGCACGACATGATCCAGCAGCCGGCGCTTTTCAGCGATCGTGTTGACATCGAAAACCTGAATCTCATCGCGCACACACCGGACGGCGAGTTTGCGGTGAAAGGTGTGAGCATTTTTCTCGATCCGGTGCAGGCCGGTGAAGTGCGTATCGCGCGTTTGCAGATCCCGCGCGTTCGGACTTGGGATAACCTTGCAGCGGCGGCCACCTACGCGAGGCGCGATTTGATTTTACGCGGATTGGCGCTCGATCCGCAGATTGTTATTGAGCAGCTCGAACTCGATGCGTCACAGCGCGCACAAGGCATCAACCGGCTCGCGATCAACGGCGCGCTCTTCGGCGGCTCGGCGCAGTTCGAGATGTGGATGCACGAATTAAAGAAGAAAAAAAACGCGCCGAACATAGCCGATGTGAAGATCGAGTCGCGCCTGCGGAATTTTTCGCTGGAAAAATTGAGCGCGTATTTCCACACAGCGACACCGGCAATCGGCAGCATCAGCGACTCGACGATTTCGCTGAGCGGCAATCCGAATTCGCCCGCATCATGGACCGGCTCGATGACATCGATCGCCGAATCCGTGCGTGTCGGCGGCGCGACGCTCGATCGCGGCTCGGTGCGGCTCGATGCGAAAGATGGCACCGCGGTGCTCAGCGCGGAGTTGGACAGCGGGCAAAATCGCCTGGTGATGCAGGCGCAAGGCACGTTGCCGCAAACGACGGACGGCTTTGCGGGCAGCGGGCTCGACGGAACGCTGACGATCGACGCGGGGCATCTGAATGAAGTCGCGTCACAACTCACCCAAGGCGCGGCCACCGCCAACGGAACGATCACGCTGCGAAACAAAGTGTTTTCCCTGAAACTCGATGGTGCGTTGAATGAAATTGTCGGCGCCAATTTCGAACTCGCCAGCGCGGGCGTGAAGCTCGAAGCCACCAAGTCAATCGACACGAAAGATCCAAACGCGCCTCCCTTCGAAGGCCTGCAAACCCGCGTGGATGCTACGTTCTCGGGCATCATTGCCGATAAATACGCGCTCGATTCCGGCACGCTGAATCTCTCGACAAACAACGCGCAGGTGCGGCTGGAAGCCGTCGATTTTCGCCGCGCATCCGATGCGATCACCGCGAGCGGGAATCTCACTTTGCCGCGCGACCTGAAGTCGTGGGACACCGCGCCATTCGATGTGAAATTTTCGATGGTAGCGCCAAGTCTTTCCGCATTGAACAATGAGCCGAACCTCACCTCGCCCAACGCGCAAATCGAAGTAAACGGCACGCTCGCCAATGGCGCTGATGGTTACAGCGGCAACGTCAACGCGGCGGTCACGAACATCACGTATCAGGATTTCACCGCGGAAAGCCTGACGCTAAAGGTCGCGATCACCCACAGCATCGCTACAATCGAAGCGCTCGATTTTGCGCTGAATCAAACCGACGGCTTCACCGGCAAAGGTCGTGTCGAGTTGCGCAAACCATTTACTTACGATGGAAGTTTGCAGGCGAACGTGCGCGATCTGTCGAAATTCAACGCGCTCGTGCAGAACATCAAGAATGGCATCGGCGGCTCGCTCTCGCTGAACTGGCAGGGCAACGGGAATGTCGCAGAAATGCAACACAGTGGAAATATCGCGCTCGCGCTCTCGAACGCCAAAGCCGCCGAAGTGCAAACGATCAACGCGCAAATCGCCGGCACCTATTCGCCCGAACTGATCGATCTGCCGACGTTTTGGATCACCACCAACAAAGGCGATTTGCTCGCGACAATCGGACTAAAAGATCGCGTGCTCACGATCGGCAATATCCTCGTGAAGCAAGCAAACAAGCCGCTTCTCAGCGGGTCGATGTCGCTGCCGCTCGATCTGCGCACGCTGAAAAATCCCGAGAGCATCGTTCCGCTCGATGAGCCGGTTTCCGCGCAAGTCACGTCGAGCGATCTCGCGCTCGAGACGTTTTTTCCAAAAGACCAGGCGCCGGTGAAAGGCATTGCGAAAGCGACCTTCAACGCGACCGGCACGGTGCGTGATCTCGATGCGCGGCTGCAATTTTCCGCGCGCAATTTGCAGGCGAAAGCCGCGCCGAAACTCGCACCGACGACAGTCGATCTCGATGCGCGGCTCGTTGCGGACGAGCTGTCGCTAAAAGGAAAAGTGCAGCAGCCGGCGATTAATCCGATCGAAATTGCGGGGACGCTTCCATTGCCGTTCGATCAAATCGTTAAACAACGAAAAATCGATGAAAACTCGCCGGTGCAACTTTCCGTGCGATTGCCGCGTTCCTCGGTCGCATTCGTGAGCCAGGTTACGCCGGCGGTGCGTTACATCGAGGGCAGCGCGAGCGTCAGCGCGGACATCGCCGGAACGATCGCGCAGCCGGAATTCAGCGGGTCGGCGCTGCTCGACCTGCCGGCGGTGCGGCTCGCGAATCAGGATATGCCGGCGATCTACGGGTTTCGCGGCGATCTGCGTTTCGAAAAAAATCGCCTAACGCTTAATCGCTTCGGTGGCGACATTTCCGGCGGTTCGTTTAACGCAAACGGCACGATTACTTTTGTCAAACTGACCGATCCCCAAATCGATTTGCGCATGACCTCGAACGGCGCGCTGCTCGTGCGCAACGAATCGCTGACCGTGCGCGCCGATTCGGATGTTCGCATCAATGGCCCGCTCAATGCCGCCAGCGTGACCGGCAATGTCGGCATCACGCGCAGCCGTTTTTTCCGTGAAATTGATATCCTGCCAATCGAACTACCGGGTCGTCCCGCGCCAAAGCCGCCGGAAACAAAAGCCGGGTTCGCGTTTGAAAAGCCGCCACTGCGCGACTGGAAATTCAACGTGATGATCAAGACGAAAGACCCGTTCGCGGTGCGCGGAAATCTCGCCAACGGCGGAGTCACGCTAGATCTGGCGCTCGTCGGCACGGGACGCTCGCCGACACTCGACGGCACGTTGACCATCGAAAATTTTGTCGCATCGCTGCCGTTCTCCAAACTCGATGTGCATTCCGGTCATGTCTATTTTTCGCCTAACGAGCCGTTTGAGCCGCGGCTCGACATCCAGGGCACATCGACGATGCGCGACTACAACATCAACGTTTACATCTACGGCACCGCCAGCGAGCCGCAGACCATTTTCTCATCGGAGCCGCCGCTGCCGCAGGAAGACATCATCGCGTTGCTCGCGACCGGCTCAACGGCTTCGCAACTCACCGGCAACGGCGACGTGCTCGCCGGGCGCGCGGCTGCGCTGCTGTTTCAGAAGCTCTATCACAAAATGTTTAAATCGCGCGAACCTTCCGAAAACGAATCGTTTTTAGGCAGATTTAATGTGGATGTCGGCGCGGTCGATCCGCGCACCGGTCAACAGGAAGTCAGCACAAAATTTAAACTCGGCGAAAACTTCGATCTCATCGGGGATCTCGACGTCGGCGGGAACATTCGGGGACAGGTGAAATATCTGCTGCGGTTTCGTTAAAGATGCGTTTTTTTATAAAACCTCGCTGGTGCATGGTGCTGGCGCTCGTGGGAACCGCTGCCGCGCAACAGCCGCAAAATAATCCGCCGAAGCTAACCGAAAATCCCGCCGCATCGCTGCCGACGCCCGCGCCGCGCGCGACGAATACGAATGTGCGCTTCGTCGGCACCGCGCACTTTTCCGAGAAAATTTTCCGCGAAGCGATTGCCGAGCAAATCACCTCGATCGACGAGCAAGGTCTTTCGCCGGCACTCGCGGACGACGCGGCATTTTTCCTCGGGATTTTTTACCGCAAAAACGGCTACTCGCAGGTCGAGGTGAAATGGCGTATCGACGGTCCGCGGCAGCTTACGTTGATCGTTTCCGAAGGGCCGCTGACGTTGCTCGGCGTGGTTGATTTTCATGGCACCGCGGGTGAACCGGTAGCGACATTGCGGGATTACATCGTCGGCTCGACGCGCGAACGATTTCCGCGCACGAAGACCGCATTGCCGTTCGTAAAATCCGACGTGGACACAGGCGTGGAGCGGATTCGCGGGCTTTATCGCTCGGAAGGTTTTCTCGATGCGGTGGTGGATGATCCCGAGTTTTCCTTCACGCGCGACATGCGGCGCGCGGATGTGCTGGTGACGGTGCACGAGGGAACGCGCTACCGTTTTGGCAAACTCGATTTCACCGGCGACGTGGTCTTTTTCGGGCCGAATGGTGTAAGCGGCGATCTGATGGCGCAGGTCGAGCCATTCACGAAAAAACCTTACACGCCGCAGCAAGTCATCAACATGCAACGTGCGGTTGTTTATTACTACAAAACGCACGGCTATTTTAATGCGAAGGTCGATGTGGTGAGCGATCCGACCACGGCAAAAGACGGCGTCGTGCCGGTCACGTTTTACGTCGATTCCGGAAGCATCTATCGGTTCGATGGAGTATCGCAGGAAGGACTCGACCGCTTGAATCCGAGATTCCTGCCGACCCGTTTCGCGAAGCTGCACAACAAATTCTACAACCCGCAGGTGCTCGATGAAAAATTCCGCGAACTGATGCGCACCGGTTTATTCCGGCAATTGCGGATCGAACCGCGACCGCTGCCGGATAACACGATCGAACTCCACATGAGCGTCGAGGAAGCAAAGGCCAAGGAGCTCGGTTTTTCCGCCGGCTACGGCACGTTCGAGGGGCCGATCATTGGCTTCTCGGCGGGCGATCGCGATTTGTTCGGTATGGGACGTCCGCTCACATCGACGATTGAAATTTCGCAGCAATTTATGCGCGGCGAGATTTTGTATCAGGACCCGTGGTTTCTCGAGAGCGACTATGCGTTGCGCGCGCGGCTCTACGGACTCACCGCTTCGTTCGACGGCTATTCGAAACTCGAGACGGGCGGACGGCTCGAGCTCTCGCGAAAATTCCTGAAACAATTCGAAGCGTCGGTGTTTCTGCTGAGCAGGCGTGTTAACATCACAGACGAAGGAATCGATCCGCAGGAAATCGGCTCGTCGAGTTACCACATCAACAGCCTCGGCACGTCGCTTACCTTCGACACTCGCGACAATCCGATCAATCCGGGACGCGGTTTTGTGTTCAACACGTCCGACGATTTAGCAGCGAATGTTTTCGGCAGCTCGATCGATTTCATACGCGGCACCGCGCGCTTTTCGTATTACCTGCCGATCAAAAAGACGCTGCTCGCCTTCGGCGTGCGCGGCGGAATCATCTATCCGCTCAGCGGTGACCGCTTCGGCATCCCGATCGATGAGCGCTTTTTTAACGGCGGCAGCCGTAGCGTGCGCAGTTTTGCGGAGCGTGAACTCGGACCGCGCGACCGCCATGGTCTTCCGATCGGCGGCGAAACGTTTTCGACGCTCAACGTCGAATACGATTTTCCCATTTGGGGCGATTTGATCGGAGCCGTATTTTTCGATGCGGGCAGCGTCGGCCGCAATCCGTCGTCGTTTGGCGAAATGCGATACGGCATCGGCGGCGGCTTGCGTTATCGTTCGCCGGTCGGGCCGCTGCGCATCGATTACGGCGTGAATCCGACGCCAAAAGATCACGAAGACGCCGGCGCGCTCCACATCTCGTTCGGCGTCGCGTTTTAGCCGGCCATCCGCTGGCGATTCAAAAACGCGCGGCACGCGCCTTTGATGCGTGTTAAAATGTAGTAAACGGTTTGCGAGCGGATGCGGACGAGCTGGCCGCCGACAATTTTCGGCACGAAATCCGCCGGCAATTCGAGAATCTCCCCGAGCGTGCAGCCCTCGAGGCCCTTGCACAAAATCGACGTCATCGCGCGCGTCAGCGTCTGCACTTTCGGCCCAAGCGCGATCCGCAAATGCACGCGCTGCTCCTCGTCGACGCGTATAAAAACGCCAACGGTATCGGTGCATTCCTCGTCCTTGCGCACATCCTCGAGATCGAATTTTTCGTCCTCATGCGGAGCGCAGCGATCCGCCTGATCCGCATACGCGATCAAATTTTCCCGCTTTTCCTCCTCCGAAAACATTTCGAAAAGTCCGACAATGGTTTGCAGCTTCGGCGGATACGAACCTGCCGGATTTTCGCCGGGATCGGGACAACCTTTTTGCATGGGAGAATTGCTACGCCGACCGTTCGATCGGCATCCGCACGCGATTGCCCCACTCCGTCCACGAACCGTCGTAGTTGCGGACGTTGCCGTAGCCGAGCAGGTAGTGCAGCACGAACCACGTGTGGCTCGAGCGCTCGCCGATACGGCAATACGCGATGATCTCGTCGTCTCTTTTCAAGCCGCAATTTTCGCTGTAGATTTTGCGCAAGTCGTCGGCGGATTTGAAGGTCGAGTCTTCGCGCACTGCGGTTTTCCACGGCACGCTCTTCGCGCCGGGAATGTGGCCGCCGCGCAGCACGCCTTCCTGCGGATACTCCGGCATGTGCGTGATCTCGCCTTTGTATTCGCCGGGTGAACGGACATCGATGAGCGGCTTGCCCGCTTTGCTTTGCGCGAGCGCTTCTTCCGCGAACGCGCGAATTTCGCTGTCGAGCCGCTTCGGCGGAACGGGGTAATTCGTTTTTTCAAACTTCGGTTTCTCGCGCGTGAGTTCGCGTCCCTCGGCGATCCATTTATCGCGGCCGCCGTCCATGATTTTGACTTTGTTATGGCCGAACAAATTGAAAACCCAAAGCGCGTAACACGCCCACCAGTTCGCCTTGTCACCGTAGAAAACACACGTCGTGTCCGGCGTGATACCGTGGCGCGAGCAGAGCTCGGCGAATTTTTCGCAGGTAACATAGTCGCGCACGAGCGGGTCGTTGAGGTCGGCGTGCCAGTCGATGTGCACCGCGCCTGGAATGTGCCCGGTGTCGTAAAGCAACACGTCTTCGTTGCTCTCGACGATGCGAATGCCGGGATCGTTCTTGTGCTGCGCGACCCAGTCGGTCGTCACGAGCATTTCGGGATGCGCGTAATTTTTGTCTTCCATGGAAAGGAACGCTACCGCTTTGCACCGCCCGCTCAAGCGGAAGTTTCAGCGCACAAAATCGATCCAGCCAAAGCGCTGCTGCACATGGAAATTCGGGCGGAAAGTCGGTGACCAGGCGCTGAGTTCGCGTGGCGCATTTTGCGGGCGATCGATGCGCGTGAAGTTCGCGCGCCATGCGCTGCCGGCTTCGGGAATGATCGAGCCGAGGCTCGCAAACGGAATCGCCATTTCCGCGAGCCAGAATTCCGGATTCACGTTCACCGCCGTCCGCAAGCCCTCGCAATTCCACTCGAATGATTTTCGATAGCCGCTTTTCGTCCGGCGCAGGACGAGGTCGCAGACGCCGTTGAGCGGATTCACTTCAAACTCGAAGTAGCTTTCGAAATCGCCGACTGGATCGAGAATCAACTCCACGACTTCCTCCTCGTAAAGCGGCGCATCGCGCGCGGTCATCGTCGCGTGTGCGTCGGTGTCACTCGCGTAAAACAAAACGCACAATTCTCGTTGCGTCCATGCGATTTTAAACCACGTTGCCTGCTCCGGCTTTGCGCCGGTAACGGTGTCTTTTAAATACGTCGCTTCGATTTGCTCCCAGTCCTGCTCTTCCTCGAAAAACCGGCACGCGATTCGCGGCAGCTCGCCACTGGTCACGACTTACTGCGGCGGCTGCAGCGTCAGGATTTTCGCGAGCGCCGCAATGAACGCGAGGATCGAAAAAATCGCAAAGGCCATGACGCCTTTGCCGATCGGATCGCGATTTTTCTTTTTCGTTTTAAACGGCGAAGCGTTCGTAAAATCCGCCGGACGATGACTCGACTCCGCTGGCGCGACAGCCGGTGTCGCGTGTTCGGGAACGGGGTGCGCCTCGCTCGCGATTTCAGATTGGTAAACGGTCTCGATCTTGCCAAAGCGGACGCTGTCACCGTCGCGGAGTTGCTTTTCGTCGACCGACTGTCCGTTAACGCGCGTGCCATTGGTCGAGTTGAGATCTTTTAAGTGATAGTCGCCGCCAGTCAGCACGAGCTGCGCGTGATGGCTCGAAACCGATGCGTCATCGATTTGAATCATGTTGTCGGCAAGACGCCCGACCGTGATTTGATCTTCGCCGAGTTCGTGTGGGACCTCGGTTCCGTCGGGCATGGTGACGATGAGTTTCGGCATAGGAGGGAATGTGTGCGGAAAAGTATCAGCGCGTTTTTGTTTCCTCAATCAATTTACGGAACTCGCCGAAAAAGTAATTCGCGTCATGCGGGCCGGGCGCGGCCTCGGGATGATATTGCACGCTGAAAACCGGCTGCTCCTTGTGCCGCATGCCTTCGACGGTTTCGTCGTTGAGATTGATGTGCGTGACCTCGACATTCGACGGCAGCGAATCGGGATCGACTGCAAAACCGTGATTCTGCGCTGTGATCGCGACTTTGCCGGTCTTCAAGTCTTGAACGGGCTGATTGCCGCCGTGATGACCGAACTTCAATTTAAAAGTCTTCCCGCCAAAAGCGTAGCTGAGGATTTGATGCCCGAGACAAATGCCGAAGATCGGCGTTTTGCCGATCAGCCCACGCATCGTTTCATGTGTGTAGCCAAGTGCCGCCGGATCGCCCGGGCCGTTTGACAAAAAGACACCGTCCGGCTTCATCGCGAGCACGTCCGCCGCGCTCGTCTGCGCGGGAACGACGCGCACTTTGAAGCCATGCTGGCGCAGATTGCGCAGAATGTTGTGCTTGATGCCAAAATCGTAGGCGACGATCTGATGCTTCGCCGGAGGCAGTTTTTCAAACGCCTCGCCGCCCGCGTCGATTTCGATGTCTGCGCCGCCTTTCACGATCGTCCAATTGCGCGAAAGCTTGTCGTCCGGGTCCCAATCGTAAGCCGCACGCGTCGTCACTTCCTCCACGTAATCCATGCCGATCATCCCCTCGCCCTGCTGTGCGCGTTTCACGGCTTCATCCGCCGCGATGCTGTCAGTCGTTAAACATGCGCGCATCGCTCCTTTTTCCCGCAAATGCCGCGTCAGCGCGCGCGTATCAACGCACTGGATGCCGGGGATGTTCCATTTTTTGAGATACTCATCGAGCGACATCTGCGAGCGCCAGTTGCTCGCGATCGCGCTCAACTCCTCGATCACAAACCCGCGCACATGCGGCGCGCCGCTCTCGTCGTCGAGCGCATTCACGCCGTAGTTGCCGATCAGAGGATATGTCATCGCCACGATCTGGCCACGATACGACGGATCGGTCAGCACCTCCTGATAACCGGTCATCGAGGTGTTAAACACCATTTCACCCAGCGCCGTGCCGGGAGCGCCGAACGATTCGCCGTGAAAAACCCGGCCGTCTTCGAGAGCTAAAATTGCGCGCATCGGGCGGAGAGTTTCGTCATCGCCGCGCCGTTTTCAAATTATTTCGTCGAAACGTCGCCGACGATCGACAGCAGGCGGTTCTGATGTAAGCAAACTGCGGACGACCAATGCAGAATCAGGAATTGCGCCGGCTCATTCTGCATTCATAATTCAGCATTCTTCATTTCGAAAAATGGTTGCACCGCTTTTAGATCAAACCGTCTCCGATAAAGTGCTCGCCGGTGAGCGCATTAGCCGTGAGGAGGCGCGCGAGCTTTACTACGCGCCGCTCGCGGAGCTTGGCGCGCTGGCGGATTTCCGCCGCCGGTTCGCGAAGCGCGAGGCTTACGACGGACGCGGCAATGAGATCGTCACTTACATAATCGACCGCAACATCAACTACACAAACGTGTGCAACGTGTATTGCAAGTTCTGCGCGTTTTACCGCACGGAAAAAGACGACGACCACTACGTGCTCACACATGAGGAAATCGATGCGAAGCTCGATGAACTCAGCGCCGCGGGCGGTGTGCAGGTGCTGATGCAGGGCGGCCATCATCCGAAACTCGGCATCGATTTTTACCTCGAGCTGCTCGCGCACATGCGCGAAAAATATCCGCACATCAACATCCACGGCTTCAGCCCGCCGGAGTTCAATCACTTCGCCGAAGTCTTCGACATGCCGCTGCGCGAGGTGATCGCGAAATTCAAATTCGCCGGGCTCGGCTCGATTCCAGGCGGCGGCGGCGAGATTCTAGTCGATCGCGTGCGGCAGCGGATCTCGCCGTTAAAATGCAACAGCGAACAATGGCTCGAAGTGATGCGCATCGCGCACGAGCTCGGGCTGAATTCGAGCGCGACGATGATGTTCGGCCATGTCGAGACCATCGACGACCGGCTCGAGCATTTGCAGCGGCTGCGCGATTTGCAGGATGAGACGCACGGCTTCACCGCGTTCATCTGCTGGACGTTTCAACCTGAAAACACAATGCTGAAAGCGACGCCGGTCGGCGCGAGCGAATATCTGCGCATGCAGGCGCTCTCGCGCATCTTTCTCGATAACTTCGAGAACGTGCAAAGTTCGTGGGTCACGCAAGGTCCGAAGATCGGCCAGATCGCGCTGAAATACGGCGCGAATGATTTTGGCAGTGTGATGATGGAGGAAAACGTCGTCAGCAGCGCGGGCACGAGCTATCGGCTTTGTGCCGACGAAATCGAATCGCTCATTCGCGACGCCGGCTACGAGCCGCATCGGCGAAACAACTGGTATCGATTGCTGAGTTAGCGCCTTAAAAGAAAACGTGCGTTCGCGAAAGTGCCGCTGTAACTTTCCGCAACTCCCCGGAAATATGAAAAAATCTGCGTTTACACTCATTGAACTTCTCGTTGTCATCTCGATCATCGCCATCCTCGCAGGCATCGCGCTTCCTGTTTTTACCAAAGTGCAGGAAAAAGGCCGCGCGACTCAGGACGCCAGTAATCTGCGGCAGCTCGGCCTCGGCATGACGGCTTACCTCAATGACAACAGCGACACGTATCCCACCATCGGGACGAGCGGCAGCAACTCGTGGACGGGCAAATTGAATCCTAATTACGTTTCAGCGTGGAAAGTTTTTCAGTCGCCCTTTGACAAACGCCCGCCGTCGGAAAGCGGCGACGCGAGCACTCCCGTCAGCTACGACATGAATTTGAACCTTGGACAAGCCGGTAAGAGCACAACGGCCGGCGACGTCGTTTCGCCGTCCAATTGCATCCTGCTCGCTGCGTCCATGTCCGCTCCTGCCACGTTAACGTTTGGGGGAACCGCGGGAACGCCCGGCTCCGGTATCAACTTAAGCAGCAACCCGGGCAACTCTTCACAAACCGGCGGCACGCACGCGGGCGGAAAACGCATCAATATCCTTTTTGCCGACGCGCATGTCTCGGACATGCTGATGATCGATTTTCATTCTTCGCTGGCGAATTCCGACAGCAGCAGTCCGATCAAGGATATCCGTTGGAATAAATAGTGACCGAACGCGTCGATGTGCGGCTTGGGCCGCGTTCCTACTCAGTTCACATCGGCGCGGGGCTGCTGGAGTCGGTGGGAAAAATTGCGCGCGAGCTTTCGTTGCGCGGACGTTGCGCGATCGTCACCGACAGCAATGTCGGCAGGCTCTACGCGGATCGCGCGGCGAATGCGCTGCGGGAATTTGAGCCGCTGATCGTCACGGTTCCGGCCGGGGAAAAATCGAAGTCGCTCGCGGAGGCGGAGAATGTCTGCGAGCAGATGATCGCGACGGGACTGGATCGCAGCTCGTTTGTGGTTGCGCTCGGCGGCGGCGTGGTCGGCGACCTCGCGGGATTTGTCGCGGCGATTTATTACCGCGGCATTCCTTACGTGCAGGTGCCGACGACGATCATCGCGCAAGTCGATAGCGCAGTCGGCGGCAAGACCGGCGTGAATGCGCGCGGCGGAAAAAACCTGATCGGCGCATTTCATCAGCCGCGCGCGGTGATCGCAGATGTCGTCACGCTCGATTCGCTGCCGGAACGCGAGTTCAACGAAGGTTTCGCCGAGATCATCAAGCACGCGATCATTCGCGACGCGGAGATGTTCGCCGATCTGGAAAAATTCGACCGGGCCAATCTCGCCCCGCTCATCGCGCGCAATGTCGCGATCAAAGCTGCGATCGTTTCCGCAGATGAGCACGAGACGACCGGCGAGCGCGCGCTGCTGAACTTCGGCCATACCGTCGGACACGCGATTGAAAACGCCGCGGGCTACGGTCGCTTTTTACACGGCGAAGCCATCGCGCTCGGCATCGTCGCCGCGTCTGATTTGTCCATGCGCTGCGCCGGACTTTCGCGTGAGGAACACGAGCGCATCCTCTCGCGACTCGCACAATTCAGCCTGCCCACTCACCTGCCCGACGACATCAGCACCGACGCAATCATGGCTGCGTTGCGCACCGACAAAAAATTCGCAGCCGGCCAGGTCCGCTTCGTTTTGACTTCGCAGATCGGCTCCGCATTTGTTTCGAGGGACGTTACACTCGCGCAAATCCGCGACGCCGTCGAAAATCTCCGCTGAAACAGGGCGATGGCGGATTGACTCTGCGCGCACTTACTTTATCGTCACCAAACCGCGGGGGCGCCAATTTTGGCTGAGACCGGACGCGTTGCGTTCGGGACCCCTTGAACCTGATGCGGGTAATTCCGCCGAAGGGAGCAAGGTCCAGCCACGCCCGCGCGTGGCTTTTTTGTTTTATATGATCGCTCCCAAGGACTCCATCGAACCGCACAGCAGCGAGCAGTTGCCGAACTCGGCGCGCGTTTACGTGCAAGGCGAACTCTTTCCCGATGTGCGCGTGCCGATGCGCGAGATCGCGCTGACGCCAACGAAAACTTTCGACGGCCGCATCGAAGTGAACGAACCGGTGCGCGTTTACGATACGAGCGGGCCGTGGGGCGATCGCGCATTCGATGGCTCGGCGGAAAACGGACTGCCACCGCTGCGTCGCGACTGGATTTTGAATCGCAACGACGTCGCCGAATACGAAGGCCGTGAAATCAAACCCGAAGACAACGGCTACCTCACGCGCGGACATGAGGAGTTCGCGTCGCAAGCCGAGCGCCGCAATCGCCTCGAACATTTCACCGGCGAAAAGCGCAGACCTTTGCGCGCCAGCGCCGGCCATCCCGTATCGCAACTCTGGTATGCGAGACAAGGCATCATCACGCCGGAGATGGAGTTCATCGCCATCCGCGAAAACATGGGCCGCGCCGCAATTCAGAATTCAGAATTCAAAATTCAAAACTCCCTCCGCCACCAGCACCCCGGCGAATCCTTCGGCGCAGCGATCCCGAAAGAAATCACCCCCGAATTCGTCCGCAGCGAAGTCGCCCGCGGCCGCGCCATCATCCCGGCGAACATCAACCATCCCGAGCTCGAGCCGATGATCATCGGCCGCAATTTCCTCGTCAAAATCAACGCCAACATCGGCAACAGCGCCGTCGCGTCGAGCATCGAGGAGGAAGTCGAAAAGATGCGCTGGGCCACCAAGTGGGGTGCCGACACGGTGATGGACCTTTCCACCGGCAAAAACATCCACGCCACGCGCGAGTGGATCATCCGCAACTCCCCCGTCCCGATCGGCACCGTCCCGATCTATCAGGCCTTGGAAAAAGTAAATGGCCGCGCCGAAGACTTAACGTGGGAAATTTTCCGCGACACACTTATCGAGCAAGCCGAGCAAGGCGTGGACTACTTCACCATCCACGCCGGCGTCCTGCTTCGGTTCGTCCCCATGACCGCCCGGCGCATGACCGGCATCGTGAGTCGCGGCGGCAGCATCATGGCCAAGTGGTGCCTGAGTCATCACCAGGAAAGCTTCCTCTACACCCATTGGGACGACATTTGCGACATCATGGCCGCCTATGACGTCAGCTTTAGCATCGGCGACGGCCTAAGACCCGGCTCCATCGCCGACGCCAATGACGAAGCACAATTCGCCGAGCTAAAGGTGCAAGGCGAACTCACCACGCGCGCATGGGACAAAGGCGTGCAAGTCATGAACGAAGGCCCCGGCCACGTCCCGATGCACATGATCAAGGAGAACATGGAAAAGCAAATCGAGTGGTGCCACGAAGCCCCCTTCTACACCCTCGGCCCGCTCACCACCGACATCGCGCCCGGCTACGACCACATCACCAGCGGCATCGGCGCTGCCATGATCGGCTGGTTCGGCTGCGCCATGCTCTGCTACGTCACGCCCAAGGAACACCTGGGTCTGCCGAACAAGGACGACGTTAAGACCGGAGTCATTACTTATAAACTGGCCGCTCATGCTGCCGACCTCGCCAAAGGTCATCCCGGCGCGCAATACCGCGACAACGCCTTGAGCAAAGCCCGCTTCGAGTTCCGCTGGGAGGATCAATTCAACCTAAGTCTCGACCCCGAGACCGCCCGCGAATACCACGACGAAACCCTCCCGCAGGAAGGCGCCAAAAGCGCCCACTTCTGCAGCATGTGCGGCCCGCACTTCTGTTCCATGAAAATAACGGAGGATGTCCGCAAATACGCCGCTGAACAGGCGATCTCCGAGGAAGAGGCCTTGAAGAAAGGCATGGAGGAGAAGTCGAAGGAGTTCGTGGAGAAGGGCGCAGAGGTTTACGCGAAAGCGTGAGGCTAATCGGCTGCGGCTGATACGATTTCCAAATGACTGTTCCCCGCCTGCTTTCCGCCTCACCCGGGCTGATCGCCCTCGGGTTGCTTCTTGGTTTAGCGCTTTCCTTCGCGTTCCGCCGCAAGGCTTGGGTTGTGTTTATTTGGCTACCGACCGTCTCCGCTTTTGCTTACGGGACTTACCTCATTCTGCAACGATTCTCGGCAATTGGGAAAGTGCATGGCCCGGACGCAGGATTCGCAGGCATGGAAGGTCTATTCCTCCTGCCGGCGCTCGGCATCTGTATTGCCGGGCTGATCGCTGCGTTCTTTTGCCGACCTCGAAAAGAGGCTTGGCGGCTTTCAACAACGATTCCCGCTGTTGCCCTCTTAGTTGCTATCTCAATGGTGAGCGATCGTCAGAATGCAACCCACATTGAGATTCAGTTGTTCGATACTGGAGGCAAACCACTACCGAACGTCCGAGTGCAATATAGTCTTAGTGAAGGTGGATTAGGAATGCAGGCAAAGCTTCTATCAAGCGATGCCGATGGAAAGTTCAGTCTTGCGCTGCGACAGGGCCAAAACATCGGCCTCGAAATCATGCCAAGTCCGAGATCTCCGCAGGATCTCGATACTTCGCCGACATTTTGGAATTTGGGCATCGGCCAACTAGAAAACTCTCCTGAGCAGCTCGCAGTGCGCCATAGCTGGCAACGTTCCGTCGCGAACCAAACGCTCAACGAAGGTTTCACTGAAGTTATTTCTCGAAGTCGACACATTCATCTCCCACTCACGCTACCGCCACATGCTTCTCTCGATCCCGCGCCGCGCAGGGAAAGGATTCGCGCTGCGTTTACTGCATTTCAGCAATTTCATCCTCCCAGTCTTACCTACGCCTATCTCTGCCGCAACGTCGAATCCATCGAGTTTATCCCATCACTTATCGAGATCTACCGCAACAAGGGAGTGGGATATGAGGGAGTCGTCGATGGCCTCGCCCAGATAGCAGAAATCCTTGAAGAGCTAGAACGTGGATGCCGCGAAGTGCAAAGACGCGTTAAGAGCGAGCCTTACTATCCGCGCCAAATGTTACAAAACCAAATCGCCCAGTTCTGTATTTGGGCAGGAATCCCGGACGATGCCAGAGCAGACGTGCCACAAGCATTGGAACAGGTGCAAGAGAGGATTTATGCCCATGCTCAGGAGCTTTCCAATTTCGTTTTTGAACAGCTGCCAACAGATCCTGGAGTAATCAAGGTTCTCTCGGAACTGCATCGGTTGGGTCACTCTTCGCTCCAACAACTTATTGAAGTAATAAGAATTAATCCACCGAAAGAAATGCAGACCGTCTATCAATGGAGCCATTCTCTATGGATGATCGGTGCGCATTTTTCTGATTTGGAGTTGTTGTTCGCCTCTGATCATCCACTCGTCGTCATGGTCGCCTTTGAAGCCACACCCAATGAGGAATTGGAAGGGTCAATTGCCACAAAGGCATTAGAAAGACTGGAAGCCGTTTATCCGCACATTACGGATGCAGGCATTCGACAACGTGCGGACATGCACATTCAAATGCTCAAGGCTCGGCTCAAATAAGCACTCGCACATCGTGGACACCCCACCCACCCACCCCGCCGTCCGCATCGGGCATGTGCATTTGAAGGTGGCGGACTTGGAGCGGGCGCTGGGGTTTTATCGGGATGTGCTCGGGTTTGAAGTGACGCAGCGAATGGGGCGGCAGGCGGCGTTCTCATCGGCGGGCGATTATCATCATCACATCGGGCTCAATACGTGGGAGAGCGCGGGAGGACGCGCGCCGGCACCGGGGATGACGGGGCTGTATCACGTGGCGATCCTGTATCCGACGCGGGCGGAGCTGGGCGATGCGTTGCGGCGGCGGCTGTTTTTTATACAATCGTTCGCTCGAACAGTGAAAAAAGCTTGCTTTTAGTGACTTAGCCTTTCGCGGAAAGGCCATTTCAACTCGCGGAAAGGCCATTTCAACTCGCGGAAAGGCCATTTCAACTCGCGGAAAGGCCATTTCAACTCGCGGAAAGGCCATTTCAACTC
>JAJPJG010000051.1 GCA_021324395.1 Spartobacteria bacterium | reverse complement strand
GCCGTGCGGACGACCAGATCAAGCTGCGCGGTTTCCGCATCGAGCCAGGTGAAATCGAAAACGCGCTCAGGCAGCAGCCGGACGTGATCGACTGCGCGGTCGTCGCGCGTGAGGACATGCCGGGCGACAAGCGGCTCGTCGCATACGTCGTGCGCAAGCAAAGCTCGCACGTTGAGCTCTGGCCGTCCTCGCCAAGCTCGGGCAGCGATCCATTTTACGACGACGTGCTCTACGCCGCGATGACGAAGGACAAGTCGCGGCACGATTGCTATCGACGCGCGTTTGAAAAAACCGTGCGTGGAAAAGTCGTTGTCGATATCGGCACTGGGCGCGACGCGCTGCTTGCGCGGATGTGCATCGAATCGGGCGCGCGAAAAGTTTACGCGATTGAGTTGCTTGAACGACCTGCTTTACAAGCGAAAGCACTCGTGGAAGAGCTCGGGCTTGCCGACAAAATCGTCGTCATTCACGGCCGCTCGCAAAATATCGAGCTGCCGGAAAAGGCGGACGTTTGCGTTTCCGAAAACGTCGGCCATATCGGCGGCGCGGAAGGCTGCGATTTGATTCTCCAGGACGCGCGGCGATTTTTAAAACCGGACGGCATTGTGATTCCGCGCAGGTGCGAAACGCACATTGCGGCGATCAGCATGCCGGATGAGTTTTTGGAAAATCCGGGATTCGAGGAAATGGGCGCGCATTACGCGGAGCAGACATGGATTTCCGCCGGCTACAAACACGATCTGCGGTTGTGCGTGATGGGCGCGTCGCGAGCTCTGCTGCGTTCGAGCGACGATGTGTTCGAGGACATCGATTTTGCGCAGCCGGTCGTGCCGAAATACGAACGCGAAGTGCATTTGAAAATTACGCGCGACTCGCGCATCGACGGCTTTTTGCTTTGGCTGAAACTCGAGACTGCGGCAGGCGAAACGATCGAGTCGATCGACCATTCCGATTCGTGGCTGCCGGTTTATTTGCCGGTGTTTTATCCGCCAATCGAAGTGCGCGCCGGTGACGAGATCCACGCGCAGGTTTGCGGCGCGCTTGCGGACAACGGCTGGAATCGCGACTACCGCATTTCCGGCGTGGTGAAGCGAAACGGGAAGGAAACGCCGTTCGCATTCGACTCGTGGCACTACAAGCAGGTATATAAACAAGCGCCGTTCTACAAGCGGTTGTTTGACGAAAATGAAATCCCGATTGCGCCGTATTCCGACGCCGCGTCCAAGGCGACCATTCTGGCCGCGCTGCGAAAAACGCTGCCCGATTATATGGTGCCATCGGCTGTCGTCATTTTGCCGGCGCTGCCGAAATCACCGAATGGCAAACTCGACCGCCGCGCATTGCCTGCGCCCGATTTCGCGCAGCATCATTCGGTCAAAACCATCTCGCGCGCTCCCCGCACAGACGCCGAGCGGAAGCTCGCAAAAATTTGGGAGCAGAAACTCAACGTCAGCGGCATTGGCATCGACGACGATTTTTTCGATCTCGGCGGTGACTCGCTTTTGGCGATGCGCATGTTCGTGCAGATTCGGAGCGAGTTCGGCAAAGCGCTGCCGCTTTCCACGCTATTTCGAGCGCCAACAATCAAGGCGCTCGCGCCTTTGCTCGACGAGAAAAAGAATGGTGCCGACGAGCCATCGACACTTGTTACACTTCAGCCAAATGGTAGTGAAGCAGCGCTTTTCTGCATTCACGGCGGTGATGGTGGAACGCTTGTTTATCGCGCCTTAAGCGAGCATCTCGGCGCTGATCGGCCATTGCTCGCGCTCGAAGCGCCGTGGCTTGCAGGCGGAACGATGCACGAGACCGTCGAGGAAATGGCCGCGTTTTATATAAACCAAATCCAGCGTGTGCAGCGGCGCGGACCTTACCATCTCGCCGGCTATTCGCTCGGCGGCGTTGTCGCTTACGAGATGGCGCAGCAGCTTCGCGCGAAAGGCGAGGAGGTCGGACTCATCGTGCTTTTCGACAGCTACAATCCGGGCCGTCCGCCGCGGCGCTTGAATTTGCGCGAGCGCATCGCGATGAATCGCCGCCTCGCGAATGGCATGAACCTCGGCGGCACGCTGCGACTGCTCGCCGATCGCGCGTTTGGAAAAGTGCTTGCCAATGTCTCGCGCGAAAAAGGCCGCGTAAACAAAATGGCAGCGCGTGTTTTAGATCAGGCAAAGGCACCGCTTTCCGCCGACTTGCGTCTCGTGCGCGGGCGCGAAGTCAGCGAG
Source organism: Spartobacteria bacterium (assembly GCA_021324395.1). GTDB lineage: Bacteria > Verrucomicrobiota > Verrucomicrobiia > Chthoniobacterales > Chthoniobacteraceae > JAJPJG01. The sequence goes on along the minus strand of JAJPJG010000051.1, from coordinate 124,973 downwards.
CGCGCGTGGGCGGATTACCGTCCGCAGCAATACGACGGTCCGGTGCTCGTCTTCATCGCGGATAATCCGCACGACGGCTACGAATATAAGGCCGATCGTGGCTGGAATGGTTTTGCGACGAACCTTGAGCTGTTCCGCATCGACGGGGCGGTGCATGAGACGATGCTTTACAAACCACACGTCGCAAAAGTCGCGAAGAAAATCCGCACAGCGCTTTTGGAGTGTGCGCAAAACGGAGCGACAGTTCGCGAAGCTGCGCAGATTCGATAGCGCGTTACTGCCACTGCAAATCTTGTCTCATTCGCAAGACTCCGCCTTCGCGCACAAGAAAGTTGGCTTTTCGCATGGAGCCGCTATGTTGCGCGGTTCGCATCATTTTATGAACGTCCAAGTTGAGAATTTACCGAATTGCATCACCACTTTGCACGTGGAGGTGGAGCCAGAAAAAGTGAACAAAGCGTGGGAAAACATCGCGAAGGATTACGTGCGCTACGCGAAACTGCCGGGCTATCGCCCAGGCAAGGCGCCGCGCAAGATCGTGGAGAAAAAATTCGAAAAACAGATTCGCGAAGAGCTGGAAAAACAGTTGCTGTCCGAGAGCTGCCGCGAAGCGATCAGCGAGAAGAAATTGCGCGTGCTTTCCATCGCGAACGTCGAGGACGTCGAGATCGCGCAGGACAAAGGAATGCATTTTACGGCGACGCTGGTGACCGCGCCGGAGTTTGAAATGCCGGAATACAAAAACATTCCGGTGACGGTGAAATCAGGCGAGGTGACCGATGCGGAAGTCGAGGAGGCGATCGAGAATTTGCGCAATCAATACGCCGATTTCTCCGATATCGCAGAGCGCGATTTGGCGATGAATGATTTTGCGGTGATTGATTACGCGGGAACGATCGACGGGAAGCCTGTGCATGACGTGTTTCCGAAAGCCGGCAAGCCGCTCTCGGGCAACAGCGAGTTTTGGATTCGGCTCACGCCGCAGTCGTTTTTCCCCGGTTTCAGCGAGCAACTCATCGGCGCGAAGCTCGGCGAAACGCGCGAGTTTGACATCGAAGTTCCGGCGGATTTCGCGGTTGCGGAAATGGCCGGGCAGAAGATTCATTACAAAGTCACGATCAAGGGATTGAAGGAAAAACAACTGCCGGAGCTGACGGATGAGTTTGCCGCGAAAGTGATCCCGGGCAAAAACGTGTCTGAATTGCGCGACCTGGTGAAGGTCGAGCTCTCGCGCGAGAAAGCCGCGGAACTCGATCGCGAAAAGCGAGGCCAGATCATGCAGCACCTGCTCGGCAAAGTGGAATGCGAGCTTCCGGAAAATCTCGTCCGCGGCGAGACGCGCCGCATTTTGGCCGAGATCGTGCGCGAAAATCAGGCGCGCGGCGTCGCCGATGAATTGATCAAGGATAACGAGAAAGATCTGATCGGCTCCGCTTCGCAAGGCGCCCGTGAGCGGCTCAAGGGAACATTCATTTTGCTGCGCATCGCGGAGAACGAAAAAATTTCGATAACGAAGGAAGAGTATCAGCAGCACCTCGCGCAGATGGCCGCGCGTTACGGCGTCGCGATGGACAAGATGCTGAAGGAACTCGAAAAGCGAGGCGCGCTCGAACAAATCCAGGAGGAAATCCTGACGGGCAAGGTGCTTGATTTCCTAAGCTCGAATGCTAGCGTCCAGACGACTTAATCCGAACCTTATGTTGATCCAATCCAACACCCGACCTACCCCGCACAACATGCTAATCCCGATGGTCGTCGAGCAGACCGGGCGAGGGGAGCGCAGCTACGACATTTATTCGCGGCTGCTGAAAGACCGCATCATTTTCCTCGGCACGCCGATCGATGATCACGTCGCCAATCTCGTGATCGCGCAGATGCTTTTCCTGCAAATGGAAGATCCGAAAAAAGACATCAATATCTACATCAATTCGCCCGGCGGGTCCGTCACCGCGGGACTCGCGATTTACGACACGATGCAGTTTTTGACCTGCGACGTGACCACCTATTGCCTCGGCATGGCTGCGAGCATGGGCGCTGTTCTGCTTTGCGCCGGTGCAAAGGGCAAGCGTTATGCTTTACCGAATAGCGACATCATGATCCATCAGGTCTCCGGCGGCGCCCAAGGCACTGCCAGCGACGTGGAACGGACTGTCGAATACATGTTTAAACTGAAGAAACGCTTGATCAAAATCATCGCCGAACACACTGGAAAAAGTGAAGACCAGGTAAAGGGCGACTCGGATCGCGACTATTACATGACGTCGTTCGAGGCGAAGGATTACGGCCTGGTCGATGAAGTCGTGCAGTCGCGCAAGCAAGTGCCGACGGATGCGATCATGACTGAAGCGAAAGAACAAAAATCAGAGTGATGAATGTAGAATGCAGAACGAAATTGGCGCTGCACATCCGCAGTAGAATCGATTTTTCATTCAGCGTTCATCATTTATAATTCCTCATGGCCCGTGCTTCCAATCTTACGATGTGCAGCTTCTGTGGCAAAAGCCACGCGGAAGTCCGCAAGCTCATCGCGGGACCGGGCGTTTACATTTGCGATAGCTGCATCAATGTCTGCAAAGGCATTCTCGATAAGGAACTGAGCGAGGACGCGCGCAAGCAATCGACCTCGTTGCGCGTGCCGAAGCCGGTGGAGATTCGTCGCCAACTCGATCAATACGTGATCGGCCAGGACCGCGCGAAAAAAGTCCTCAGCGTCGCGGTGCACAATCACTACAAACGCATCATGCAAAGCGTGCCGACGACCGCCGGCGTCGCTTCACTCGATCCGTTCGCAGATGTCGAGATCGAGAAAAGCAACATCCTTCTCATCGGCCCGACCGGTAGCGGCAAAACGCTCCTAGCAAAAACGCTCGCGCGCATTTTGGACGTGCCGTTTTGCATTGCGGATGCGACGACCCTGACCGAGGCCGGCTACGTCGGAGAGGATGTCGAGAACATCATTTTGCGTTTGCTGCAGAATGCGGACTACGACGTAAAACGCGCGGAAATTGGCATCGTTTACATCGACGAGATCGACAAGATCGGGCGTAAAACCGACAACGTGTCGATCACCCGCGACGTGAGCGGCGAAGGCGTGCAGCAGGCGCTATTAAAAATCCTCGAAGGCTCGACCTGCAACGTTCCGCCGCAAGGCGGGCGCAAGCATCCGCACCAGGAATACATCCAGATCAACACCGAAAAAATCCTGTTCATCTGCGGCGGCGCATTTGTCGGCCTCGACAAAATCGTGCAGCGCCGCGCCGGCAAACGCGCGCTCGGTTTCGCCGTGCAAAGCGAGCACGCCGAGGAGATTCTCGCGCAGGAAGCCATCCGCCACACCGAGCCGGAGGATTTGCTGAGCTTCGGCATGATCCCGGAATTCATCGGACGTCTGCCGGTCGTCACCGCACTCGATCCGCTCACGGAGGATGAGTTGACGATGATTTTGACCGAGACGAAAAACGCGATGATCAAGCAATACACGAAGCTGCTCGCGATGGAGGGCGTCAACCTCACCGTCACCAAAGACGCATTGCGCGCGCTCGCTCAGCAGGCGGCGCAGAAGCAAACCGGCGCGCGTGCGCTACGCTCGATGCTCGAGCGGCTGATGCTCGACATCATGTATGACATCCCGAGCCGCGAAGACATCGCCGACGTCACGGTGAACCGCGCGGTCGTCGAAGGCAAAAAGCCGCCGCTCATTCGCAAGAAACAGGACAAGGACGCTGCGTAAACAGCGCGTTTAGCGCAGAAATTCCGCGACCGCGCCGTCGTAGGAATCAAACGGATCCTGCATCATCAGGTAATTGTGGTTCTCGAATGCGATCGAGTCCCAGTTGATCAGATACGGCGAACCATGCGCCTGGAAAAACTCGACCGCTTTTCCGCGGCCATGCGCCCGCGTGTTTGACGGCGGGATGCGCAACGCCTCTTCGCGCCGCACGCTATCGTTAAATTCGCCGATGGCCTTCGCCGGATTCAGCGCAAAGAAAAGTCCGCGCGCCGGATTGAGGTTGTGATATTCGAGGTCGAGACTCTGCATCCACGGATCGCGCCAGGTGAGCTGCTCCTTTTCCATAAACATCTCGAGCATCCATTTCTTCGAAATCCAATCGACACCGCCGATGAGCAGCTCCGGTTTTCTGTCGAGCGCGTCGAGCGTGAACGCCCAGCTTTCCAAAATCCAGTCAGTCTCTTCATCCGCGCCGGCGAGATGCTTGCGCGCGTGCTCGAGAAACTCCCATTGAATATCGAGCGTGTCCCGTGTGCGCCCGTCCTCGAGCGCGATCACCGCGCGCCCTGTCGCGTCGCGCGAAATCTGCCGCGTCGCCGTCACCGCATCGCGCAAAATCACGTCGCGCGGCAGCTTTCGATCTTCGAGAAGCGTGAGAATCAGCGCCGTCGTGCCGACCTTCAGCGCGGTCGCGAACGGGCTCATGTTCGAGTCGCCGATCAACAAATGCAGCCGCCGATATTTCCGGTAATCCGCGAGTGGCTCGTCGCGCGCGTTGATGATCGCGCGGTTGAACTGCACCCACTGGTAGATGTCGTTCACGATGTGATCGGCGCGTTGTGAGATTTGAAAATCGACGAGGCCATCCTCGGGCAGCGATTCAAACTCGAACGAGAGCGGATTCGCCGAGCCGACGCGTCCCGCGCCGGTGAAAACTTGCCGCGTCGCGAGGAACGAAAGCAGCGTGCCGAGAATGTCCGGATTGAACTGCACGTCGCGCCGCATGAGGTAATTTTCGTGGCAGCCAAACGTAGCGCCGGTGTGATGATCGACGTTGTTTTTTAAAAACGAGACGTGCTCCGTCGCATCCATTTCCTCCAGCCCGAGCTGCAGCATCGCGTCGCCCGCGAGATCGTAAGCGACAATATCGCGCACCGTGAGACATTCCGGCGACGAGTATTCGAGATGCCCCATATCGACGTAAAGCCGTCCGCCATTTAGCAAAAAACCGCCATTGCCCGGCGGCTCCTCGTAATCGCGATAGTGCAGGTCGATCGCGCCCAACCTCTCTTTTTTAAAGAGATGATTCTTCACCCGCACCGGCCACGAATCGACGCAACCGATCCCGTGCGCGTCGGTGACGAGGCAACCGTATTCCGTTTCGAGGCCGACGATGCGGTTCACGCCCGAAACTTCCCCCATGAACCGCGATTGCACAAGATTTATGCGCCTGCCAGTTACGGCGAATCGCGCCGCTTTGAGCCTGACTTAACACCCTTTCACCGCAGACATTGCCGGCGTCGATGCATCATTTTTTCGGCAGTCCATCGCGAAACGCGATAGATTCGAGTTCCACGCGCACAGCATCCTCGATGGGGATGACCGGGCGCGCCTCGAATACAAACGCAGGGAGCATCGAGCAGACCTTGTGGACGGTGGTGGGATCATCGCAATCCACCATCATATAGCCGCCCCAGTCGCCCACCCGGACGACGAAGAGCTCGATCTTGAAATTGGCGGGAGCTTTCCATTGTGTGAAAACCTCCAGAATGCGCTTTTGGGCATTCTCGTATTCGATCGGTGAGCCTTGCGGACGTTCCGTCCAGGTGAGCATGTATTTCATAGGTGTTTTAGTTTGTTTGTCGAAAATAGACGTGTGAAAGAGATCTACCAGTAGAAAGTCAGCGACAGCGGGCTCGTCGGAGTTGCCGGGGATTGCCGGGGATTGCCGGTTAGTCGCGGAAGACGATCGATTTCTTCCCGTGGATGAGGACGCGGTCGTGGATGTGGTAGCGGACGCCGCGGGCGAGGGCGAGGCGTTCGCAATCGCGGCCTAGGCGCAGCAAATCATCGGGCATGTGGAAGTGCTCCACGCGGACGACTTCCTGGTCGATGATCGGGCCTTCGTCGAGCTCGGCGGTGGCGTAGTGGCACGTCGCGCCGATTAATTTCACCCCGCGATCATAGGCGCGCTTGTAGGGATTCGCGCCGACGAATGACGGCAAAAACGAGTGGTGGATGTTGATGATGCGGCCCGGCCATTCGTCGCAAATCTCGCGCGGCAAAATCTGCATGTAGCGCGCGAGGACGATGAGCTCGGCGTTTACGGAGCGAAACAGCTCGCGCATTTTTTCAAAAGCAGCCGCCTTGTCGTCGGTCGGCACGAACTCGAAGCGCAGCCCTTCGCGTTCGGTCATCTCGCGGAAGTCCTCGTGGTTCGAAATGACGAGCGGAATGTCGATGGGCAATTCGCCGGAGCGCCAGCGCCAGAGCAGGTCTGCGAGGCAATGGCCGAGTTTGCTGACGAGGATGACGACGCGCATTTTCACTGTCTCATCGCGAATCGTCCAGTCGGCCTGCAGCTCGTCGGCAGTCGGCTTGAATGCCTTCCGCAGCGCGGGCAGATCGAGAGCGAGCGTGCCCGTGTCGATGGCGAGCCGCGCGAAAAACCAGCCGCTGAGCGGGTCGGTGAACTGATGCACTTCCAGCAGATTGCCGCCGTGATACGCGACGAAACTCGTCAGCCGCGCGAGCAGACCGACGCGGTCGGGACAGGAGATTTTCAGCAGCGTAGCGGACACGAGCCGTTACTAACGCGCTACGCTTTGTAAATCGAATGAAAAGCGCGTGGCGTTTTGCGCGTGCGAATTTCCTTTGATGAAAGAATGCATCGCGCTGCTCAAGAAAACGTGCGCGGATTTCAGCAACGACAACGCGAGCCGCATGGCTGCGGCGCTGGCTTACTACACGATCTTTTCCCTCGCGCCGCTGCTGGTGATCGCGATTTCGATCGCGGGGCTCGTTTTCACTTATCATGGCGCGTCGGAGCAAATCTCGCTGCAAATTCGCGGTCTCCTCGGCGACGCGGGCGCAATCGCGGTGCAGTCGATGGTGCAAAGCGCGATGCAGCCAAAGAAGAGCACGATCGCGGTGATCGTCGGCGCGGTGACGCTGCTTTTCGGCGCTTCCGGTGTGTTCGCGGAATTGCAATCAGCGTTAAACAATATCTGGAAAGTGCCGACGACCGAAAGCAGCGGGTTTTGCGCGCTCATCAAGAACCGCTTTCTCTCCTTTGCCGCCGTGCTCGGTTTCGGCTTTTTGCTGCTTGTCTCGCTGGTGATTTCCGCCGCGATCACTGCGATCACGACGATGCTCCACTCCACGATGCCCGCTTTTCAAATGGTCGCGGAAGCACTGAACTTCGTCGTCTCGGTGCTCGTCAGTGCGGCGCTGTTCGCGATGATTTTTAAGATTCTGCCGGAGACAAAAATCGCCTGGCGCGATGTCTTGCACGGCGCCTTTGCGACGTCGTTCTTTTTCTCAATCGGCAAATTTTTGCTCGGGCTTTATCTCGGCCGCAGCGCGCTTGTGTCGAGCTACGGTGCGGCGGGCTCGGTCGCGATGCTGCTGCTCTGGGTTTATTACTCGTCGATGATTTTGCTATTCGGTGCGGAGTTCACGCACGTCTATTCGCGGCATCACGGCACGCGCGCGGGAGATTGAAAAGCAATGGGGACAGATTAAACTCGAGCGATGCTTTTCACCCGCCGCGAGATGCTGCGCAAAACCGCGCTGAGTGCGCTGGCGCTCGGCATTCCGCGAATCTTGCGTGCGAACGAAAGGGGTGCGGACTTCCGCTTCATCGTCGTGAACGATTTGCACTATCGCGATGCGCGCTGCGGCGAATGGTTCGAGGGCGTGGTTCGCGCGATGCGCAGTCATGAAGCCGATTTTTGCGTGCTAAACGGTGATCTCGCGGAGAATGGGCACGCAGAGCAGATCGGCGCGGTGCGTGAAATTTTCGGGCAACTGCGCGTTCCGCTTTTTGCGACGATCGGGAATCACGATCACGCGGCGGAGGATGATCGGCGCGCGTTTGAGCAAATTTTTCCGCGCAGTATCAACTACCATTTTGAGCACAAAGGATGGCAATTCGTCGCACTCGACTCAACGCAGGGGCAACAGGTTTTCTACACAAAAATTCCACAGACCACACTCGACTGGCTCGATGAAAACTTACCGTCGATCAACCACGAAAAGCCGACGGTTTTGCTTACGCATTTTCCGATGGGCACCGGCGTCTGGACGCGTCCTCGCAACGCGCCGCAAGTGCTGGAGCGTTTCCGAAGGCAAAGTTTGCGCGCCGTCTTCAACGGCCACTGGCATGGCTACACGCGGCGCGAATTCGCGCATGCGCCTGTCACGACAAATCGCTGCTGCTCCTGGTGGCGCGCGAACAACGACGCCACGCCGCAAAAAGGCTATTTTCTGTGCAGCGCGCGCGACGGCGAAATCACGCGCACCTTTTGCGAAATCAAGCGCATCGGCTAAAAAACCGCGCGTGTTTTAAACTGCCGCCGGTTCGCCGAGGAGCTGCCGCGCGACCTGCTGGTCCTGCGCCATTCCGGTGACGAGATCGCGTGTGATAAGGCCGCGCTGGTAAAGATCGACGAGCGAAAATTCGAGCGAGACCATGCCGAATTTCGAGCCGGTGAGAATGTCGTTTTGGATGCGGAAGGATTTGTTATCGCGGATCAGCGCGGCGATCGATGGCGTGTTGATCATGAGCTCGTGCACGGCGATGCGACCTTTGCCATCGGCACGCGGGAGCAGGAGTTGCGACAGAACCGCTTTAAGATTCGTCGAAAGCTGCACGCGAATTTGCTCCTGATGGTCCGCGGGAAACGCGTCAACAATACGGTCGATCGTGCGCGCCGAGCCTGTGGTGTGCAGCGTCGAAAAGACGAGATGGCCGGTCTCGGCGGCGGTGATTGCGGTTTCAATCGTCTCGAGGTCGCGCATTTCGCCGACGAGAATCACGTCGGGATCCTGACGAAGTGCGCGGCGCAGGCCGTCGGCAAATGTCGGCACATCGACGCCGATTTCGCGTTGGTTCACGACGCCGAGTTTGTGGTCGAGATAGTATTCAATCGGATCTTCGATCGTGATGATATGCCGCGGCGAAGTTTCGTTGATGACCGTCAGCATGCTCGCCAGCGACGTCGTTTTGCCGGAACCGGTCGGGCCGGTGACGAGCACGAGTCCGCGCGGCAAATCGAGCAAATCGCGCACCGCGGGCGGCAGGCCGATCTCATCGAGCGCCATCAGTTTTTTCGGCAACAGACGAACGGCTGCGGCGTAGTTGCCTTTCTCGCGATAGACGTTCACGCGAAAGCGATTGTTGTCGCGGAAGGAAATGGCAAAATCGGCGCTCCCCTCCGTGTTGACTTTGTCGAAGTGAAAGTCAGGCGCGAGTCCACGTGCGAGTGTCTCGGTGTCCGCCGGCGCGAGCGGCGCGACATTGAGTTTTGTCAGCGTGCCCTTGATGCGTAGCGTGGGCGGAACGCCGACCGCGATGTGCAAATCCGACGCATCTTCCTCGATGACGAGGCGGAGAAGGTCTTCAAGAGGAATGGTGGACATTGCGAAAAATCAAAAATCAAAATGCAAAAGTGCGCGCAGAATGAATTCTGCGTTTTGTCCGTCTTTTGCGTTTTGCATTTAGTCCGCGTCTCCCATCGTCGTCGCGATGACTTCCTCGGCGGTGGTTAGGCCGGAGAGGACTTTGCGGACGCCATCTTCGCGCAAGGTGCGCATGCCCATTTCGCGGGCGCGTTTGCGCAACGCGAGGGTCGATGCGCGGTCGTTGATCATGAATCGGACGTCGTCGTCGATGAGGAAAATCTCGAAGATGCCCATCCGGCCTTTGTAGCCGACGTGGCGGCAGGCGTCGCAGCCACGCGGATGCATGACCGCGGCGTCACCGACTTGCGAAGCGTCGATGTGGAGCGCGCGCATTTCGGCTTCCGATAACTCGGCGGGTTGTTTGCATTTGTCGCACAACTTGCGGACGAGCCGTTGCGCCATGATCGCGCGGACGGAGCTGGAAACAAGGAACGGCTGCACGCCGATGTCGACAAGTCGCGCGACGGCACTTGGCGCGTCATTGGTGTGAAGCGTCGAGAAAACGAGGTGGCCGGTGAGCGATGCGTTGATCGCGATGTTCGCCGTTTCGGCGTCGCGAATTTCACCGATCATGATGATGTTCGGCGCCTGGCGGAGCATCGAGCGAAGCGCTGCTGGAAAAGTCATGCCGATATCGACGTTCACCTGCACTTGGTTGATGCCGTTCATCTGATATTCGACTGGATCCTCGACGGTGATGATCTTCCGGTCGGGCTTGTTAATCGAATTTAAACACGCGTAAAGCGTCGTCGATTTGCCGGAACCGGTCGGGCCGGTCACCAGAATGATGCCGTCGGGCAGCGTGATGAGCCGCTCGAAAATCTCCTGGTCGTCGCTCAAAAAACCGAGCTGCGGCAATCCGAGCGCGCCCATGCTCGACTTGTCCAAGATACGCATGACGATGCTTTCACCGTGATTTGTCGGGATGGTCGAAACGCGCAAGTCGATCGATTTTTTGCCCATCTTCACCTGGATTCGACCGTCCTGCGGAACGCGTTTTTCGGCGATGCTCATCGAGCCGGTCATGATTTTCAAACGGCTCGTGACGGCGCTCTGCAGCTTCTTCGGCGGGCTTTGCATCTCGTGCAAAACGCCGTCGATCCGGAAGCGAACGCGGAAGCGTTTTTCCAGCGGCTCGAGATGAATGTCGCTCGCGCGCGATTTGTAAGCCTCGAGGATGAGCATCGTCACCATCTTGATGATCGGCGCATCGCCGACTTCGCCTTCAACTACGTCACCGACGCTTTCGCCGCTAATTTCGATGCCGTCACCGATTTGTCCTTCGAGCGCGGCGGCGGCTTCCTCGGCCGTGCCGTAATATTTCATCAGCGCGGTTCTGATCTGATCCGGTGTGGAGCAGACAAACTCGACGTCGCGTTTCAGCAAAAAGTTGAGATTATCGAACGTGTCGAAATTCAGCGGATCGCCGATGGCGACCATCAAGCTGCCGTCGAGCTGCGCGATCGGCACGACTCTATAACGCCGTGCAACATCCGGCGGAATCGTGTTGATGACATCCTGCGGAATCGTGATGGCATTCAGATCGACGAAATCCATGCTCGCGTGTGCTGCGAGAGCGCGCGTGACGTCTTCCTGTGAGACAATGCCGTTTTCGACCAACGTATCCACTACGCTTCGTTTCGGCGACGCTTCGGCGCGCGCGCGATCGAGCTGCGATTTGGTGACAAGACCGGTGTCCTGAAGGATCTCAATTACGTAATCGTCGTTTTGTGCCACGCTGAGGGAAAGGGTGAGGCAAAAAACTATTTGCCTATGAAGCGCATGTCAACGGAGCGCTCTCATTTTCGGATCAAAAAAAACATCAGGGAAATCCTGATTCCGTATTTTTACGGATAAAATCGCCGAGCGAGCACCGAAGCTGCTTTTAACCAATTATGCCAAACCCCCGTGAAACTGGCCAAATGGGCCGAATCGCGAGCCTCGCAATAGCCACCGTCTTTATTTTCGGACTTCTGGTTGCGTCGCTTTTATATCTCGTTTCCAGCAACTTCGCGCGTTCCGTGACGGAAGCGAACGACCGTCTGCGCTGGATCGATTCAACGAACCATGCGCTCGCATTGATGCTGAGCTGCGAAGCGGCGCAGCGCGGTTATTTGTTGACTGGAAAAAGCGAATATCTGCAGCCGTATCAGGACGCGGTGCCGGCAATCACGGTTGAATTAGAGCATTTGAAAACGCTCGGCGAGCAGCGTCCGGAACTCGAAAATCGCATCGCAGCGATTCGCGGTCTCGTGCAATCGCGGCTCGATGAACTCACACGCACCATTCGTAAAATGGACAGCGGAGCGACAGTCCCGCGCAACGAGATTTTGCCAAGCGAAGACTCCGCGGCGATGGATCGCCTGCGCAAAGTGATCGACGCGATGAAGGCGGACGAAATGCAGTTGTGGTCGAGCCGTGTCAACAACGCCGCCGCAAACGCGGAGATGTATCGCAACCTCGCAATCTTTTTCGCCTTGCTCGATTTCGCCGCGGTCGTTTTCATGCGCTGGCTGTTGAAGCGCTACCAGCGCCTCGAAGAACTCGTCACATTTTGCGCGTGGAGCAATCGCGTGCAATACGAAGGCAAGTGGGTGCCTGTTGAACAATTTCTAAGCAAACGTTTTGGTCTGAAAATCTCACACGGACTTGCGGAAGATATCTACGAGCGACTGATCGCGCAGCATTCCGACGAGATGCCGCTGCACGAGCGGGCGGAGACCGCGATTGTTTTCGACGACTGCGCGGCTACTGCGCAAAAGGTCGCATCGTAAGAACACGCCGCGCTTTTCCCGCTTGAATTGTGGGCGCGAAGGGGTGATGACAGGGTTTTGGTGGCCAAATTGATCCCCCCTGCATGAAAGACTCATCTTTCCGCGTTTTGCTCGTGGAAGATAGTGAAGGCGACGAGCGTTTGCTCGAGATTCTTCTGCGCGAAGCAGCCGCACCATTCCAAATAGCAAACCGCGCGGCGCGTCTCGAAGACGCCGTCACGTTGGCAAAAAGCGAGGAATTTGACCTCGTCCTGCTCGATCTCACGCTGCCCGATAGCAACGGCTTTGAAACGTTTGTAACATTCGCGAAACGGGTGCCGGATTTGCCGACGATCGTGCTGAGCGGCTTAGACGACGAGGAACTCGCGATCAAAACCGTGCATGCCGGCGCACAGGATTATCTCGCAAAAGGACGCTTCGATGCGCAGTTACTTGTGCGTGCCATGCGCTACGCGATCGAGCGCAGCCAGACCGAACGAGCGTTGGCGCACGAGCGCGATTTGCTGCACGCGCTGCTCGATCACATTTCGGATCGAATCTATTTTAAAGACCGGGAGAGCCGCTTCATCCGGGTGAATCCGGCAATGGCGCGGTTGTTTAAACTTGAGCGGCCGGAAGATGCGATCGGAAAAAACGATTTCGACTTTTTCCTGCCGGAGCACGCGCAGCAGGCGTTTGATGACGAAAAGCGCGTGATGCAAACCGGCGAGCCTCTGGAGGCGCGCGTGGAAAAAGAAACGCTGCCCGATGGCCGCGTCTGCTGGGTGCTGACGACAAAGCTGCCGCTGCATGACAAGCAAGGTCGCGTCATCGGCACGACGGGCATTTCTCGCGATATTACTGAATTTAAACAAATGCAGGAAGAGCTCTCCGCGGAGCGCAATCTGCTGCGAAGCGTGATCGATAATCTTCCCGATCCGATTTACGTGAAAGACATTCAGGGCCGCTATCTTCTCGATAACGTGGCGCACACGCACTTTCTCGGCGCGAAAGACTCCAACGGGGTTGTCGGAAAAACCGTTTTCGATTTTTTCCCGCCAGAAGTCGCACATCAGTTCAATATGAGTGACGCGGCGATCATTCAGTCGGGCGAGCCGATGCTCAACCGTGAGGAGCTTGCAACCGGCGCGAAAGGCGAGCGCAAATGGCTGCTCACGACGAAAGTGCCGCTCCGCGATGAGTCCGGCCGCTCGCGCGGACTTGTTTGCATCGGACGGGACATCACCGAACAAAAACTCGCCGACGAACGCCTGCACCAGCTCAACGCGAATCTCGTCGCGGCGCTCGCAGATTTAAAAGAAGCGCACGAGGAATTGCGCGCAACACAACTGCAACTCATCGAAGCGGAAAAGATGAAGTCGATCGGTCGCCTTGCGGCGGGCGTTGCGCACGAAGTTAAAAATCCGCTCGCGATTATTACGATGGGCGTTGATTACCTGCGCCAGCAGGATTTCTCCAACGACAGCAATGTGCCGATGATTTTGAAGGACATCTCCGAGGCTGTGCATCGCGCCGACAGCGTCATTCGCGGCCTGCTCGACTTTTCGCAGCCGCGCAAACTCGAGGTGAGCGAGGAAAATCTGAACGAAATCATCGAGCACGCGTTGCTGCTGGTCCGCGGCGAGATGCCCGGGGATGGTTTCCGTATCGTAAAACAACTGCAAGGCGATCTGCCGCGCATCAAACTGGACCGCATGAAAATTGGTCAGGTTTTCGTCAACCTTTTCACGAACGCGATCCACGCGATGGGCACAAGCGGAACGCTCATGGTGCGCACCTATGTGAAGCAGCTCACTGGCGTCGGCGAAAATATCGCCAGCGCGCGCTCTGAGTTTTTCCAGATCGGCGACGAGATGATTGTGGTCGAAATCGACGACACCGGCCCCGGCATTTCCGAAGACAAGCTGACAAAAGTCTTCGATCCATTTTTCACCACTAAACCGACGGGAAAGGGGACGGGCCTCGGCCTGACGGTGACACGGTCGATCATCGATCTGCACGGCGGCACGATCGAGATCGGCAATCGACCCGAAGGCGGCGCGCGAGTTACGATTCTATTTAAAGCCTGAACCATGGACAAAAAACGCATCCTTATTGTTGACGACGAGCCGGGGTTTACCCGGCTGCTAAAGCTTACGCTCGAACGCACCGGCAATTTTCTCGTGCGCGAGGAAAACGACGGCATGCACGCGCTCGAAACCGCCCGCGAGTTTATGCCCGATTTGATTCTGCTCGATATCGTCATGCCAAAAATCGACGGCGGCGATGTCGCGCGGCAAATCCAACGCGACATGAAATTGAAAAATGCAAAGATCGTTTTTCTTACCGCGATTGTTTCAAAGAATGAAGCCACGCCGGGTCACTTGATCGGCGGCTTTCCATTTATGGCCAAGCCAGTAAGTCTCGACGCGCTCACGAAATTCATTGATGCGAACCTGCCGAAGGACACTGCCTAGGCTCTTTGGTAAAGACCGCCCATTTTTTGCGACTGGGATATTTTATTTGAACGCCGCACGCTTCGAGGTTATCAAACCTCAAGACCTGCAAATGCATCATCACCTCCAAAGACTAAAGCCAACACGCGGCACAAAATACGCCGCGAGTCTCGGTATTGTCTTCGCATTTGTCCTAAGTCTCATAGCAGCCCCTTTTTCATCCGCTGCGAGCTGCAAAAGTGCGCAGTCCGGAATTTGTCATCAACAGTGCTGTAAGGCAAAGGTCTGCTGCACAGCCTCGAAAGAGCAGCAACCTGTCCAATCTTTGCCTGCACAGAATTCGAGTCAGGAACTTGGGCTTGCAGTGACTGCGAACTTAGTCACAGCTCTGTTCACTTTTCCGTCGGTTGAGAAGGTCCAAAGGTTTGCTGGATTCACGCAGGCATGCCACGTGCCTGCGCCGCTCGCGGTTGGTTGTATTCGCTTGATCTGAGTTAAAGCCATTACGGGCGAAGTGTGCCTCTGTCACGACTTCGCATCGATCCGTCGCTTTAACTCATGATCAATGAAACTACTTTACCTATTTTTTTTCAGTTTAATTCCATTCTCACATCTCCGCGCTGAGGCTTCACTAACTCTCGATGAAGTTAGCCGCGCTGTCCTGGCGAACAATCCGGCCATCAAAGCAGCCCTAAGCCGCTGGAACGCCACACGAGAACGCATTCCGCAGGAGCTAGCGTGGGAAGATCCAAAGCTAAGCGCCATGTCGCGAGCGGCTCGCTTTGTGACGATTTCGCCTAATGCGTTCACGGACCAAATCGTCTCAATCGAGCAGATGGTTCCGCTTTCCGGAAAGAACCGATCGCGAGCGCGCATTGCCGCTGCGGAAGCTGTCGTGGCTTACGAGGAAGCGCGTCGGCAGCAACTTGATGCGCTCGCACAAGCCCGCAAAGCCTATATCCGCCTACTCAACGCGAATGCGCAACGGGAGCTAAATCGAAAAAACCAGGTGTCACTGAAAGCCATTGCCGAGATTACTCGTTCTAAATATGAGGTCGGCAGTCAGAGCGTCGCAAATGTGCTCATGGCTGAATCGGAGGCTGACAGGTTGATGGAAACGCATAGCGACTTAGCTAAAGCGATAGCCGCAGAGCAATCAACGCTCGCTGTGCTGATGAATCGTGACGCTTTCGAACCATTAGGTGAGCCGGTCGAGTTTGAAGCGATCAACTTAAACTTTTCGGCCAATCAGCTTCGTGTGTTGCTCTTCGCCAACCGACCTGAAGTGAAGATCGCACAAGCCAGGGTCGCTGCGGAAAAAGCGAAGCTACAGTTGGCGCAGCGCGAGTGGATACCTGACCCGGCTTTGACTATTCAGACGCAGCGCTACAACAGTGCTTCACAAGTAGTGAGCGAAGTGGATGCGGGCGTTTCAGTGAACCTCCCATGGATCAACTATCGCAAATACGCGGCAGCGATCCGTGAAGCTACATATAATCTCAACGCCGCAGAAAAGGCCTCGGAAAAAGCACAAACAGAGGCGCTCGCACTGTTGCGCAATGCACTGCTCGACATTGAAACTGCACACCATCATGTAGAGCTATTCCGCGACAAGCTTATTCCTCAAGCGCAACAAGCTTTCGAGGCAGGCCAGTTCTCCTACGAATCTGGGAAAGCCAACTTCCAGGACTGGATCGCCGCACAACGCAACTTGCGCGATATCGAGTCCGCCGGAAGGGATCACATCACAACGTATCGAACGGCCTTGGTGGAACTAGAAGACGTCATTGGTGCAAATCTTGAAGTGTTTCCGAGTCAGCAACTCAACGATTCAGAAAAATGAACAAAGCTATCTATCTATTCGCTCTGCTTGTTGTGGCGCTTTCAGCCTGCAAAAAAACTCCAATTACAAAGCCGCCGGACGTGGATTATTACACATGCACAATGCATCCATCCGTGCATTCCGAAATACCGGGTAAGTGTCCAGTTTGCTCGATGGAGTTGGTTCCCGTGATGAAGAAAAACTATGGCAGCAAAACTGACAGTGCAATACCAGCACATCCACCGGACGGTAAGCCGAGCGATTTTGTCGTTCCAGTCGAGCGACAGCAGCAAATTGGAGTCACTTATGCGACAGTCGAGCGAAAGCCGCTCTATCATACGATTCGCGCGCTGGGCGTCGTCGAAGCTGATATACAGCGTCAATGGTCGTTTGTCGCGAGAGTGGATGGCTATGTGCAAAAGCTTTTCGTGGCTTCTCCCGGTGAAATCGTCACGAAAAAGGTTCCGATAGTATCGATCTACAGTCCGGACGTGCTGACCACCGAGCGGGAGTTCGCGATGCTGCTCAAAATGCGTGATGAAGCCAAAACTGCAGAGTCGCGCGAAGGACCGGAGCGTCTCATTTCATCTGCAAGATTGCGTTTGCAGCAATGGAACTTAACCCCAGGCCAAATCGCAGACCTTGAAAGTAACCGCAGACCCTCTGACATACTTACTCTGCAGTCACCGTTCGACGGTGTCGTTCAGGAAGTATCGGTTCGACAAGGAACGAGTGTTAAAGCCGGCGATAAGCTTGTGGAAGTCGCCGATCTTTCCGTAGTCTGGGTCTGGGCGGATTTCTACGAGAGTGAGCTTTCCATGTTGGAGAAAGGCCAGAAGGTTACAGTCACTACCAAGTCTTACCCTGATGAGCGATTTAACGGCGAAGTCGCAGTTATTAATCCATTCGTTGAGGAAGTAAAGCGCACCTGCAAAGTTCGCATCGACATTGCTAACTCAAAGCTAAAGCTGCGTCCCGGAATGTATGCGACTGCGGAATTAGGCATGGACATGGGCAATGGATTAGTGATCCCTACGAGCGCCGTCATGCCAACCGGTGCGCGCAATGTCGTGTTCGTTGACAAAGGAGGAGGCAAGCTTGAGCCACGTCCGATTCAGCTAGGCTACCAATATGCGGACTACTATGAAATCGCGCAGGGTTTGTCGGAAGGTGAGCGCGTTGTGGCTAGCGCAAACTTTTTGATCGATGCAGAGTCAAAGGTTCAAGGTGCATTGAAGGATTTCGGTGAAGTTCAAACCAGCAGTCATTCGGAGATCAGTCATGATCGAGCGCATCATTGAAGCGAGCGTTAGGAATAAGTTCGTCGTCTTCGTCTTCACACTGTTTGCGGTCGCCGCAGGCATATACGGCCTTATTCATACGCCGCTGGATGCAATACCTGACCTGAGCGATGTGCAGGTAATTGTATATACGGACTGGGAAGGCCGTTCACCGGATTTGGTCGAAAACCAAATTACATATCCTATCTCTACGCAATTCATTGCCGCGCCTAAGGTAAAATTCGTGCGTGGTGAGTCGATGTTCGGCAAGTCATTCGTTTACGTTATATTTGAGGACGGCACCGATATCTACTGGGCGCGATCACGCGTCATTGAATATCTCAACTCGATCCGCGGCTCTTTACCGGAAGGTGTGAATCCCATCATCGGCCCGGATGCTTCGGGGGTAGGCTGGACTTATGAGTATGCTCTCGTTGATGATACTGGCCAGCATAACCTGGCTGAGCTACGGAGCTTTCAGGACTGGCATTTGCGGTATGCGCTGGAGTCGGTAAAAGGTGTTGCAGAAGTCGCGCCGATCGGCGGGTTCGTTCGACAATATCAAGTCGATTTGGATCCAAACGCCTTGCTCGCTTACAAAATTCCGCTAAGCGAAGTAATCAACCGTATCAAAATGAGTAACGGCGATGTCGGTGGGAAGACTTTTGAGATTGCGACAACCGAATATTACGTTCGCGGTCGCGGTTATATCAAAAGTATTGAGGATATTGAGAACATCGTCCTGAAGGTCGAGAAGGGCATCCCAATTTACGTCAAAAACATTGGCAAGGTTCATCTGGGCGGAGATATCCGACGAGGCGTCGCTGAGTTGGACGGGAAAGGTGAAACAGTAGGCGGAATCGTAGTGATGCGTTACAGCGAGAATGCGCTAAAAGTAATCGATGAAGTAAAGAAGAAGCTCAAAGAGATAGAGCCATCACTTCCATCGGGCGTGCGCATTGTTCCGACCTATGACCGAAGTTACCTGATTCTGCGCGCGATTGCCACGCTGCGTGAAAAGCTCATCGAGGAAAGCATCGTCGTCGCAGTCGTTTGCTTAATCTTTCTATGGCATGTGAGATCGTCGTTAGTGGCAATCATCACTCTCCCGATTGCGATCATTCTTTCGTTCGTGCCGATGTTCTACATGAATCTAACCAGCAACATTATGTCGCTGGGGGGAATTGCCATTGCGATCGGTGCAATGGTCGATGCCGCAATCATCATGGTCGAGAACTCCCATAAGTCACTTGAACATTTTCGCGATACTTCCGGCCGCGAACCTACAAATACTGAACGAATCGAAATCATCGTCACTGCAGCAAAGACCGTCGGCCGTCCATTATTTTTCTCGCTACTGGTGATAACGGTGAGCTTTATTCCCGTCTTTTCGCTGACGGCCCAGGAAGGCCGATTATTTAAGCCACTGGCGTTTACAAAAACCTTCTCGATGTTTTTTGCGTCGTTGCTTGGAGTTACTCTTGTGCCGGTGCTGATGACATTACTGATACGTGGAAAAATGAGCTCTGAAGCTAGAAACCCGGTGAATAGGTTTCTCATTTGGGCTTATCAGCCGTGTGTGAATTTTGTCCTGCGGCATCGAGCGCTGACATTGATTTGCGCCGTATTGCTTCTTGTCGCGACCCTTTTTCCGTTCCGACAGTTAGGCAAGGAGTTCATGCCGCCTTTGAATGAAGGCACGCTGCTTTACATGCCCACCGCGGTGCCGGGTATGTCGATTACAGAAGCGACAAAAGTCCTGCAAATACAGGATCGGATGCTTAAGAAAATTCCTGAAATAGAAACAGTATTCGGTAAAGCCGGGCAGGCGGAAACGGCTACGGATCCCGCGCCGCTTTCGATGTTTGAGACGATAGTATCCCTAAAGCCATCCGATCAATGGCGCCATGGTATGACTTGGGACAAGCTAATCGCTGAGATGAATGCAAACGTGAAGACTCCGGGCATGGCCAATATTTTCTGGATGCCTATCCAGACGCGCACGGAGATGCTAACGACAGGATTTCGCAGTGTTCTCGGCGTGAAAGTATTTGGCCCTGACTTGACACAGATACAACACGTAGCGATTCAAATCGAGAAAGCACTAAGTGATCTGCCGGACACTCGCAGTGCTTTTGCGGAGCGAACAACCGGCGGCTACTTCCTGGATTTTACGGTCAATCGAGAAGCCGTTGCGCGCTATGGGTTGAGTGTTAGTGATGTTAACGACGTTATCGAAACTGCGATAGGCGGAAAAACGATAACGACCACAGTTGAAGGGCGCGAGAGGTATTCGGTCAATGCACGCTACGCACGCGATTTTAGGCAGGACCTTAGTGCGTTAAAGCGTGTCCTTGTTTCTACACCTACCGGAGCACAAATTCCGATCGAGCTTCTGGCCGACATTCAATACCAAACCGGCCCACCCGATATTCGTAATGAGAACGGACAACTCGTTGGCTTTGTTTTTGTGGATATCACGACGGATGACATCGAAGGTTATGTCCACAAAGCCGCGGAGCGACTGCGCGAGCGTGTTCAGTATCCGCCGGGTTGCTACATTCAATGGGCGGGACAGTTTCAATATCTAAAGGAAGCTGAACAGCGTTTGAAAATCGTTGTTCCATTTACTTTGCTGATTATCTTTCTGCTGCTTTACCTAAATACCAAATCCGTGCTAAAGACCTTCATTGTGCTGCTAGCCGTGCCGTTTTCGCTCATTGGAGCGTTCTGGCTGCTTTACCTGCTTGGCTACAATATGAGTGTAGCTGTGTGGGTTGGTTTGATTGCGCTAGCAGGACTTGATGCGGAAACTGGTGTTGTAATGCTTCTCTATCTTGATCACGCATGGGAAAAGTCTCGCGCAGAAGGCCGCATGAATTCCATGACCGATCTTTATGCAGCAGTAAAAGAGGGCGCTGTCCAGCGGATCAGGCCGAAGGTCATGACTGTATCTGCGATCTTATTCGGCTTATTGCCGATCATGTGGTCGCCGGTCACGCAAGCGGGGACTGACGTGATGAAGCGAATCGCGGCTCCGATGGTGGGCGGTGTGATTACCTCGGCGATTTTGGAACTATTGATTTATCCAGTCATCTTTGTGATCTGGAAAAAGCGGGAGTTGCAAGGTGTTGCTCTCGACCACACTAATTTGGTAATAGCTCAATAAGATGAACTGGTTTACTTCAGGCCTATACAGTGCGTTCTTCATGTTTTGGGAAACCTTGTGGGCGCTGGTGCTTGGATTCGGCATCTCGGCCTTAGTGCAGGTATTTGTAAGCAAGGAGCAGATGGCAAACGCGCTAGGACGCTCGGGTTTGCGCGAAGTAGCATTTGCAACGATTTTTGGCGCGGCGAGTTCCTCCTGCTCCTACGCCGCGACCTCTGCGGCGCGGGCTGCATTTTCAAAGGGGGCTGCATTAGTTCCAGTGCTTGCCTTCATGTTTGCATCGACGAATCTCGTCTTTGAGCTAGGCGCTGTTCTTTGGGTGTTTCTAGGCTGGACATTTGTGCTTGCTGAAGTGATTGGAGCTTTCGCGCTGATTGCGATTATGTGGCTTATCGTTAGGCTGACCTTACCGAAAGGCTTGGCTGATGAAGCACGCGCGCATGCGCAGAGCATTGAAGAACAAAGCTGTCATGGCTCGCATGAGCGTAGTTGCTGCGGTTCGAATGATGACAACCATGCCATGCAACCAAGTCAAAGCAGGTGGGCAAGTGTAGCATCGGCATTCTTTATGGAGTGGTCCATGCTTTGGAAGGAACTTATAACTGGATTCCTTATTGCTGGCTTCGCAATGGTGCTGGTTCCGGCGGAATGGTGGAGGGGCTTGTTCCTCACAGGCGGGCCCGCGGGTCTACGCCTTATCGAGAACGCGATTGTAGGGCCTATCATTGCCGTCGGCTCGTTTGTTTGCTCAGTCGGTAATATCCCGTTAGCCAGCTTGCTTTGGTCCCACGGGATTAGCTTTGGCGGCGTTATCTCCTTTATCTACGCAGATCTCATCATTGTTCCGCTGCTATTGATCTACCGGAAATACTATGGCCTGCGCGCTGCAGCTTATATCAGCATTGTGCTTTTTGTCTCAATGGTGCTGTCAGGTATTGCGGTCGATCTTCTATTCGCCGGCCTTGGTCTTATTCCGGACAGGGCAATTGCAATGGGACCGATGCAACACGCCAGCTTTGCCTGGAACTATACAACGTGGCTAAATATTGCAGCGATGGTGCTGGTTGTTGCTCTCGTTTATCTACGCAAGACATCTAAGCACAACCATAGTAGCCATTCGGGATGCTGCTGAAAAATCGGAAGAAAAGACTATAAAATCGACTCTCCAGTTGTTGCGTTTTTTGGCTTCGACCTGTCAGTAGGTTAATCAATGCACAGAAATAGGAACAGCTAAGACTGGATGGAAACCAAACGCATACCGTGCCAAAAAGTATTCCCGAAACCAACGCAGACACGAGCGAAACAGGCCTGCAAGCAACGCTTTACTTTTGAGCGAATGAGCGGCTAACCTCCGCGCCGGTATGTGGTTATGGAAACAGCCCAGGCAGCCTTGCATCGGATTGGCGCTTTGCGCAGTCATAGCGATTCTCTGCGCGGATCGCTCGCTGTTCAGCGCAGGCGCGATCGTTGGCTTATTCGCAATCAGCGCAATTGTGTGGCTGGTTTGGCGACGTGCGTTGTTTGTGTGGATCGCGATTTTCGCGGCGATTTTTCTGCGTCATCAGATCGCGGTTCACAGCGACGCGCGCGCGATTTCCGAGAATGTCGGCGACGGCTCGCGGCTGGTTCGCGGCGTTGGAATTGTCGTCGAAGAACCACGCGAGCTGGATAGTTTTCACGGTATTCCACGCTCGCGGTTTTGTGTTCGGCTCAAATCAGTCGCGCTCGATGCGGAACGTAGCTGCGACGCGATTGCGATTCTTTACTGGAGCGGAACGCCGCCGATTTACGGCGATCGCATTTCATTCAGCGGCGACATCAAAAGCATTCCGTCGCCTCGCAATCCCGGCGAGTTCGACAATGCGGCTTATCAGCGCCGGCGCGGTATTTTTTCCGAGATCCACGTGCGCTATGCGACGGATGGTGTCGTGTTGAGCCATGGAAATGGCAATGCGCTGATCGCATTCGCGCAAGGGGCGCGCCGTTGGATGCAAAAGACGCTCACGGTCGATCTCGCCGATTCGCCCGAGATCGCCGGTCTCGTGCAGAGCATGGTGCTCGGGCTGAAAGACGAGACGCCTGGCGAAACGCGCGAGCTTTTTCAGCGCACCGGGACGCTGCATTTATTTGTCGTGAATGGTCTGCACGTTGGCATGTTCACACTGATCGCGCTGTTTCTATTGAAGCCGCTCGGCATGAAAAGGCGGACGTCGTTTTTCATCATCGTGCCGCTGCTGGCGTTTTACGCGCTGGTGACCGGGCTTAGCCCCGGCAGCGTGCGCGCGACGGTGATGGCCGCGATTTTACTCGGCGGCTCGCTCGCTGAGCGAAATCCGCTTCCGTTCAACAGCCTCGCAGCGGCTGCGTTTGCGATTTTGCTTTGGGACACAAACGAATTGTTCATGCCGGGCTTTCAATTTTCCTTCGGCGTTGTCGGCACGATTTTGTTTCTCGCGAGCCGCATTCGAAAACGTCTGTTGCCGCTCGGATTGCCTGATCCCTATTTGCCGCGGCTGCTTTGGAATCCGCTACAACTCGCGTGTGCGTCGGCGTGGCGGCGAATCGCGACGCTGCTTGGTGTGACGACCGCCGCAAGCATCGGGGCGAGCCCGTTTACCGCCGGTTATTTCCATCTTCTCGCGCCCTCGTCGTTGCTTGCAAATCTGCTCGTGGTGCCGCTTGCGCTGGTGCTGTTATTCGAGGGTGTGTTCGCGATGCTTGTTGGATTTTTTGGAAATGCTGTTTCCGCTGTGTTTAACAATATCAACTGGCTGTTTGCGCATGGTATTCTCGCATTGGTGCACGCGTTTGCTTTGATTCCGGGCGGTCATGTTTTCCTCGAGCTGCCGAAAAAACACGCGACGTGCGAAATTACCGTTTTCGATTTCGGCGCGGGTGGCTCGGCGCACGTGCGAGCAGGAAATTACGACTGGATGATCGATTGCGGCAACCAGCTCGCTTACGAGAATTGCGTGCGGGAATTTTTGAGATCGCGTGGTGTGAATCGGCTCGACGGGCTTGTGCTGACACACGGTGACGTGGCGCACATCGGTTCCGCGCCGCTTGTTTTCGCCGATTTTTCGCCGCGCGATATTGTCGATTCCGCGGTTCGCGATCGGTCGATGAATCGCCGCGCATTTCACGCGCTGCTGGCCGCGAATCAGCTTGGCAAAAGCATCTGCGCACCAGGCGACACGTTGCGATTCGCTCCGCACGTGACCGCGCGCGTGCTGTATCCGCCGCCGGGCATCGACGCACGAACCGCCGATGACAAGGCGCTCGTTTTGCAACTGACCGCGTGTAAAACCCGCGTTTTATTCATGTCCGACAGCGGCTTTTTCACGGAGCAATGGCTGCTCGACCACGAGCGGGATTTGCGCAGCGACATTTTGATCAAAGGCAGGCACGCGACGGACATTTCCGGCACACCCGATTTTCTGAATGCGGTAAATCCGCGTGCGATCGTTTGCACGAGCACCGATTTTCCACCGAACGAGCAAGTCCCGGAGGAGTGGGTGAATGATGTCGCCGCGCGGGGTATCGCGCTGTTTCGGCAGGACAAAACCGGCGCGGTGGAGATCGCGATCGATCGCGACAAATGGAGCGCTCGCGCGTTTTTAACGAATCAGCGTTTTACGAGTCGCAGTGAGTAAACCGGCAATCCTTGAGCGCGAAATCCGCGCTCGAAATTGGTCTGCGGATAATCCGGCTCAGGCGGCCATGCGATTTCGCGAAAATCATCGCGTGCCGCGAAGACAGTTTGCATTTGTTTAAAATACGGAAGGTCGTCCGTTTTGATGCGCAGCTCGCCGTCCGGCACGAGCGCCGCCGCGATCGCATCCAGAAATTCCGCGTTCACCATGCGTCGGTTCCAATGTTTTCGCTTTGGCCACGGATCGGGAAAGCCGACGTGAAACACGCTCACGGACTGCGGTGGCAGTAGGTAACGCACGGCGTAAAAGTTCTCCACGCGCAGGAGGCGGACGTTTGCCAAGCCGAGCCGTTCCGCGGCGCGGCAGGTCTTTCGCACGCGGCCGAGCAGCCGCTCGATCCCGAGAAAATTCCGCTCCGGATGTCGCCGCGCCATTGCGATGAGAAATGCGCCCGGGCCGGAGCCGACGTCCACTTCCAGCGGTGCTTCGTGCGGAAAATATTCGTGCAGCGTGAGCGGTCGAAAATAATCCGCGGGCAAAATTTCCACCGGCGACTCATCATGCTCCGCACGCACGTCGGGCGTCATGCAGAAACTCAGATGATGCCAAGTTGCATTTTGCCGACTTCGCTGATCATCGATTGATTCCACGGCGGATCCCACACCAGCTCCACGTCGGCTTCGTCCACGCCGGGGAGTGCCTCGATTTTGCTTTTCGCTTCATTCGCGATGACCGGCCCCATGCCGCAGCCGGGCGCGGTCAGCGTCATTTTCACGTTCACGCTTGCGCCCGCGCCGTCGCGCGGAGTCACCGTGCAATCGTAGATCAAACCAAGATCAACGATGTTTACGGGAATCTCGGGGTCGTAACACGTTTTTAACATATCCCAAACGGCCTTTTCATCCACGGGACCTTCGGATTGCGGCTTCTCCGCGGTGCGCTGCTCGAGTCCGAGCGCGTCGGCGTTTTCTTCGTTGATGCGCGCGAGGCCGTATTCCGTCGCGACAGTGTAGCTGCCGCCGAGCGACTGCGTGATGAAAACGGTCGTGCCTGCGGAAAGTGTGATTTTGTTGCCGGCGGGAATCTGAATCGCCTCCACGTCGCGGCTTAATGTGCGTTCGGTGTTTTCGTGCATGATTTTCTATCTGTGGATTAATCTTTCGGTTTGTTTTCCAAAACGACTTTCACTTTCTTCTCCGTCGCCGCGCCGAATTGATCGAACAAACTCGGAGCCTGCGCCGGTGCCTGCAAAGTCTGCTCGACCGGCATCGCTGCTTGTTCCGGAGCGAGCGCGGAACGGAGTGCGCCCTCGACGAGTTGCGCGCAGTGAATTTTCATCGGCGGCAACGGCCCGAGCGGCGCGGACAAATCTGAGCCGGACATCGAGAGCGCTTCGTCCACGGTTTTGCCCGCGATCAACTCGGTTGCAACACTCGCAACGGCAATCGCCGTCTCGCAACCGAACGTCTGAAATGTCGCGCGGTCGATGATCTTTTTTCCGTCCTGTTCTTTAAATTTTACCCACATCCGCAGCATATCGCCGCAGTCCGCACTGCCGACGGTGCCGACCGCGTCCGCGCCTTGCATTTCGCCGAGATTCTTAGGATCGCGAATCGCGTCCTCGATACGTTGCTGGAGGTTTTCGTCGCTCATTTATTCGAGATGATAACGCGGCACGTTTGGATCGACTTCGGTGCTCCACGCATCGACGCCGCCGGTGAGACTTTTTACATTGGTAAAACCATGCCCGGCAAAATACGCCGCGGCATCCATGCTTCGGATTCCATGGTGACAAACAAACACCACCGGCTGGTCGCGATCCCATTTCATCAGCATCTCCTGCATCAATTCCTGTGAGAAAAGCGTCGAGCCGTCGATGTGCGCAGCGTCGAATTCCTCGTGCGTCCGCACGTCCACGAGCTTCAGGCCATCGCCGCTGCGCAAATGTTCCGCGAGTTCCGCGGGTGCGATCTGCATTTTTGAGTCCTCGTCGCGACTAACGTCGAGATGCCGGATCACTTCGTCGACCGGCAACTGCTCATTGCGCTCGCAGACCTGTGCGAGCGTCTCCTCCGGCCGGAAGCCGCACGACGCGCAGCCGCCGATGTGGTATTTGCGAAAAAGCGCACGCTGCGCGCCGGGGTAGATTTCCAGCAATTCGTGCATCGTGGTGTTTGGAGAAATTGTCATGAGCAGATCAAAATATAGCGATAGCTGCGGCGAACTCAATGCAGGCTTCCGCGTCTTCTTTTCGCGTGCTACAACGCGCGAGTTGTTGAGCAAAACCGATGGGACGGTAACCGGCCAGTCCGACGGGCGTGGTGGTGCGGTCAAACAGGCCGCTTTTGAGCGAGCCATAGCCGTGTCCCGTCCCATCGGCTTCCGTTTGGACGAGCCACAGCCGTGTCCGGGTTCATCGGCTTCCGTTTGAGCGAGCCACGGCTGTGTCCCGTCCCATCGGCTCCCGTTTAGGCGAGCCACGGCTGTGTCCGGGTCCATCGGCTCCCGTTTGAGCGAGCCACGGCCGTGTCCGGGTCCATCGGCTCCCGTTTGAGCGAGCCACGGCCGTGTCCGGGTCTATCGGCTCCCGTTTGTGCGAGCCACGGCCGTGTCCGGGCCTATCGGCTCGCGTTGGGACGAGCCACCACCATGGCCTGCTCCAACGGAGCAGAATCATTCAGCGATTACCCCGGGGTATGCGAATAAAACGCGCCAACCCCGACGGGGTTGCATCATGACGGGCACGAATGGATGCAACCCATTCAGGGTTGTCGTGATTTTCGGTGGCGGGAACCCAGGGTAGCTCGTGCATCGCAACCCTGAGCTGAATGATAGAATCCCGTTGGGATCCTCAACCAGCCGTGTCCTCGGAAAAGCTGACTTCGCCGCCGGCCGGTTTGCCGAGCGCCTCCTCCAGAGCGTGCCACGGCAGCGTCGCGCATTTCACCCGCTGTGGAAATCGGCGAACGCTTTGGAAGACTCGCAAATCGCCGAGACGTTTGTCCGGCTCGCTTTCCTGTTCGGCGGTGAGCATGTCGTGAAACGCGTGGATCAGCTCGCCGCTTTCCGCGCGCGATTTGTGTTTCATTTTCAACGTCATCAGCGAAGCCGATGCCATGCAGATCGAGCAGCCGTTGCCGGTGAAGGTAAGAGCGTCGATGGCGTCGTTGGCGCCGAGCTTTAAATGCACGGTCACTTCGTCGCCGCAGTTTGGGTTATCGCCATGCGCGTGAAATTGCGCCTCGGCGAGCTCGCCGAAATTACGCGGGCGCCGCGAGTGATCGAGCACGATGTCCTGGTAAAGTTCTTCAAAGTCCATGTGGCGTAAGAAAAATCAGCGGCTGAAAAATTTGTGGATTTCGCCGAGCACGTCAATGAATCGGTCGATTTCTTCGCGTGTGTTGTAAAAGTAAAAACTCGCGCGGGCGGTCGATGGGACGCCGAGTTTTCGCATCAGCGGCTGGTTGCAATGATGTCCGCCGCGGAGCGCGACGCCGTGCTGATCCGCGAGCGTGACGACATCGTGCGCGTGAACCTCCGGCAGCACAAAACTGACGAGTCCCGCGTGATTTTCGCGCGGCCCGAAAATGCGGAGGCCGTCGATCTCCGAAAGCCGCTGCATCGCATACGCGGCAAGCTCCTGATCGTGCGCAAAAATTTTGTCGCGGCCGATTTCGTCGAGGTAATCCATCGCCGCGTGCAACCCGACCGCGCCCGCGATGTCCGGCGTGCCGGCCTCGAATTTGTGCGGAATCGTGTTCCACTGCGACGCTTGAAAATCGACGCGCGAAATCATTTCACCGCCGCCTTGATATGGCGGCATCGCGTCGAGCTTTTCCGCGCGACCGTAGAGCACGCCGATGCCCGTCGGCCCGCAAATTTTGTGGCCGGAAAACGCGAGAAAATCACAACCAATCGAGCGCACATCCACCGGCAAATGCCCCGCACTTTGCGC
This sequence comes from Spartobacteria bacterium, assembly GCA_021324395.1. Lineage (GTDB taxonomy): Bacteria > Verrucomicrobiota > Verrucomicrobiia > Chthoniobacterales > Chthoniobacteraceae > JAJPJG01. Next base: position 96,470 of record JAJPJG010000051.1, on the reverse strand, counting down.
CGCATCGACCAGCGTCGTCGCGCCCGCCGCGCGCGCGCGTGCGCAAAGCTCGCGCACCGGGTTCACCGTGCCGAGCGTGTTGGAAATGTGCGTCACCGCGAACAATTTCACGCCGTCGAGCAGCGCTTCGAAATTCGACAAATCGAGCAGCCCGTCGTCGCCCGTGACATGCACATAACGCAGCTCCGCGCCCGTGCGTTGCGCGAGCAACTGCCACGGCACAATGTTGCTGTGGTGCTCCATTTCCGTGAGCAAAATCCTGTCGCCCGCCTTGAGATTTTTCGTTCCCCACGCTTGCGCGACGAGATTGATTCCCTCCGTCGTGCCGCGCGTAAAAACGATTTCATTCGCGCTCGCCGCGCCGATGAACTGCGCTACGCGTTTCCTTGCCGCTTCAAAAGCGAGCGTCGCGCGATTGCTCAACTCATGGATGCCGCGGTGAACGTTGCTGTTTTCGTGCAGGTAATAATGCGCGAGCCGATCGATGACTGCGCGCGGCTTTTGCGAGGTCGCCGCGTTGTCAAAGTAGACGAGATCGCGACCATGAACGCGCTCGTTCAAGATCGGGAAATCGGCGCGAATGCGCGCCCAGTCGGTCTTCGGCTGCAAATCCTGCATCGCGCCAATGTAACCTTTGCGCGCGCTGCGTCGAACAAACTTAGGCGAAAACGACAGCTCCTGCCGGTTGACAGACGGAGTGATGTGCGACAGCGTCTGCCTTTCAACATGCCGAAAAAATCCGCGAAATATCGCAACCTCCGACTGCTGGGCAAATCGATCTCGCAATACCCCGATGCACCGACGCCCGCGACGCTCGACACGTTTCCAAACGCGCATCCGCGGCGCGATTACTGGATACGCTTCGATTGCCCGGAGTTCACGTCGATGTGCCCGGTGACCGGTCAGCCGGACTTTGCGGAGATCACGATTGAATATGTGCCGGACAAGCTTTGCATCGAGACGAAGTCGCTGAAATTCTATCTCGCGTCGTTTCGGCAGACGCGCAGTTTTAACGAGGAAATCGTCAATCGAATCCTCGATGACATCGTGAAAGCATGCGCGCCGAGGCGCGCGCTGGTGCATGGTGAGTTTGCCGCGCGCGGCGGGATCAGCGTCACAGTCGATGCGGCTTATCCTGACGAGATCGTCAAAGCGCTGCCGCGGTCGTGAAAAAGAAAGTCATCGTGCTGGTAAGCGGCGGCATGGATTCGGTGACCGCGCTTTACGATGCGGCGCAACAGCATGAGGTGGTAGCTGGTCTTAGCTTTGACTATGGCTCAAAGCATAACCACAAAGAATTACCCGAAGCGGCTTATCAGTGTGCAAAACTAAGTGTGCCGCATAAGATCATAGAGTTGGATTTCATAGCTGATAGCTTTAAGTCAGACTTACTCAAAACCGGCGGGGCAATACCGGATGGACATTACGAAGAAGCTACGATGAAAGCGACGGTAGTTCCTTTTCGCAATGGGATCATGCTGGCGATAGCTGCAGGATTTGCGGAAAGCTGCGATGCGAGCGGCCTGGTCATAGCGGCACATGCGGGCGACCATGCGATTTATCCGGATTGTCGCGAAAACTTCATGCAGGCAATGTCGCAAGCTATTAGGCTAGGGACTTACCTAGGGATAGAGTTAATGCGGCCTTTTATCGCGTTGAACAAAGCGGAGATAGTCAGTCGCGGTAACAAGCTAGGTGTGGAGTTTGCGCGAACCTGGTCTTGTTACAAAGGCGGCGACATCCATTGCGGTAGCTGTGGCACGTGCATCGAAAGACGCGAAGCTTTCATGCTAGCAGGTGTGCCGGATCCGACGGCCTATCTCAGCACCGATCCCTTACCGCCGAAGCCGCGAAAGTCGCAGGCGGCGAGCAGCATTTTGTGAACGGCAATTTCGACAGCGGCGAGGTAGCCGCCCGCGTCGGCGCGCCAGCGTTCGTGCAAGTCGGCGAGGTGATTTTCTGGCAACGGCGCGGGACGCGAGTCGGCGGCGGGATCGTAAGGTAGCTCAAGCGTGATCATCGCTGGCTGCATGCCGTCACCATATCGCAGGCCGTAGCCGCACCATTGGCCGAGGGAACCGGGGCAGATTTCGTAGGTGCGCTGGAGGCGGCGTTTGCCACGTCCGAGCTCGGCGATGCGGAGGCGATACGGCTTGCGCTCATAGTCGTCGAGCGCGTCCCACATGGCTTGCGCGAGCGCGGTAGATTGCGGGCCGTCGGCGTCGATCTCCGCGAGCGCCCAGTGAAGGCTGACGATTTTTGCCGGCTCCATTTTTAAAATGAAATCGCGTAGCGCGCGGCTCTCCGGCTCGCTCCACGGCTCGGGCCCCGGCGGCTCCTCGCTGTGCGCGCTCCAGTTCCAGATGCAGTTGCGGTTGAGATCGACATCGTGCGCGTTGTAGCGCGTGTGGCGTGCGTAGCCGTCGGGATTCGCGACGGGCAGTAATACGATCGGCGAGGTCAGTTTTTCGTTATTTAAAAAGCGATCGCGGAACGATTCGAGCAACAACACCGTCGCGATTTCGTCGCCGTGCATGCCGCCGATCAACAGCGTGAGATCGTGTGGCGGCGGCGTGCCGTCTATGTCGAAATTTGCGAAGGCGACGATCTCGCGCTCCGCGACGGAGCGTCCGATGCAGTGCTGGAAAATCGTTTTCAAAATTCTACACTTTGTTGACGTGAAACTGACTTCCGAAATTCGAACGCTGCATCCGCGCGCGGTATTTCGCATCAGCCGCGGGCATCGCGCGGAAGTGCGCAACGTCTTTGTGCGCGTGGAGCAGGGGGGTGTGGTCGGACATGGTGAGGCGTCGCCAAATGCGTTTTACGCCGAGAGCGCCGATGACGTGAACTCGAAACTGCAATGCGCGGGCGAATGGCTGCGCGATCGCAGCATACGCGATGTCGAGGAAGTCGGGCTCATCTGGCGTGAAGTGTGGCCGCTGCTGGAGCCGTCGCGCGCGGCGCAATGCGCGCTCGACATCGCGCTGTGGGATCTGGCGGCGAAGCTGCGCGGCATGTCGGTCGCGGAGCTGGCCCTCGGCGAAAAGGCGCGTCCGGTCGCGACTTTTTGCACGATCGGCATATCGACTCGGGAAGAGCTCGCGGGGAAAGTTGCGGAGCTCGCAGGATTTCCACTTATTAAAATCAAAGCCGGCAAAGAAGCGGATCTCGATGCGGTGCGTTTTGTGCGCGAGCGGACGAATGCGCGGCTCGCGGTGGATGCAAATTGCGCGTGGAGTGGCCGCGACTTGAACGCACTTTCGCGTGAGCTCGCAGCGATCGGCGTGGAGTTTCTCGAGCAGCCGTTGCCGCCGGGCGAGGCTGCGGATTTGCGCGGTTCGGCGCTGCCGATTTTTGCCGATGAAAGCTGCGTCGTGCGCGAAGATGTTGAGCGAATACCGGGAAAATTTTCCGGATTCAACATCAAGCTCGTCAAGTGCGGCGGACTGACTCCGGCGCTCGCGATGCTGCGGCGCGGACGCGAGCTCGGCTTGCGCATGATGGTCGGCTGCATGCTCGAAAGCAGCGCTCTGATTTCCGCCGGCGCGGTGATCGCGCAGCAAACCGACTACGCCGATCTCGATGGCGCGTGGCTCATTCGCGACGATCCGTTTCGCGGGTGGAAATTTGAGAGCGGCGTTTTACATCCGCCGACGCTGAGCGGACTCGGCTGTGATCCGATCGAAAACGGATAACGCGCGCGCTATTTCATCATCTCATCCACCTGCGCGTGGATGGCGTCATACCAAATGTCGTAGCCTTTCGCATTCGGATGAAGTTTGTCAGGCATGATGTCCGGCGGGAGCTCGCCGTTTGCATCGAGGAAATTTTTGCCGATGTCGAGGTAACGCGTCGTTTTGCCGTCGTCGAGTTTTGCGATGATCTGATTGATATCGTCGATCGCTTTGCGCATCGGATTCTCTTTCGTGGCGCGCGGGAACACGGCGAGGAGCAGGAGTTTTGTGTTCGGCAATTTTTCGTGAATCGTATCGACGATCTTCTTGATGCCCGCTGCGGCCCATTCGGGTTTCTCTGAAGTCTGTCCGATGTTGTTCGTGCCGATCATGAGCACGACGAGCTTCGGGCTGATGCCATCGAGCTCGCCATTCGTGATGCGCCAGAGCACGTGCTCGGTGCGGTCGCCGCTGATGCCGAAATTCGCGGGATGATACGGCGCGAATTTCAGCCAGCTCCATTCGCCCTTGCGCGGCCAGCCGTCGGTGATCGAGTCGCCTAGGAACAGCAGACCGATTTCGCCTTCCTTGATGCGATAGAGAAATTCCGCGTGCCGCTCCGGATTTTTTACCGCGGGCGTGACGGCGTCCGATTCCTTGCGCGGCAGCGGCGATGGCTTCGCGCCGGCGGATGGCGATGCAGCGGGTTGCTGTGCGAATGTTGTCGCGGCTAAAAGGAGGGCGGTGCAGAGGAGGGGACGTTTCATAAGATTCGAATCAAATGAGTGGCACCGCATTTGCGCAAGCAAACTCATGCAAAAAAAACAGCGCCGTTCTTTTCAAAACGGCGCTGCCTGGAAACGCGGGTGCGTTATTTTTTAAAGCTGTCGAGCTTTGTGATGAAAGCGGTCGGGCCGCCTTCGAGATAGCCGACCTGACGTCCGATTTCGTTGCCGTCTTTATCCGCCAGGACGAACGTCGGGAAACCATCGGCGTTGTATTTTTTCTTCAGGTCGTTGTTTTGATCCTGCACGTGCTTGGTCTGGTGCTTCGAGTTCGGGAAATCGACGAGCACGAGCACGAGATTTTTTGCGGCGTAATCTTTGAACTCTTTTTTGTCGAGAACGTCCTTATCCATCTTAATGCACCACGGGCACCAGTCGGAGCCGGTGAAATTCATGAGCAGCTTTTTGTTTTCCGCCTGCGCCTGCGCCTGCGCTTTTTTGAAATCGGTGTTCCAATGCGCTTCCTGCGCAAAGCCGCGCGCGGTGAACAGGGCGAACGTGACGAGGAGGAAAAGACGGAGCGGATTTAGTTTCATGAACAGACAGACTGTCGAATCTCCGCTCGCGTTCGAGAAAAAATGCGCAAAAAAAACCGCGCCCTTTTTCCGGGCGCGGTTTCGATGTTGCAGAAAGCGAAGCTACGTGGGTCTAGCTTTGGAATTTCAGCGGAACGCCCGCCTGCATCGCGGCGTGCTCGGCATCGGTGCAGGAGGAATTCGTCGGCACGCTCGTCGGTGCGTCGTTTGACTGCACGACGCCATTTTGCACGAGATAACTTTCCACTTCCTCACCGCTCACGTCGGCGAGCATCACGCCATTGACCTCGACGCAAGGCGAGAGCGGTTGCCCGCTTTTTTGCTCCATTTCCCAGCGGAACGCCGGGTTCTGGATGATGTCTTTTTCGGTGTAGGGCAAATCGTATTTCTTGAGCACCGCGCGAACGCCATTGCTCCATCCGCAGTAAGTTTTCAGGTAGGCCGTGATCTGTGGTTTTTCCATAGTGGTCTGGGAAAATACCACAGCCGCGCGGCTCTCCAAGCGGAATTCTTCCGCAAAACTACGCAACGCCTTTGCGGAGATTACGTAATTTCGTCAATGCGCGCGGGCATGGCATTTGTCGCGCTAACAGACAGGGCATGAGTCAAACAAACAACGCGCAGCAGCGCAAAACAGTCATGGTCGTGGACGATGAGGAACAGCTTCGGTATCTTGCCGCTCTTACGCTTCGCCGGGCCGGTTACAAAGTCTATCTCGCCTCAAGCGGCGAAGATTGCGTCGAGCAACAAATCGAAAAAGGAATCAGCGTGGACCTGACCGTCCTCGATTGCCTCATGGCCGATCTCAGCGCAGCCGACACGCTCGCGACGATCAAAATGCAACGTCCGGACACGAAGGTCATTCTCAGCTCCGGTTGGGTCGAGGAAGACGAGGAACAGTTGTGGTTTAGTCGTGGCGTCGATGCGATTTTGCGCAAGCCATATCCGCCAAGCATGCTGATCAAGAAGGTGGACACCTTGCTTGCACAATTGAGCGAGACTGCGCTTGTCAGCTAAAGTCTGTTCAGTCTCTTACGCTGCTTTTTACGGTTTTGAAGTAAGTCGAAGATTCGGCTATTCGCGCATTGCGGCCGCGGAAAATTCCACGTCGCCGCTCACCACTGAATCACCGAACTCGCCCAAGTCAGCCCGCCGCCGAACACGACGAGCAAAACGTAATCGCCGATTTTCATCCGGCCGGTGCGATTCGCCTCGTCGAGTGCGATCGCGACGGCAGCAGCGGATGTGTTGCCGTATTTGTCGAGGTTGATGAGAAAACGATCCATCGGCACATTCATGCGCGCCGCGATGGCTTCGATGATGCGCATATTTGCCTGATGCGGAATGATGCACGCAAGGTCGTCGGCTTTGAGCCCGGATTGCTCGAGCGCGGTATTCGCGGCGGTGAGCATTGCGTTTACGGCCTGTTTGTAAACTTCCTTGCCCATCATTTTGATGGTGTTCAGCCGCTGCGCTGCATTGTCGCGCGTGATCGGAAAACGGCAGCCGCCGCCGGGCATCGATAAAATATCCGTGAAACTTCCATCGCTGCCCATGTAGGTCGAGATGACGCCGTGCGAGCCGGCGCGATTGCGCAGAATCGCCGCGCCTGCGCCATCGCCGAAAAGCACGCATGTATTGCGATCGTTCCAATCGACGATCGTGCTCAATTTTTCCGCGCCGATAACGAGCACGGTGTTAAACGTGTGGCTCGTGATGAATTGCTGTGCGACTTCCAGCGCATACAGAAAACCGGAGCACGCTGCGGACATGTCAAAGCACGCGGCTTTTTTTGCGCCGAGCTGTCTTTGGACAAAGCAGGCGGTTGACGGAAAAAACATGTCGGGCGTTGCCGTTGCGACCAAAATCAAATCGATTTCTTCCGGAGAGATGCCGGCCTGCTCGATGGCTTTTTGCGCGGCTTTCGTCGCCATGTCGCTTGTGTATTCATCCGACGCGGCGATGCGACGCTCGCGAATGCCGGTGCGCGTGACGATCCATTCATCGGTCGTATCGACCAGTTTTTCCAGCTCGGCATTCGTCAGCACGCGCTCGGGCACGTAGCTGCCGGTGCCGATGATGGAAACAGTGCGCTTAGGCTTGAGCAGGCGCGGGCTGCGGGGGTGCGGACGACTCATTGTAACGTTTGATTTCGGCGACAATTTGCGGGTTGATCTGATGCTGGATCGACTCGGCTGCGACACGAATCGCATTCTTGATCGCGAGTGGCGTGCTCGCGCCGTGCGCGATGATGCAAATACCGTTGACGCCGAGCAGGGGACTTCCGCCGTATTCCTCGTAATTCGTTTTTTTATAGATCGCTTTGAACGCGCTTTTCGCCATTGCCGCGCCAGCGAGACGCACCGGCGTTTTTTTCAGTTCGTGCTTGAGCCAGGCAAAAATCGCGTGCGCGATCGCTTCGCACGTTTTTAACACGACGTTGCCGACAAAACCGTCGCACAAAACGACCTCGACCGGGTTTTCGAAAAGATCGTGTCCTTCGACATTGCCGCGGAAATTGAGTTTGCTCTCTTTTAGCAGCTTGAAAACGTCCTTCGTAAAATCGCTGCCCTTTACGTCCTCCGATCCGATCGACATCAAGCCGACAGACGGATTTTTGTAACCGAGCACGTGTTTGGAATAAACCGAACCCATGATCGCGTATTGCAGCAAATGGACCGGGCGCGCATCAATGTTCGCGCCTGCGTCGACGAGGACGAAAACGTTCCTTTCAGTCGGAATCAATGAAGCGATGCCGGGGCGCTCAACGCCAGGAAGCGTGCGCAATTTGATCGTCGTCGCCGCGACTGCCGCGCCGGTGTGTCCAGCGCTGACGACCGCTTCGGCTTGTCCGTTTTTAACGAGATCGACGGCGCGACTCACGGAGGAGTCCTTCTTTTTTCGCACCGACTCGACTGCGCCGTCGGACATTTCGACGACTTGCGAAGCGTGAACGATTTCGATGCGCGGATCGGAAAACCTGTGAGCCTTAAGCTCGGCTTCAACGCGATCTTTGTCGCCGACGAGAAAGAGCTTCGTGACTTGCTTGTATTCGCGCAGCGCCATCACCGCGCCTTCGACGGTGTTTTTCGGCGCGAAATCGCCGCCCATGGCATCGAGAGCGATTTTCATAATTTCAGATTGATGATTGCAGATTGAAAAACCGGCGGGCGCAAGCTCGCGGCTTCACAATCTACGATCTGAATCTTCAACGATGACTACGCTGCTTCGATGGTGAGGACCTGGCGGCCTTTGTAATAGCCGCACGAAGGGCAGGCGGTATGAGCCTGGACGCGGCTGCCGCATTGTCCGCACTTCACCAGTTGCGGTGCGTGCCAGCGGTTTGCGGCCTTGCGGGTGCGCAGGCGCATTTTCGAGGTTTTACGTTTTGGAACTCCCATAATTTCGGAGCCGGCGAACCGGCAAAGTTATTTGCGTTGTTTTAGTTTTAGTTGATCCAGCGCGTCCCAGGCGTGCGATTCGCTCGAGACGTCATTTATGTTCCGCGCCGCGCCCGGACAGGCACGCTCCCCGTTCCAATCGCAATGCGGGTAGGGCGGAAGGGCGAGCAAAATATCTTCGCGGGCATAGGGCGTCAAGTCCACCGTTTCGCGCCCGTCCAGTTCCGTTTGCATCGCGAAATTCTCGACGCGCAGCGGGTAATCGAATTTTACGAGGCAATTCACGCACTCGAACTGCAGATCGAGTGCAAGCGAACCGGTCGCAAACAGGCCACCGCCGGACAAGCCGACTTCCAGCGAGTAACGCACCGGTCCGAGCGTCTTGACATAAATTTCCTCGTGCTCCGCGAGTTCGAGAAAGGCCGCGTCTTCCTCGCCTTCGATGTGCAATCCCTGCGGGGGGATTTGTTTGAGATGAACTTTCATAAATTTGCTGATTGCCAATTACGAATTGCCGTTTGATCGCTCCGCAGAAATCTAAATGAGCAATCGCCAATCAACAATTCGCAATTCGCTCAGCCGCGAAATTTCTCGCGCAATCCCTCGACAATTGCCTGTGGCACAAACGCGCCGACATCGCCACCGAGTCGCGCGATTTCCTTCACGATGCGCGAGCTGAGATAGGTGTATTCCTCGCGCGGCATCAAAAAAATCGTCTCGATGCTCGCATTGAGTTTGCGGTTCATCAGCGCCATCTGGAACTCGAATTCAAAATCCGAAATCGCGCGCAATCCGCGAATCACCGCGCACGCATTTTGTTCCTGCGCGAAACTGACGAGCAACCCATCGAAGCGCGACACGCGGATATTTTCAATCTGCCCGGTCGCGCCGCGGATCATCTCGATTCGCTCGTTGATACTGAAGAGGCCGGACTTCGCTTCGTTAAATGCGACCGCGACGACGACTTCGTCGAAAAGCTTCGCGGCGCGTGAGATCACGTCGAGGTGACCGTTCGTGATGGGGTCGAAACTGCCGGGATAAATCGCGCGTCTCATGCTGCGCAATGTGAAGCGCACGCGCGGATTCGTGAAGCGCGAATTAAGCCGCTTTCTTTGCGCCCTTGGCCGGTTTTTTTTCGCGAGGCGCGAACTCGAAGCCGACTTTGTCCTTTTCCAAAACGAGATACGCCGCAAATGGCCGGCCTTTTTTCGAGATGAAGCGTGGCAGCAAATCGCTTTTGCCATCGCGGAAAATCTTCAGCGCCTGCTCCGGCGGAATCGCGCGCTGGCAAATTGATTTTCCCATGCGAATCGGCTTCGCATCAGCCTTTGCGGGCACGCAGAGATACGCACTTTCCGTTTCGTAAACATCGCCGTTTTGCGTTTCACCGAGTTTTTTTGCGGCGCTGAGATCGATTTTTTTGTCGTCCGACTCGCTGCTTTTCTCGAACTCAAATTTCTGTTTCCACTCCGTTTCGTCGAGCACGACGACGGCGTTGAAGGCGCGGCCGAGTTTGCTGCGGAAGCCTTCGAGCGGGCCGATGCGTTTTTCGGTGAGCAATTTCGCCACTTCCTCGCGCTCGAGTTCGCGCCCCGACATATTTTTCCAGATGATGAGCTTGCAGTCCGGATTCGCGCATTCGTAAGCCTTGAAGCTTTCGTTGAAAGGGCCGCCGCCGCATTTCGGGCACTTGACTTCGATCGGACGAAAATTTCCCCGCACTTCCTGGCCCATGCCGCCGCGCACTTTGTCGACGAGCTCGGTCGTGAGCGCGCGAATTTCCCCCATGAACTCGTCGCGTGAAAGCTGCCCGCGCTCCATTTGGCGCAGCTTGAATTCCCATTCGCCGGTGAGCTCCGGTTTGGTCAATGTCTCCGCGCGCAGGTTGCGCAGCAGCGTGATGAGCGAAATGCCTTTCGCCGTTACAATCAGCTCGCGTCCCTGCCGGATGAGATAACCCTCCAGCAAAAGCCCCTCGATGATTTGCGCGCGCGTTGCCGGCGTGCCGAGCCCGCGCTCGCTCATTGCTTCGCGCAGTTCCTCGTCGTCGACGAGTTTGCCGGCGCCTTCCATCGCGGAAAGCAGCGTCGCTTCCGTAAAACGCGCGGGCGGTTTCGTCTGGTTTTCTTTCACCTCGACGGCTTCGGTATGCGCCTGTTCGCCCGGCGTGATTGCGGTGATGGCTTTGTCGCTGTCGTCTTCCGTCTGGCGCCCGTAAACCGCGAGCCAGCCGGGATCGATGACGATTTTGCCTTCGGTCTTGAATGCTTCGCCCTCGACGCGCGTGATGCGCGTGGTCACTTCAAATTGCGCCGCCGGAAAAAACACCGCGACGAACCGCCTCGCGACGAGGTCGAAAATCTTCTGCTCGGTTTCGCTCAATCCCTTCGGGTCGGTCCCGGTCGGCACAATGGCAAAGTGGTCGCTGACTTTTGCGTTATTAAAAATGCGTTTGTTCGGTCGCACCCAGCCCGACTCGATCGCCTTGCGCGCATGCGTGGCCAGCGACGGATCGTGAAAACTGCCCATGACGTTACGCGCGGTCGCCAGATGATCCTCGGGCAAATAGCGCGAATCGGTGCGGGGGTAGGTGAGCGCCTTGTGTTTTTCGTAAAGCGCCTGCGCGATTTGCAGCGTCATTTTTGCCGGAAAACCGTGCCGCGCGTTTGCTTCACGCTGCAAAGTCGTCAGGTCGTAAAGCTGCGGCGCGATTTGCGACGCGGGTTTTTTTTCCTCTTCGATAACGCCCGGTTTGCCTTCGCACTTCGTTTTGATCGCATCGGCCTGCGCCTTGTCCCAGATCCGTTCGGCGCGTGCATCTTCCTCGCCGTTCTTTTTAAATTTCTCGTCAAACCAGCGTCCGCGATAGCCACCGCTCTTCACGCTGAAATCGCCGAAAACCTCCCAAAACGTGCGCGGCTGAAACGCGCGGATTTTCTCTTCGCGCTCGACGAGAATCGCGAGCGTCGGCGTCTGCACGCGACCTGCGGTCGTCTTGGTGAAGCCGCCGCCTTGCGAGTTGAACGCCGTGAGAGCGCGCGTCGAGTTGATGCCCACCAGCCAGTCCGACTCGCTGCGCGACACCGCGGCGTTTGCCAGCGGCTGCATCTCGTCGTCGCTGCGCAAATGGTCGAATGCCGCGCGGATTGATTCCGGCGTCATCGATTGCAGCCAGAGCCGGCGAATTGGTTTTTTCACGCCACTCGCGCGGATGAGGTTGCGGAAGATCAGCTCGCCTTCGCGCCCGGCGTCGCACGCATTGATGATCGCGTCGACATCTTTGCGCTTGAGCAATTTTTTCAACAAATTCAGACGCCCCGTGTTTCTCTCGATCGGCGCGAGCGCGAACTCCGGCGGCAGATGCGGCAGCTTTTCCATCGTCCATTTGCCGCGCTTGATCTCATGCTCCTCCGGCACCGCCAGCTCCAGCAGATGGCCGACTGCCGAGGAGATCACGTATTCGTCGTTCTCAAAAAAATCGGCCGTTTTCTTGACGTGCAGCACGCGCGCCAGGTCGGCGGCGACACTCGGTTTTTCGGCGATGACTAAGGTTTTGGCCATTTAAATCAGTTTCACGAAATGCTGGCCGGGAAGTTGTTTAACCAGCCGTTTCATTTCAAGGGCGAGCAACGTAGAAGACACTTTTCCGGAAGGCAAACTGGTTTTTGTGATGATCGCGTCAATCGGCGTCTCCACCTCGTCGATTGCACCGTAGACCAACTTCTCATCGCCCTGCAGCGAATCGGCGCGTGTATTCGACGGTTGCGGCTTCGGTGTTTCGGGAAAAAGAACCTGCATGTCGTCGAGGATGTCGCCAGCGCTCATCACGAGCTTCGCGCCTTGCTGAATGAGGCGGTTCGAGCCTGCGGCGGTCGGCCGGTCGATTTGCCCGGGAACCGCATAAACACTGCGTCCCTGCTCGATCGCCTGCGACGCCGTGATCAACGCGCCGCTGTTCAAACCCGCTTCGACCACCAGCACGCCCGAGCCCCATCCGGCGACGATCCGGTTGCGCATCGGAAAGGTCTGCACATCCGCTTTGACGTCCATGGAAAACTCGGTCACCACCGCGCCGGATTGCGCAATTTTTTCGGCGAGCGGCTTGTTTTCGGCAGGGTAGAGCTTGTTCAACCCGGAGCCGAGCACCGCGATGGTCCTGCCTTTCGCAGCGAGCGCGCCTTGATGCGCCGCCGTGTCAATGCCGCGCGCCAATCCGCTCACGACCGTCAGCCCCGCGTAAGCGAGCTGGTAGGAGAGCTTCTTTGCCGATTCGAGCCCGTAATGACTCGCGTGCCGCGAACCGACGACGCCGACCGCGTGCTGGTCGCTTTCCAGCAATTCGCCCCACACATAAAGCACAATCGGCGCGGAATGGATCTGCCGCAGCATCGGCGGATACTCCGGCGAGTCTTGCGTAATGACCCGCGCGCCGAACTGCTCGATCCGCTGCAATTCCCCCGCGAGATCGACATGCTTTTCCCATTGCGAAATCGTCTCCGCCGTATCCTGCCCGATCCCGTCCACAACGCGTAGCTCACTCGCTCTCGCATTCAAAATCCGCTGCGGAGTGCCAAAGACTTCCAGCAATTTCCGCAGCCGCACCGGCCCCATCCTTGGAATCATGTTGATGGCGATGCACGCCTCCGTGTCGGTCATGGCCGCGAATGCTCAATCAGCAATCCGAAATCTGCAACCCTCAATAAAATCGCCGGCGCGCTTCGCTGGCGCGGATCGGATGAATCCCGAAAAGGCGGCGCCCCGGGTGGAGCGCCGCCTCCGGGTATTCTCTGTTTTGTAAAACTAAGCCGTGAACTCGACGAAAGCACTCTCGGGCCCCTTGCCGCGCGAGTTTTCGCCCACGAGCCAGAACGTATATTTCACGCCGGGAGTCAGCGGCGTCACGCCGACGACCGAGACTGTGTTCGTATTCGACACGCCCGCCGATTCCGCCGCTCCACCGGCCGGCTGGCGAAACGCGCGGATGAACGTCGCGTGCGCCGGCACCGCGGGAATCGTCAGCTCGCGCGTCGCCGCATTGAATGTCACCGCGCCCGGCGCATCCGGCAGCGGCTGCGGCTGCGCATCGCCCGGCGCGCGCTTCGGCTGCATGCCGATCTTCGCCAGTTCCGGCGTGCTCTCGCCATCATCGCTCGCGCTGCAATAGAAATGCCGCACGCGCGAGATCGCGCTCTCCAGGAGATCGCGCGCATCATTGCGCTGCTTCACCAGCGTCTGCATGGAGCCGCCGTTTGCCAGCAGGTTGGTCGCATCGTAAGTCGCGAGCCAGTTCGCGATGCGCGTCACCAGCGTCGCGGGATATTTGCCCGCCGCCGGCACCGACGCATCCGGAGCCACCGTCGCCACGAGGTTTGCCAGGGTCTCGATCCGCGAAGGGGACTCCAGGTCTCCGATCAAACCGCCCTCCCAGCCATACGCCGCCAGCACCTGCGCGCGCTGCGCCGCCGGCAGGTCGTCGTCCGGCACCGACGCGATAAAGCTGAAGCCGTTGCGGAGCAACTCGGCGAGCTTGTCGAGCGCCTCCTGCCGCTGCGCCGAAGCGCCGACGGTCGAAGCGCCTATCAGCGTGGTCGCCGCGTTTTTGCCGCGGGCATCATTCAGCCGTGTGGTAACGAGAGTGCGCAGCGGCACCGTGAGTTTAAATGGATCGGCGGGATCGCGCGCCGTATCCACCATGAGGATGAGTTCCCCTGTTTCGATTGCATCGAGAGTAGCTTGATCTGACATGACATTAACAACTTCCAGCGCCGGCATTCCGCCGGTGCCATTTGGTTTTTATTTGGGTTTAAAACCGGATGCCGCCCCGCGGCAAACCACCAGGCCTGCCGTTGTTAATCAGCGTCTTCCGTGTGGGGAACGGTGTAGGAAAATCCGTATGAAAGCGTCAAGGAATTTCTTCATGTTGTTTCGCGGCATGAAAAACGCCAACTCCCGCCCTGCGAGCCGGTTTCGGCATACGCCATAAGCCAAACCCCGATACGCCCTCTGCTTTCGGCACGTCGGGAACGTGAGCCGGAGCCTTCCGGCCCGCACTTTTCACGTCCGGAATGCACGCCGGAAGCTTCCGTCCGCCATTTTCCACGTCCCAAATGCACACCGGAACGCTCCGCCCGGCATTTTCGACGTCAGGAATGCGTGCCGGAACGCTCCGGCCGGCATTTTCCATGTCGCGAAACCACGCCGGAAGCCTCCGCGCCCCATTTTCCACGTCCGGAAAGCGCGCCGGAACGTTCCGGCTCCCATTTTTCACGTCCCAAAAGCACCCCGGAAACCTCCGGCCAGCATTCCCGACGTCCCAAAACCAGAGTAAATGGCTCTTTTTGGCCATCGGGACGTGGGAAATGGCAAGAGTCGAACCGCTGCGCCGGTTGCTCTCAGTTGATCTGAAGGTCGCACGCTGAACAGATGTCCAAACGTAGCCGAACAGATGTCCAATTCGATTTAGAAAACACAAACAGCCGCACTTGCGGCTGACCGAAATTAAAGTGTAGTTCGTGTTCTTAGGACTTGTTGGGGGTGAGTATGCACCATCCTACATCCAAGTTTCAATAGTCGGATGTGGTAGGATATTGCTTCTAGCTCACGCAATGAAAATCAGCTTGGCGCTTCCCTCTATTTTTGGAGCCAAGTGCGGGGAAGTTTTTTCTAGCGAGTGGACATCTGTTCGGCACCACAATGTCAGAATTTGCGTTTTGGACATTTGTTATGTGGCGTCGTTTAATGAAGTGCAAGAGGCTCTTGTCACCCCTATTAACGCTTATTCTCGCATCTTAACGCATTGGACATCTGTTCTCCTCGCAATCCGTGCTGACAGGGTTTGGAAATGGTCGGGCTGGCGGGATTCGAACCCGCGGCCTCTTCGTCCCGAACGAAGCGCTCTACCAAGCTGAGCCACAGCCCGATGAAAAGGGGAGTCACTTTGCCCGTTTTTTTCAGGCTAGCAAGAAATAAGAACGTGAATTTTTCTGCGCGAGGCTTTCAGCCTGAAACCGTGGCGATGGGAAGATCATCAGATTCCAGGCCGGCTCGCTTTCCTAATCAGCAATCAGCAATCTGAAATCCGCAATGCCCGCACTCCGCGCTTGTCATTAGTGCGCCGGTCGGCCAGAGTCCGCGGTTTTTCAAAATGAAGCACCTGCTTTCCATCGAGTCGCTGAGCGCGGAGGAGATCGCGCACATTGTGGAGCTTTCCGCGGAGATGAAGGCGACGCGCGGACGGCACGCGGCGCATCCGCTGCGGCACCAGTGCTGGGCGCTGATTTTCTCGAAGAGTTCGACGCGGACGCGGGTGAGTTTCGAGGTGGGCATCCGCGAGCTGGGCGGCGATGTGATGTTTCTCTCGGCGGTCGATATCCAGCTCGGGCGGGGGGAGCCGATCCAGGACACGGCGCGCGTGATGGGCCGGATGCTGCACGGCGCGGTGATCCGGACGTTTGCGCAGAGCGACGTGGAGCAGTTTGCGAAATTTTCCGGCATCCCGACGATCAACGCGCTGACTGATGATGAGCATCCGTGCCAGATCCTGGCCGACTTGTTTACCATCAAGGAAAAGCTCGGCGGTTACGAAGGTAAAACAATCTGTTTCGTCGGCGACGGCGCGTGCAATGTGCCGCGCTCGTGGATGTGGGCTGCGGCGAAGTGCAATTTCCAGCTCAACATCGCGGCGCCGCGCAATTTCCAGCCGGATGCGGGGCTGCTGGCATCGCTCGATAGCGACAATGTGCACGTTTTTGAAAACGTGGAGACGGCGGCGCGCGGCGCGGACGTGCTCTACACGGATGTCTGGGTGAGCATGGGCAAGGAGAGCGAGTCGACATTTCGCATCGCGCAGCTCGGCGGCTACCAGATCAATCGCGAGATGCTGCGGCATGCCGCGCCGGACGCGCTGGTGATGCATTGCCTGCCTGCGTATCGCGAGAAAGAGATCACGGGCGAGGTATTCGAGCGGCATGCGCAGACGATTTTCGACCAGGCGGAAAATCGGTTGCACGCGCAGAAGGCGGTGCTGTCATTGCTGGCGAAGTAGCGCGGCTTTGCAGGCCGCTGGAGACCGGCGCGATATGCACGGACGCGCTGCAATCGCACGTCTGCAACTTCTTCGTTGCCAGAGATACGAAAGTAATTAGACTCTCCGCCTCATTTTCCCCTTATGGTTTTTCTTGCTGATCTCCTCCTCGACAATGGCATTGCGCTTTCCCTTATTTGCGCGCTTATCGGCCTCGGTTTCGCGATTTATTTGATGCGCTGGGTCGTCGCTTCATCGCCCGGCAATGAGCGCATGCGACAAATCGCCAGCGCGATTGAGGAAGGGGCGAAGGCTTACCTCAACCGGCAGGTGGCGACGATCTCGATTATCGCCGCGGTGATTGTCGTGCTGCTGCTGGTGTTTAAAGATGTGCCGACGACGATTGGTTTCGTCATCGGCGCGGTCTGCTCGCTTTGCGCCGGATACATCGGCATGCGCATCGCCGTGCTGGCGAATACGCGCACGACGCAGGCGGCGTCCGTCTCGCGCCACAGCGCGTTGCGCGTGGCGTTCAATGGCGGCGCGGTGACCGGTCTGCTGGTCGTGGCGCTGGCGCTGCTCGCAGTGGGAATTTTCTACGTGATCGCCGAACGCATCATCGGCTCGGATGCAGCGGTGAAGAGTCTCGTCGGGCTTGCGCTCGGCGCGAGCTTGATCAGCGTGTTTGCCCGTCTCGGCGGCGGCATTTACACCAAAGCCGCGGATGTCGGCGCGGACCTCGTAGGCAAAATCGAGAGCAATCTCGACGAGGACGATCCGCGCAACCCGGCGACGATCGCGGACAACGTCGGCGATAACGTCGGCGACTGCGCGGGAATGGCTGCGGACGTGTTTGAGACGTATGCTGTGAGCCTGATCGGCGCGGTGCTGCTCGGCGCGCTGACGCTCGTCGGCAACAAAGCGGCTGTCGTTTATCCATTCGTGCTCGGCGGCATTTCCGTGCTGAGCGCGATTGTCGGTATTTTGTTTGTCAATTTGCGCAAGGGAAATCCCGGCGCAGTGCTGATGGGCGCGGTGCTCGCGAGCGGGGTTGTCTCCGCGGTGCTGTATTGGCCGGCGACGCATCTGCTCTTCCCGAATGCCGTCATGCTCGCAGGCGTGAACCACGGGCCGACCGATCTTTATTGCGCGTCGCTCATCGGGCTCGTCATGACCGGGGTCGTCGTGCTGATCACGAATTACTACACGTCGACCGCATTTGCGCCTGTGCGGAAGATTGCAAAAGCTTCGGAGACCGGCCACGCGACAAATATCATCGCCGGCCTCGCCATTGGACAGCACGCAACGGCGCTGCCTGTCGGATTCATCGGCATCGCGATCCTGCTTTCGTTCCATTTCGCCGGTCTCTACGGCATCGCGATCGCCGTCACGAGCATGCTCTCGATGGCTGGCGTGATCATTTCGCTCGATGCATTCGGGCCGATCACAGACAACGCCGGCGGCATTGCGGTGATGAGTTCATTGCCTAAGGAAGTGCGCACTGTGACCGACGAACTCGATGCAGTCGGCAACACGATGAAAGCGGTGACCAAAGGCTACGCGATCGCGTCGGCCGGTCTCGCCGCGCTCGTGCTCTTCGGTTCGTATGTCGAGGAATTGCGCGCGCACTACACTGAGGCGAAACACGCGTTCGATTTTAATTTTTCACTGCAGGAACCCGAAGTGATCATCGGCTTGTTCATCGGCGGATTGCTGCCGTTTGTTTTCACTGCGTTCAGCATGGATGCCGTCGGCAAAGCCGCGGGCGCTGTCGTGCGTGAAGTGCGCCGGCAATTGCAGGCGAAGCCCGGAATTTTGCGAGGGGAAGATACGCCGGACTACGGCACGTGCGTGGACATCGTCACCAAGGCCGCGTTGCGCGAGATGATCATTCCGGCGCTGTTGCCGGTTGTTTTTGTCATCGTCGTCGCGGCGATTCCGGCCTTCGGTCCGCAAGTGCTCGGAGGCGTGCTCGTCGGCACGATCGTTACCGGGTTGTTCGTCGCCATCGCGATGACCTCGAGCGGCGGCGCATGGGACAACGCGAAGAAATACATCGAGGAAGGCAATCACGGCGGCAAACATTCCGCCGCGCACCAGGCTTCGGTCACGGGCGATACTGTCGGCGATCCTTACAAGGATACAGCAGGCCCGGCAATCAACCCGATGATCAAAGTGGTGAACATCCTCGCGATTCTGATCATTCCGATTTTCCTGAAAATCTGGATCGCCCGCGGCCACTAAAGCCGCTGCGCGCAATCTTCTTTTAACGCCCCGGCGCGAGCTCGAGCAGGAAGCCTTTCAGATATTCGGTCTCCGGAATGCCGGCGAGGATCGGATGATCGGCGGATTGATGCAGCGTCGCGAGCTGGCGCGCCGATTTTTTCGCATCGACGAGTGCATCGATGATCATTTCCTTGAACAGCTCGGCGCTCACGTGATGCGAGCACGAAAACGTCGCGAGCAGACCATCGGGCGCGAGCAGCTTCAGCGCGCGCAGATGGATTTCCTTGTAGCCGCGCATCGCGTCGTGGAGCTTGCCCTTCGACTTCGTGAACGACGGCGGATCGAGAATGATGAGGTCGTATTGCGCACCGGCGGTTTCCTGTTGCTTTAAAAAATCGAAGACGTTCGCTTCGATTGC
Source organism: Spartobacteria bacterium (assembly GCA_021324395.1). Classification (GTDB taxonomy): domain Bacteria; phylum Verrucomicrobiota; class Verrucomicrobiia; order Chthoniobacterales; family Chthoniobacteraceae; genus JAJPJG01. Next base: position 77,404 of record JAJPJG010000051.1, on the reverse strand, counting down.
ATTTAGCCGCAGTTCGTTTCGCGCTGCGTTCGCGTGGATCTGCGCGACAGCGTCTGCGCTGATTTCCACCGCGGCAACTTCGCGCGCGCCTGCCTTCGCGCAAGCGAGTGCGAACGCGCCCTGGTTCGCAAAGCAATCGAGCACGCGGCGGCCTTCCGCGCGCGTTGCGACGGCGCGGTAGTTGTCGATCTGGTCGAGATAAAAGCCGGTCTTTTGTCCGTGCAGCGGATCGATTTCAAACTTCAGCCCGAGCAACTCGATTTCGATTTTCGCCGGCTCGCCAAACAAAATGCCCGTGCGCAACTCCAGTCCTTCCGCGCGCCGGATTGGCGCGTCGTTGCGCTCGATGATTGCCGCCGGCGACACGATTTCGCGCAGCGCATCGACGATCAACGAAATGCGCTGGTCCATCGCGAGCGTTAGCGTTTGCAAAACAAGCGTCGAGCCGTAGCGGTCGACGATCACGCCGGGCAATCCGTCGCTCTCGCTCCAGACGAGGCGGCAAGCGTTCAAATCGACGTCACGTCGCTTGCGATAATCCACGGCTTGCGCGATGCGCCTTTTAAAAAAATCGGCGTCGAGCTCCTGCCGCTGGCGCGAGAAACGCCGCGCGACGATCTGCGATTGCGCATTGTAAATCGCGCTGCCGAGCAAATGGTCGCGTCCGTCCTTGAGCGAAACGACTTCGCCATTTTGCGGATTGCCGAACGCTTTTAAAATGTCGCTGGCGTAAACCCAGTCGTGCCCGTGGAGAATGCGTGTGCGTGGTTTGATGACGAGTCCGGCCATGAGGCGCCATTTTGTGCGAAGCGGAAAATCGCGCAAGCGTTCGATGGGGCCATTTGGCGGACACGATTCGATTTTAATATTGAGGCCATTTCCCGGATGGGAATGGCGCGAATCCAAAAGAAAGGAGAACCGAAAAATGAAACGCATGTTATCGACATTGGTTCTGGCGATTGGATTCCTTGCGCCGTTGGCACAAGCGGACACGATTTATTACGACGACGGCCCTTCGGTTCGGCATCACGTTTACCGCGACTATTATGGCCCGACGTATCGCCGCGATGTGCGCGTCTATCGGGCTGAACCCGACGAGCGCTATTACTATCGCGACTACAATCGTCCGCACTACATTCTGCCGCCCGGACCGCATCGGATCATCCAGCACATTTTGTTTGGCGATCCGTGGGAATGATTATGGTGGAAGCCGGTCTTCGGACCGGCTTCGAGGCTTCTTCTGGCGGAGACTCGCGTTAGGAAACGTGAATTGGTTAGGGTGAGTTCGTGTTCAAAGTCCCGCACTTTCCTCTAATCCTTGTTTGTTTAACTGTGTGCGCCTTTTCCGCAGCAGCGCACGACGAGGATGGCGATGAGATTACGGAGCCGATCGCGTTCGGTTTACCCGAGAGCCGCGTGTCGATTTACGAGCGCGGCGACAAGCGAGTCATCGAGTCAAACGACATTCCGAATCATCCAACGGGGCATTTTCCCAATGCCGGGAATCCAAACGCAATTGCGCCCCAGTCGTATCATTTCGAGGTGCCGCTGCATCCGGTGGAGACGTCGACGCTCGCGTCAAAAAAGCACATGTTCGGCGTTGCGGTGAACGGCGTGAAATTCGATCCGTCGACCGCAGAGTTCTGGCGCAACGACCGCTCGTCGATTTGGAACATGGAAGCGATCGTGCGCGGACGCGGGCTTCTCGGTATGGACTCGAGCAATGCGCACGTGCAGCCGAACGGCGCATATCATTACCACGGTGTGCCGCACGGGCTCATCCGGCAATTGCACGGCGAGAACAAAATGTTGCTTATCGGCTGGGCCGCCGATGGCTTCCCGATGTATGGGCCGTTGGCGTATCGCGACGCGAACGACGCGATGAGCGCGATCGTCACGATGAGGCCGTCGTATCGGTTGAAAAGCGGCACGCGTCCGGGCGGCAACGCAGGTCCGGGCGGTCGCTACGACGGCACTTACACGGTCGATTTCGAATACGTCGCGGGCGCGGGTGATCTCGACGAGTGCAACGGACGCCACGGCGTCACGCCGGAATTTCCGAAAGGCACTTACTACTACGTCGTCACCGCAGATTTCCCGTTCGTCCCGCGCAAATGCCGCGGAACGCCCGACCCAAGCTTCGGCCCGCCGGACGATGGGCCGCGCCGATTTGGTCCTCCCGGTGAATTTCCGCCTCCACCGCCACCGCCGCCATTTTTGTAAGCATTCAACGCTCGACGGCGACCGGCTCTGCCAGCGCATCGAGCAGATGCCGCAACACGAGATGCGTCTGCTCGAGATGCGTCTGACCGGCGAGAATCTGCTGCCGTGTTTGAATATAACGCGCGGGTTCGTCCGGGCATTCCTCGGCAAATGCGGCGACCGTCCCTGCGTCCGATTCGAGATGAAATTGGAGCCCGATGATTTTTTCGCCGACGGCAAACGCCTGGTGTTTGCAGCCGTCGCTCTCCGCCAGCGCGACTGCGCCGGGCGGTAAATCGAACGTGTCGCCATGCCAGTGCAGCGCCGTCAGCTCGCGCGGAAACCTCGCCAGCGGCGCGATCACTTTTTTCGACTCGTGAAATCGCACCGGAAACCAGCCGATTTCCAGCTCGGCGTTTTGATACACCTTCGCGCCGAGCACGTCCGCGATCAGCTGCGCGCCAAGGCAAATGCCTAGCAACGGCTTTCCCGTCTCGATGAATTTTTCGATGAACCGCTTCTCGTCGCGCAGCCACGGATAAGCGCGATACTCGTAAACATTCATCGCGCCGCCGAGGATGATCAGCGAGTCCACATCGTCGAGCGCCGGTGTGCTGTCGCCCTTGTAAAAATGCGTCGTCGCAACCGTGTGGCCGCGGTCGTGAATCCAGTTTTCGATCTCCGCGAGTTCTTCAAACGGCGCGTGCTGAAAGCTGTGGATTTTCATGGCAAAGAAGTGATGGCAGGTGCGGTGTCTGTTGCCAAATGCGTTCGGTTTTCGGCCGCGGCGAGCGCGCATCGCAGCTCGTAAATCGCGCAGCCGAGCACGAGAAGCATCGCGAGCGGCTGTTCACCGATTGCATGCACGTGTGTGACGAATGGAAACCATGCGCCGACAAAGCCGACGATCAGAAGCGCGGCTGCGGACCACAGCGTGATGCGGTAAAATCGCGGGCGTGCGCTGCTTTGCAGAAAAAACCAGCCGATCGGCGCCGCGGCGAGCGCGTAGGTGCACGACTCGGTTGAAGGCCCGAGCAGCAGCATCCAGCAACTCGCGAATGAGCAGGTGATGAGGAGCAAATCGTTGCGCGCAATACCGCGCCGCTTTGCGTAAACGCACGCAATCGCAATCGCGGCGGCGCTGGCCATTTGTAAAACAAAATACAGCAACGGGTCCGGGTGCAATCCGGACACATTCAGCACTAGCCGCAGGTCTCGATACGCGGCATCCGGTGGCAAATCGAGCCGGAGATCGTCGCGCAAATACTCGAACCAGCCCGCGAATTGCCGCACGACAAATGGAGGCGATTGCAGGCAGAACGATAGCGCGATGCCGCCTAGCAGCAACGCGATGAATCGCCAGCCGAGCCGCTTCGGATAAAGCGCAACCAACAGCAATGCGGCGGCGAGCGGATACAGCTTTAGAAAAATGGCGAGCACTAGCAGCGCAGCGGAGAACGTCCACATTTCATGCGCAAGTGCGGCAAACGCGCAGAGGATCAGTCCGGTCATCAGCGGATTTGTCTGGCCGTTGTTCAGACTCGGCACAACCAGCGGCAGTGCGATCAAAAACAAGATCGACATCGCATTTGCGCCGATGCGCGGCAGCAGAGTTCGCGAGCACCAGCGCAGTCCGATCGCAAACACGCCGACATTGATGAGCCGCCACAAAATCGCGCCGAGCCGATCGGACAGGTATGTGAACGGCGTAAAACCTACGGCAAACAACGGGCTGTAGCGGAATTTCAGGTTGTCCGGTGTGTAGAGGTCCTGCCCCGCCAGCCAACGATGCGCCGCGAGCATATACGGCGGATAAACACTGTGCTTTTCCGCGCCCTGCACGAGCACGCGAATCGCGACGACGGCAAATGCGATGAGCCATGCTCCGAACGCGATTTTCGGCAGATCGAATCGTTGCAGCACCCGCTTCGTCTCGTTCACGCGCGCATCTTAAAAATATTCGCCGAAACCAATGACGCGGATATTCGCCTCATTGAGATTCTCGCGCAGGCGCGCACTCGTGAGCGCCGCCAGCTCGTCGCGGAAATTGTAGCCCCAGCGACGCACCGACTCGGTGACCGGCTCCGCGCTCGGATGACAGCAGATTTCCGTCACGCCCGGACGCAGCGCGCGAATCGTCGCGCTGAGATTTCGCAGATTCCAACGACCAGCATGCATCACGCCGAAAAAGTGATCGGCGGTGCGCACCGTCGAGCGCGAGAGCTGCCGGCGTGACACGCGAAACGCGCTGCCGAGCGCGATACGCTGCAGTGTGCGTGCGATGCGTTTCGTGAAAAAAACCGGCCGCTCGAGCGGGCTGCGCACAGCGCGGATGCCGTGTTCCTCCGCAATACGGAGCACGATTTCGAAGACGCCGGGCAGCGCGTGCAAATGCTGGTGACTGTCGAGATGACTGATGCGAAGCCCGCGCGCGAGCGCCTTCGCGAGTTGTGCGCGAAATTCCATTTCGATTTCCCGCAGCGAAATTTTCCCGCGCACATAACGTCGCAAAAACGCGGCGTAGTTCGTAGGAAAACGTGCGTCGTTTTCCACGAGAGATAACACATCATCCCCGCCACAGACAGGCCGGCCATCGCACAATGCGAAATGCAGCCCGAGATCGAGCGATGGATTGTGCAACGCGTAATCCGCTGCTTCATCGAACGCTTCACCGGTCACGATGAGACTCGCAGATCGCACGACGCCCTCGCGATGACAGGCGATCACGCCTGCGTTGATGCTGCTGCAAAGGCCGAAATCATCGGCGTTAAAGATTACATAACGCTGCGTCGTGTCGGGCTTGCACCAGCGCTCACGGCGATAGCGGATCAGATCGCGCAGCAACGGCGGAATCGCGCGAGGCCCGCCGATCGTCGATTTGCCGGCCTGGCGCACTTGATAGCGAAAGCCTGTCTCGCGAATTTTGTAGTCGAGTCGCTGCGCTTCGAGCAGCAGTTCGGCGTCGATGAACGAGCTGTTAGATTGCAACGGCGCGCGTGCGAGTTCTCGACGGAAAAGTTTGAAGGCGAAATTTGCATCGCGCACGCGCAGGTCAAAAACGCGTCGCAGCAGTTCGTTGTAAGCCCACGATTGCATGTCACGATAAACGCCCTCGGCGCGTCCGATGCGATAGCCGACGAGCATGTCGAGCGGCTCGCGCACATTGCGCAGAACGCGCTCCACGTCGGCAAACGACACGGGGAAATCCGAGTCCATGTAGAGCACGTAGTCGAGGCTCGCCGCGGCGAAACCGGTCTTCAGCGCACCGCCGAGCTTTTGATTTTCCTTGTGGTGGAGCACGCGCAGCCGCGGGATTTCCGCGCGCATTTTTTCCACGACTTCGCCGCTCCCGTCGCTGCTGCAATCGTTAACGACGACAATTTCGTAATCATCGAGCGGGATTGATTCCGCCATTGCGCGCGTCGTGCGGAGGAGCTTCTCGATGTTTCCGAGTTCATTGAACATCGGATAAACGAACGAAATTTTCATGCTGCAACCTCCAGCGCGGGGGCCGGCGCTATTGCAAATGCTGCAGCGCGTTTTCGCAAAACGACAAGCGCGGCGATCCAGAGAGCGAGGGTGGCGACGAGGGGCACGCCGAATTCTTTCGCCCATGCGAATGCAGGCAAGGTCGAAATGAGGTGCAGCGCAAAATGTGCGACGAACAACGTGGCAAGTCCGGCGCCGATTTCGCCGCAGCGCTCCCATGCTTCCGCAGCCAGAGCGGAGACGAGCGGCAGTGCGAAAATGAAGTAATGACCGTGGCAAACAGGACTGATCGGCAGCATCAGCACCATGAGCGCGCCGAGTAAAATCGCTTCCCCGAGCACGTCACCACGCGTGCTTTTTGCAGCCCAAAATGTCATCGCTGTCAGCATCGCAGCGATGAACCAATGCGTGGCTCGTTCCCACGGAAGCGCATCCTGCGGACGCGTGTCGGCATTCGGAAAAGAGATGGCGTGCAATACGCTGACAAACGACTCCGAGTCGGTCGCTGTCGCGGTCGTGAGTTCGTCCGCGCGCGAGCGATCTTCGCCAATGCCAAGGCCGGGGAGGAGGGTCACCTGCGCGTAATGCTGCAACTGCGCCATCGTTTTCACGCTGCCAAGCGCAAGCGACGGAATGACGAGCAGACCCAGAATGACGCCCGCGACGCATCCGCCGATGAAACGAAAATCGCGGCGATAAACCGGATACAGGATTAAAAATGCGGGCCAGATTTTGATGCAGATTGCGCCGGCGAGACAGCCGCCTGCAAGTGCGCGACGACCGCTCAAAAGGAGCGCGATCATTCCGCAGAATAGGACCAGCACAAGTGTGTTGCACTGCCCGCGCGAAAGCGTGCGGCCAACGGAAATTAAACAAACGGCGACTGGCAGAAATCGCATCAGCCACCATTGCCGGCCATGGCGCCGGCTGCGCAATCGCGGCACCGCGCGCTCGAACGCCGACGCCAGCCAGTGCGCCGCGACCGCGAGAAACGCGATGCTCAGCGCATACCAGATCGCGACCGAAATTTCATACGGCAAAAATCCCTTGCGGTCCGCGCCAGGCGGCGGATTCGCCAGAGGCGTGAGCAGCAGCGCGAAGAGCGGCGGGTAATTGTAGTGCCAGCCATTCGTGTCGGTGATTTCGTAGATGTCGCTGCCGGTGCGGATCGCCCACGCCGCGCGAAAAAAATCGTCCGCATCCGTCATTCGCCGGTGGAGAAAAGCCGAGCGCATTTCGACAATCGCGCCAAAGACGAGCACCAGCGCGCCTAAAACCCAGAGCGCAGCCTGCGCATTTTTTGGAAGCGGATCGTCCGGCCGGAACGGAATCGTCACGCGGAAGTGATATGGCCCGCAAAGCCGTGCCACAAGCCGATTACGCGCTTTTTAGCGCAGCGCGAAGTTGTGCAAAGCGCGATTTCGCGGTGTCCTCCTGGACCGGTGTGTTCATCAGTTTCACGAAGTCGACGTGCTCGATGAGTTCCGGCGCGAGTTCCTTGATGAATGAGCTGGGATGGCCCGGCGCGGCACTGCCGAATTTCATCCGCGTGCGGCACCAGCTCATGGTCAGCGTGCTCATGGCGCGTGTGATGCCGACGTATAACAAGCGGCGCTCCTCGTCGACGGTGCCCTCGATCTTTGAGCGCGAATGCGGCAGCAAATCCTCCTCGAGTCCGATCAAATAAACGTGCGGAAACTCGAGCCCTTTCGCGGCGTGCAGCGTGATGAGCGTGACGCCGTGCTGGTCGTCCTCCTTGTCTTTTTCACGGTCTTGATCGAGCGAGACTTCGTCGAGAAAACCTTGCAGTCCGCCGCTTGAGCGCTGCTGGTATTGCGCGAGATCGTTGAAAATGTTCTGCACGTTATTTTCGCGATCGAGTGCTTCGTCGGGGGATTTGCACGTGCGCTTCAAGTCATCGAGATACGTTGTTTTCGTGATCAGTTCGCGGAGGATTTCCGCGTGATCCGTAAGCGGCGTGTGGATGCGTGTTTCAAAGGAATCGAGCATCCCGGCGAACTCGGAAATCGCCGTTCGCGCGCGCACGGAGAGCGTTTCGAGAAAATCCGGCGATTGCAGCGATTTAAACAAGCTGCACTTTGCATGAACGCTGTGTTCAAGCGCCCGCTCGACGACTGCCGGCCCGATGCCGCGTGCGGGTGTGTTGATGATTCGCAGCAGGCTGACGTCGTCATCTGCATTGAGCAGGCACGTCGCGTAAGCGAGCACGTCCTTGATTTCGCGCCGGTCGAAGAAGCTTTTTCCGCCGACGAGGCGATACGGAATGTGCAGCCGGCGCAGGTTCTCCTCGATCAGCCGCGACTGCGCATTCATGCGATAAAGCACCGCGAAATTTTTCCACACGACGTTTTCTGCGAAGTTGCGGCGCTGGATGTCCTCGGCGACAAACTTTGCCTCCTCGCGATCGTCCGGCATCTGGACCACGCGCACGTTTTCGCCCGATGCATGCGCACTCCAGAGCTGCTTCGCGCGACGGCGGGGATTGTTTTTGATAAGCGAATTCGCGGTGCCGAGAATTGCGTTCGTGCTGCGGTAGTTTTGTTCCAGTTTAACAACCGTCGGATTGGGAAAATGGTGCTCGAATTCCAGAATGTTCGACACTTCCGCGCCGCGCCAGCCGTAGATCGATTGATCGTCGTCGCCGACGACCGCGACGTTTTTGTGTGCGTCCGCGATCAAACTGACCAGCTCGAGCTGTAACCGGTTTGTGTCCTGAAATTCGTCGACCATGAGGTAGCGAAAACGCTCCTGCCATTTCGCGCGCACTTCGTTGTGCTCGGCGAGCAGCTTCACCGTGAGCAAAAGCAGATCGTCGAAATCGACGGCGTTGAGATTTTTTAGTTCCACCTGGTAGCGCGTGAAAACCGCAGAGATCAGCGTCTGGTCGTCTTTTGGCGCGGACCAGCCGTTGTTTTTCGCTTTGCTGATCAAGTTTTTTGCGAGATGCGGATCGATTTTTTCGTCGCGCGCAGCGGTGCGTGTGATGATCTTTTTGATCAAGCCGAGCTGGTCCGACTCGTCGTATATGCTGAAGTTGTTTTTGTAGCCGAGCCGGTCGATGCCGCCGCGCAGGATGCGCACGCAGAGCGCGTGAAATGTGGACATCGTCACGCGCTTGACCTGCTCCTTCTCCACCATCGTTGCGAGCCGCTCGCGCATTTCATTTGCCGCTTTGTTTGTAAAAGTCACCGCGAGGATGTGCTCCGGCGCGACGCCTTGCGCGATCAGGTAAGCGACACGCGCCGTGATGACGCGCGTTTTGCCCGTGCCCGCGCCCGCGAGAATCAGCAGCGGGCCATCGATCGTGCGCACGGCTTTTTCCTGTTCGGGATTGAGGTCGAAAAGTCGGAACCGCATGCGAGGCGGCAGAAACTGCATCGCTCCACGCGCAATCGCGAGATTAAAAAATCGCGCAATTTTACAGCGCGCTATTGACATCGCGACGCTTGACGCAAGGTGAAGCGTGCTGAAGGATTTCGGCGTGTCCGAATCAACTCGCGCAACCCCCGGCGCTCGTTTTCGCGCCGCACTCGCAGCGGAGAAGCCGCTACAAATCGCCGGCACAATCAACGCGTTTTCGGCCTTGCTCGCAGAGCGCGCGGGCTTTCGCGCGATCTATCTTTCCGGAGCCGGTGTGGCGAATGCGTCGCGCGGTTTGCCCGATCTCGGAATGACGACACTCGACGATGTGGCGACGGATGTTGGACGAATCTCCAATGCGACAAAAGTGCCGCTGCTCGTTGATGCGGACACGGCCTGGAACGATCCGGTGAAAACCGTGCAAACGCTGATCAGTGCAGGCGCGGCGGGCATTCACATCGAGGATCAAGTGGATGCAAAACGCTGCGGCCACAGGCCAAATAAACAGCTCGTTTCGCCAGAGGAAATGACTAACCGAATCGCGGCGGCAGTCGGCGCAAAAACCGATCCGAACTTTGTCGTGATGGCGCGAACCGACGCGCTCGCTGTGGAAGGTCTCGATGCGGCGATTGCGCGAGCGCGGCAATATTGCGAGGCCGGCGCGGAGATGATTTTTGCGGAAGCATGCACGACGCTCGCGGAATTCGAAACGTTCACGCGTGCGGTCGGCGTTCCCATCTTGGCGAACATTACCGAATTCGGAAAAACGCCGCTTTTCACAATCGATGAACTCCGCGGCACCGGCGTGGCGATGGTGCTGTATCCACTTTCCGCATTTCGCGCGATGAGCGCTGCTGCGCTCGATGTGTATTGCACGATTCGCGCGGACGGCACACAGCGCGCGGTCGTCGATCGCATGCAAACACGCGCGGAGCTTTATGAAATTCTCGACTACCACAAATACGAGCAGCAGCTCGATGAAGGGCAAAAATTATGAGTGAACCGAAGAAGAAAATCGCGCTGTCGGGAGTCGTCGCGGGACAGACTGCGGTGAGCACCGTCGGCAAGGAAGGTGTCGGCCTGACGTATCGCGGCTATTCGATCGAAGATCTCGCGGAGCACGCCACGTTTGAGGAAGTCGCGTGGCTCGTGCTTTACGGGGAATTGCCGAACCAAAAGCAGCTCGACAGCTTTCGTAAAAAACTCACCGGCCTGCGCGGTTTGCCGCCGGTGCTTTGCGAAATTCTCGAGCGCGTGCCTGCCGATGCGCATCCGATGGATGTTTTGCGCACCGGCTGTTCCGCGCTCGGGACGATCGAACAGGAAAACGAATCGCGCGATGCGGAAGCGATCGCGCACCGGCTGATCGCGGCGTTTCCGTCGATGCTGCTTTACTGGCATCACTTTCATCGCAGCGGCAAACGGATCGAGACGCAGACGGACGCGCAGGGTGTCGGCGCGCATTTTTTGCAACTGCTCCACGACCGTCCGCCGAGCTCGCTGCAGGCGCGCGCGATGGATGTGTCGCTGATTTTATACGCTGAACATGAGTTTAACGCTTCGACATTTACCTGTCGCGTGGTCGCGGGAACACGCGCCGACTTTTATTCCGCAGTCACCGGCGGAATCGGCGCGTTGCGCGGCCCGCTGCATGGCGGCGCGAATGAGGCATCGATGGAATTGATCGAGCAATTTTCCACGGCCGACGAAGCGGAAGCGGGCTTGATGAAAATGCTCGATGAAAAACGCACCGTGATGGGTTTCGGCCATCCGGTTTATCGCGAGTGCGACCCGCGTTCGCCGATCATCAAATCATGGTCGCGCAAACTTTCGAATGATCATCCCGAGTCGCGCATTTTCGCCATCTCAGAGCGCATCGAGCAGGTGATGCTGCGCGAGAAAAAGCTTTTTCCGAATTTGGATTTTTTCAGCGCGAGCGCGTATCGCTTTCTCGGAATTCCGACGGCGATGTTCACGCCGATTTTTGTTTTTGCGCGCATCTCCGGCTGGTCCGCTCACATCATGGAGCAGCGCGCGAACAACCGCCTGATCAGGCCGACAGCGGAATACATCGGTGCGGAGCCGCGCGCGTTTTTGCCCATGGAAAAGCGTTCATGAGCACGCGGCTCAGCAACGTCCCTCCCGATCCCGATCCGCTGCTCGTCGAGATCGCCGATTACGTTTACGATTTCCAAATCGCGAGTGACGAAGCATTCGATACCGCGCGCTATTGTTTAATGGACACGCTCGGCTGCGGCATTCTCGCGCTGAGTTATCCGGCTTGCGTGAAGATGCTCGGGCCGATTGTGCCGGGTGCGGTTTTGGAGAATGGCGCGCGAGTTCCGGGAACCAACTTCGCACTCGAGCCTGTCAACGCCGCGTTTAATATCGGTTGCGCGATTCGCTGGCTCGATTTCAACGACACATGGCTCGCAGCGGAGTGGGGGCATCCCTCGGACAATCTCGGCGCAATCCTCGCCGTCGCTGACTTTTTGAGCAGGCAAGGTGCATCTTTAAAAATGCGCGACGTGCTGACGGCGATGATCAAGGCGCACGAAATCCAGGGCGTGCTCGCGTTGGAAAATTCTTTCAATCGCGTCGGACTTGATCACGTGCTGCTCGTGCGCGTCGCGTCGACCGCCGTCGCGACCGCGCTGCTGGGCGGCACACGCGAACAAATTGTGAATGCGATTTCCAACGCGTGGATCGACGGCGGTGCGTTGCGCACATATCGGCATGCGCCGAATACCGGCTCGCGAAAATCGTGGGCGGCGGGAGACGCGACGGGCCGCGCGGTATGGCACGCTCTGATGGCATTACGCGGCGAAATGGGCTACCCCGGCGCGATCTCGACGCCGACGTGGGGATTTAGTGACGCGCTGTTTCGCCGTCAGTTGATCTCCCTCGGGCGCCCGCTCGGCAGTTACGTGATGGAACACGTGTTGTTTAAAATTGCGTTTCCAGCAGAGTTCCACGCGCAAACGGCGGTTGAGGCGGCAATCGGCTTGCATCCGCAGGTGCGCGCGCGGCTCGACGAAATCGAACGCGTGGAAATCACGACACACGAATCCGCGATTCGGATCATCGACAAAACCGGCCCGCTGAATAATCCAGCTGACCGCGATCACTGCCTGCAATACATGACGGCGATCGGTCTCATTTTTGGAAAATTGACCGCCGATCATTACGAGGACGAAGTCGCCGCAAACCCGCTTATCGACATGCTTCGCGAGAAAATGGTTGTTCGCGAAAATCCACAATATTCCGACGATTATCTCGATCCCAAAAAGCGTTCCATCGCAAATGCCGTGCAGGTTTTTTTCCGCGATGGCAGCGCGACGGAACGCGTCGAAGTGAACTATCCAATCGGCCATCGCCGCCGTCGCGCGGAAGGCATTCCGCTGCTCGTGAAAAAATTCGAAGAGAATCTGGCGACGCGATTTTCACCTGATGCAGTCGAGCGCATTACTCGCGTTTGTTACGACCACAGCCGGCTCGAAGCGATGCCGGTTTCGCAATTCGTCGATCTTTTCGTCTGCGACTAAAAATGCGTCGGCTCGCGCTGTAAAAACCGACCGCGGCCAACTTCGCCGACAAACTTTCCGTCTCGCGCGGCGACTTTTCCACGCACCGTGACGACGCTCGGCCGGCCTGCGATTTCCATCCCTTCAAACGAATTGTAATCGAGATTCATCAGCTGCGTTTTCGCGCTGATCACGCCGCGATAATTTGGATCGTAAACGACGAGATCGGCGTCGCTGCCCGGCTGGATGGCGCCTTTGCGCGGGAACAAGCCGAACAGTTTCGCCGCATTTGTGCTCGCCGTCTCGACGAAGCGATGCAAATCGATGCGGCCGCTTTTTACCCCATGCGTGAAATACAAATTCACGCGATCCTCGAGCGACGGGATGCCGTTCGGGATTCTTGTAAAATCGCCGCGTCCCATCTGCTTCTGCGCAAAATCGAACGGCGCGTGATCGGTCGCCAGCGTGCTCGCGAAGCCCTTCGCCAGAGCGTTCCAGAGCACGTCGTGATTTGACGCATCGCGCAGCGGCGGTGACATCACATTCTTCGCGCCCTCGAAATCGGCCTCGGCGCTCGTGCGATCGAGCAGCAGATATTGGATCAGCGTTTCGACCCAGACTTTCACGCCGCGCGCGGAGCCGTGCATCGCTTCCTGCAATGCCTCGGCACAGCTCAGGTGGACGATGTAAACATGTGCGCCGGTCATTTCGGCGAACGTCATCAGATGATGCACGCCCTCGGCTTCGACGGCGGGCGGACGGCTCCAGTAGTGCCAGGCAGGGCCCGTTTTTCCTTCCGCGAGCAGTTTGCGCTGAAGCTCCAAAACCAAATCTGCGTTCTCGCAATGCGCCGTGGTGATCACGCCGAGCCGCTTTGCGAGAGTCAGCGTTTTGTATAACTCCTCGTCGGTCACACCGAACGCGCCTTTGTAAGCCAGGAACACTTTGAAGCTCGCGACCCCGCGCCGGACGATTTCCTCGAAATCGCCCTGCGCTTCATCGTCGTAACGCGTCACGCCCATGTGAAACGTGAAGTCGCACGCGCTCGCGCCCTGCGCTTTTCCGAGCCAGAGCTCGAATGCCTCGAGCGGCTTGTCGCCGCGCGCCGGGCAGATCATCTCGATGAAAGTCGTCGTGCCGCCGACGAGTGCAGCCTTGCTAGCCGTCTCGTGCGTGTCCTTCGCATACGTCCCCATGAACGGCAGATAAATATGCACATGCGGGTCGATGAAACCCGGAAACACATATTTTCCGCTGGCATCGATCACCTCACAGTCAGGCGGCGCGGCGATGTCGCGGTCAATGCGCGTGATCGTTTCGTCTTCGCAGAAAATATCCGCGACGTAGCGCGCGTCCGCGGTGACGATCTCGCCGTTTTTGATGAGAAGCGACATGGTCGCTACGGATTAAACCCGCGTAAAGAGAGCCGTGTGCGTCTGCCCGCGCTTTCCGTTTTCCTCGCCGGTGCAGGTGCTCTGGATTTTGTTTTTGCCGACGAAATGCAGCGTCGTCGAGTGCATGTTCATCTTTGTCGTCTTGATGTTGTCGCCGCCGGCGAAATCAAACACGAGCGTGTCGGCGGTGCTCTTTTTCAAATTGAGTTTCATGCGCGGTTGATTGCCGAGCATGCAGTAATGCGTCATCGCGAGCGTTTTTCCCGTGGGATAATAAACCGACACCATTTCCATCGGCGTGTTTGCGAAGCAGGTTTCCAGCACCGCGCTGCCGCCGGCAATGACGCGATAGTTCACATCGCATCGTTTGCCCATCATCTTCGGCCCCTGCCAGTCGCCGCTCAGCGACTTCATCCGCGCGAACGCGGTTTTTGAATCGATCTCGGCGTGCGCGGAAAAAGCGAGCGCGATAGTTGCAGCAATGACGGAACGGATAAGGGTGGGAACAAGTTTCATGTGCTGAGCAAACTCAACTGCGCCCCGCATTGTCAAGCGCGGCAGCCTTGTGAAAACCATCGCTCGCGCTATAACCGAGCGCGATGGCGACTACCGAAACTCCCGCTCGAAAAAAATTCACGCCGCTCGACGAACTCGAGCACAAGCAAGTTTCGGAAAAGGAATATCGCGAAAAACTAAAAGAGCAGCAGATCAAGCTGCTCCGCTTTCAGCGCATACTTGGCGAGACGAAGACGTCGGTGGTTATTGTCGTCGAAGGCCCGGACGCTGCGGGAAAAGGCGGCGCGATCAAGCGCCTCGTCGAGCGGCTCGATCCGCGAATGGTGCGCGTTTATTCCGTCATCAAACCGACCGCCGAGGAATATCGCCATCATTACATGTGGCGTTTTTGGAATAAGCTGCCGGCCTGCGGCGAGATCGCGATCTTCGACCGCTCATGGTATGGCCGCGTGCTCGTTGAGCGCGTCGAAGGCTTCGCGACCGAGGACGAATGGAAGCGTGCTTATCGCGAGATCAATGAACTCGAGCGGACGCTGATGGACGACAACACGGTGCTCATCAAGTTCTACCTTCACATCACAAAAGATGAGCAGCTCGCGCGCTTCAAAAGCCGCCAGGGCGATCCGCTCAAGCATTGGAAAATCAGCGAGGAAGACTGGCGCAATCGTAAAAAATGGAACCAGCACAATGCAGCCGCGATGGAAATGTTTGAGCGCACATCGAATGATCGCGCGCCGTGGCACATCATCGGCGCCAATTACAAATGGTATGCGCGATTGAAAGTCGTTAAGACAGTCGTGAAGGCGTTGGAGAAAGCGGAAATCGAGTGAATGATTCAATGAGCAATTACTAAATGACGAATGTTCAAAGCAGCCGCATATGTCGATGAAAGCGCTCAGTCGTTGGTTATTCGTCATCAGTTATTCATTGCTCTTGCTCTCCGGCTGCGAGCAAGCCTTCCAGCGGCCATCGGTGCGCGCTTTTGATCAAGCCGAGAAAAACGAAAAGGAAGGCGACTACCACGCCGCCGTGCAGTTCTACGAAGCAGCCATCGATGGCACTCCGAAAAGCGCAGACGTCCATTACCGGCTCGCACTGATTTACGATGACAAACTCGGCAATCCGCTCGCCGCGACGCATCACTTCCAGCGTTACCTCGAGATGTCGCCGCACGGCGCGCACGCAAAGGACGCGCGCGAGTTCATCAAGCAGGACGAGCTAAAAATCATCACGACCTTGTCGAAGGGTGCGTTCATGACGCAGGACGACGCCGCGCGATTAAAAAACGATAACCTGGAGTTGCGCCGGCAACTCACGGAAATCCGCGCGCAACGCACCGCACCTGCTCTGGCGGCAACCGGCAGTCCGGTGCAAAAACCGATTCCGCCCGGCGCGCGCACTTACACCGTGCAGTCCGGCGATACGCTCGCATCCATCTCGCGCAAACACTTCAAGACCGCCGCGCGCTGGAAAGACATCCAGGACGCAAACTTCAACGTGCTCTCCGGCACGGTGAAGCTCAAACCGGGAATGACGCTGATCATTCCTGGTAAATAGCGAAACGTTTAAAGTCGCATCTGTTGCGCAATGGGAATCCGCCAGACGCGATGCGGCTCGGCAAAGCCGTGAAAGTTTACCTCCGACGGCTCGGGCGCGGCGGCGATGTGTTTTGCAAAATCGCTGAACTCGGGCCGATGAAACAGCTCGTCGGAAATCGTCAGGTCACCGCCTTGGCAGCACGCGACCATTCGCGCGGCGAGATTGATCGTGGTGCCGAAAAAATCGAGGCGACCGTTGGCGTTGACTGCGAGACAGGGGCCGACGTGCAGGCTCGACTTTAGCGCGGGCGGCCTGCCGAGGCGCGGATCGGCGGCGGGCAATTTCTCGTGCATCTGGCGCACGGCTGCGAAGGCTTCGTCGACGCGGCTGAACGCTGCCATGACGGCGTCGCCGATGGTTTTTACGACCGTGCCGTGATTGGCGCGGATCGCATCGAGCAGCACGGCAAAATGATTTCGCACCAGCACGTAGGCGGGCGCATCGCCGATGGTGCGATAGAGTGCGGTCGAGCCGAGCAGATCCGTGAACAGAACAACCTGCGAACCGACGGTGACCTCCTCATTCGGCGAAATGACTTCGCTTGCAAACAGGTCGCGAAATTCCTGCCAGTTCGTCACGCGCGCGGCGGTGAGAATATCGTCGTCCCACGCGAGTTGCTCGAGGCTGACGAGAACTGGAAACGCGTTCGGGTTTGAAATATTGGTGCCGTTTTTTAAATCCGCAGCAGGTTTAAAAACAAAGCCATCCTGTTGGCAAATAATCGACTGTGCACTTGATAGCTCGGATAATTCCAGCGTCGTCGGCTTCTTCACCTGCGGCGAACGCAGTCGCACCGGCCGCGCAACTGCCGGCCATTTCCACGCGCGTTCCTCGTGCGCTTCGAGCAAAAGCTGGGTGATGACGTGCGGCTTTCCACCCGGACCCGCGAGGCAAAATGTCTGCTGTTCGCGCGGTCGCAGCGCGGGGTTGACGGCGAACTTCAGCTCGACCGATTTGTCGAATTCCGCATCGAACTCAATCTGACAGACGTCGCAATGTGCGGTGCGTTTGAGCTGGCCGAGCGAGCTGGCCAATGGCGCGCGCGACGAGCGGCATGCCGGACAGAGCACCTCCCAGCTTAGGTCGAGCAGCCCGGCGCGTGTCGCGTGCAGAAACAGGCGCAGTGTCGCCCAACGGTCGACGCTCCATTTTCGCGCGACGGCGAAAGGCCGCAGATGCGCCAGTTCCACGTCCGGCGAGTCTCGCAGCAGGCTTTCCAGCAGATCGATCATCGCCGCCGGCAACGATGCATCGCGCAATTTCGCGATACCGGTTTGCAACGTCGCTTCATTGACCGGATGCACTGGAAGCCTTGGCAAAGCGACCGCGCTTTGGCCGCGCAAAAATTTCTCCACGTGCGCAACGATTCGCGCCATGTCGCGCTTTGCTTTTGATGCGAGCAAAAAGTCTGCGGCGAGCTTGCCCGTGATCCCGCGCGGCTCCATTTCCGAACAAGCCACGATCCGTGTCCCGCCATTGTGTTCGCGCAATTCCAGCCCCAGTCGCACCTCTGTGAATGGTCCCGATTCGAAGACACGGCGCACGCGATAAAACTCCGGCTCGCACCATTCGAAGGGCAGCTCCCGCCAGCGCATCTTCATTCCAAACATCCGCGCCTGCGCAGTGATCTCGCTTCCGCCCTCTGCGCGCGGCGCGATGTCGTAGTCCACCGGCGGCAATCCCATCGAGCGATTGATCCAGTCCGTCCGGCTCAATACCGGCCACACCGCTTCGCGCGGAAACGCAATGTCGTGCTGGCTTTCGACGCGGATCACGAGGCGATGTTGGAACGTGATGCAGGCGGATTCAAGCCGCGCGACTCACGACTTTCGCGCAAAGTAAACTTTAGTGACTCGCAGGCGGAAGGTCCGTGCCTTCGGTGGTCTGGATAACGCGCTTCATTGTGCCGTCGGGATTGCAATAGAGATAATCCACGCAAACCGAGCGCCGGAAGCTGCTGCCTCCGCCAAGTTTGGTCGAGTGCTGCATCGCGCCGTTGTGATAGATGAAATAGTCCGCACCTTTGAAGCTGATGATCCCTTGGTGAATGGTATTGCTGTTCCCCGCGCATTCGGAAACCAGCCCGCGATAAGTCCACGGCCCGGTTATTTTTTGCGCGGTGGAATAAGCGATCTTTTCCGGAAAGCCGGTCGCATAGCTGAGGTAGTAAATGCCATTGCGCTTATGCAACCAGCGGGATCGCGCCGGACGGCAACTGCGCAGTAGAGTTTCCGTGCGGTTCATGCCATTCTATCCCGATGAAAAGAACGGTTGTGCTTTTGCTTGCGATCGGCGCATTGCTTTCCTGCTTCGTCCTCGCGCAAAAAACCGAAAACCCGAAGAACTCTATGTCCACGATCAAAGTCCGCATCATCGGCCCTGACGGGCAGCTCACCGAACCAGTCGATTCGCCGCGCGTGGTGAAAAGCAACGACGAGTGGAAAAAGCAGCTCACGCCGGAGCAATACCGCATCGCGCGCGGGAAGGGGACCGAGCCGGCATTTTGCGGCGTCTTTTACGATAATCACCGCGAGGGCATCTACCACTGCATCTGCTGCGGATTGCCGCTGTTTGCCTCTGGCGCGAAATTCGATTCCGGCACCGGCTGGCCGAGTTTCTTCCAGCCCGTAGCGAAGGAAAATGTGATCACGCATGCGGACCACAGCTATGGAATGACCCGCACCGAGATCCTCTGCGCGCGTTGCGATGCGCACCTCGGGCATGTCTTTGAAGATGGCCCGCCTCCCACCGGCCTCCGTTTTTGCCTCAACTCGGCGTCTCTGACCTTTGTCGATAAGGGCAAGGAAGTTCCCGAGAAGCGCTAGCGCCGCTCTCCGCATCCCCCCGATGCGGTCCTCCTTCAATTCCCAGACAGCCGCGCGCGCGCCGCGGTTCGTTTCCAGTTTCACTATGAAACATAAGATCCTTACGACTTCGATCGCCGCGCTCTGTGTCGCGACGGCGGGCGCTTTCGCGCAAAGCGACATGCAGGGTGAGACCACCGGCACCGCCGGCGGCGGAACCGCGACCGGCACGACCGGCGGCGGCACCGACTCATCCATCACCAGCGGCGACACCTCCACCACAAACATGGGCGGCGGAAACACCAACTCTGCCCTCGGCGCAACGCCGAGCACGAGCGACACAACCGGTGCGGGTGCATCCGGTGCGGGAATGACCGGCGGGGCAGGCACTGCGGGCACAACCGGCACCACCGGCGGTTTGACTTCCGGCACCACTTCGACCACCGGCACCAGCAGCGAAGGCCACAAAGGTCACAAAAAACACAAAGGCGGCAAATCCGATAAATCCAGCGGTGGTGCAAAGACAACCGACTAGGTTTTGTTGCTGCTTTGAGATCAATCGGTGGCGCTCAGCGCGGAGCGCCACCAACTCGCTATCTTTAGACTAAATATCCAAGCAGGCGAACGCCCCTTATTTCCCCTGTAGATCACGATCCATGGCCGCCCCATCGAAGGGGATGACGATGACTTTGCTGCCGTGGCCGTCGTTGCCGTTTTCCTGCTCCTTCTGCACGTCAATCACGGCCAGAGTGACGGCGGCAACGTGGCCATTTTCGATATAGACGCTCGGGCGCTCAAGTTTGGCCCAGTGATTTACAGTGCCGTTGGTGTAGCGAATGAAGTCCACCGTGGGATCATAGGCGAGGCCTCGGAAGATCCAGTTACTAATGCCATCCTTGGAGGTGAGATGGTAGGCTTTGCGATCACTCCAGTTGTTGACAGTGATGTGATACAAGCCGCCACTGAACCAAAGAACAGGATCTTCAAGATGTCGCAGTTCGTGTTGCGGCATGTCCTTAATCGTTGGATAAATGCTCGGGCCTTGTGCCACGTAAGGGCCGAGCACGTCCTTGTCGCTTATCCAGACTACTCCGCGACGCCCGAACATCTCGTAG
Source organism: Spartobacteria bacterium (assembly GCA_021324395.1). Classification (GTDB taxonomy): domain Bacteria; phylum Verrucomicrobiota; class Verrucomicrobiia; order Chthoniobacterales; family Chthoniobacteraceae; genus JAJPJG01. Next base: position 57,380 of record JAJPJG010000051.1, on the reverse strand, counting down.
CGTCCGTCCGGTCGCGCCAGGATGATCTCATTGGAGGCACGCCATTTTGGGTCGCCCTCCACCGTGATGTTACCTAGGAGTTCCCAGGGGCCGTCGAGAGATTTGGAAACAAAGACCATGCCTGGGCGCGTCTCGCTGATGACGATGGCATAGCGGCCGTCGGGCAGTTGCAGTGCGGTGACGTTATGGCCCTTGCCACCTTCATTGCCCGGCCAGCAAAGCCCTTTGTCCAGATAAGGCCCGATGAGTTTGTCACTCACGGCGTGGACAGCCTTTGACTGTCCCCACCCGCTGTGTCCGCGCGACTGTTCCCAGCGGCTCGCGAACATATGATATTTGCCATCCGGCGCTTTGATGATTTTACCGTCCCAGTAGTTCCATTGCTTCATGGTCTCGTCTTCGAGGCCATTCTTCGGATCGCGCGGCCCCACCGTCGCCGCGCCCCAGACATCCTTCGTCAAGCTGCCGTTGATAGGCATTGGCAGAAAGAAATCGATGAATGTTTTGGCCGGCCTGGCGTCCTCGCCGTGGCTGTTAGCAACGCCTGCCAGCAAAGTGGTAGCCATAAGCATGAGATTCAACGAACGAAGTGAGGAATTCAGAGACATGATTTCTAGTTAAATAGCTTATTGCCTCGTAGCCCGCAATCTTCCGTGCGCGTGAATGTCGCCCAAGGAGCGTCATGTTAGGCCTCATCGAGGGTTCTTCTGGAGAGTCTTCCAAAATAAGATCAAAAGTTCCTTTGTTGCGGAGGAATCGCGGTGCTCGCCAAGATCAGCTAGTAAAGGTGATTTCGGATTGTCTAGGTCGAAAGCCATCCGAAGAAGGTTTCCCAAGGCTCCATTAAGAGCGTCCAACTCCTCAAGCCGCATCTCACCGATGTCACTTGAAAGAATCTTCTTCAGTGCATCGATTGCTTCTTTCTTGGTTTGCGGAACGGGCGATGCCGATTCAAAGCGCTTCTCCCAATCGGGCAGTTTCTTGAAAACCATTTGCTGCCCAGTGCCGAGAAGTGTAACCGATCCCTGCTCTCGCTTGATCTGGATGCCCTCTTGCAGCTTCGGCAACGGTGGCATATCTCTACGCACACCGGCAACTAACATGGTCAAAGTGGCGGAGCCGTCTGAATGCAGAATCAGGCGCGACGGAAATACATCGCCGCTGTGAAGTGCCTTCTCATCTGGCAGACAAATCCATGCTGACGAATTATCTTCCGATCTGCTCGCGCTGCAAAATCCGCAAAACAAAATGAGAGCGACGGGTAGTTTCATGGTGCTCTGAGGCCTAACCTATATTAGGCGAAGGTGTGTTTCGCTTTATAAAGCGAAAGGGGTTTGGAGGAGTTTTGCCTAAGCGGGTTGCTGCTTGTAATAGAGGCGTGGTAAAAGGAATCCAAGGCCTGAAAGCGTGCTGGAGAGAAGCGAAACTCACAAGGCGAAACTGTTCGAAGGCAGGATGCAGAATGCCGAAATGGCCTCTGCGAAAATGGGTAAAATGTGCTCACGATTTGGAGGCGAAAAAAGGGCAAATGTCGCAAAATGAGCAAATGCAGAAATTGGGCAGAAAGCGGGGTTGTTTTGTCATAAATTGGACACCGGAGCGCCAAAACCTCGGGTGGGATGCCAGAATACCTAGGTATTTTGGCAAAATACCTGAGTTGGTGACCGAACAACCAAGGTTGGCGGGCATTTTACCATGGTTGGTCGGTCGCCAACCTCGGTTGGTTGGCCGGCAACCTTGGTTGGCGGGCTGCTCCCCTTAGTTGGGAGGCTGGCAACCTCGGTAAAAGGGCAACCCACCGCGGTGGGGAGGCAACCAACCTTGGTTGGCGATGCACCCACCGAGGGGGGCGGGCGGACAACCTTGGTTGGTCGGTCGACAACCTCGGTTGGTTTGGGGGTGATTTGAGCCGGCGTGCGGCTTTTTATGCAGATGCGCCGGCGCGCCTTCGGCGGTCCCAGGGAAATGTTTTGTCGCGCGCCGGCGTTACGCCGGGATCTGCACTGTCAGCCGGTGGCCTTTAAACTGGATTCCGTTGAGTTTTTTCAGGACGAGGTTTGCGCGGTCTTCGGAGATGTCGACGAGGGTCTGCTTTGGCAGGAGGTGGATCGCGCCGACGCATTCCTTGGGGATTTTGGTTGCGCCTAAAATCACGCCGACGATGTCGCCGGGGCCGATTTTGTGTTCGCGGCCGACGTTCATCGCGATGCGGAGCATGCCGGCTTCGTGCGAGGTGGTTTCCGGTTCCTCCGACATGGCGCGCTGACGGCGGCGCGGTTCTTCGCGCGGCTCGCGTGCATCGTCCCGCGATCCGGTGCGGCGTTCGCGTCCGCGAAAGAGCGGCTCGTATTTCGGATACTCGCGCGGCGGCGGGGCAGGGTAGTCCTCGGCGATTTTTTCTCCACCGCGGGCTTTGTCGGCATTGAGCAAATGGATGAGCGCATTGGCAATGTCGGTGGGCGAATGGCCCTGGTCGAGCAGCCGGTCGATGAGCGCGTCGTGGCGCTTGAATTCGCCTTTCTCCAGCGTCTCGCGGAGTGACTCGAAGAAGACATTCGTGCGCTTTTCCTCGACCTCGTCGGCGGAGGGGACTTTCTCGCGTTTGATGCGGCCCTTTGTGAAGCGGATGATGTTTTGCAGTTTGTAAATTTCGCGCCCGGCGACAAACGTGATCGCCCGCCCGGTGCGGCCCGCGCGGCCTGTGCGGCCGATGCGGTGGACGTAATCCTCGCCGTCGTGCGGCAGGTCGTAGTTGAAGACGACTTCGATGTCATCCACGTCGAGCCCGCGTGCGGCGACGTCGGTCGCGACGAGGAACTCGAAGCCGCGTTTGCGGAATTTTCCCATCACCCGTTCGCGCGCCGCCTGTGCGATGTCGCCGTGCAGTTTGTCGGCGGAATAACCGCGCGCGATGAGATGCTCGGTCAGCTCGTCGACCATCATTTTCGTCGCGCAAAAAATGATCGCGAACTTGATGTCCTCGAGATCGATGAGGCGGCAGAGCACTTCGAGCTTCGAGCGCCGATCGACTTCGTAATAGACCTGCTCGATCGCGAGCACGGTGAGCGCCTCCTCCTTGATGCGGATATTCACCGGATCGCGCGTGAATGTCTTGATGAGCTGCTGGATTGGCGGCGGGATCGTCGCCGAAAAAAGCACGGTCTGCCGCTCCGGTGGCGCATGGCCGAGCACTGTCTTGATGTCGTCGATAAACCCCATGTCGAGCATGCGGTCGGCTTCGTCGAGGATGACCATCTTGATCTGGTCGAGCCGGAGACTTTTGCGCTCCAGGTGATCCATCACGCGGCCCGGAGTGCCGATGATGATTTGCGCGCCTGCGTGCAGGCCGCGGAATTGCCGCTCGTAGCTTTGCCCGCCGTAAATAGGCAGCTCGCGCACGCCTTTTTTAAAAGCTGCGAGCTTCGCCACTTCCTCGGCGACCTGCACTGCGAGCTCGCGCGTCGGGCAGAGGATGAGGATTTGCGGGGCGCGGACGTTTGGATCGACCTGCTCGATCGCGGGGATCGCGAACGCCGCTGTTTTTCCCGAGCCGGTTTGCGACTGGCCGACTACATCGCGGCCGGCGAGGAGCACGGGAATCGTCTCGGATTGGATCGGCGACGCCTGCTCGAATCCCATCTTAGCCACGGCCTTGAGCGATTCCGGCGAAAGGCCGAGCTCGGTGAAAAGTTTCTTCTGCATCAGGGCTTGTAAGCTGCAACGCGGACGCGCGCCATGATTTTCGCGCATTCGCAGCGAAACGCTCGCCTGCTTTCCATCGCATGCTAAGCTCGCGCGATGAAACTCGTCATCGCATCGACCGGCGCAAGCGGCGCGATTTATTTGCAGCGCCTGCTGGAGGTGATCGACCCGCGCGAACATGAAATCCATCTCGTGCTCAGCGGGCACGCGCGGCAGGTCGTCGCGGAGGAGATCGGGGAATTGCACGCGCCGCAGGGCGTGGTCGAGCACAACGACGGCGCGGGGATGCACGTGCCGTTCGTGAGCGGCTCGGCGCGGTTCGACGCGATGGTGATCGTGCCGTGCTCGATGGGAACGGTGGGACGCATCGCCGGCGGCGCGAGTGAGACGACGATTCTGCGCGCGGCGGATGTGTTTTTAAAAGAGCGCCGCAAGCTGATCCTCGTGCCGCGCGAAACGCCGTGGAGCCTCATCCATGCGCGCAATGTCGTCACCGTCACCGAAGCGGGCGCAATCGTTTTGCCCGCGTGCCCCTCTTTTTACAGCAAGCCGCAAAGCGTCAACGATGTCGCGGACACGGTCGTCGCGCGGATTCTTGATCATCTGAATTTGCCGAATCCGCGTGCGTTTCGCTGGCAGAGCTGAATTGTGTTGAAGGAAAAGCTCGTCCCATTTCTCGTCGCGTGGCTGATCCGGCTCATCGGGCTGACGCTGCGCATTCGTCTCGACGATCGATCGGGCGTGCGCAGCGGAGAGTGCGGCCCGGCGATCTGGGTGCTTTGGCATAACCGGATGCTCATCATGCCGATCATCCGCGCACGTTATTACAAACACCGGCACGGCTCGGTGCTCACCAGCCCGAGCAAGGACGGCGAGATCATCGCGCAGGTGATGCGGCGTTTTAAAATCGGAAGCGTTCGCGGCTCGAGCTCGCGTCGCGGCGCGCTGGCGATGCTGGAGTTGACGCGCGTGCTCAAAAGCGGCGGCGACATCGCGATCACGCCCGACGGACCGCGCGGGCCGCGTTACGTGCTCGGAGCGGGCGCGATTTCGCTCGCGCAAAAAACGGGCGCGCCGATCGTGCCGATTCATGTTGAGTATTCGCGCTGCGTGCGATTGAAAAGCTGGGACCAATTTATGATCCCGCTGCCGTTCTCGCGTGTCGAAGTTGTGTTCGACGAATTGTTCCGCGTGTCGGGCGATTTCGAGGCGGAACGCGCGCGGCTCGAACAAATTTTACAGCCGAAAACACCATGAACCTCATCGACGGAAAACTCATCGCGCAAAAAATCCACACCGAGACGCGTGCCGCGGCCGAACGGACCAAGGCGCAAGGCGTGACGCCCGGGCTCGCGGTCGTGCTCGTCGGCGATGATCCGGCATCGCGCGCTTACGTTCGCTCGAAGGACAAAATGTGCCGCGAGCTGGGTCTGCATTCGGTTAAACACGAGCTGGCCGCGACGACCACGCAGGAGGACCTGATCGCGCTGGTGCAGCAGCTCAACGACGACCCGGCGATTCACGGCATTCTCGTCCAATCGCCGCCGCCGTCGCACATCGACGAAAGCGCGGTCATCGCCGCGATCGATCCGCGCAAGGACGTCGACGGCTTTCATCCGATAAACGTCGCGAAACTCACGCTCGGCGATCCGACCGGCTTCGTTCCATGCACGCCGCTCGGCTGCCAGCGATTGCTCGTCGAGAGCGGAATCGAGATCGCCGGCGCGCATGTCGTCGTGCTCGGTCGCAGCATGATTGTCGGAAAACCGCTCGCGCTTTTGCTGATGAACAAAGGCAAAGGCGGCGACGCCACGGTGACGGTCGTCCATTCGCGCAGCAAAAATCTCGCGGAGATTACGCGCAGCGCCGACATCGTGATCGCGGCGATTGGCCGCGCGCATTTCGTCAAAGCCGAACACGTGCGCGAAGGCGCGGTCGTCATCGATGTCGGCATTAACCGTGTGGACGATCCGTCCAACGCGAAAGGCTACAAACTCGTCGGCGATGTCGATTTCGACAACGTCGCGCCGAAGTGCCGCGCAATCACGCCGGTGCCCGGCGGCGTCGGCCCGATGACGATCGCGATGTTGATGGCGAATACCATCGCGGCGTGCCGGCGCATTCATTCGCTCGATTAAAAAAAGAGTGGCTCTGCGCGAAACGGACAGTAGATTGCGCAGTTCCACCAACGGTCTTCGCCGAACCAAACTTGAGCACACTCGATCAAGATCAACTCCAACTCGCACTCAGCTCCGCCGGCATGGGTGCGTGGGAATGGGATATTCCGCAGGGAAATATAAAATGGGATGCGCAGATGCTCGCGCTTTTCGGCGTGAGCGAATTCACCGGAGGCTGCGACGAGATGCTCGCGCTGATCGACGCGCGCGACCAGGTGAAGATCAACGAAGGCCTTCACGAGGCCGTCGCAGCGTGCGCGGAATATGACGCCGAATTTCGCGTGACCCGCGGCAGCGACCAAAGCCCGCGTGTGCTGCGTCTGCGTGCGAAAGTGCATTGCGACGAAAAGAAAAACCCGCTGCGCGCGTTTGGCGTCTGCTGGGATATCACCGAGCGCCGCCGGACGGAAGAGGCGCTCACGTGGGAGCGTCATTTATTCACCACTTTGATGGAGAACCTGCCGGACGCGATTTACTTCAAAGACCGCGAGAGCCATTTCATCGCCGTAAATCGCGAGATGGCGAAATGGTTCGGCGTGTCCGATCCCTCGCAGATTGTCGGCAGAAGCGATTTCGATTTTTTCAGCGAAGAACACGCGCACGCTGCGTTTGAGGACGAACGGAAAATCGTCAGCAGCGGCGAGCCGATGATCGGCATCGAGGAAAAAGAAACGTGGCCGGACGGACACGAGTCGTGGGTGATTTCGACGAAGCTGCCGCTGCGCGACCCGAACGGAGAAATCATCGGAACATTCGGCCTGTCGCGAAACATTACCGCGCGCAAACACGCCGAGGAGCAACTCGCAAAGGCGAACGAAGAGTTGCGCAAGAAAAACGAAACGCTCGAGCAGGATCTCGAATTGGCGCGCGAGCTGCAAAGCGCGATGTTGCCGCAGCGTTATCCGGGATTTTTGCGCGGTGCGAGCGACGACGATAGCGCAGTGCATTTTTACCATTTCTTCCGGCCATCGATGTCGGTGAGCGGCGACTTTTTCGACGTGCTGAAAATTTCCGAGGATGTCGCCGGCTTGTTCATTTGCGACGTGATGGGCCACGGCGTTCGCGCGGCGCTCGTCGCGGCGACAATCCGTGCGATAGTCGGCGAACTGCGCTACACGTGGAGCGACCCGGCGGAATTTCTCGAGCAGCTCAATCGCGCAATCCGCTCGACGCTCAAGCACGCGGGCATGCCGCTGTTTGCGTCGGCGTCGTATGTTGTCGCCGATCTTGGCCGGCGTGAATTGCGTTACGCGAATGCTGGTCATCCGAATCCGCTTTGCATGCACCACACTGGCGAAACTGTGCAGCCGGTTCCGCTCAATGGCTGCAAGCCCGGTCCGGTGCTCGGGCTGTTCGATAATCCAACGTATCAAGTTTGCCGCAGAGATCTCCTGCCGCACGATGTCGTGCTCGTTTTCACCGACGGATTGTTCGAAGTGGAGGGACGCGACGGCCAGCTCTTCGATTATCCGCGGCTTATGACAGCGGTAAACAATCGCAGCACAATGGCGACCGTCGATCTTTGCCGCGGCGTCATCGACGAAGTGCAGCAGTTTGCCGCGAATCGCGAATTCACAGACGACGTTTGCCTCGTCGCGATGGAAATCGAGCGGCTGGTCGCGGGCTGAGGTTGCGATTGCACGCGGCGCTTCTCTCGAATACATACGCGCATGCTTCGCATCCTCTCAGTTCTCGCAATTTTCATCGCGTCGCTTGCGGAGGCGCAGGACGCAGCGCCGCAAGCACCGCACATCCGGCTGGCGCAAGTTTTTTCCGGTTTTCAAAGACCGCTCGCATGTGTCGATGACGGCAGCGGGCGGATTTTCATCATCGAGCAGCCCGGCCGTATTCGTCTTGCGCACGATGGTATGCTCGAGCCGCAGCCGTTTCTCGACATCACCGATCGCGTCTGGAGTCGCGACAACGAGTGCGGCCTGCTCGGCCTCGCGTTTCATCCGCAGTTTAAGAACAACGGACGCTTTTTCGTAAACTACACGACGAAGAAAAACGGCAAGCTCCAGACTTATGTTTCGGAATTCAAGGCGAACCCGATGTCCACGCGCGCCGATGCGAACAGCGAGCGCGAGTTGCTGCACTTCGACCAGCCGTGGGCGAACCACAACGGCGGCGAGGTGATCTTCGGTCCCGACGGCATGCTCTACATCGGCACCGGCGATGGCGGCGCAGGCGGCGACCCGCAGCAAAACGGCCAGAGCCTGCACACGTGGCTGGGAAAAATTCTGCGTATCGATGTCGATCACGGCCAGCCTTACGTCGCGCCGAAGGACAATCCATTTGTCGGACAAAACGATGCGATGCCGGAAATCTGGGCTTACGGTTTGCGCAATCCGTGGCGCTTTTCGTTTGATCGGCAAACCGGCCAGCTTTGGTGCGGCGATGTCGGTCAGGACAAATGGGAGGAAGTCGACATCATTGAGCGCGGAAAGAATTACGGCTGGAGCGCGAAAGAGGGAACGCACGATTTTAAACCCGAGCGTGCAAAGGGCGAGTTGACCGATCCGGTGAAGGATTATCCACGCCGAGATGCGAACGGGCGCTATCTCGGCCAGAGCGTCACCGGCGGTTACGTTTACCGCGGCAAACAAATTCCCGCGTTGCAAGGCATGTATGTTTACGCCGATTACCAAAGCGGAAATATTTTCGGACTGAAATGGGATGGTCACGCACTGACCTTTGACGGGACTTTGATCCAGGCACCGTTTCTCATCAGTTCGTTCGGGGAGGACAAAGACGGCGAACTTTACGTCTGCGATCACAATAACGGACGCATTTTTCGTATCGCGCCGTAGCGTTTCGTGATGCAGACGGGGATTGAATTTTGGATCGGCTTCAATGCCGTCGTCCTAGTGCTCGTCGCGCTGGATTTATTCGTTTTTCATCGCAACGTCCGCACAGTCGGCATGCGCGACGCTGCGGTGTCGACGCTCGCCTGGGTTGCGCTTTCGCTCGGCTTCAACGCCTTTGTCTGGCACTGGCGCGGCCCGGAAAAAGCGCTCGAGTTTTTCACCGGTTACGTCCTCGAATACTCACTCAGCGCCGACAACATCTTCGTGTTCGTCCTGATTTTTTCGTGGTTCAAAGTCCGCCCCGAGCACCAGCATCGCGTTCTTTGCTGGGGCATCATCGGCGCGCTCGTGATGCGCGGCGCAATGATCGGGCTCGGTGTGAAATTGGTGACGAGCTTTTCGTGGACGCTCTACATTTTCGGCGCGTTTCTCGTCATCACCGGCATCCGGATGTTTTTCAAGAGCGAGGAGGAAGCCGAAGTGGAAAACGTCGTCGTGCGCGTTTGCCGCAAATGGCTGCGCATCACGCCCGATTTTCACGGCGCGAAATTTCTTGTGCGCGTGAATGGTGCATGGGCGCTCACGCCGCTCGCGCTGACGCTGATAGTGGTCGACGTGATGGACCTGATTTTTGCCGTGGATTCGATTCCCGCGATCTTCGCCGTTACGACCGATCCGTTCATTGTTTACACGTCGAACATCTGCGCGATTCTCGGCCTGCGATCGCTTTATTTCCTGCTCGCCGGACTCGCGGATCGCTTCGCGTATTTGCATTACGGGCTTGCGGCGGTGCTGACGTTCATCGGCATCAAAATGCTCGTCGCTGGATTTTTTCACATTCCGATTGTCCTTTCGCTTGCAATCATCGGCTGCTGCCTCGGTATTTCGATCATTGCGTCAATGTTAAAAAAACCGTCACCTTTGCATTGATGCCGCGCATTTGCCGTTTGCGTTTCGTTCCTCTTTTTGAGTAAATCCCTTTCGCCAATGAAAAAGCTCCTTTGTTCCCTCCTCATGCTCGTGGCGACCACCGCCGCGTTTGCCGATATCCAGGATCCGCCGATCAACGACCAAGGCCCGACGCGAAAGCTCGGCCGCGGCCTGAGCAACATTTTCTTCGGAATGACCGAAGTGCCGAATACCATCGCGATGATAAACAACCGCGAAGGCAATGCCGCCGCTGCGAGCTATGGCGTTGTCAAAGGTTTCGGCCGCTGGTTTTTCCGCTTCGGCGCGGGCTGGTATGAATTTCTGACGTTCCCGATTCCGACTTATAAAGGCTCGTATCGTCCATTTTATCGTCCGAATATTCCATGGATTCACGGCGGCTGGGAAGAATTTCCACCGGAGCTTGGCTGGGATTCCCGTAAGAACTACAACACTGAAAATACGGCCTACTAAGCGAATAAGGCATCTCCAGGAAGGGGCTTTCGTCCACGTGGCGAAAGCCTCTTTTTTATGAACCAAACGATCTCCTGCAAAATTCACGATGTTGCATTCGGCGGCAATGGCGTCGGCAGCGTCGAGGGAAAGGTCGTGTTCATCCCGTTCACCATTCCGGGCGAAATCATCGCGGCGCACTTGATCAAGGAACGCCCTAGCTACGCGCATGCGCGCATTGATTTCATCGTCCAAAATTCGCCGCAACGCGTGGAGCCGCGTTGTCCATATTTCGGCCAGTGCGGGGGCTGTTCCTACCAACACATGGATTACGGCGGCCAGCTCGCAATCAAAGCATTGCAGGTGGAGGAAACGCTGAAACGCATCGGTCGCATCCGCCGTCCTCCGATGCAGCCGATCGTGCCGTCGCCGAAACAATACGGATATCGCAACCGCATCCGCGTCCACGTCGAGAACGGCAAGATCGGCTTTTACGCATTCAACGAGCATGAGTTGATCGACATCGAGCAATGTCCGATCTCGTCGGAAGCAGTGAACCACCAGCTTGCAGAGTTACGCAGTCGCGGCGTGCCCGATGGAGATTATACTCTGGCGGAATCGCACGGCGAATTTTTCGCGCAAACAAACGACGACGTCGCGAAAGCGCTTGTCGAAGTCGTCCGCGCGCTGCTGGCGCCGGAAAGCACGACGCTCGTCGACGCATATTGTGGCGCAGGATTTTTTGCGAAGGAATTTGCGCAGAAGTTTAGCAAAGTGATCGGCGTTGAGGAAAACGAGTTTGCCGTCTCGCACGCACGGAGTGTCGCGCAGCCGCACGAAAACTACATCGCCGGCGATGTCGGGCGTCACCTCGGCACGGTTTTGTCGGAACAGGATTCGTCGAAAACGACGCTGATTCTCGATCCTCCCGCGACCGGCGTGGAGCCGCGAGTGCTCGATGTCATCGACGCGTGTCATCCTGCGCAGGTCATTTATGTTTCGTGCAACCCGGCGACGCTTGCGCGCGATTTGCTCGCGCCATGGAGCGGATACCGGCTCGTTTCGGTCACGCCGCTCGATATGTTTCCGCAGACGGCGGAGATCGAGGTCGTCGCGCACCTGAAATACGAGCCATCATGAAATACCGGCGTTTCGGCCGAACAAATTTGCAGATGCCGGTGCTGACGTGCGGCGGCATGCGATTCCAGCACAAGTGGGATGACGAACCATTCAGTGATGTGCCGGCGGACAATCAAAAGAATCTCGAGCACACGATCCAGCACGCGTTTGAACTCGGCATCAATCATTTCGAAACTGCGCGTGGTTACGGCACGAGCGAGATGCAGCTCGGAAAAATTTTACCGGGTTTGCCTCGCGAAAAAATCATCGTTCAGACGAAAGTTTCGCCGCGCGAAACGCAGCAGGAATTTCTCGATGCATTCGAGACTTCGATGCGCTATTTGCAGCTAGATCATGTCGATCTGCTTTCGCTGCACGGCATCAACAACGAGGAGGTTTTTGACCAGGCGATGCGTCCCGGCGGCGCGCTTGAGGCAGCACAGAAATTGCGCTCCGAAGGCCGTTGCCGCTTCATCGGTTTTTCCACGCACGCGCCATGCGAGATGATCGTGCGCTGCATCGAAAGCGATGCGTTCGATTATGTGAACCTTCACTGGTATTTCGTGAACGATTTCAACTGGCCGGCGATCGAAGCCGCGACGCGCCACGACATGGGCGTGTTCATCATCAGCCCGAACGACAAAGGCGGAAAACTCTACGAGCCACCGGCGAAGCTCGTGCGTTTGTGTGAGCCGCTGTCGCCGATGATGTTTAACGATCTGTATTGCCTCGCGCGCCCGCAGGTTCACACGCTGAGCATCGGCGCCGCGCGACCTACGGATTTTGACGAGCACATTCGCGCGCTCGAATTTTACGAGAACGCGGCGGAAGTCATCGCGCCGATTGAGCGTCGCTTGCGCGCGGAAATGGAAGACGTGCTCGGCGAAGATTGGTGCCGTTGCTGGTGGAGCGGCCTTCCCGAATACACGCAGACGCCGGGCAACGTCAACTTGCTCGAGATTTTGCGGCTTTGGTCGTTCGCAAAATCGCTCGACCTCGTCGAGTTCGCGAAGATGCGCTACAACCTGCTCGGCAACGCCGGTCATTGGTTCCCGGGACAAAACGCGGCGCATTTTGATCGCGAAAAAATAGCTACGACAGTCGCCGCGAATCCTTTTGCAGAGCGGATTCCCGCGATTTTGGCGGAAGCGCACCAAATGTTGCACGGCGAGCAGCAAAAGCGTTTAAGCGAAAGCGACTGAGCTTCGCATTTATGATTTACGATTGATGATTTATGATTTCTGTTCCCGCTTGTGGCGCGACATTCTTCAAAAGAAACGTAAATCCTCCATCATCCATTTCACTCCATGACTAAACTCGAAATCATCGACCGCATTTTAAATCCCGGCATCGTCGCGATCATTCGCGCCGATTCCTCCGAGCAACTCATCGACGCCGCGACCGCGCTTTACGAGGGTGGGGTAACCGGCATGGAGATCACGATGACGACGCCAAACGCGCTGCAAGTCATCAGCGACGTGCGTAAAAAATTTGGCGACAAAGTGCTGATTGGTGTTGGCAGCGTGCTCGACACCGAGACTGCGCGCGCTGCGATTCTCGCGGGCTCGGAATTTGTCGTTACGCCGGTGACGAAGCCGGATGTGATCGCGCTCTGCAATCGTTACAGCAAACCGATTGCGAGCGGCGCTTACACGCCCACCGAGGCGCTCACGGCGCATGAATCGGGCGCGGATTTCGTGAAGCTTTTTCCCGCCGACCAACTCGGCCCGCAATACATCAAAAACATTCTCGCGCCGCTGCCGATGCTCTCGATCATCCCGACCGGCGGCGTCACCGTGCAGACGGCGGAGAGCTTCATCAAAGCCGGCTGCGTGGCGCTCGCAGCGGGATCGAGCCTCGTGAGCAAGGATGTGCTGAAAAGTGGCGACTGGAAAAAATTGTCGGAGACAGCGGCCGCCTTTGTGGAAGCGGTGAAAAATGCCCGCGCAAAAAAATAAGCCCGAGCTGAAGCAGCAGGTGCTCGACCTGCTCGGCTCGGCAAAATATCAGCCGCTCGACAAGGTCGGCATCTCGAAAAAGCTCGGAGTTTCCAGCGACGCCCGTGTCGATCTACGGAAAGCTTTGCACGAACTCGAACAGGATGGCGCAATCGCGCGCATCCGGAAGGATCGCTACGTCATTCCAGAGGCGGCGGATTTGTGCACGGGTGTTTTACAAATGCACCAGAGCGGCAGCGCGCATGTGCTTTGCGAAAAGGGCGGGCGCGATCTTTATATCGCGGCGGAAAATACGTGGACGGCGTTGAACGGCGATTGTGTGGTTGCGCGCGTGATGCACGAGGGTGCTGCACAACGCGAGCGGCAGATGAAGCGCGAAGGACGCGTGATTCGCATTTTGAAGCGGGCGCACGACACGGTTGTCGGCACGTTGCAGCAGACGAAGAAATTCTTTTACGTCATCCCGGACGATCCGCGGTTTGTGCACAACATTTACGTTCGCGCGGGCGAGACGCAGCTAGCGCGACCGCCACGCGTTGGCGACAAGGTTGTCGTTAAACTCGACGAATGGAAATCGCGGCACGTCAATCCGGAAGGGGAAATTATCGAGCTGCTCGGACCTGCAAGCGCACCCGGCGTCGACATGCTTTCGATCATTCGCAAGCATCATTTGCCGACGGAATTTCCAGCCGCGGTTTTGCGAGAAGCGGAGAAAATCAGCGAGACGATTGACGAGCGCGAGATCGAGCAGCGCGAGGATTTGCGCGAGCAAATGATCGTCACGATCGACCCGGACGATGCGAAGGATTTCGACGACGCGATTCACGTCGAGAGGCGTGGCGACGGGTGGCGGCTCGGCGTTCACATTGCGGATGTTTCACATTACGTTCGACCCGGCGGTGCGCTCGATCGCGAGGCGCTGAGTCGCGGAAACAGCGTTTATCTGGTCGATCGCGTGCTGCCGATGTTGCCGGAAAGATTGAGCAACGGCGTGTGCAGCTTGAAGCCGCACGTGGATCGGCTGACGCAATCGGTGTTCATCGATTTCGACACGCGCGGCAAAATTAAGAAGGCGCGTTTTGCGCGAACGGTGATCCGCAGCGCGCATCGCTTTACTTACAAGGAAGCGTTCGCCTTGCTTCAAAAACGGCCAGGCGATGCGTTAACGGAACGACTGCACACTGCGTGGGAGCTTGCATCGCTTTTGCGTAAGAATCGGTTCGCTCACGGCTCGCTCGATCTCGATTTTCCCGAGGTGAAAGTCTGGCTCGACGAAGCGAAGCGGCCTGTGCGTTTGGAAAGAATCGAGAACGACATTTCGCACCAGCTCATCGAGGAATTCATGCTTGCGGCAAACGAAGTCGTCGCGCGCGAAATCAAGAACCGGCAGATGCCGGGCATCTATCGCATTCACGAAAATCCGGATGACGAAAAACTCGCGGAATTTCGCGAGTTCGTGATGAGCTACGGCTTGCGCGTCGGCGATCTCACGCACCGGCCCGAAGTGCAAAAACTACTCGCGACGATTCGCGGACGCGCGGAGGAATACGCCCTGAAGCTCGCGTTTTTGAAAAGCCTCAAGCGCGCGGCTTACGGCACGACGCCTCTCGGCCACTACGGTTTGGCGAAGGTGAACTACACGCATTTCACCAGCCCGATCCGGCGCTACGCCGATCTTGTCGTGCATCGCCTGCTGCGGCAAATCACGACGCGACCAGACGGCGCGGTCGCAACAAAGCCGCTTGATTTTGTCGCCGATCATATTTCCGAAACAGAGCGCGTCGCTGCCGATGCGGAGAAGGAATCGGTGAAGCTGAAGAAAATCGAGTATTTCCAAAACCAGCTTCGCACGCGCAAACCGGACGAGTTCAAAGCGGTCATCGTCGATGTGCGCAGCTATGGTTTGCTCGTCGAGTTGCCGGACATTTTGCTGACCGGACTCATTCATGTTTCGATGTTGGAGGACGATTTTTACGTGTTCGATGCGATGCGCCTGCGCTTCGTCGGAAAGCGGAAGCGCAAAACTTACGCAATCGGCGACAAGCTCAACGTCGTTGTCGCGAAGGTCGATGTTTATAAGCAGCAGATCGACTTTTTCCCCGTTGCGTAAACGAAGCGCGGCGCTCGTGCGGAAGTCGTGTCGATTTGCAAAAACCGGGCGTTGATTGCCAATGGAATGTTTGTCTGCGCGCAAAAATGATGGACACTGCGCTGGTGTTTTGCCACTCTACTTCGCTCCATTTTTTGGGAACATCAACACACATTCAGGGCTCTATGGATCACATCATCGCTTCAAAAGAAATCCAGGTGGAACGCAAACACCTGCTGATCGAATTTCGTGAGAACGAGCGTGGTCGCTTTCTTCGCATCACGGAAACCGCACATGGCCGGCGTAATGCGATCATCGTCCCGAGCACGGGAATCGACGTTTTCGCGAATGGAGTCGCGGAGGTGCTGACACTCGCGAACAAAGCATTGCCGGTCTGAGGGATCGGCGAGATCTCAATTTTTCAACCTAAAAACTCATGCCTACCAAACCCAAATCCACCCGTCTCCCTGCGAGCCGCCGCGTGCCGGTCTCGACAAATGGAGCTCCCAAAAAAGCCGCGAAAGAAAAATACGTCTATTACTTTGGCGATGGAAAAGCCGATGGAAACGGCACGATGAAAGCGCTGCTCGGCGGCAAAGGTGCGAACCTCGCCGAGATGACGCGCATCGGTCTGCCGGTGCCTCCGGGCTTCACGATTTCCACGGAAGTGTGCACTTACTTTTATGCGCATAAGCGCACTTATCCCGCCGCGATGCAGGCGCAGGTCGAGGAAGGTGTTCAGCGCATGGAGAAAATCATGGGCACGAAATTCGGCGCGACAGGCGCGATGCCGCTGCTCATTGCGGTGCGCTCGGGCGCGCGGGATTCGATGCCGGGCATGATGGATACGATTCTCAATCTCGGCCTCAACGACCAGACCGTGGGCGCGGTCGCGAGAGCGACAGGCAACGAACGCTTCGCGTGGGATTGCTATCGTCGCTTTATCCAGATGTATGGCGACGTCGTGATGGGTGTGCAGAAGCGCCCCGATGAAGATCACGAGCCGTTCGAAACCGTGATTCACGAGTTGAAACACGACCGTTATCACAAAGACATCGCCGATACCGATCTTACCGTCACCGATCTCAAGGAACTCGTCACGCGATTCAAAGCGCTCGTTCTGGAACGCACCGGCAAGCAATTCCCCAACGACCCGTGGAAACAGCTTCAGGGCGCAGTCGGCGCAGTTTTCGGCTCGTGGATGAATGACCGCGCGATCGTCTATCGTCGCAAATACGGCATCCCGCACGAGTGGGGCACGGCCGTCAACGTGCAGGCGATGGTGTTTGGCAATACCGGCGAAAATTCCGGTTCCGGCGTGGCCTTCACGCGTGATCCGGCAACCGGCGAGAAAGTTTTCTACGGCGAATTTTTGATCAATGCGCAAGGCGAGGATGTCGTCGCCGGCGTGCGCACGCCCGAACCGGTCGCGCAGTTAAAAAAGGAAATGCCGAAGCCATTTGCCGATCTCGAAAAAGTCCGCAAGACGCTCGAGTCGCATTTCAAAGACGTGCAGGACTTCGAGTTCACGATCCAGGACGGCAAGCTGTTCATGCTGCAAACGCGCAACGGCAAACGCACCGGCGTGGCCGCGGTGAAATTCGCGTGCGACATGGTGCGCGAGAAATTGATCACGTGGGAAACCGCGATCAATCGCGTCCCTGCCGATCAGCTCGATCAAGTGCTCGCGCCGGTCTTCGACCGCACAGCGATGAAAAACGCGAAAGCGATCGCAACCGGCCTGCCGGCCGGTCCCGGCGCCGCAACGGGCAAAGTTTACTTCAACGCCGATCGCGCGGCAGCGGCTGCGGCGAAAGGCGAGAAAGTGCTGCTCGTTCGCGTCGAGACTTCGCCCGAGGATTTGCGCGGCATGATCGCCGCCGAGGGCATCCTCACCGCACGCGGCGGCGTTAGCTCGCACGCGGCACTTGTCGCACGTCAGATGGGTAAAGTCTGCGTCTGCGGCGCGGCAAATTTGGAAATCGACTACAAAGCCAAAACGATGGTCGTCAATGGCGATACCTTCAAAGAAGGCGTCGACTATCTTTCCATCGACGGCACGAGCGGCATCGTTTACGCGGGCCAGCTCAAGACCGCGCCGTCCGAAGTCATCCAGGGCCTCATCGGTGGCAACAAAACCGCGCAAAAAGGCGAGACCTACAAGAACTTCACGCAACTCATGACCTGGTGCGCGAAAGCCACCAAATTGCAGGTCCGCACGAACGCCGACACGCCCGAGCAGGTCGCCAACGCCGTCGCATTCGGCGCGAGCGGCATCGGTCTCTGCCGCACCGAGCACATGTTCTTCGAGGGCGATCGCATCGACGCGGTCCGCGAGATGATTCTCGCCGACAAAAAAGACGACCGCATCGCCGCCGTCGCGAAGCTTCTGCCTTATCAAAAGCAGGACTTCATCGGCATCTTCAAGGCGCTCAAAGGCAAGCCGGCGACCATCCGCCTGCTCGACCCGCCGCTGCACGAATTCGTCCCGCACGACCACGGCGCGCAAAACGAGCTCGCGCAAAAAATGGGCGTCTCCGTCGACAAAATCTCCAAGCGCGTCCACGAGCTCCACGAGTTCAACCCGATGCTCGGCCATCGCGGTTGCCGCCTTGGCATTTCCTTCCCGGAACTGACCGAAATGCAGGCGCGCGCGATTTTTGAAGCCGCTGTCGAAGTGCAGAAAAAAGGCATCAAAGTCGCACCCGAAGTCATGATCCCGCTCGTCGGTTTCAAAAAGGAACTCGACCTGCAAGTCGAGATCGTCCATCGCGTCGCCGCCGAGGTGATGAAAGAGAAAAAAGTGAAGATCAGCTATCTCGTCGGCACGATGATCGAAGTGCCCCGCGGCGCGTTGACCGCCGACGAGATCGCGCACACCGCGCAATTCTTCAGCTTCGGCACCAACGACCTCACGCAGACCACGCTCGGCATGAGCCGCGACGACTCCGGCTCATTCCTGCCGCACTACGCAGAGGTCGAGATCGTAAAGAAGAATCCGTTCGCAACTATCGACCAGGGTGGTGTCGGTCAGCTCATGCAGATTGCCATTGAGAAAGGCCGCAAAACGCGCCCCGACATCAAGCTCGGCATCTGCGGCGAGCACGGCGGAGACCCCGACTCGGTGAAATTCTGCCACAAACTCGGCCTCACCTACGTGAGCTGCTCGCCATTCCGTGTTCCCGTCGCGCGCCTCGCAGCCGCGCAGGCCGCGCTGGCGAAGTAAACCGCAGCGTTAAACAATCAAAAAGCCGCGCCGGGAAACTGGCGCGGCTTTTTTGTTTAGCGATTTTCGCGAAAACTGAATGCGCCCAAATCGCACCGCGTCGCTTTTTCGTCCACTCGCGGCTGGTCGGGATATTCGCGAGCGAGATTGTGCTCCGGTAGCGCCTCGGGTGGCAGGGGAGCGGCGGCTTTGCGGCTGGGCGATGTAGGCGTGAGGTGGAAATCATTTTGCGCGGCGTTGGTGAAGCCGGGATTATCGCCCTCGATGGAGCCATTCGCGGTGACCCTGCCCGTCAGTTTGCCGTGCGATTGCACCCAGCCGGGTTTCATCCAGTTATTGAACATGCCGAGCTGTCCCGCGGCGTCGAGCATCGCGAGATTTCGGCCGGGCGCGGTGACGAACAGGATGTTATTGCGGCAATCGACGTGCTCGTCATTGGTCGCGAGCCGGAACAGGACGGTGTTGTCGTTGCGTCTCGAAACGACCGTGTTGTTAAAGAAATAAAGCGTG
This sequence comes from Spartobacteria bacterium, assembly GCA_021324395.1. GTDB lineage: Bacteria > Verrucomicrobiota > Verrucomicrobiia > Chthoniobacterales > Chthoniobacteraceae > JAJPJG01. The sequence goes on along the minus strand of JAJPJG010000051.1, from coordinate 38,412 downwards.
CCGTTTCGGTAGAATGCCGCTTTCCCGCTGTCGCCGCCGTAGTGGACAATCTGGTTATTTCCATCCTCCGGCGGCTCGATGATGACGTTACCGTAAACAAACGCGCGGCGATATGCCGGCTCAGCGCGGATGTCGGCATGATCGGAATCGACGAGGTCGAGCTCGCGATTGCCGCCTTCGATCCAATTGTAGCGCACGACCAGCCCCGCCGAGCGGTCTTTCAGGTTATTACCGAAACAGGCCGCGCGCAGCGGGCCGAGCCGGTTGTATTGAAACGTGATGCCATTTGCCTCGGTGTAGATGTTGTGCTGATAGATGCTGCGCTCCATTCCGTTGTCGAAAATCAGGCAATGCTCCATTAGCACCTCTCGCGAACCGCTGCTGACAAAAAATCCGTTCGCGCAATCGTGCAGCACACAACCGCGCACCGTCACGTGCGCCCCTTTTTCGATCCAAATCGCCGACGCTTCCGCGGCGTATTTCGCGAGCCCTTTTCGTCCCGTGAATGCAAACGGCGGACGCGCGCCGCGGACATCGAGATTTTCGATGCTGATGAACGCCGGCATCGTGTCCTTCGGGTTGCTCGCGCCGCCGATTTTGATGACGCTGCGCTGCTCGCCCCAGTAATCAAGCCCCTTCGCAGTCACCGCGCCGTTGCCGTCGATGACCGGCAGTTCGCCTTTTGCGTTCGCGATGCCGCGCACGACGATCGGCTGCTCGCGCGTGCCCTCGCGGCAGATGACCCACTTTTCGCGGTAAGGTTCCGCGCGCCAAAAGATCGAAACGCGATCGCCGGGGGCGAGTGCATTCCACGGCACATCGGCGATTGCGCGACACGCCTTGCCGGGACCGACTTCGTATTCCGCAGCACGCGCGATTGTCGCGATAACGAAAAAAAGAAGCGCGATCGTGCGAAACATTTCCGGCTTTGATGCCAGAGATTCGTCGCATAGAGAAGGCGCATGCGCAAAATCGCGAAACGAGCCGCCGCGGCGCTTGCCGCGATCTTCCTCGCCGGCTGCGGCGCGATCATCGTTGCCGGATTGCGCGACGACATTCAGCCCGCCGATGTCGCGATTGTTTTTGCCAGCAAAGTCGAGCGCGACCTGCGCCCGTCCGCGCGCCTCGTCGCGCGCCTCGAAAAAACGCTCGAGCTTTATCGCCGTGGGCTATTCCCGTTCATCATCGTCAGCGGCGGCATCGGCAGCTATGGCGACGATGAAGCGCAGGTGATGATGGACTGGCTCGTAACGCGCGGCGTTCCTGCTGAACGCATTCACGCCGACAAACAAGGCGTCAACACCTATGTCGCAGCCCGCAACAGCGCGCGCTTCATGCGCGAGCACGAAATGAAAAGCGCCATCGCCATTACACAATACTTCCACATCCCGCGCGCGCGGCTCGCGCTGCGTCGCTTTGGCATCGAGCCCGTCCACTGCGCCCACGCGAACTACGTCGGCTGGAAAGATGTCTGGTTCGTCCCGCGCGAAGCCATCGGCTGGTGTGTTTACGCGCTGCGGCGGTATCCGCCGGCGCCATAATGTTTCTGAAAAATGTCGGCGCAGCGTCTTGCATGCTGCTAACATCTGTTTTTGAACTCCGAAAAATCTTAACTGTCCAAACCGCGTATGCATTTCCTCAACCTCAAAGCAATTGCCCCGATGATTTTTCTCGCGATGCCGATCTTTGCAGCCGACAAAACGACCGCACTTCCGCAAACGCAAACGGCGCAAAATGACTCCGGAAAAATCGAACTCACCAGCATTACGCGCGCAAACGGCACGTTGATGGTGCAGTTCAAATACGCCAACACGACTGAAAAACGGATCGCCGTGTCCGAGATCGCCGGCGTTGCAGCACCTGCGACGCGTGTTTATCTGCTCGATAACGTGAACCGCAAAAGATACCTCGTCATTCACGATGAACGAGGCCGTGCGATCTGCTCGGAGGGCCGGCTGCTCCTTGCCGCTGGAGCGGAATCGGCGTGCTGGAGTCGCTTCGCCGCGCCACCGCCGGACGTGAAGACCGTCAGCGTCGTTATTCCCGGCGCGGTGCCCTTTGAAAATGTTCCAATCTCCGATTAATCGCGCGCTTGCCAGCATCATTTGTGCGGTGGTTTTTCTCGCGATTCCGCGCCGCGACGCTTCCGCTGCCAAAGCACCGCCGCCGGTTCCCGACTCCGTCACCATCGATGAGAACAGCGTCGTGTCGCTAATCTACCCGGTTGAGCCGCTCGACGAGCGCGTCGAGGATTTGAAACTCGAGGAGTATTCGTGGGGCACAAAAATCACCCTGCAGGCCGATGTGCTCTTCGAGTTCGACAAAGCGCGGCTGCGGTCGCAGGCGCTCGCCGTTCTCAGCAATGTCGCCGTGCTGCTACACAAGCGGATTACTTCGACAATCCAGATCGACGGCTACACCGACTCGAGAGGCCTCGACAAATACAACCTCGCGCTTTCGCTGCGCCGCGCCGAAGCCGTGCGCGATTTCTTTGTCGAAAGCGGAATTCCGTCAAAGCTCATGCGCGTCGCCGGTCACGGAAAAGCCGATCCCGTGGCGCCAAACAAGCATCCGGACGGGAGCGACGATCCTGAAGGCCGACAAAACAACCGCCGCGTCGAGATTCGGATTTTGAAGCCGGTGAAGCGGTAAGTCATCGCGAGCGCCGGTCATTTCGTAAACGCGATCTTCCCGTCGCGCGCGTCGGCGGTGATTGTGTCACCTTCGCGGAATTTGCCTTCGAGCATTTGCAGCGCGAGCGGGTCGAGCAGGTCGCGCTGAATCGCGCGCTTCAGCGGGCGAGCGCCGTAAACGGGATCATAGCCTTCGCGGGCGAGTTGCGCTTTGGCGGCGTCGGTTAAAATGAGCGTGATGTGCTGCGCTTCGAGCCGCTTCATCAAACGCGCGAGCTGGATTTCGACGATGTGCTTCAAGTCCTCGTTGCTGAGCCGGTCGAAAATGATGATCTCGTCCACGCGATTCAAAAACTCGGGACGGAAATGCGCGCGCAACGCATCCATCACGCGCGCCTCGCGCTGCTCGGCGTTGTCCGCATCGAGGATGAACTGCGAGCCGATGTTACTCGTCATGATGATGACCGTGTTTTTGAAATCGACCGTGCGTCCCTGGCCGTCGGTGATGCGGCCATCGTCGAGCACTTGCAGCAGCACGTTAAACACATCGTGATGCGCCTTTTCGATCTCGTCGAAAAGGACGACGCTGTAAGGCTTGCGGCGCACGGCTTCGCTGAGCTGGCCTCCTTCCTCGTAACCGACGTAGCCGGGCGGCGCGCCGATCAACCGCGCGACGGTGTGTTTTTCCATGTATTCGCTCATGTCGATGCGAACGATGTTGTTTTCGTCGTCGAACAAAAACTCAGCGAGCGCGCGGGCGAGCTCGGTTTTGCCGACGCCGGTCGGGCCGAGAAAAATGAACGAACCGATCGGGCGATTTGGATCCTGCAAACCGCTGCGCGCGCGGCGCACCGCGTTCGAGACGGCGACGATCGCATCGTTTTGGCCGATGACGCGCTTGTGCAAGCGATCTTCCATTTTCACGAGCTTCTCGCGCTCGCCTTCCTCGAGGCGTGAAACAGGAATGCCGGTCCAGCTCGACACGACCTCGGCAATATCGCGCTCGGTGACTTCTTCCTTGAGCATTTGCCGTCCATCTTTTTGCACGTCCGCGAGTTTTTTGTTGTGCTCATCGAGCTGGCGCGTGAGTTCGGGAATCCGCCCGTATTGAATCTCGCTCGCCTTCGTCAAATCGCCACGCCGCTGCGCCTGCTCGAGCTCGGTGCGTGCGGCGTCGATCTGCTCCTGCAGCTTGCGCGATTTGTCGATCTCGGCCTTTTCGCTCTGCCACTGCGCCTTGAGCTGCGAACTCTTTTCCTTCAAGTCGGCGAGCTCTTTTTCGAGCTTCTGCAACCGCTCTTTGCTTGCGGGATCTTTTTCTTTTTTTAGCGCCTGCCTCTCCATTTCGAGCTGCATGATTTCGCGTTCAATCTCGTCGATTTCGGTCGGCATCGACTCGACTTCCATTTTTAAACGCGAGGCCGCTTCGTCCATGAGATCGACGGCTTTGTCGGGCAAAAAGCGGTCGCTGATGTAGCGATGCGAAAGCGTCGCCGCCGCGACGAGCGCCGCGTCCTGAATGCGCACGCCGTGATGCACTTCATAGCGTTCTTTTAAACCGCGCAAAATCGCGATCGTATCCTCGACCGTTGGCTCGTCCACGATCACAGGCTGAAACCGTCGCTCCAGCGCCGCGTCTTTCTCGATGTATTTGCGATACTCGTCCAACGTCGTCGCGCCGATGGTGCGTAACTCGCCGCGCGCGAGTTGCGGCTTGAGCATGTTGCTCGCGTCGACCGCGCCTTCTGCCGCGCCTGCGCCGACGATCGTGTGCAGCTCGTCGATGAACAAAATGATCTCGCCCTGCGAATCGGTGACTTCCTTTAAAAACGCCTTCAGCCGATCCTCGAATTCGCCGCGGAACTTCGCGCCGGCGAGCATCGAGCCGATGTCCATCGCGACGATTTTTTTGTTCTTCAATGACTCCGGCACATCGCCCGAAACGATGCGCCGCGCGAGCCCTTCGACGATCGCCGTTTTGCCGACACCGGGATCGCCGATCAGCACCGGATTGTTTTTCGTGCGACGTGAAAGCACCTGCATCACGCGGCGAATTTCCGTGTCGCGTCCGATCACCGGATCGATCTTTCCGCGCCGAGCCGCAGCCGTCAGATCGCGTCCATATTTTTCGAGCGTCTGGTATTTTCCCTCGGGATTTTGATCAGTCACGCGCTGTGAACCGCGCACCTGCTGGAGCGCCTGCAAAAGCCGCGCGTGCGTCACGCCCGAGTCGTGCAGCAGCTTCGCCGTCGCGTTTTTCGAATCCGACAACGCGAGCAAATAATGCTCCGCGCTCACGAACTCATCCTTCAGTTTCGTCATTTCCTTTTCCGCCGCATCGAGCACCGCGCGCAATTCGCTGCCGAGATAAATCTGCGCGCCCGCGCCGGTCACTTTTGGACGCTTTTGCAATTCATCGCGCAGACGACCCTCAAGCGCCGAAACCGAGACGCCGATCTTTTCCAAAATCGGCCGCGCCACGCCGTCGCTCTGCGCGAGCAGCGCGAGGAGGAAATGTTCGTTGTTGATTTCCTGCTGCGAAAATTCCGAGGCGAAATCCTGCGAAGCCTGCAGCGCCTCCTGCATCTTTTGCGTAAATTTGTCAGGTCGCATATTTTCAAAATGAATCGTCGCTCCGTGTGCAGCAAGTTTTGCCGAATGTTGGCAGCGTGCGGACAGTTCGCTAGGCTGCGCGCATGACGATGCCGACCGAGCCCATGCCGTGGTGGAAACGCGCATCGCGAATCGTGTGGCTCACGCTCTGCAAATACTCGGAAACCGACGGCGAGCAGCGCGCCGCGTCGTTTGCCTATTACGCATTCTTCGCGCTCTTCCCGCTGATCCTGCTCTTCATCACGATCGGCTCGATGTTTGTCGACCAGGAACGCGCGTCGTCGGCGATTGTCAGTTTCGTGAACGACTACATTCCGCTCGATGCCGACCCGGAAAACATCATCACCACAACGATAAACGGTGTCGTGAAATCGCGAAAAAGCGTCGGCGTCGTTGCGATTCTCGGCTTGGCGTGGAGCGCGCTGCGATTTTTCCAGGCGCTCGTGCGCGGCGTGAATCGCGCGTGGGGCACGAAGGAATACGCGTGGTGGCGTATCCCGATCAAAAATTTCGGCATGGTCGGCATTCTCGCGAGCGTTCTTCTGGTCGGGAACATTGTGCCGCTGCTGTTGAAATACGTTGAATGGTATTACTGGCAACTCGCGTTCAGCTCAGGCGCGAAAATCATGGTCGTCGTTTTCGCAAGCGCACGCTGGATCGTTTCATCGCTGATTCTTTTTTACGGCTTCAGCATGTTTTACAAATTCGCGCCGCGCCGTCGCACGTCATTCTCGGAAGTCTGGATCGCTGCCGCGATCGTGACGATTTCGTTGCAAATCGTGCAGGGACTTTTCGTGCTCTACACAAAAAACTTTGGCCACTTCAACGCGCTCTACGGCACGTTCGGCGGCGTCGTCGCGCTGCTCATGTGGATTTATCTTTCGGGCTCGATCATCATCCTCGGCGGCTGTCTTTGCGCAGCCCAGGCGGAGGTGAACGGAAATGCAGAAGGCAGAAGTCAGAATGCAGAATAAAACACTCACCCGTCATTTTTCATTCTGCATTCTGCGTTCTTAATTTTCTTTAAACGCGATGTCACACATTTCGCTCAGGCTCTACCGGTTCATCGAGGATGCATGGAATGACGATCTGCGCGACTGGTGCGAGGCGCGTTCGCTCGCTGCGCTCAAGGGCTACGCGTGCTGGATTGTTGTCGCGTCGCGCGGGCAGGCGCGCTGGATAAAACGTCGCGCACTCAGCGAAGGACTAACGCTTTTCGGAATCAAATTTCTCGAGCCGCAAATGCTCCGTCGCGAACTTTGCGCGCTGTTCGGCGTGGAGGCGCTCTCGCTCGGGCGCGAGACGCTCGAGTTTTTGCTGAAAATTGCCGCGTTGAAACACGACGATGCAGACTCGAAATCGATCTCGCAAAATGCGGGCGCGTGTCTTCGTGCAATGGACGATCTCGCCGCGGCGGGTTGGAGCGAGAAGGAATTTGACGTGCTTCCGCAAGCTTCGCGCGATTTTTTTAAAACGCTGAAAAATTCGCACTCGTGGACGCCTGAACTCGATCGTTTGCTGCTCAAGCGTGCGACAAAAAAGCCGCTGCTGAGTTGCGTTATTGGATGGGACGCCGCGCACTTTACGCAGCTCGATTTGCTCGAAGCGCTCGCGCACAGCAGCGACCGCTGCGATCTCTTCGCGCCGATGCCGCGCAGCAGCAGCGAATCGCTGCAACAGCGCTGGATCGAATCGCTCGAAACGCGGCTAAACACAAATAAAACGACATGTGACGCGAGTGGATTTTCGTCTGCGAACGAGTCGCTCGTCTCGCGGCTGGAAGGCAGCGATTTGGCTGCGGAAAACGCGCCAAAGCCGCAACTGCTAGTCGGACGCGATTGGAACGATGAAATCAAACTTGTGCGCGACGATGTGATTTCGTGGCTCGCGAATTCATCGCCGAATCAGCGTCTCGCGATCATCGTCCAGCGCCGCACGCCATCGTCGCTCGCAATTGTGCGCGAACTCGCCGCAGCCGACGTCGCGTTGCTCGATGAAACGGGCGAAAAAATCGAAGCGACGCTCGACGTGCTGATTCAGTCGCAGATCGTGCGTTATGATTTGCGCGGATGCGACGTGGAGCCGCTGCTGGAGCTGATTAAACTACTGAACGAAAACAGCGGTAAAACATGGTCGTGGCTCGATCCGGAAACCGCGCACGCATTGCTCGATGATGCGTTTTCGTCGCTGCAAACACGCAACGCACGTTTGCTGATGCGCGGCTTCAAGCGCGGAGACGAGCGTTGCTGGCCGCAAATCGTGCGTCTCATCGAGCAGCTCGGCAAATGGAGCGGCGAGCTGACGTGGAGCGCTGCGCGCGCAAAATGGGAAGCATCTCTCGCGCCGCTCGGCCTTACGACGCAAGTGCTCGAGCCGCTTTGGTCGCGTGTCGGCGATTTGCTCGGCGAAGAGAAAATTTCAGCGCGCATTTTTATCGAATACATCGACGAAATGCTCGCGGGTCGCAATTCGCAGCGCGCGACGGATGCCGCGTCAGCGCACGCGCGGGTCGTTGTGACGACACTTGCAAATGCGCTGCATCAAACATGGGATCGCGTCGTTTTTCTAGATAGCAACGAAGGTATCTGGCCGCAGAAACCGGAGGAGAATCCCTTTCTCGACGATGCCGCCCGTGGCGCATTGAATGCGCGCCGCGGGCAACGCGCGCATCTGCTGGCGACCGGCGATCAGTCGGCTCTCGATCAATCGCATTTTCTCGATCTGATCGAGCACTGCACCGGAGAGATTGTATTCGCTTCGACCGCGCGCGAATCAGGCGAAGGTGCGCGCGAGGCTTATCCGAACGAATGGGTGATTCGCTGCTTGATCGAAAGTCACGGCAGCGATGCGAAATCCGCGCTCGGTGCATGGAAAAACGCGATGGAAATTTGTTCCCGGCTGGATCCGGCGTTGCAGCAAGGCGAGCGCGAGCATTTGGAAAACGTGCACACGTGCAGGAATAATCCGACGATTCCATTCGACAAATATCTGTTTAACTTCGGCGAATCGCAATTCTCGGCGCAATCCTGGTCGGCGGCAAAGCTCGACGAGGCGCTCACTTGTCCTGCGACATTTGCATTGCGCGAAATTTTCCACACCGAATCGCTGCGCGATACTGCATGGAAGCGCAGCGAAAGCACCGTGGTCGGCAGCCATACACACGCCTGGCTCGCGCGCGCTCTCGATGGCAGTGAAGATTTCAAACCGCTTCCGCCTCGCAATTTCAACGCTGAACTCGATGCGGAAATTTCCGCATCGCTTCAACGGTTGCGTGACTATTACGCGCACGAAAACCTTCCGCTGCCAATTTGGTGGGAAACCTGTTTACGCAAAGCCGCGTGGATTGCGCGCCGCTGTCTCGCGTCGATCGCGGAGATCGATGGCAAATGGTTTTTTGCGATGGAAAAAAGAATGCGGCAGGAGGTTTGCGCGGACGCCGCGAAGCTGCGGCTCAAGGGAAGATTCGATTTTGTGCTCAGTGATCGAGCGGCGTTCCAGGATGCGCGCATGCAAATCGTTGATTTTAAAACCGGCAAAAGCGATCCGCCGACTTTGGCGACGCTCGCAAAAGGCAACGGCTTTCAATTCGCTGCGTATTTCCTAATGGCGAAAGATGCAGGCGCAGCGAGCGTTTCCGTCGGCATCATCAGGCACGATATGACGAAGCTCGAATCGTTCACCGATGCCGACGACGCGGTTTTGCGCGAATTGATTTCGCCGCTCGCAAAGTTGCAGCGCGATTTGAATTTCGGTCGCCTCGGTCCGCTCGTGGCGGAGTGGGGGAGGTGCGAGACGCTGCCGATGGCGACGATCACGATTGCCCCCGAAGTGCTCGAACAAAAAGCGGAACTGCTTTTGCTCGCGAAATAACTACGCCGTCGTTTTGACTTCGACGATATCGTGAGGTGCGCTTTCGCGCTGGCCGGCTGGCGTGACGCGGATGAAACGCGCTTTTTTGCGGAGTTGATCAAGCGTTAACGCTCCGAGATAACCCATGCCCGACTGTATTCCGCCGACAAGCTGCGTGATCACCATGTCGAGTGACGCAGAGACTTCCTTGAGCGCCTCGACTCCCTCGGCAGCGACTTTGCGCGTGCTGTCCTTTGTGTGTCCGTAACGCGCGGCGCTTCCGGCTTTCATGGCCGCTTCGCTACCCATGCCGCGGTATTGTTTGTAGAGCTTGCCGTTGATTTCCATGATTTGCCCCGGCGCTTCCGGGCAGCCCGCGAGCAGACCGCCGCAGATCACCGCGTGCGAAAGTGTGAGCGCTTTGACGAGGTCGCCCGATTTTGTAATGCCGCCGTCGGCGATGATGCGGACGCCGAATTTTTCGGCTGCGCGCGAAGCCGTGTAGAGCGCGGTGAGCTGCGGAATGCCGACGCCAGCAACAATGCGCGTGGTGCAAATCGAGCCGGGCCCTTGTCCGATCTTGATCGCGTTCGCGCCTGCTTTCGCGAGGTATTCAACGCCCGCGCCGCTGGTGACATTCCCCGCAATGATCGGCAGTTCGGGAAACTGCTCGCGAATGAACCGAACCGTTTCGCCAACGCCTTTCGTATGACCATGCGCGGTCGAAACCGCGACGACATCAACTCCGCGCTCGAAGAGCGCGCCGACGTGCGACACGATCCGCTCCTTGTCCAGTTCGCCGGTAGAGTTTCGCGTAGCAGAAACCGCCGCGCCGCAAAGCAGACGGAACTTTTCGTCGCGAGCCGGCTTTACTTGTGAAGCGCGCTCCTGCGTGATGCGCTCGACGTCGCTCATCGTAAAAAGACCGCGCAGCCGGTCTTCATCATCGACGACAAGCAATTTGTGATTGCCGATATGTTCGGTGAAAAATTTGTCCGCGCGGGCGATCGGATCTGACGCGATTTCCTTTTCGCGGATGGTTTGCAGTTGTGAACGCGGCGTCATCGCGTCGCTAACTTTGCGCGCAGCATATCGATGTTTAACGACGTGGCCGGGCAGCAAGCCGACGAGCTTGCCACTCTGGTCGACGACTGGAAACGTGCTGAACGAAAAACGGCGCTGCTCGATGATCGCGAGCACATCGCCGATGAGCTGATCCGGCGTCGCTTTGATTGGATCCTGAATCAGTCCGTGAATGTTATTTTTTACCCGGCTGACTTCGCTGAGTTGCTGTCGCTCGGGCATGTTGTAGTGGATCAGGCCGAGCCCGCCGTTGAGCGCCATCGCAATCGCCATGCGCGATTCGGTGACCGTGTCCATGTCAGCCGCGATGATCGGCATTTGCAGCACGAGTTTGTCGCAAAGCGTGGTCTCAAGCCGCGTGTCGCGCGGGAGAATTTCGGAGTAAAGCGTGGCGAGGGTAACGTCGTCGTAGGTCAGTGCGGTCGAGCCCTGGTCGCGAAAAAACTCGTCGGCGGCTTTGTAAAATGTTGCGTCGAGCGCGGCGGAGTCGGAAACCATGTCGGATTTTGCGGAAACAAGGCGCGGCTGACAAGCGGCTCTTTTGCGAAACAAAAGCGATGCAATCCGACGTTCTTCAAAACGGATTTCGCGCGTGGCTCGCGCAGGCGCAGCGGCGCAATTCGTATCGGCTCACGCGTTTCGTCATTTTGCGGCTGCTCGGATTTGTCTATTTCGCCGCATTCGTCTCGCTCGCGGTGCAGGTGCTCGCACTGATCGGTTCGCGCGGTTTGACGCCGGCGAATGACTTTCTAATCCGCGTGCAAACACAGCTCGGCTCGCGCAAGGACGCGTTTCTCACGCTGCCGAGCATTTTCTGGTTTGGGATTTCTGATCGAGCGCTGGTTGTTTTCGCATGGGTTGGGGTGGCGTTGTCTTTTGTAGTAACGCTCGGTTACGCAAACGCTATTTTAATGCTTGTATTATGGATAATTTACATGTCGTTTGTCCATATCGGCCAGGATTGGTATGGCTACGGCTGGGAAATCCAATTACTTGAAACGGGTTTTCTCGCGATTTTTCTTTGTCCACTGCTCGATCCGCGTCCGTTTCCGAAGCGTGCGCCGCCTGTGCTCGTGATCTGGTTATTTCGCTGGTTGACGTTCCGAATCATGTTTGGGGCTGGCTTGATCAAGATTCGCGGCGATCCGTGCTGGCGCAACCTGACATGCCTGTTTTACCACTATGAAACGCAGCCGATCCCGAATCCGCTGAGCCGCGCATTTCATTTCGCGCCGGGGTGGTTGCTGCGGTTCGAAACACTCTGGAATCATTTCGTCGAGTTGGTTGTGCCGTGGTTTGCGTTCGGTCCGCGGCCCGCGCGACACATCGCGGGCGTGCTCCTCGCGAGCTTTCAGGTGATCCTGATTTTGAGCGGAAACCTTTCGTTTTTAAACTACCTGACGATCGTGCCGATCCTCGCGTGCTTCGATGATACGCTGCTCGCGCGGATGCTGCCGAAGAGCCTCGTGCGTCGCGCCAGAGTTGGCGAGGGGGAATGCACGCCCGTCGCTGAGAACGTCGCAATCGGATTAACAGGCGTTGTCGCTTTGCTGAGCTTCGAGCCGACACTAAATCTGCTTTCAAGCGGACAAATCATGAACACGTCATTCGACCGGTTGCATCTCGTGAACACTTACGGTGCGTTCGGAACGGTAGGTCGGGAGCGACGTGAAATTGTTTTTGAAGGAACGGCTGACACGATGATCACGCCGCAGACGCAGTGGCGCGAATACGAATTTCCATGCAAACCTGGCGACCCGATGCGGCGCCCGTGCGTAATCAGTCCGTTCCAGCCGCGGCTCGACTGGCAGATTTGGTTCGCAGCAATGTCGACGCCGAATGAGTATCCGTGGACGCTGCACTTCGTTTGGAAATTGCTGCATAATGATAAAGGCACGTTGAGCCTGCTCGCGAACAATCCTTTTCCAAATCAGCCGCCGCATTTCATCCGTGCTCGATTGTATCGTTATCAATTCGCGCGATCGGACGACCCGACTCATGCGTGGTGGAAACGCGAACTGCTCGGAGAGTGGCTGCCGCCGTTTTCCGCCGAAGATCCTGTCTGGCGCGATATTGTGCGCGTTTACGGCTGGCCTACAACGAACTCGGACGGAATCGTTCGTTGAGGCTCCCACAGCGCGGACAGCGCGGAAGCAGCGTCGTGGTCGTGTCCTCAAACTCGAACGCGCAAAGCGCGCAGCGCAGCCGGTAACGCAGTGCGCGCCGCGACTGGCGCGCACGTTTCCAGTTCCACATGATCCAGACGAAAAAAACGCTGTTTAAAAAAACAGCTAAATAAATGAAGATGAGCGTGGTCAGCGTGACGCGAAACATTTTCTATTGCTGATTGAAGGCGTCAGCGCCCCACGAGAACGTCGCCATTCCCCATATGATCGCTTCCGACGCGTTGCTGAATTCGCTTTTTCGGAGTTGAGATTCGGCCTGTTCGTCGATGGCTTTGTCGCCGGAGCTGGCTTGTAAAAAAACGTAGCGCACTTCGCCGCGCCCGGAGACGCCGATTAAAAAGCGCGCGGGCTGCAACTCGGTCGCGGACGAATGAAATTCGAGCGGCATCGGCTTTGTCACATTGCGATTTTCGAGCGCGCCTGAAAAATGGATCGTCGTGTGCAGCGCTGTTTGTGCCGGCTCTGCGACGGCTTCGTGCGGAAGCGCGCTTTCGATAAGCGCGAGCGGAGAACGCGCGGGAGGATAAGCAAAATTTTGCGGCGCTTCGGGAATGGTTTTCGGTTGCGCGCGCACCTGCGTGAACGACGGCTTGTAATCGAGCGTGAGCAGATTTTCCGGCACGACTTCCGGCGGCTTCGCCGCAATCGCGGGATCCTCTGCTTCGATCCAGCGCAGCAGCGATTCGTTTTCAGGCGAGTTTGCGGTGAGCAGACTTACCTGTGCAGGCGGTGGTGCGATATATGCCGACGGCGGATACGTAATTTGGAAAATGTAAAACGAAACAGCGTGTGCAAATAGCGACAACACAATGAAAGCAGGCAGCGCGAAGGAAACGTGCCGCGAATCCGGCCAATGAAACGTCAGGCCGGAGCGATCGAGCTTCATTTTTGTTCGGGAGAAGTTGCGAGGACGACGGAGAAACCGGCCTGCAATGCCTGGTTCGTCACCGCAACAATCAAGTCATACGGCGTCGTGCGATCGGCGCGCACGATCACTGTGCGATCTTTCGCGCGAATCGCGCTCAATGCTTTTCCAAATTCGTTCGGCGCAAATTTTTGATCGTGAAAATAAACCGCCGGTGCCGGCCCGGCAACGATGCTGACGATCTGCGGATTGCGTTGCGGCGCGAGCATGAAGCTGGAAAACGGCAGCGTGACCGCGATGCCCGGCAGGAGCACAAAGCGCGAGCTCAAGGCAAAAAAAACGATGACGAGAAAAAGAACGTTGATGAACGGAATGAGGCCGAACATCGCCGGGTTTTGCCGCAACGTGCGCGTGAGCTTCATCGAGACGGCTTACCTTCGGCCTTCGATTTTTTGCATTTCGAAGTCGATGATCGCAGCGCCCGGTTCGCGTTTTTCCGTGATGAGATTCACGATTTCGATGCCGCCACGCTCAAGGTCGTGCATGAGCGAATTCACGCGCGACGAAAGATAGCTGTATGCAACCGAACTCGGAATCGCAACGACGAGCCCAGCCGCGGTAGTGAGCAGGCTTTGATAAATGCCAGTCGAAATGTCGGTCGAAGTCGCCAGCCCGCTGTGGCTGGAAATCGTCACGAATGCCTCGATCAAACCGGTCACCGTTCCAAGCAATCCGATCAGCGGTGTGACGAACGAAATTGTCGCGAGAATGCTGAGGTTGCGCTCGAGGTTCGGCACTTCGAGTTGGCCGGCTTCCTGCACGATTTCCTTCAGTTCCGGACGTGGTGAGTCATGCCGGATGATCGCCGCATGAATGACTCTCGCGACCGGTCCTGGCGTGCCCGCGCATTCGTGCAGCGCCTCGGCGAAATTGCGACGTTGGATTAAATTCGCGAGGCCGCGCATGAACTCGCCGACGCGAATCGTCGCACGATGAAAATACGTCAGTCGTTCAGCGAATACAGCCGCCGAGATGACGCTGCAGAACAGAATGAGCCACATAAGCGGCCCGCCTTTTTGCATATAGTCGAGCATCCGGCTTTTATAGGCGAATGCGCCGGCCAGCGCAAATTTAAAGCTCGTCCGCGGCGTTCGCGAGAACGTCATGCACGAGCGGCGCGAGCATGCGATCGTGATGCAGCGCGCACAGAAAACCGCGGTCGCGCAGATAGACGCTCACGAAAAACGAGCCGCACTGCAGGGTGGCGTTTTGACTGCGGCCGAACGGCATCGCAATGGCGCAAATTGATTCGCGGAGAGCAGCAAGCTGGTTTTTAAAAACGACGACGTCGAGTTCACGCGGGAATCTTTCCGAAGTCGCGGCGATGTCATTTCCGAAAACTGCGCACGCAAACACGCCGGGTTGCTGCGCAATCGTGTCGGCGAGCTTTTGTTCGTGCGAGCGATTGTCTTCGACAATCGGTGTTTCGGTTTGAGTCGCGGCAATCAATGCCGCTGGTGTTGCAAACAAGCGCGGTGGCGGTGGACGGAAAAATGGGGTGGCAGCTTGCGTTTCCAGTGCCGACGGTTCGATTTCCGCCGGTTCGTTTTTTAATTCCGCCTCGACAATTGGTTGCGGAGATTCGTGCAAAACTTCCGTGACGGGAGCAATCGACTCTACAACTGGCACGGGCTCGGGAAGCGGTTCATTTGCCGGAGCAGGGGACTCGATGATTTCCGCTACCGGTTGCTCGATGTGAGGCGGCCTTTCCGGTTCGGGCGCGATTAAAATCTCAACGACCTCTGCCGCAGCTTCCGCGACAGGTTCGTCGATTTTTGCTTCCGGCAAAACTGGCTCGTTACCGTTGCTCCCGAGCGAGCCGATGTGAAAGACATGATGCGACGGCAGGTTTTGAAAAATTTCGTCGAGCGGAATCCAGACTTTGAAATCCTTCTCATGTTGAAAAGCCGCCGCGAGTTTCGCGGGCAACGCCGCGATGAAATCCTTAAGATCAATCTCGACGTGACCCGTCACAAGCTGCGGCTCGATCAAACGCATCGGAAGCGCCACACGCGCGTTGTCGCTCGGGATCGGCGAATGCCCGACAATGCGCGAAGGCAGCAGACGGCAAATTGCCGCGAGATCGAGCGAGATGGTTTCCTCCGCGCCATTGCTCGCGGGCTCGGGAACGGCCTCAGGCTTTGCCAAAGGCTGTGTAACTTCGGCGGCGGGAGCAGCCGGAATTATTGCATCTGGTGCAGTCGCGGAAATCGGCTCCGCTTTGTGGTTCACCGTCACCGGCGCAACTGACTTTGGCTTTGGAGCGCCCGGACGCGTCGAACGAAACGCGCCGACCTGTTCCAGCAATTTCTGCAGCGGCAACTGCACGTCGAAATCCGCATCCGGATCAATCTCCACGCGAAAAATCTCCGGGCACAGCCGCGCAACTTCCGTCAGCGGCACCGTCGCGCGACCACGCGCGATGCCGTTGCAAAGATCGTCTATTTTAAAACGCAACTCGCGCGAAGCATCGTGCGGACCTGGTTTTAAAAACTGCTGCGGAATGCGCGAAAGCACGTCGCCGAGACGCAGCACGACTTCGTTATTCGATTGTGTCGCAGCCGGTGGGCGATTGTTGCCGGGGCGAATCATTCGCGTGGAGTTTAGCGCATGCAGGGAAAAGCGCGAGTGCTTCCTTTTGCAGGCACGCTCGTTATTTTTGCAAAAAATAATTTCGCTGCTTTTCGCTGATCGGCTTCCCGAGCCGCTCCAGCACCAGCAGCA
Source organism: Spartobacteria bacterium (assembly GCA_021324395.1). Lineage (GTDB taxonomy): Bacteria > Verrucomicrobiota > Verrucomicrobiia > Chthoniobacterales > Chthoniobacteraceae > JAJPJG01. The sequence goes on along the minus strand of JAJPJG010000051.1, from coordinate 22,399 downwards.
TGTCTTCCCAGACCTTGCGCTTTTCGCTGAGCGACTGATTGCGCAGCAAATACGCCGGGTGATACGTCGCCATCAGCGGAATGCCCTCGAACTCATGCCAGCGTCCGCGCAGGCGATTCATCGGCTCGACGCTGCCGGTCAGTCCTTCCATCGCCGTCGCGCCGAGAGCCACCATCGCGCGCGGCTGGATAATCTCGATCTGCTGGCGCAAATACGGCAGGCACGTTTGCATTTCGGGCGACGTCGGTTTGCGATTTCCCGTGCTGCCGGCGGGCATGTCTGGACGGCATTTTAAAACATTCGCGATATAAACTTCGTCGCGTTGAAAGCCCATCGTCTCGATGATCTTCGTCAAAAGCTGGCCGGCCTTTCCGACGAATGGTTCGCCCTGCAAATCTTCATCCGCGCCCGGCGCTTCGCCGACGAACATCAGCTCCGCATCGAGATTGCCAACGCCGAAAACCACCTGCGTCCGCGTGCTCGCGAGATGCGTGCATTTCTCGCAAACGAGCACGCGCTCACGCATGGCTGCCATTTTTGGGGCTTTGTCAGTGCTTGAAACTTTCGCTTTGACTGGAAGCGCCGCGGCCGCAGACGGCGTTTCGATTTTTTTACGCACGACCGGATGACGCAACGCATCGAGCGTGTCGCGCGACACGCGTAGCTCGACGCCTTCATCGCGCAATTTCACCAGCGCGTCGTGCACGACTTGAACGGCATTTTGAAAATCACTCATCGATGCGGATGCCGATGTTTACGAAATCCTCCGGCAGCGGCGCACGAAAATTCATCGGCGCGCCCGTGCGCGGATGCGCAAAGCCGAGTTTCCACGCGTGCAACATTTGTCGCGGGAAATCGCCCGCCTGCTTGCCGGCGTAAAGTTTGTCGCCGAGCAGCGGATGCCCGATGTGCTTGAGATGCACGCGAATCTGATGTGTGCGTCCCGTGTGCAGCGTGCACTCGACGAGCGATCCGAACGCCAGTTCCCGCAAAACGTGGAATGTTGTTTTCGCCACTCGCCCGCGCTCAATCACCGCCATTTTTTTTCGATGCACGGGATGCCTCCCGATCGGCGCTTCGACGATGCAGTCTTTGGTTTTTAAATGCCCCACGACCAGCGCGAGATAAATCTTTGTCACCGTGCGCGCCGCAAACTGCCGGGACAAATGCGCGTGCGCGAAATCGCTCTTCGCGACGACGAGACAGCCACTCGTCTCCTTGTCGATGCGATGCACGATTCCCGGCCGCTGCTCGCCGCCGATGCCGGAAAGCGATTTGCAATGATGTAACAACGCGTTGACGAGCGTGCGAGAGAGATTTCCTGCCGCCGGATGCACGACCATTCCAGCCGGCTTGTTGATTACCACGATGTCGTCATCCTCAAACAACACATCCAGCGCGATATCCTCCGGCGCAGTCTCCACCGGTTGCGGCGGTGGTTCATCGATCAAAACAACATCGTCTCTTTTGATTTTCACGCTCGCCTTGGCCATCGCCGCATTCAGCCGCGCATGCCCGCTCTTGATTAACGCCTGCACCCGCGAGCGCGTGAGATGCGGCATCTTCTCTGCGAGAAATTGATCGAGCCGCCGGCCGGCTTCGCTTTTCTCGACATGAAATTCAGACATCGCGCGAAGCTACCGCGCCCATTCGACTGGCCGCAAGGACGCTTCAATTCCGCATGCGAAAATGCCGGGTGGATAATAGCCAATTTTGGTCACATAGCCGCCAAGGAATGTTGAGGCAGGGCGGCGTCGCACGCGTAGCGTCGTTGCAAATGCAAGCTCCAAGCACCAGCCGCGTGATCTTCAACAACACTGTCTTGCGCGACGGCCATCAGTCGCTCGCTGCGACGCGCATGACGACCGGGCAAATGCTCCCGATCACCGCCGATCTCGACGAACTCGGCTTCGGTGCGCTCGAAACGTGGGGCGGCGCGACCATCGATTCGTGCCTGCGCTTTCTCGCGGAGAATCCGTTCGACCGCCTCGACACATTGAAGAAACTCGCGCCGAAAACGCCGCACATGATGCTGCTGCGCGGGCAAAACATTGTGCAATACACGAGTTTTCCCGACGACGTCGTGAAGGCGTTCGTCGCGTGCGCAGCGAAGCACGGGATGAATATTTTTCGCATTTTCGATGCGTTAAACGACGTGCGGAACCTCGAAACACCGATTCGCGCCGTGCATAAAGCCGGCCAGCATGCGCAGGGCGTGATTTGTTACACGACGAGCCCGGTTCACACGCTGAAAGCATTCATTAAACTCGGCGAACAGCTCGAGGAAATGGGCTGTGACTCGATTTGCCTGAAAGACATGGCCGGTTTGATCACGCCGACGATGACTTACGATCTCGTTCGCGAATTGAAGCGCCGTCTTTCAAAACCGCTCGTGCTGCACAGTCACAACACAGCGGGAATGGCAACGGCGTCTTATTATGCGGCGATAGAAGCGGGTGTAGACGCAGTCGATACATCAATCGTTCCTTTCGCCAACGGCACCGGCCAGCCCGACACGCTGCTCATGCTCGCGATGCTCGAACGCAGTCCGCGCAAGCCGCAATTCGACACCGCGCCTTTCAAAAAAATCCGCACACATCTCGAGAAAGTTTACGAGGAGCTGAAGGCGTTCACGAGCCCGAGCAACGAGAAAATCGACGCGGACATCCTCGAATATCAGGTGCCCGGCGGCATGCTCAGCAATTTCCGAAATCAGCTCAAGGAGCAGGGAATGAGCGACCGGCTCGACGATGTGATGCGCGAAATTCCTTACGTTCGCGAGTGTCTCGGCTGGATCCCGCTCGTCACGCCGACTTCGCAAATCGTCGGCACGCAGGCGATGCTCAACGTGAAATTCGGTCGCTGGAAAATGATCTCGCAGCCGGCGATGGACGTGGTGCTCGGCAAATATGGACGCACGCCCGGCGCGGTTGATGCGGGGCTTTTGAAGGATGTCGAAAAACGCACGGGAGAGGCTCCAATACAGGGCCGCGCGGCCGATCACCTCGAGCCGAGAATGGAAAAACTGAAGACCGAGTTGCGCGCAAAAAATCTGCCGGACAGCGACGAAAACGCGGTTCTTTACGCGATGTTCCCGCTCGAAACCGAGAAGGTTTTGAAAGGCGAAGCGAAGGCTGCGGTTGCCGCGCAAGCTGCACCGAAAACGGAGACGAAAACAAAAACAACGAACGCGGCGAACGGTTCGCGTTACGTGCTGAATATCGATGGCAAGCGCCATGAAGTCATCGTCGAGGAGGTTTCGAAATGAGCGATCACACAACGCTCGATCTCACCGAATTCTCCGCGCCAAGCTACGAGAAATGGCGCACGGAAGCCGAAGCGACGCTCGCCGGCGTGCCTTTTGAAAAGAAGCTCGTCACGCGCACTGACGAAGGCATCGACGTGCAGCCGATTTACCGCCGTGAAGATATTGCAGGACTCGCAACTCTCGGCGCATTGCCGGGCACCGCGCCTTTCGTGCGCGGCATTCGCGCGGAAAACACGTGGGAAGTCGCGCAGGAGATTCCGTATGGGTTTCCGCGCGCGTTTAACGAAGCGTTGCGCAACGATCTTGAGCGTGGACAGACCGCCGTAAACATCACGCTCGATCAAGCCACACGTCACGGGATCGATCCCGATGTCGCGCGTCCCGGCGAGCCCGGTTTGTGCGGCGTTTCCATCGCGACGACGGAAGATCTCGCGCGTGTTTTGAGCGGCGTCGATTTGAATCGTGTGCCGCTGTTCTTGCAGCCCGGCTCAGCTGCGCTGCCGCTTTTCGCGCTGCTGATTTCGCATTTGCGCCGGCACGGTTTCGATTTGAAAAAACTGCACGGTGCGATCGAACACGATCCGCTTGGCGAGTTGCTGATCGACGGCTCGCTGCCGCATTCGCTCGCGAGCGCTTTCGAGCAGATGGCGCTGCTCACGAAATGGGCGCTGCGCGAGACGCCGAAGTTCGCGACCGTCGCGGTGCGCACGCATGCGTATCACGACGCCGGTGGAAATGCGGTGCAGGAACTCGCTTTCGCGCTCGCGACCGGCGTCGAGTATTTGCGCGAAATGGATGCGCGTGGAATCACGATTGACGATACGGCGCCGCGGCTGCGTTTCGCGTTTTCGATCGGCGCGGATTTCTTCACGGCGATGGCGAAATTCCGCGCGGCGCGTTTGCTCTGGTCACGCGCGGTAAGCGCAAGCGGCGGTAATGAAGAGGCGCAAAAAATGCACATCCACGCGCGCACTTCGCTTTGGAATAAATCGACGCTCGACCCTTACGTGAACATGCTTCGCGGGACGACGGAGGCGTTCGCGGCGGTTGCGGGCGGATGCGAATGTCTGCACGTAGCGGCGTTCGATGAAGTCGTTCGTCCGCCCGACGAATTGTCGCGCCGCATCGCGCGTAACACGCAGATTATCTTACGCGACGAATGCCATTTTAATCACGTCATCGATCCAGCAGGCGGCTCGTATTACGTCGAGTCGCTGACCGATCAACTTGCGCGCAAAGCGTGGGCGCTTTTCCAGGAAATCGAAAGACTCGGCGGAATGTCGGGCGCGCTCGCTGCGGGCGTGCCGCAGCAGCAAGTTAACGAATGCGCCGCAAAGCGTGCGGATGCCATCGCATATCGCAGGCTATCGCTCGTCGGCGTGAATGTTTACGCAAATCCGAAGGAAAAACCGCTCGGCGGCGCGAGTCTCGACTTCGCGGAGCGTCAGCAAAGACGCGCGGCTTACACAACCGGATATCGGACAACGCCGGGCCACGTCGCGCAAACTGCTGTTATGGCGCGGCTCAGTGAAGTGTTGGACTGCGCGCCGGAAAGCATTGTCGGTTTCGCGATTGCCGCAGCGGCCGAAGGCGCGACACTCGGCGAGCTTGCGCGCACATTGCGGGCGCGCGACGGCGAATCGGTGAAAGCCGAGCCACTGCCGGTGCGGCGGGCCGCGCAGCCGTTTGAAAAATTGCGCTCAGCAATCGAAGTCGCGGGACGCCCCAAAGTCTTTCTTGCGAACATGGGTCCGCTGCGACAGCACAAGCCGCGTGCGGATTTTTCAACGGGCTTTTTCCAGATCGGCGGCTTCGACATAATTGAAAATCGCGGGTTTCAACGTGTCGAAGCCGCGCTCGATGCCGCGGAAAAATCGGAAGCACCGATTGTTGTCATTTGTTCGACCGACGAAACCTATCCGGAAATCGTTCCGGTCCTGGCGGGTTTGCTCAAAGCGAGCCGCCCAAATATCGTCATCGTGCTCGCCGGATATCCAAAAGAGCACGTTGAGGAATTCAAAAAAGCCGGCGTGGATGAATTCATCCACATCCGCGCGAACTGCTACGAGACGCTGCGCGGCATCGCAAAAAAAGTCGGAGTCGTTTTATGAGCAACATCCCGGATTTCACTCAAGTTGAATTCAGTTTGCCGGAGGCCAAATCGTCCGGGAAGCCGCTTGAACAAAGCATTTGGCGGACAATGGAGCAGATCGATGTGAAATCAGTTTACACGGCAGAGGATGTTTCCGAGGCAAAGCATCTCGGTTTTACATCAGGCATCGCGCCGTTTTTGCGCGGGCCTTATGCGACGATGTATGTGCAGCGCCCGTGGACGGTGCGGCAATACGCCGGATTTTCGACCGCGGCGGAAAGCAATGCCTTTTACCGCCGCAATCTCGCCGCCGGACAGCGCGGCTTGTCGGTAGCGTTCGACCTCGCCACCCATCGCGGCTACGACAGCGATCATCCGCGCGTCGTAGGCGATGTCGGCAAGGCAGGTGTCGCTGTTGATTCAGTCGAGGACATGAAGGTTTTGTTCGACGGCATCCCGCTCGACAAGGTGTCGGTCTCGATGACGATGAATGGCGCGGTTTTGCCCGTGCTCGCTTTTTACATCGTCGCGGCTGAAGAACAGGGCGTTAAACAAGAGCAGCTCACCGGCACGATCCAGAATGACATTCTCAAGGAATACATGGTGCGCAACACCTACATTTATCCGCCGGAGCCTAGCATGCGGATCGTTGCGGACATCTTCGAGTTCACCTCGAAACTCATGCCGAAGTTCAACTCGATCTCGATCTCCGGCTATCACATGCAGGAGGCCGGCGCGACCGCGGATCTCGAGATGGCTTACACGCTCGCTGACGGGCTCGAATATGTGCGAACCGGCTTGAAAGCAGGCATCGACATCGATGCATTCGCGCCTCGGCTGTCGTTCTTTTGGGCCCAAGGAAAAAATCTCTTCATGGAAATCGCGAAGATGCGCGCGGCGCGCGTAATCTGGGCGAAGCTCATCAAGCAGTTCAATCCGAAGAACCCGAAATCGATGGCGCTGCGGACGCATTCGCAGACCAGCGGCTGGTCGCTGACGGAGCAGGACCCATTTAACAACGTCGTTCGCACGTGTATCGAAGCGATGGCCGCCGCCTTCGGCCACACGCAATCGCTGCACACGAATTCGCTCGATGAAGCCATCGCGCTGCCTACCGATTTTTCTGCACGAATCGCGCGCAACACGCAGCTTTATTTGCAGGAGGAAACCGGCATCTGCCGCGTAGTCGATCCGTGGGGCGGCAGCTACTACGTCGAGGCGCTGACCGATTTGCTGTTGAAAAAAGCGTGGGCGCACATTCAGGAAGTCGAGCACCTCGGCGGCATGACGAAAGCGATCAACGAAGGCTTGCCAAAAATGCGCATCGAGGAAGCTGCGGCACGACGTCAGGCGCAGATTGATTCGGGACGCGAGGTGATCGTTGGCGTGAATAAATTCCGTCTGCAAAAAGAAGAGCCGATGGAAATTCTCGATGTTGATAACGCCGCAGTGCGCCAGGCGCAGATTGCGCAACTGAAAAAGATCAAAGCCGAACGCGATACAGCGAGTGTCGATGCCGCGCTGGTTGCGCTAACCGAAGCTGCCGGGAGCGGAAAAGGAAATCTGCTCGCGCTGGCCGTGGAAGCTGCCCGCGCGCGAGCGACGCTCGGCGAGATTTCGAGTGCACTGGAAAAAGTTTGGGGCCGTCACAAAGCGCAGATTCGCTCGATCACCGGCGTTTACGGCGGCGAGTTCGGCGAGGCGGATGAGATCACACGCGTTCGCAAAATGACGGACGATTTCGCCGAACGCGAAGGACGTCGTCCGCGCATTTTGATCGCGAAAATGGGCCAGGACGGACATGACCGCGGCGCGAAAGTCGTTGCGACCGCGTATGCCGATCTCGGGTTCGACGTAGACATCGGCCCGCTTTTTCAAACACCTGCCGAAACTGCGAAGCAGGCGGTGGAAAACGATGTGCATATTGTCGGCGTCAGTTCGCTCGCAGCGGGGCACAAAACGCTTGTGCCGCAGCTAGTCGGCGAACTGAAATTGCTCAGCCGCGAAGACATCATGGTCATCGTCGGCGGCGTCATTCCAGCGCAGGATTACGACGCGCTCTACAAAGCAGGCGCGGCGGCGATTTTCGGACCGGGCACGGTGATTCCCGATGCCGCGGAAAAAATGCTCAACGAACTCAATGAGCGGCTCTCCACTCAATATGCATGAGGACCGCAGCAACTTATCGGCGAAAATTTTGCGCAGACGATTACGTCGCGGGCGTGCTATGCGGCAATCGCGCGATGCTCGCTCGCTCGATCACGCTGATCGAGAGCAACGCGCCGGCGCACATGGTGCTCGCGGAGCAAGTCGTGCAGCAGCTTTTGCCGCATGCGGGAAATTCAATTCGTGTCGGGATCACCGGCGTGCCAGGTGTCGGCAAGAGCACATTTATCGAAACGCTCGGCTGTCTGCTTTGTCGGCACGGAAAACGCGTCGCGGTGTTGACGGTCGATCCGAGCAGCACGCTGACGCACGGCTCGATTCTCGGCGACAAAACGCGCATGGAGATGCTTTCGCGCGAGGCGAATTGTTTCATCAGGCCGTCGCCGTCCGGCGGCGCGCTCGGGGGTGTAACGCGCAAAAGCCGGGAGACAATTTTGATCTGCGAAGCGGCGGGATTCGACGTGGTGCTCGTCGAAACAGTCGGTGTCGGCCAGAGCGAAACGACGGTGCGGTCAATGGTCGATTTTTTTCTCGTGCTGATGCTCGCGGGTGCGGGCGACGAACTGCAGGGCATCAAAAAAGGAGTCATCGAGCTGGCGGATGCGTTGCTCATTACGAAGGCGGACGGCGACAACAAACAGCGCGCCGAAGCAGCGCGGATCGAGTTTTCACGCGTGATCCACTATTTAAACACTCCGACAGCCGGCTGGCACCCACCGGTGCTGACTTGCTCAAGTGTGAAGAGCACGGGCGTCGCGGAGATTTGGGACGTGATCGAGAAATTTCGCGAAACGATTCAGCGCACCGGCATGTTCGCGGAACGACGTCGTTCGCAAACGCTCGACTGGATGCGCGAAATGCTCGCCCAGGAATTGTGGCGCGCATTTTCGCACGATTCGGAAGTGCTCTCGAAACAGCCGCGCATCGAAGCGGACGTGCTGCACGGAAAAATCTCGGCCACAGCGGCTGTCAAACAAATGCTGCACATCTACACAAACAACCATGATTCAGAAAATTGACCATCTCGGCATCGCCGTCCGTAACCTGGACGAGTCGGTGAAATATTACGAAAACGCGCTCGGGTTAAAGTGCGAGCACATCGAGGAAGTGCCTTCGCAAAAGGTGCGCACGGCATTTTTCCACGTCGGCGAAGTGCACGTGGAACTGCTCGAACCGACCGCGCCGGAAAGCCCGATCGCGAAGTTTTTGGAAAAAAATCCAAATGGTGGAATTCATCACGTCGCATTCGGCACGGACAATATCGGCGCGCAGCTCGCGACCGCGAAAGCCGCGGGCGTCCATCTCATCCACGAAACGCCGATCGACGGCGCTGCGAACAAACTCGTCGCTTTTCTCCATCCAAAATCAACCCAAGGCGTGCTGACCGAGTTTTGCACACCGAAAGCATAACATTTATGGCTATCGCAAAATTCCTACTCGACCAACTCCACGAACGGCGGCAGCGCGCGGCGCAAGGCGGCGGACCCGACAAGATCGAAGCGCGCCACGAAAAAGGCCAGATGAGCGCGCGCGAGCGGCTCGGCACTTTGTTTGAGCCAAGCACGTTTCAGGAATTCGGCATGCACGCCGAGCACAGCGGGCAGTTGTTCGGGCTCGCTGGCAAAACGCTGCCATCCGATGGCGTCGTGACCGGCACGGGCTTCGTCGATGGCAGGCCGATCGCAGCTTACAGCCAGGACTTCACGGTTGCGGGTGGTTCGCTCGGAAACATTCACGCAAAGAAAATTTGCGATATCATGGATTACGCGGTGCATGCCGGCATGCCGGTTGTGGGCTTCAATGACTCCGGGGGCGCGCGCATTCAGGAAGGCGTCGAATCGCTTTCCGGTTACGGCAAAGTTTTTTTTAAAAACGTCTATTGTTCCGGCGTGGTGCCGCAGATTGCGGTGATCGCTGGTCCATGCGCGGGTGGCGCGGCTTATTCGCCGGCGCTTACAGACTTTCAAATCATGGTAAACAAGTCGGCGAACATGTTCATTTGCGGCCCGGAAGTCATCAAAGCCGCAACCGGCGAAGCGGCAACGATGGACGAAATCGGCAGCGCTACCGCGCATGCAACGGTCGCCGGCAACATCCACTTCGTTGCGAACGACGACGCACACGCCGTCGCGCTCGTAAAAAAGCTGCTCTCGTTTTTACCGTCGAACAACATCCTCGACCCGCCGCATCAACTGAACACGCCGCTGGTGCTCTCACCCGATCCGGGCATGAACGAGCTTGTGCCTGAGGATCCGAAAGCGCCAATCAACGTGCACGTGGTCATTCAGCGGCTTGTCGATGGCGGCGACTTTTTTGAGGTGCAGATGGATTGGGCGAAAAACATCGTCATCGGATTTGCTCGGATCCAGGGCATTGTCGTTGGCATCGTCGCAAACCAGCCGCTGGTTCGAGCCGGCACGCTCGACATCGATTCGTCGGACAAAGGCGCGCGGTTTATCCGCTTTTGTAACGTGTTTAACATTCCGATTGTTACGCTTGTGGATACCGGCGGATTTTTCCCCGGCAAAGCGCAGGAACGCGGCGGAATCATTCGCCACGGCGCGAAAATGCTGTTTGCCTATGCATCGGCAACGGTGCCTAAGATCACAGTCATCATGCGAAAGGCATACGGCGGCGCTTACCTTGCGATGTGCTCGCGAGATCTCGGGGCCGATTTGGTTTTTGCGTGGCCGACGGCGGAAATCGCCGTGATGGGCGCGGAAGGCGCGGTGAAGATTTTGTATCGCAACGAAATCAAAAACGCAGCCGATCCGAAGGCGCGCGAAGCCGAGTTGAGCAAGGAATACCGGGAGCGATTCGCTTCGCCTTATCAAGCTGCCGAGCTGGCGATGATCACCGACATTATTGAGCCATCAGAAACGCGTGCGATGGTCGGCGTAGCTTTACGCAATACACTTTCGAAGCGAGAAACGCGCCCGCCGAAGAAACACGGAAACATCCCGCTGTGATGGAGAACCACTAATGGCGAGTGAAACAGACCAACCCAGACTCGCACCGGAAATCGTCGCGGCAATCAGCGCTGCAATCCATGCTGTGATCGATCAGCCATTCCGAATCATTACCATTTCGGAACGGCATCCGGACGGCACGCTCGTCAGCTTTTGGTCCATCGAAGGACGCCGCGCAATTTTCTCTTCGCACCAATTCCGTTAATTCTATGAAACGACTCCGCGTCACCGTCGAAGGCAAGACCTATGAAGTAACTGTCGAGCTACTCGATGAAAAAGGTAATCCTGCTTTCACACCCACTGCGTCCGCTGCTCCAGCCTCGCTAGCCGCAAGCTCCATCGCGCCTCAGGCAAACACGCCAGCGCCCGCTGCTTCGAGTGAACCGGGAGCTGTAAATAGTCCGCTTGCCGGCATCATCAAGTCAGTGGATGTAACTTCCGGTCAAACCGTGAAGCAAGGCGACCAGTTAATCATACTCGAGGCGATGAAGATGAATACTTATGTCTATTCGCCACAAGATGGCAAGATAGGCGAAGTTCTCGTTAAGCCAGGCGATGCCGTAGCGGAAGGACAGGTTCTACTTAGGATACAATAGCCGGTAAGACTTATGACTAATCAACTCGCATTCATCACTGCTGCTGAAGCAGCCGCTTTTATTTCCGATGGAGAGACGATAGGCTTTAGCGGCTTTACCCCGGCTGGCGCTGCCAAGGCGGTGCCGCTGGCCCTCGCCGAGCGAGCGACAGAGCTTCATGCGCGTGGCAAGCCATTTCGCATTGGTGTGATTACCGGTGCTTCGACAGGACGTTCGCTTGATGGCGCTTTAGCAAAGGCGGACGCGATTGCTTTTCGCACACCATATCAATCCGATCCCGATTTGCGGAAAAGCATCAACGCAGGTCGCACGCGCTTTTTCGACATGCACCTATCAACGGTAGCGCAAGCTATCCGCTATGGCTTTCTCGGAAAAGTGCATTGGGCGATTATAGAAGCTTGTGATGTCACTGCTGATGGCGAGATCGTTCTTACCTCATCAGTAGGTGTAGCTCCAACCATCTGCCGCGTGGCGGACCGAATCATTGTAGAGCTAAATCGTCGCCACCCTGCTGCGTTACGCGGTTTTCACGACGTTTATGAACCGGCCGATCCGCCGCACCGCCGCGAGGTTCCAATCTATAAACCATCGGATCGCATTGGAGCCGCAACCATTAAAGTAGATCCAAAAAGGATCATCGGAATAGTTGAAACCAATCTCGATGATGAGACGAACGCCTTTGATGAACCTAATGAAGTAACCTGCAAAATTGGCGACAATGTCGCGGACTTCCTTGCTCGCGAAATGCGCGCAAAGCGTATCCCGAAGTGTTTTCTGCCGGTGCAATCCGGCGTAGGTAATATCGCGAATGCGGTCTTAGGAGCGATGAGCAGTCATTCAGGAATACCGCCTTTCGAGATGTATACCGAAGTTATCCAGGATTCGGTTATTGAGCTAATCCGTTTAGGTAAAGTGAAGTTCGCGAGTGGAGTTTCACTGACAGTTAGCAATGCGGTTTTACAGAGCATCTATCAAGATATTGAGTCATTCCGCTCAAAGCTGCTACTCCGTCCACAAGAGATTGCGAACAACCCGGAGATTGTCCGGCGACTGGGTCTTATTTCTATCAACACTGCTATCGAAGTCGATATCTTTGGCAATATCAACAGCACCCATGTGATGGGTAAGCAGATGATGAATGGCATCGGCGGCTCGGGCGATTTCACGCGCAATGCTTATCTCTCAATCTTCACCTGCCCATCTACAGCAAAGGGCGGAAAGATCAGCACGATTGTTCCATTTGTAAGTCATCTTGATCATAGCGAACACTCGGTTTCTGCAGTAATAACCGAGAATGGTATCGCCGATCTGCGCGGCAAGTCCCCGCACGAGCGCGCGAGAGTCATCGTGGATAACTGCGCTCATCCCGACTATCGCGATGAGTTGCACGGTTACTTCGATCAGGTCAAAGACGGACAAACTCCGCAAACCCTGGCGGGCGCGTTTGCGATGCATCAGCAGTTGCTCAAGACCGGTTCGATGCGTGGCGTGGACTGGGAGCGCTTTTTTGCTGAAGCTTAGCCTTACGATTTCGGCCCGCGCAAAATTTCCATGATTCCGCGGATCGGGATCGGCAACCATGTCGGTCTGTTATTTAACTCATAGCCGACTTCATACACTGCCTTGTCGAGCAGGAACGCATCCACGAGTGTCTCGACATCTTCGTTGTCGTACGGGATGAAAGAGGCGCGTCCTGCGGTTTCAAGATAGCTCTGCAGAAAAATCGCGCTGACGAATTGCGCCCAGTTCTCGGCCCATGGCTGTAAAAACGAAACGTCCTCGGCGCGGATGTTTGGCAACTGCTGCGCGAGCGCGCTGTGTGCAGCGTAGTGAAATGAGCGGAGCATGCCGGCAACGTCGCGCAGCGGCGAACGTTTCATTTTACGCTCGGTCAAAGAGCGGGACGGCTCGCCTTCAAAATCGATGATGATGAAATCCTTTCCGGTGTTGAGCACCTGGCCGAGATGGTAGTCGCCGTGCGTGCGGATTTTTGTGGCAGTCATTTTTCTGCGCAGCAGTTTCGATTGGCGCTGCAGGATTTCCTTTTCCGCACGCAACAGCTCCGCGGCGCTCTCGCGGATTTTTTCGTCGAGGCGCGGGAGCATGCGCTGGAGTAATTGCATCGTGCGCCGCGTCAAACCGCGCATCGATTGATACATCGAGCGCTGGTAGAGCGTCGTGAAAGGCTCGGGTGTGAAATTCGCGTCGGTTTCCTCGGCCGCCAGCGCGAGGTGCATCTGCGCAGTGCGCTGGCCGAGTTGCCGGACGCGCTCGGGATAAATTCCGCCCATGAGTTCAGCGAAACTGTTGCCGGACAACTGCACTTGCGAAAAGAGCGAATGCCCGCGAAAGCCCGCCAGATCAGGCTTCGCAGCCAGCACGCGTTCGTAGAAGCGGCTCACGGAATCGAGCGTGTAAGCCCACGCATCCCCCTCGTTCGGCACCATTCCGAGCAGCAGCCCGAGCACGCGCGGCTCGCGACCGTGGCAGCGATATTCGATCGAGCCGCCGAAAGGCGGAACAAACGCGAACTTTTGTTTTTCGCTGAGGAAACGCAGGATTTCGGCGTCCGGATTCACGCCCTCCTCGAGCTTGCGATAGAGTTTCAGGAAAAATTGATCGCCGTAAATGATCGACGAGTTGCTTTGCTCGACCTTCAGCACGCGGGAAGTTGTCGCGAGATTTTTTTCGCCGAGCGTCCCCAGCGCGCTGCCCGAAAATCCCGCGACATTGCCCCGCAAGCCGCGCTGCAGCTTGTTTTGCGCGATGCTGCGCAAGAGCTCGGAGCGAAAATGGCCGTCGTGGATTCCATCGTGCAATACGAACTCGGCGCCATTGTCTCGTAACCGCGCGACGATCGCTTCGTTTGGCAATTCGCGCGTCTCCGCAGCGGGCGATATTTGCAGCGGCAGCAGGTAAGTCTCCGCGACACCGTCGGTAAACGTCAACTCCACGAGCAGTAACTGCGCGGCATTCGCGGCGTTCGTCGTCGCGATCCGCTCGATAATTTCCACATTACGAATCGTGCGCGTTTTGCTGCCGAACCAGCGACATGCGCGAATGTAGCCGGGCAGTATCGAGCGCTCGAGAAGCTCGCTCGCAAGTAGCGCGTCCCAGTTCGCGCTCAAATCAAAACCCGGCACGGCATATTCAGTGCCGACCGCTGCAGGCGCAGCGTCGGGCTGCAACGTGAGCCAGTAATGATCGTGAGGCGCGAGAGTGAAGATGTAAGGTTGCTGCGGCTTGATTTGCGGGAATTTGTTCTGGCTGAAAACCTCGGTCGGCGTCATGCCGGCGAGCGCGCCGAGATCGAGCTCCACGACTTGCGCGAAGCGCGAAAGGTTCACGACCACGAGCACGGTTTCTTCGCCAAGCCGCCGCGTAAATGCGAGCACCTTGCCATTTTCAGGCAGCAAAAATTCGATCGTGCCGCTGCCGAATGCGCGGATTTGTTTGCGCATCGAAATGACGCGGCGCGTCCACCAAAGCAGCGACGACAAATTGCGCTCCTGATTTTCGACGTTTAACGCTTCGTAGTGATATTCCGGGTCGATGATGACCGGCAGAAAAAGCTGCTGCGGGTTCGCCTTGGAAAAACCGGCGTTGCGATCGGGCGACCATTGCATCGGTGTGCGGACGCCGTTGCGGTCGCCGAGATAGAAGTTATCGCCCATGCCTATTTCGTCGCCGTAGTAAACAATCGGTGTCCCCGGCAGCGAGAAAAGCAGTGTGGTGATCAACTCGATTTTTCGTCGCGAACGCAGCAGTGGAGCCAGCCGGCGGCGAATGCCGAGATTGATCCTCGCGCGCGGATCAGCCGCATACATTCGCCACATGTAGTCGCGCTCCTCGTCGGTCACCATCTCCAGCGTGAGCTCGTCGTGATTGCGCAGGAAGGTCGCCCACTGGCAGTTGTCGGGAATGCACGGTGTCTGGTCGAGGATGTCGATGAGCGGAAAGCGGTCTTCCATTTGCAACGCCATGTAGAGCCGCGGCATGAGCGGGAAATGGAAATTCATGTGACACTCGTCACCGTTGCCGAAATACGCCGCGGCGTCCTCGGGCCACTGGTTCGCCTCCGCGAGCAGCATGCGGTCTTTGTATTTTGCGTCGATGTGTGCGCGCAGTTTTTTCAAATAGGCATGCGTCTCGGGCAGGTTCTCGCAGTTCGTTCCTTCGCGCTCGTAGAGATACGGCACGGCATCGAGCCGTAATCCGTCCACGCCCATGTCGAGCCAGTAATCGAGCACTTTTAAAACCGCTTCGTGCACTGCCGGGTTGTCGAAATTCAAATCCGGCTGGTGCGAATAGAACCGATGCCAGTAATAGGCGCGCGCAACCGGATCGTAGCTCCAGTTCGAGTGCTCGAAGTCTTTAAAAATGATGCGCGCCTCGAGATATTTGTCCGGCGCATCGCTCCAGACGTAGTAATCGCGCCACGGATCGCCCGGCGCGGCGCGACGTGAACGTTGAAACCACTCGTGCTGGTCCGACGTGTGATTGATGACCAGCTCTGTGATCACACGCAGCCCGCGCTGATGCGCCGCGGCGAGAAATTCCTGAAAATCCTCAATCGTCCCGTAGCTCGGATTCACCGAAAAATAATCCGCGATGTCGTAGCCATCGTCGCGCAGCGGCGACGGATAAAACGGCAGCAGCCAGATCGCCGTCACGCCGAGTTCCTCGAGATAATCGAGCTTCTGGATCAGCCCTCGAAAATCGCCGACGCCATCGCCATTCGTATCGTAGAACGCTTTGACATGGATCTGATAAATGATCGCGTCTTTGAACCAGAGCGGATTGTCGTCGAGCTTTGTCATAGGAGGTATATCCAAAGTTGGAATCCCATTTGAGCGCAACGGCGGATGTTTAACAATTCATGTTACGCGATTGTGCCAGGTTCCTCCGCGCGCGAAATCCGGTCTCGAAAAGCGAAGTTTTCGTGGTGAAAATTGCCCTTCCGAAGAGAAAACTTGGCATGCTGCAGGGTAGGGCGGCTTTCTTTCCGAAAGCAACTATAACGGGCGCAGAACCGAGAAAAAACATTGTGAGGCTGCGGCTTCACGCGTAGATTTCCGGCTCACTTTTTCCCCGATTTTTATGTCTGATAAACCCGCTGCTCCCGACCAACAATACGACGCTTCCAAGATCGACAAGCTCGAAGGACTGGAAGCCGTTCGCAAGCGGCCGGGCATGTATATCGGCGACCCCGATGAGCGCGGCTTGCACCATTGCGTTTTCGAGGTTCTCGACAATTCCATCGACGAGCATCTCGCCGGTTTTTGCACGAAGATCGAGGTCACCGTTCACATGGACGGCTCGGTTTCGATCAAGGACAACGGCCGCGGCATACCGGTCGATATGCACCCGAAATTCAAGATGCCGGCGGTCGAGCTCGTGCTGACGAATCTGCACGCGGGCGGAAAATTCGGGCAGGGAGCTTACAAATATTCGGGTGGTTTGCACGGCGTCGGCGCGAAGTGCGTGAACGCGCTCAGCGACTGGTTCAAGGTCGAAGTCTCGCGCGACGGGAAAGTTTACCACATGGCGTTCGAGCGCGGCAAAACGACGCAAAAACTGAACGTTATCGGAGAGTTAAAAAACAAGAAGCACACGGGCACGCTGATCACGTTCATGCCCGACGCGACGATCTTCACGATCACGACGGAGTTTCGCTTCGAACGGCTCGCGGCGCGTTTACGCGAACTGGCGTTTTTGAATCCCGGACTGGAGATCATCCTGACCGATGAGCGCAGCGAGGTGCCGCGGACCGAGTCGTTTTTCTACAAACTCGGCATCGAGGAATTTGTGCGGCAGCTCGGCGAAAACAAGTCGCTCATTCATCCGAAACCGATCGTGCTCTCGCGGCAAAAGGACGAAGTCTTTGTCGATGTGGTGATGCAATATAACGATAGCTACAACGACCAGATTTTGTGCTTCGCGAACTCGATTCCGAATCCGGACGGTGGCACACACCTGACCGGCTTCCGCTCCGCGCTGACGAAATCGATCAATCAATACGCGAAGTCGAATAATTTGCTGAAAGAAAAAGACCCGACCATTTCCGGCGACGACGTGCGCGAAGGATTGATCTGCGTTCTTTCAATCAAGCTGCCGAACCCGCGTTTCGAGTCGCAAACGAAAGTAAAACTCGTGAACACGGAAATCGACGGCATCGTGAACTCGGTCGTTTACGAGGGCTTGATGACGTTCTTCGATCAAAATCCGCCCGTCGCCAAAAAGATCATCGAGAAGTCGCTAATGGCATCGCGTGCCCGCGAAGCAGCGCGCAAAGCCCGCGAGACGGTGCGCAAGAGCGCGCTTACCGGCGGCGGTTTGCCGGGCAAGCTTGCGGATTGCAGCGAGCGCGATCCGGAACTGACCGAGCTTTACATCGTCGAGGGCGACTCCGCAGGCGGCTCGGCGAAACAGGGACGCGACCGCCGCTACCAGGCCATCCTTCCGATTCGCGGCAAACTCATCAACGTCGAGAAAGCGCGCTTGGACAAGGTGCTGCAGAACACGGAAATCCAGACGATGATCACGGCGATCGGCACGGGCATCGGCGGCGGCGATGTGGAAGGTTCATTCAACATGGCGCGGCTCCGCTACGGCCGCATCATCATCATGACCGACGCCGACGTGGACGGTTCGCACATCCGCACGTTGCTGCTCACGTTTTTCTACCGGCAAATGACCGAGCTGGTGCGCGCCGGCAAGATCTACATCGCGCAGCCGCCGCTCTATCAAGTGAAGCGGAAAAAGCGCGAGGAATACGTCGACGACGACGTGGCGTTAACGAAAATTCTGATCTCGCTTGGCACCGAGGACGTGAAGCTGAAAAACCTCGCGGATGGCAAGGAGCTAAGCACCGCGCAACTCAAGGACATTCTCGAATCGCTCGAAAAACTCGCGAAGTTCAGCGATGCGATTCGCCGTCACGGCGGCGACTTTGAAAACTACCTCGAAGCTCGCGATGCGAAAAGCGGCGCGCTGCCGACGTATCTCGTGAAGGTGCGCGAGGGCAACGAGGAGTTCGTGAAGTATTTTCTCGATGAGAGCGGCGTGCGGAAATTCCACGAGGAAAATCTCGACCTGAATTTATTCGAGGAGGAAATCGGACAGGAGATCGTGCCGCTTACGGCTGCCGCCAAAAAAGAAAACGGCCCGCGCCGCCGCGGCAAGCTTGTTGAGCTGCATGAATCGACCGCGATTCAAAAGCTGATCGCCGAACTCGCGCGCAAAGGACTCAAGATTGAACATTACTCGGATAGCGATAAGCCGATCTTTGAGTTGATCGAAGGCGAGGGGGAAAAAGCCGCAGTGACTCCGATTTTCTCCATGCCGAAAATCCTCGAGACGATCAAGGAAATCGGCCGCCGTGGAGTTCAGATCAAGCGATTCAAAGGTCTCGGCGAAATGAATGCGAAGGAGCTTTTCAGCACGACGATGGATCCGGAAAAACGCAAGCTGCTCAAGGTCGATCTCAATGAACAGAACGCGGTCGACGCCGACAAGATGTTCACGATCCTGATGGGCGATGTCGTCGAGCCGCGCCGGCAATTCATCGAGGATAATGCACTCAATGTGCGTAATCTGGATGTGTAGCGTTCCGCTAACACACCGAAGCTACACAAATATTACCTCCTTCCGGCAGCTTTTCCATTAGGCAAAGCTCAGTGTGTTTGGGGCTTTACGAAACGCTTCGGCCGGCTTGAAAATGTGTGGCATGAGGAGCAGGAAACAGGATTTGTCAAGGGCCGCATTTGGCAAACGTCGCAAATCTATTCGCAACGTCCGTGTAGCTATCCACGGTGGAATTGTCACCCTCTCTCCTGGAGGTATACTATGAAAACAGATGAGGCCATTTCGAAAAGGTCGGAGGCGGATTGGCTAAAGACGGGACTCTCCTCACGAAAAATTCCGCCGGACTTATGGCACCTGTTGAAATGGGCCGTTGCCTTTTGCGCAATTCTCTTTTGCGCGGCTGAAGGTAAGGCGACGACTTACAAGGTTGGAGAGGATGAAGATTATCCGGATTTATTCGCGGTGGTAGGATTGGTGGCCCCGGGTGACATCGTGGAAGTGGATGGCGATTCGACCTACACAGGCGGAATCGTATTTAATACCGATGGCACAACGGAGAATCCCATCGTCATTCGCGGCATTCGTGTGAATGGACAAAGGCCGGTGCTCGCACAAACCAACGGTTTTTCCGGAACAGGCGGCGACGTTGTTCACTTTGCCGGCAGCCACTATGTCTTCGAAGGTTTCGACGTAACGCTCGGCGATGACCCGAATGGAGTGAATGGAATTTCCAGCGATGGCGACGACATAACCATTCGCGACTGCGCGGTGCACGATAGTGTTGGCGGAATCTACAGTTCCGATCGCGCCGGTTCACTCACGCTGCAGTATGTCGAGGTATACCATTGCGGCACGAGCAGCACGGCGCATCAAATCTACGCCGGTTCGGATAACACGGCTTATCCATCAGCAGTCTTTCACATGGCATTCTGCTATCTCCATGACGCGAATGGCGGAGATAATGTCAAATCGCGTGTCGCGAGGACTGAGGTTTACTACAACTGGATCGAAGGCGCGGCCTATCACGAACTCGATTTGGTAGGCGCCAATCCAGCAACACAAGCGCCAGGAGCTGCCGGACGAGTGCGGGAAGATGGCGACATTGTTGGAAATATCATCGTAAAAAGCGCAACCACACAGGGATTAGTTGCGAATGTTGGAGGCGATGACGTGGGCTGGAGCAATGGCCGCTATCGCTTTGTAAATAACACAATTGTGCTTCCGGACTCGACAGCCGGTAACTCTGTAGCGTTTCAACTTAAAAATGCTGTTCAGACATTCGAGACTTACAACAATGTGTTTTATCGCTTCGGAGGTAAACCCATCTCCATCTTAAGCAGCTCACGGCTTTTTGCGGATTCAACTGCAGCAATCGTTGGAGCGAATAACTGGGTGCCGCAAGGCTCGATATCGATACCGCCGACTTGGACAAACACCTTGACGGGACTTGATCCGCAAGTCCGTGATCCGAATGCGTTTGATTTTACACCACTGGCAGGTGGAATGCTATTCGATACCGGCGCGACTGTCACACCAAGCCCTTCCGGCTTGGATTTTCCATCTCCGCTGGTGGTTCCGCTATTTAATCCACCGAATCGCGCTCCGCTTAATCCCGGAGCGGAAATCGCCCGGGCCACTAATGGAGTTAGCGACATCGGCGCGCTCGAAACACCGATTGCTGCACAGGATTATACATTACCGGTTGCAACGGATGACGTCGTCCAAATACCCAATCATCTCCCGCTGACAATCCCAGTATTGGCAAACGATAGCACTATGGGCAATACGCCACTTGCCATCATGTGGGCTGGCGGAGCCGGAGCCGGCTCGGTAGCAATCAGTGGAAGCAATATCATCTATACTCCAGGCATGAGTTTCACCGGCTCGGATAGCTTTAGCTATAGCGTTAGCGATGGTTATGGAGTTGCCACGGCAAACGTGAGTATTTCCTACCCAAATCCTACAACTTACAAGGTAGGTTCAGCGCAAGCCTATCCAGACCTACTCACTGTCGCGCCATTACTACTTCCAGGAGATACTGTCGAGGTGGATGGAGATGCGACTTATGCAGGTGGGGTTACTTTTAAGAACAGCGGAACGCCCACTGCGAAAATTACAGTTCGAGGTATCCGAGTGAATGGCCGTCGGCCTGTCCTCGCCGGGACAAGTGGTTTCAACGGTGTCGGAGGCGCAATCATGCGGATGTGGGGGAGTCACTATGTCATTGAAGGATTCGATCTGACCCCGGCGGGTGACCTGAAGGCGGGACGAGGTTTCTATAACGTCGCAGATGATATCATCTTGCGCGATTCGATTATCCATGACTGTCCATTTACCGGCATTTCCGGATCAGACGCTTCCGGTTCATTGCGGCTGGAATATGTGGAAGTTCACCATTGTGGAAAAGGAGATCGAGCTCACCAAATCTATGTAGGATCGAACAACACCCTTTACCCAAACGCGGTTTTTCACATGGAGTTTTGCTATGTCCACGATGGGACGGGTGGCAATAACGTCAAGTCTCGCGTGGGACGCAGTGAAATTTACTATAACTGGATTGAAGGTGCTGCTTTTTACGATCTCGATCTTGATGGCGCAGATCCGAATGATCAGCTACCCGGCACAGCTTCATTAGTGCGAGAAGATGGGGATATCGTCGGAAATGTGCTCATCGCCGGCGGCTACATCATTGCAAACATAGGAGGTGACAATACCGGCGTGAGCAATGGACGCTATCGCTTCGTTAATAATACATTCATCCAAGGCTCCGGATTGCCAAGTATCCAGCTAAAAAATGCGGTGCAATCGTTCGAGATGCACAACAACGTCCTGTATCGTCGAGGAGGAGGCCCGCTCATTGTCTATACCACCAAATCACTGAGGCCCGGCTATACCATATCCGGTTCGCACAACTGGGTGCCGGCCAAAACAGCGGTGCCTGTGGCTTGGACCGACACCGTGGTCGGTGGCGGCCCTTGCTTACGAAATGTGGATTCCTTTGATTTTACACCCCTGGCAGGTGGGCCGCTCACTGATGCTGGCGCGCAAGCAACGCACAGCCCTAATGGCTTACCTTTCATATCGCCACTGGCTCTACCGCTATATCAGCCTCCAAATCGAACCTTGCCGATTGCTCAAACTGCTGCAGCAAGGCCCGTGAATGGGTCTATTGACATTGGAGCCTTCGAACTGACGGGGAATAACAATTCGAGTTATACATTACCGACTGCCGCGAATGACACTGTCGGCATTACCGCAAAAACTTCCATTGGTATTCCTGTGCTGGCAAATGATTTCAGTTTTAATGGCCAAGCCCTGACTATCACCACGGTGACTCAAGGGTCGTGCGGGTCTGCAACGATCACTGGCAGCAATGTCATTTATACCCCGGCAAAGAACTTTGTTTACAGTGATACGTTCACCTATTCAGTAACCGATGGATACGGTGTTGCAACTGCGACAGTAACCATTGTGAATCCTTTCAATGCATTAATTGGCAGCTATGAAGGCTTGATTTCGAATAGCACACCTACGAATGATAATTCCGGCTCGATCGTAATGACTACCAACTGGTCGGGCAGCTTTAGTTGCACATTAAGATACGCCGGTTATACGAAAGCCTTCAAAGGCCAGTTCGATGTAAACGGAAGCTACTTTAGTGTTCTATCACTTTCTAATGGAACCACCCTCACTGTTGCGCTAAACCTTGCGCTCAAAAATG
>JAJPJG010000040.1 GCA_021324395.1 Spartobacteria bacterium | reverse complement strand
TGCGCCACTCGATTGGCCCGAGCGTTGAGTTCCGCGTAGCTCAGTTCCTTCTTCCCAAATACCACAGCCACTCCTCCCGCACTGCGCTTCGCCTGCTCCTCGAAAAGACTGGATATCGTCGCGTTGCGCGGATACTCCGTCTGCGTCGCATTGAAATCGACGAGCAATTTTTCACGTTCGCTGTCGCCGAGCAGCGAAATTCGCGAGAGCCATTGCGCCGGGTCTGTCGCGATCGTTTCAAGCACTTTTTGGAAATAGCTGAGCCAGCGCCGAATTGTTGCGGCTTCAAAAATGTCCGTGTTGAAATTGCAAATTACCCGCAGCCCGTCGCATCCAGTATCGCAGTTCACGCCGAGATCGAATTGAAACGCGCTACGCGGATTTGCCTCAAGCCGGTGCGCGAGTCCCGCAAAATGAATATCGCTCAGCGGCGGATCGAGATTAAACGTTGTTGCAATCAACGGCACGCGCCCCGGCACGCGCGGCAGCTTCAAATTTTGCAAAAGCCAGCCGAACGTAACGCGGCGGTTCTCAAACGCATCCATGACGTTTGTTTGCGTCTGTTGCATCAACTCCACAAACGACTCGCGTCCATCAAACTGCGCACGGAGCGGCAGCATGTTGACGCAATGGCCAATGAGATGATCGCCATCCGGCGCGTTATTTTGCCCTGCCGATGGCATGCCGATGACGAAGTCGCCCTGCCGGGTGAGCCGAAATAGCAGCGTCTGATACGCGGCGAGGAGCACGTTGAAAAGTGTCGCGCCGTGCTGCGCGCCGAAGCGCGTGAGCGATTGCAAAAGCTCCGCTGGAAACATCGCGACCTCGCTCGCGCCGCGATAGCTGCGCTCGGCGGGATAGCCGCGATCCGCCGGAAAATCGAGTGCGGGCGGCAGCGTTCGAAATTTTTCGAGCCAGAATTTCGTCTCATCCGCAAACTCCGGCGTCGCGCGCATTTCGCTTTCCCACTGCGCGTATTCGCGCATCTGCATTGCTCGCGGAAGCCCGTGGGGACGGCCTTCGCGGGCTGCGGAGTAAATCGTCGCGAGCTCGTGTAAAAAGACATCGCACGACCATCCGTCGCACGCGAGATGGTGCGCGTTAAAAATCAGCGCGTGCTCCGCCGGTGCAAGTTTGACGACCTGCACCGCGAGCATCGGGCCGCGCGTGAGATCAAAAACACGCGTGCTTTCCGCCGCACGCATTTCGACAAAACGCGCACCGTTATTTTTGTCGGCGGATAAATCGACGAGCGGCACGTCGAGCGTGAGCGAGGACGCGATGGTGAGCGTTTCTCCCGACGGATCGAACTTGCAGCGCAACGCATCGTGGCGCTCGACGATTTTTTGAATCGCGTCACGGAGCGCCGCAAAATCGAGATCGCCGTCCAGCCGAAGCGTCCACGTTTCGTTGCACGCGATGCTCGCCGTAGCACTGCGCTGACACAAAAGAAAAACTTCGCGCTGCGATTCGGTGAGCGGAATTTTTTCTTCGTCAGCCTGCGCACGTGTGCGGGAGAAAAATCCCGCTGCTTCGAGTTCCGCAACGCTTTCGCGAAATGCGTTCACGACCTGCGCGAGATCGGCCTCGCTGTGTGCGGTCGAAACGAAGCACGGGCGATTTTCCCAAATGTGAATCCCGCGATGCCGCAACAGCGCGAACATCAGCGCGGAAAATTTGAAATCGGGCGCGGTGTGCAGCAGCCAGTTCGACGTGAAATTTGCCGCAGTAAACGGCGAGCCGGCGAGAATGCTATTCACCTGCTCAATCATGCCCGCTGCATTCGCTGCGAGCGTCTGCTGGAGCGCTTCGCCGTGATTTTTCAAATGCAGCAGCACTGCGCGCGCCGACGCGAGCGCGAGCGGATGACGCACGAATGTGCCTGCGAAAAAAGTGACCGCTTTTTCCGGAAACGAATCGCCGCCGAAACTCCACGCGCCGCCATCGAGCGCATCGAGAAATTCCGCGCGGCCAGTAATCGCGCCGATCGGCAAACCGCCGCCGATGACTTTGCCGTAAGTCGCGATATCCGCACGCACGCCAAAATGCGCCTGCGCGCCGCCGGGATGACAGCGGAAGCCGGTGATGATTTCGTCGAAAATAAGCGCGATGCCGTGACGCGAAGTAAGCGCGCGAAGCTCATGCAAAAATTCGCGCGGCTGAAATCCGGGACGACGGCTTTGCACCGGCTCGACGAGCACGGCGGCGATTTCGTCCGCGTGCGCGGCGATTTTTTCCAGCGAACGCGCATCGCCGTAGTCGAGGATCAGCACATTCGCGAGCGCTTCCGGCGGAATACCGGATGCAATCGGCGCGGCACGATCGTCGGCGATTTTTCGTCCGAGCACTTCGTCGCTGATGCCGTGGTAACTTTCCGAAAAATAAACAACTTTTGCACGGCCGGTGACAGTGCGCGCTAGACGTAGCGCGCCGGTCACGGCTTCGCTGCCGGTATTACAAAAAGCAACGCGCTCGCTGCCGGTCAGCTCGCAAAGCAGTGCCGCGACTTCGCCCGCGAGCGGTGACGTCGGGCCGATTTCCATGCCGCGCGCGAGCTGCTCGCGGATCGCCGCGGCGACAAAATCCGGCTGATGTCCGAGCATCGCCGCGCCGAAACTGAGCGTGATGTCGAGCCATTCGTTGCCGTCAATATCCCACAGCCGCGCGCCAGACGAGCGATCGACAACGATCGGATAAACCATCTCCTTCCACACCTGCTTGAAACCTGCGACCGCGCGCGGATCGGCAAAATGCGCGCGATTTTTTTGCGTGAGTTCCTTCGATTTTTGCGTGCGCGCGTTGTAGCGGCGGATGAAATCGTCGAGCCATTTTTGCTGCGATGGCGTGAGCTCGGTTGCGAGTTCGCGCTGCATGGGACGGAACGGCCCGTGAGCAGACGGAGCATCAGCTTTTTTAACAACCGGCGCAGGAGAAATTTTTGGCGCGGGTGCGTGTGCGGCGAAATGCGTTGCGAGTGATTCGAGCGTATTGAGCTCGCGCAGCAACTGACGGAACGTAATTTTTGCGCCAAACTTTCGCGAGAGCGCGACGGCAACTTGCGAGAGAAAAAGCGAGTCGAAACCGAGTTCGAGCAGATTCGTTGTCGCTGGAACTTCGGCTAAATCGACACCAGAAAGCTCGGTGAGCAGTTGTTTCACTTGCGAAAGCGTCGCGTCTTCGCCGCTCGATTGCGCGGTTTGCGCCTCGGGTTTTGTTTCAGTCTGATCGATTCGTTCCGAAGCAACTTGCGGAAGCGTGGCGTTAGCTTCGACCGGCGCTTCGCCATCCGTTGCAGCCGTGGCGAGTGGCAGCGGAACACCCGGCGGCAAATCCGCAAAATAACGCTGGCGTTCGAATGGATACGTCGGCAACGAAACGTGGCGGCGCGTTTCATTTGAATGAACCGCGCTCCAGTCGAGCGGCACGCCCGCAAGCCATGCGCGCCCGATTGCTGTTGCGAAGGTTTCGCGCTCGTCGGCGTTTTCTTCGAGCGAATATGCAAACTCCCGCGACGCGCTTTTTGCGCCGCATTGACGCGCGAGTTGCGTGAGCGTCTGGCCGGGGCCGCACTCGATCACGGCGCAGTCGTTTTCGTTTAGCAAAAATGTTGCGGCATCCGCGAAGCGCACTGTCGCGCGCAGATGATGCGTCCAATAATTTGGATCGGTCGCCTGCTCCGGCGTGAGCCATTTTCCGGTGACGCTCGAAATAATCGGCAACGACGGCTCGTTTAATTTTACCGAACGAATTGCTTCGGCGAGCGGCGCAACAACTGGTTCGACCATCGGCGAATGAAACGCGTGCGAGGTCGAGAGCCGGCGCGCGGCGACGTGACGCTCCTGGAAAATCGATTCGAGTTTTTCGATCGCGTCGAACGGGCCGGAAAGCACGCAGAGTTTCGGTGAATTGACGGCGGCGATGTCCATGCGCGGATCGGTCAAAAATTCGCGTGCCTCGTTTTCGCCGAGTCGCGCCGCGAGCATTGCGCCGGCGGGTTGCTCCTGCACAAGGCGCGCGCGTGTCGCCACGAGTCGCGCGGCATCTTCGAGAGAAAAAACTCCGGCAAGCGCAGCGGCGGCAAACTCCCCAACGCTGTGACCGATCAGCGCAACCGGCTCCACGCCGAGCGAAAGCCATAATTTTCCGAGCGCGTAATCCATCGCGAAAATCGCGGGCTGCGTGAATCGCGTTTCGCGCAAGCGCGCTTCGGCGTCTTCGCCTTTCGTAAAAATAATCTCGCGCAAACCGCAGCCAATTTGCGCCTGTAAAGCTTTGGCGCATTCATCGAGCGCCTCGCGAAATACCGGCTCGGTTTCGTAAAGCTGCGCGCCCATGCCGGCGTATTGCGCGCCCTGTCCGGGAAACAGCAGTGCGACCGGTGTCTTCGTGCGGTCTTCGACGCGCGCAAGTTTCGCCGGAGAGCGCAACGCAGCAATTGCGTCGGCGTGTGTGCGTGCAACGACTGCGCGCCGATGCTGAAAAATTTGCCGTCCGGTTTGCAGCGTGAACGCGACATCGGCAAGCGGTTTATCCGGATGCAATTCGAGATGCGCCGCAAGATCGTGCGCGCGCTTTTCCAAAGCGGTTGCCGTTTTCGCGGAGAGCACAAGCACTTGCGCGTGATCGCTCGCACTCGTCGGTTGCTGAAGCGGCGCTTCTTCCAGGACCAAATGCGCATTCGTCCCGCCGACACCGAACGAACTCACTCCGGCGCGTCGCGGCGATTTACCCGAAATATCGCGTGGCCAATCGCGCAATTTCGTGTTGATGAAAAACGGCGTCTCCTCGAGATGCAGTTCGGGATTGAGCTGATCGCAGTTGATGCTCGGCGGAATTTTTTCGTGATGCAGCGCGAGCGCGGTTTTGATGAGACTCGTAATGCCGGATGACGCGTCGCAGTGGCCGATATTTCCTTTCACCGAGCCGAGCGCGCAGAATTGTTTCGCGTCGGTTGTCTCGCTAAACACTTGTGTTAAACCTGCGATTTCGATCGGGTCACCGAGCGGCGTCGCGGTGCCGTGTGCTTCAACATACGAAATCGTCTCCGGCGAAACATCGGCAACCGCTTGCGCGAGTGCGATGACTTCCGCCTGACCCTCGACGCCGGGCGCGGCGAAGCTCACTTTTTTGGAGCCGTCGTTGTTGAGCGCGTGACCGCGGATCGTCGCGTAAATCCGATCGCCGTCCGCGAGCGCATCGGCGAGTCTTTTCAAAACGACCACGCCCGCGCCGCTCGAAAACACGGTGCCGCTCGCGCGCGCGTCGAACGGCCGGCAGTTGCCGTCGTGTGAAGTCATCCCGCCATCCTGGTAAAAATAACCGCGCGTCTGCGGCACGGTTATCGACGCGCCGCCGGCGAGCGCGATGTCGCATTGATGCGTGAGCAAATTCTGGCATGCGACACAAACCGCGACGAGTGACGACGAGCACGCGGTTTGAATGTTCAGCGCCGGGCCGCGCAGGTTGAGTTTGTAGGAAAGCCGCGTCGTTAGAAAATCTTTCTCGTTCGCGATCGTCGCTGCGACGATGCCGAGCGCGTCGAGCAGGTCTCGCCGCTGCCGGACGAAAAATGGGAAATACGTGTTGTTGCTCATCCCGGCGAAGACGCCGATCAAGCCTGCGAACCGCACCGGATCGCACGCTGCGTCTTCGAGCGCTTCCCAGCAGATTTCCAAAAACACGCGATGCTGCGGATCCAACGCCTCGGCTTCCTTCGGCGGAATTCCGAAAAACGCGCGATCGAACCACTCCGGTTTTTCGATCATGCCGCGCGATACGACGTAGCCGGGCAAAGCGCGCAACGCTTTCGGATCGTAACCTGCAGACGCGAGTTCTTCGTCGGTAAAGCGCGTGATCGAGTTTTTGCCCGCGACAAGATTTTGCCAAAACGCGCCAACGTCATTCGCGCCGGGGAAACGTCCCGACATGCCAATGATGGCGATTGCGTGGGGATGTGTGTTGTCAGCGCTGCTCATGCCCGCGTCTTTCTAAACAAATTTTGGGCCAAAGCCGCACGTTGTTTTTGCGCGCGTTCCGCGGCGTTCGTTGCTGTGTCGCGCGTGGCGGGTTTCGTTTCCAAAAAATCGGCGAGCGCGGCGATGGTCGGATATTGAAAAAGCGTCGCGACCGAGAGCGGACGGCGCAGAGCGCGGCAGAGTTTCGAGTGGACTTCCATGATGCGAATCGAGTCGCCGCCGATGTCGAAAAAATTGTCGTGCGCTCCGATCGCGTCGAAGCCGAGCACGCTGCGCCAGATTTCGGCGATCCGATTTTCGAGCTCGGTTTTTGGCGCAACGAAATTGTGTGAACGAACGTGCGGATCGGGTAACGCGCGGCGGTCGATTTTGCCATTCGCAGTCAGCGGAAATGTGCGCATCGGCACGAATGCCGCAGGAATCATGTGCTCGGGCAATTTGCCGCGAAGCCAATCGCGAAGCGCCTTCACGTCAATTTCGTTTCCGTTTTTGGAAATGCAGTATGCGACGAGTTCCTTCGCCTGATCGTGTCCGCACGCGACGACCGCGCAGTCGATCACGTCCGGCTGCTGCCTGAGCGCGTTTTCGATTTCACCTGGCTCGATGCGGAAACCGCGCAGCTTGATCTGGTCGTCCGCACGGC
>JAJPJG010000041.1 GCA_021324395.1 Spartobacteria bacterium | reverse complement strand
CGTCGGCCAACTCGAGCAAAACGCGCGCGAGTTGCTGCTAAAAATCGGCTGCGATGCGCTCGCGGGCGTCGTGCGGGTTCGCTGGAATCCGCGCATGCGCACGACCGCCGGCATCGCCAACCATGCGAAAAATCTCGTGGTGCTGAATCCGAAGCTCGCGCAATTCGGCTACAGCGAAATCGACAAAACCCTCCGCCACGAGCTCGCGCACCTCGTTGCGCGCTGGCGCGCCGGTCGCCGCCGCATCGCGCCGCACGGACCGGAATGGCGCGCCGCCTGTGTCGCGCTTGGCTTAACCAACGAAAAGCGCTGTCACGATTTGCCGCTGCCGCGCGCGCGCCGCATCGCGAAACATTTTTACCGCTGTCCTGGCTGCCGCATCGTCGTGGATCGCATCCGCCCGTTTCGCCGTCGCGTCGCGTGTTACGAATGCTGCCGCGCGCACAATCGCGGGCGTTACCACGAAAAATTTCGACTCCAGAAAATCGCCAACGGAAGCGATCAGGGCAGCGATTCGCGCGCGGCGGTGACGTAGGCGAGAAGCTGCGATTTTTGCAGCGCGTTGAGTTTTGCCCGCGGGCTCATGTCGTCCACGATGTCGCGCCATTCTTTGAGCGAATAGCGGCCGACCGGCTGGAGACCGTGGCAGGCGGTGCATTGCGAAGTTAAAACCGCATGACCTCGCACGAGATCGCTTTCGCTCACGCCATTCGTAGCGGCACGCGAGATCATCGCGGGTGAAATCGCCGGCTGCGTCGCGCAACCGGCAATCCAAAACAAGAGCGCGCTAAAAATGCACGCCGACGATAACGCGGGTCTGGAGATCAAATTCATCCTGTCGATCGGTGAGCTGAATCAGCGGCGTCACGGTCGCATACCAGTTGCCGCTTCGGAAGGAGGCATTCGGGCCGGCGTAAAGCACCGACGGCTCCGATTTTTTCCAGTTCGGAATGTCCACCTCGTGCAGCAACTCCGCGCCGACTGAAAATTGCGGGATGACCTCATAGCTGATGCCGAGCGCTTGCGAAAATTCGCCGTTGTGTTCATCCAGATGCGAGCCTTCCCATTGAGCTTCCAGCGCTGCGTTGTAGGCGACGACCCATGGGCCGAAATTTTTTTGCAAAAGCAACTTTCCTTCGAGCTCCACAAAGTGGTCGCCGACCTGCACCTCGCCGTAAATCGCGGACCCGAGAAAATCGGTCACCGGATTGGTGAGGTTGTAGATCACCTCGACCGCCGTGTCATGGTAACGCGCGCTGCGGTTATGCTGCGGATCATCGGTCAGCGACCAGTCGGCCACGTAAAGCGACGCCTGGAGATGATCCGTCACGCCGTATTCAAACTCGTGCCGGAAATCGAATTCATCGGTGTCATTGTGACCGTGCGGGCGCGTTTTCCACGTCGCCCAGTTTTCTATTTCCAGTGTCCCCTTCGGCAGCGTCGCCGCTTCGTAGGTGTAGGTAAAATGGCGCTCAATCGCACGGAGTGGCGTGACGAGCGCCGCGGAGATCGCGAGCAGCAGGATGAATTTAGATGTTTTCAACATGATGAGGTGCAGGGTTGGTTTCGCTTAATTGAGATTCAGTCTCAACAGGACAGCGAGAAAAGCCGTTTCCAAAATGGTTGTCAACCCTCCTTCGAGAATTTTTCCCTCTTTTCGCAAAATCTTTCCTCGGGAACAAACAACGATTCCCCCGATGCCGCGAGCGATCGCTCCCGGTTCGCAAGCGGCCGGTCTTTGACCGCGAAGGATTCATCGAAAGAGGCGAGCGGCCCTCGCTAAATCGCGAGCGATTGACCTAAATCCACGAAGGATCGTCCTAAAACCGCGAGCGGCTCTCGTTAGACTGCGAGCGGTCGATCTTAGGCAGCAAAAGTTCCACCTCAAACCGTGAACGATTGTCCTAAATTGCGCAGCGTTTCATCTTAAATGGCAAATCCTCGTTCTTTTTCGCGAAGGATTGACCTATTTCCGCCATTTCCACCAAATTCACCGCTGAGGCGCGGAGACGCGGAGAATGAAACCTCCGCACCTCCGCGTCTCCGCGGTTTTTATTTCTGCTGTTTCGGCCGATTTGACAGTGCGTCAAAAAGAAAAGTTTCCTTCTCCAACAGCACTTTGCGTAGCATCGCGCGCATGAGTGACCCATCACCGACACCCGAACCCAAACCGAAACGCAAATCGCCCGGCCCGCTGGATAGCCGCATGCTCGAAGCGCTCCAGAGCGACTCGGAAATCGTTCACGCAACCATCGCCGAGCTCGCCCAGGATGCCGCGCTCGCCGCAGCCCTCGCGCCGTTTTGCCTCGACCGCGATAACACCATCGCGATCACGCCGGCCAGTCTCACCGCACTCGCCGGGCAGTGCGCCGAAACGCTGGCGCTCGCGGGCCGCATCACCAGCGAGCGTGCGAGGGTTTCCAGTATTACCGACTCCGAGGACGACGACAAAGCGGCTGCCATCGCCGCGATCCGCGGGATGCAGAAACGCGCGAAAAGCAAATACGAGGAAAGCGACCCCGCGCGGCTCGACGCTTATTTCATTGGCGGACCACTCGGCTCGCGCAAAGACATCAGCCTCGCGGGCGCGGCCATCTACGGGCTCATTCGCGACAAGGACGAGCAGGGCAACCCGCTGACGCCGCAGGACACGCTTCCCGGCATCGGCACCGCGCAAATCGCGCAGTTCAAAACCGACCTCGGCAGTTACGCCGTCGTCGAGACCGAGCAGAGCGGCGCGCAAAGCGACGCCTCAGGGAGCCTGCTGGAATTCGAGGCAGCCTGCGCGCAGATCGCCCGCCGCCGCCGCAAACTCCAGCTCGCCATCGACGCCGAGCGCCCCTACAACGATCCCGCCAACACCCCGCTCCGCACCCGCCTCGGCCTGCCGGCGGATAAAGGGCTGGCGTAAGGTTTGCCCGCGCATTGCGCGGAGGTTCGCGGCGCCGTCATCGCGTTATCTGCGGATGAACGTCTAATCGCTCAAGCGATAGGATGTTTTCGCCTCTATCCTGCCTATCGCAGTGAAGATGGTGAACATGACCGTCCCGCGACCTTTTCTTTGCGGGATCATTTTTCCAGTGACCGCGCTGGTATGACCGCCGGTATTGGTGGCTTTGCCGTGAAAATCGACAGGCTGCCCCTGGGCGAGTTTGTGAATCGATTCATCCGGAGCGTCGAATTTCAGTGTGCCCCTTTCGCTGAAGAAGGATAAGGGAGAGACTTTGAGTTCATAGTCACCGACGTAAGCCTGCTGCCGATAATCCAGTGGGCTCACCGTCAAGCTGGCTTTGCCAATGGGTATGCCCATCGAGCTCGGGTCAATGATCAGCCGGCGGTCGCTGGAAGATGCAACCTGCGCATCCGTCGCGCTGAGAGGATGCGACAGATGGCATGCGATGGAGATGAGTAGGATTATCCGAGGCTTCATATTCCAATAGCTGCGCAGCTCAGCGGGGATTCAGCAGGCGCTCGACATATTTCGCGAGCAGATCGAACTCGAGGTTCATTCGGTCGCCGGCTTTTGCTTCGTGCAAATTCGTCTCGGCAAAAGTGTGCGGGATGATCCAGAGGACGAAACTTTCAGCGCCGACTTCCGCGACGGTGAGGCTGATCCCGTTTACCGCAATCGAGCCTTTGAATACAACGTAGCGCGCAAACTCGCGCGGCAGCTCGATCTCAAGCCGATGATCCGCGCCGATTTTTTCGAACGCGCGGATCGCGGCGGTGCAATCGACGTGGCCTTGCACGATGTGCCCGCCGAACCGGCCATTCGCCGCGAGCGCCTGTTCGAGATTGACGAGCCGCCCTTCGCGCGCGCCTTGCAAATTTGTCCGGCGCAGCGTCTCGGCGAGCAGGTTGAAATGCAGCACGTCGCTGTCGATGCTCGTGACGGTGAGACAGCAGCCGTTTACCGCGACGCTTTCACCGATGGCGGCTTCGCTGCTCGCGCGCGTCGACTGCACACGCAATTCGAACTCGCCGTTTTTTAACGGCTGAAGCGAAACGATTTTGCCGGTTTCTTCGACGAGGCCGGTGAACATGGCGGTTATTTAAACCACGAACGGCGCGAAGAACACGAAGGCTTTTTTCTTCGTGACCTTCGCGGCTTTCGTGGTGAAAAAGACGCGATGCCGCTCAGCAGTTCCGAAAAACGCAAACTCAAAGGCGAGGCGCAACGCCTCGAACCAGTGCTCAAGGTCGGCAAAAACGGAGTCAGCGCTGCCTTTATAAAAAGCGCGGATGAAGCGCTGGCGTCGCACGGTTTGATCAAGATCAAATTCACCGAATTCAAGGAGCAGAAAAAGCAGCTCGCACCGGAAATCGCGCAAAAAACGTCGAGCGAACTGATCATGCTCGTCGGCAACGTCGCGGTGTTTTTCCGCGCCAAACCAGCGGCTGATTAGACACGGCGCATTTTGCGTGCGTGCCGGTGAATTCTTGATTTCCAGCCGCGCCGCGTTGTTGTTAACTCCCTGACCTCTATGGAAAAAATGATCATTGTCGGCACCGGTTGCGCCGGGCTTACCGCGGCCATTTACGCAGCGCGCGCGAATATTTCGCCGCTCGTGCTCGAAGGCCGCGAGCCGGGCGGACAGCTCTCGACCACCACCCTCGTGGAGAATTTTCCCGGCTTCGTCGACGGCATCGATGGCCCGATGCTGATCATGAACATGAAGCAGCAGGCCGAGCGTTTCGGCGCGCGCTTTTCGTTCGCGACGCTCACGGATTTCGAACCGAAAAGTGGCTGCGTCAGCGTGAAAGTCGATGACGAATGGATCGACACGCGCACGCTCATCGTCGCGAGTGGTGCGTCGGCGCGCTGGCTCGGCTTGGAAAATGAAAAGAAACTCGTCGGCCACGGACTGACCTCGTGCGCGACGTGCGACGGCGCGTTTTATCGCAATGTGCCGGTGTGTGTCGTGGGCGGCGGCGATTCGGCCGCGGAAGAGGCGACCTTTCTCACGCGCTTCGCATCGAAGGTTTATTTGATTCATCGTCGCGACGAATTGCGCGCATCGAAAATCATGGCCGAGCGCGCGCTCACGAATCCGAAAGTCGAGCTGATCTGGAACACGGTTCCCACCGATTATCTCACCGACGAACAAGGCGAGATGCGGGCGGTGAAATTGCGCAACGTAAAGACCGGCGAGCAATCCGAACTCGATGTGAAATGCGTTTTTGTCGCAATCGGCCACGAGCCGAACACAGCGCCATTTCGCGGCAAGCTCGACATGGACGACGAAGGTTATTTGCTGCGCACGAATGGCACGCACACGAATGTGCCGGGCGTGTTTGCCGCGGGAGATGTCGCCGATCGCGTGTATAAACAGGCAATTACCGCAGCCGGCCAGGGTTGCGCCGCCGCGCTCGACGCGGAGAAATACCTCGCGCATTTCGAGTCGTGAAATGACGCGTGAAGATTTGTGATCTCACGCAGTTTTACTCGCCGGTTAGCGGCGGAGTGAAACGCTACGTTTCGGAAAAAGTTCGTTACATCAACGACAACTCGCCAGCGGACGAGCACGTGCTCATCATCCCCGGCGAGCGCGACGAAGCGATCGCGAATGGCCGTGCGAAAACTTACACGATCAAATCGCCGCTGATTTCGCGGACATCGCGTTACCGTGCGCTACTGCGGCTCGGCGCGGTGGAGCGAATTTTGGAAACGGAAAAACCGGACGTCATCGAGTCCGGCGATCCTTACCAAATGGCGTGGAAAGCAATCGCGTCCGGCGCGGCGCTCGGCATTCCGGTAATCGGATTTTACCACTCGCATTTTCCCGAGGCTTATCTGCGCAGCGTCGCTAAATTTTTCGGGAAAACGGCGACGGAATTCACGATGGACCTCGCACGGCGCTACATCTGCAATCTCTACAATCGCTTTGCGCGAACGCTCGTGCCATCGCCGGCGCTCGGCGCGGTGCTGCAGGAGTGGGGCGTCGCGAATGTGGAAAACATCGACCTCGGCGTGAACACAGCGATTTTCTCGCCGGTTCCCGATGACGGCGCAGCGACACGCACCGAGCTCGGCGTCGCGCCGGATCGCGTGCTCCTGCTTTACATCGGGCGGCTGGCGCACGAAAAAAACACGCGCACGCTTTTCGAGGCTTTTCATTTGCTTAACCAAACGTCGCCGCAGCGTTTCCATCTGCTCATCGTCGGCGACGGCACGCAGCGCGCCGAGTTACAATCTGCAATCAACAATCTGCAATCTGCCATGACATGGCTTCCGTATTGCGGCGATTCGCAAAAGCTCGCGCAACTTTATCGCGCAGCCGATCTGTTCGTGCATCCCGGCGTGCAGGAAACGTTCGGGCTCGTCGCGCTCGAGAGCCAGGCGTGCGGCACGCCGGTCATCGGCATTCGCGGCAGCTACATGGACCGTATTATTTACAGCGACCAGACACATTGGGCGCGTGAAAATAGCGCGCCTGCTCTTGCGCAGGCGATTGCCGACGCGAGCGATCACGATTTGAAAAAAAGCGGTGCGACCGCGAGCCGGCGCGTGACTCGATTGTATTCGTGGACTCAAGTTTTCGACCGCCTGTTTGCTATTTACCGCGAGGTTGCTACTGGTTAAACACAGCGCGCCCAATGTCTGAGAAACGTAATTTTTCGATCCGCAATTTCGGCCCGTCCGATCGCGACGCGGTCCGCCGACTGTGCTGCGACACCGGCTTTTTGGGAAATCCGATCGATCCGGTTTTCGAGGATCGCACGTTATTCGCGGATTTTCTGACCGGCTATTACACCGACTGGGAGCCCGAATCAGCATTCGTGCTCGAGGTCAACGGCGAGGTGAAAGGCTATTTGCTTGGCTCGCGGCGACCATTCCGGCAGCAGTGTTACAACATTTACCAAAACGTCGTGCTCTTCTTCCGCGCGCTTGCGCATTACGCGAGCTACAACGCGGCGTCACGCCGGTTCGTGCACTGGATTCTGATGCACGGCTGGCGCGAAGTTCCCGCCGCGCCGCGCCGCGCTGCGCATTTTCACATTAATCTTCTACCCGAAGCACGGAACGTCGCCACCACGCGCGCTCTGATGGATGCTTATTTGAAATATCTGCACGAAAACGGCGTTAAACGTGTATATGGCCAAATGGTGACTTTCGAAAGTCGTCGCGGCGCGAAGATGTTCGAGCGTTACGGATTTCGCGTGCTCAATCGCGCGGAAATTTCCAAATACAAATGGCTGCATCCCGAGCCGGTTTTTCTCTGCACCGTCATCAAAAACCTCGACGAAAACAGCCAGCTCTACGCGAAGTGAATCGCCCGCAGAGCCGCTTTACTGCTGGCTTGTCGAGCTTCCGGCCTGCTTGAGCACATAGGAAATCGTCCGGATCAATTCATCATTGTTCACCGGTTTCCGCAGCACGATCGGCTTGTCGATTTTGGTCAAAAACGCGACCACCTTCGGCTCGTCCGGGTAGCCGGTGATGAAGATGAAACGCTTGCACAATTCCGGCTTCGTCCGCTGCACAGCGAGATAAAACATATCGCCCGGCATGTGCGGCATCATCATGTCGCACATGATCAAATCGAAATCCAAAGCCATGATTTCGCGCAAGCCTTCGACGCCGTTGTTCACCGTCGTCACGACGAAATTGTGCGACTCGAGCAGCAGCTTCAGCGTGTCGGCCAGCTCGATATCATCATCGAGCAGCAGGATGCGCTTGATCTCGAGTTCGGACTGCATCGCGGGTTTTTCAACTGCCATGCGGAAAACTAACAGCGCATCGGGACTTGTGTCATCGAGAATCTCCGCGTAATTTGCACCCGCCAAAAACGCCGGCATAGCTCAGCTGGTAGAGCAGCTGATTTGTAATCAGCAGGTCGTCGGTTCGAACCCGTCTGCCGGCTCCACATCATCAACCGTTTATGTTGTGGACCGAAAATGGAGGACAAACCAGTGTCATTATGATGCCACTAAAACGAAGAATGCTGGATCGCATTAGTCCATTTTTCGTGGAGTTTCCACTACCGCATGATCCGCCGGCATAAGGCAGTGTTCGCAATGATTGGAACAGTAGGGACAAGCTTTCATCACAGATGAATGGCTTGCTGGAAGCTGGCTGCAATTTGACCCTTTCCCCCGGTTGCCTTACCTCACCTGCGAGCGCAAGGCGAAAGTGACGCCGGCTCCGGCACTGGCTGCGCCGTCCGGATTTTGTATGAGAATCCCCCGCCTGAATAACGTCCTCTGGAACATCAGACAATTGTTACGATAACATACTCCCTCGTATATCTATTTCTTTAGAATAAGACAGCGGGCGATACTAGTCCACTCGTGAATTTCCCTCCTCTTTTTCAATTTATGCTTGTTTTGGTGTTTGGGGTTTCGACTGGCACAGTGCTCGCCGAGGATGCGGTCGTCTTTCAGGAAAAATTCGATGCAGCAAGCGACGATGGCAGTGTGCAAACGCCGGGAGGTTATCAATCGAGTGATCTCGGAGTTACCGCGGCACGCGCCTTGAAAAAGGACGCCGGGATTAACAACACAGGAGCCATCGTTTTGACAGCGAAGTTCGGCTCCCCTGATCCGGCCAGTCTCGCAGCACTCCTTTATCAAAATGGCAGCGTCACAGGAAACGCTAGCGCGAAGTGCTCGGACTATTACCTTGAGTTTGACGCGAAGGGCTCGAAGGCTGCAAAGGATATCAGCGTGATCATTCAGGACTGGCGCGACGATTACTTTCAAGGTGAGAGCGCCGGAAGCCTGAGCACGACGGTAACTTTGCCTGAGACTGCGGATACTTTTAAGACTTATCGGGTGGCTTTGGATGATGCGAAGCTGGAGGGTAAGTTCGATCCATCCGGCAAGACGTGGCAGATTGCTTTTCAAATCTTTGGCTCAAATTGGGGTGAAGGTGAGGGCAATACGTTGGTGATTGATAACATCAAGGTCGTCCGCAAAGGCACGAACTAGGAAGCGAGTCGCAATCAACCAGTTCCCCTTTCGGTGAAAAAGACTGCTGTTTTTTTTCTGCTCATCGGGATGCTTACACGGATCTGCGGAGCGGAGCCGCCGGCTAGTTCGTATCAATGGCGCAACGTGGAAATCGGTGGAACGGGCTTTGTTTCGGGGATTATCTATCATCCAAAGGCACAAGGTGTAGTTTACGCGCGCACTGACATCGGCGGAGCTTATCGCTGGGATATCAAGACGAAGCGATGGATGCCGCTCGAAGATTGGGTGTGGGCCGATGACTGGAATTTGCTTGGCGTCGAGAGCCTCGCGCTGGATCCGCAAGATCCGCAGCGCGTCTATCTCGCCGCGGGAACCTATACGACTAACTGGGGCCGCAACGGCGCGGTTCTTTGTTCGACCGATCAAGGTAAGACTTGGAAAAAAAATCCCGTGCCCTTCAAGTTTGGCGGAAACGAAGATGGACGTTCCATCGGCGAACGCCTCGCGGTCGATCCGAATCTCGGCAACATCCTGCTGCTCGGAACGCGGCACAATGGACTTTGGCGAAGCGAAGACCATGGCGAGACGTGGCGTCAGGTCACGAGCTTTCCCGAGAAAGGCAGCGCGGCGAATCAAGGTATCGGGTTCATACTGTTCGATGAAAACAGCGGCGGCAAGAGCAAGCCCACGCAAGTCATTTACGCGGGGGTGCTGAACAAGGACGCCAGCGTTTACCAGAGCTCTGATGGTGGTGTGACTTGGATAGAGTTAGCGGGACAACCTAAAGGTCTTCTACCTCATCATGGAGTCTTAACTCATAAAGATGAGCTTTATCTTACCTACTCCGATAAGATCGGACCTAACGGAATCACTGACGGTGCAGTGTGGAAGCTGGATACTCGTTCGGGTAAGTGGACTGATATTACTCCGGTCAAGCCTGGCGTTAGTGGCGAAGGTAAATTCGGCTATGCAGGTCTGGCTGTGGATGCCAGTGATTCAAATACGCTGATCGTTTCAACTATGGATCGATGGGCTTCCGGTGACACTATCTTCCGCAGCAAGGATGGCGGCGCTCATTGGCATGATCTTTCAAAGGAGGCAACCTATGACTGCTCCGCTACGCCATTCGTTCTATGGGATAAAGCAACCGCGACATTCGGACATTGGATTGGCGATGTGGAAATCAATCCTTTCAACTCCGACGAAGCGATCTACGGAACAGGTCAGACGGTCTGGATGACGAACAATCTTGTTTCGGCAGACAATGGGAAGCCCACACATTGGACTATTCGAGCGCAGGGCATCGAGGAATCAGCGGTGAATTGCCTCGTCAGCCCGCCATCGGGCGCATCGGTTATAAGCGGTTTGCTCGATGTCGGAGGCTTTCGTCACGACGACCTCACGGTTTCGCCGCCATCGGGCATCTGGAAAAATCCGATCATGAATGGCGTCCACTCGCTCGATTTCGCGCAGCAACGACCGGAGTTGGTTGTGCGTGCAGGAACTTCATCAAACGCGCACGGCGCAGTTTCCACCGATGGCGCAAAAACGTGGCGGCCATTCGGGAGCGAGCCCAAGAGCGGCAGCGGCGATCCGCCGAAGTCCATCGCAGTGGCGGCCGATGGCAGCGCGCTTGTGTGGATCATGCAGGATGGCAAAGCTTATTTCTCGCATGATCTTGGCGAGAGCTGGAGTGACTGCGCGGGTCTTGGCGGCGGTAGCAGCGATGTCATCTCCGATCGGGTTAACTCGAAAATTTTCTATGTCTTGTCCGATGACAAACACTCGCTTTTTACAAGCAAAGACAGCGGAAAGTCGTTCGCGCTTGCAACCGGCTCATTGCCCGACAAAGCGAATCAACTCCGCGCCACCACTGTGCGGGAATCGGACCTTTGGCTGACAGCAGGTGACAACGGGCTTTGGCGTTCACGCGATTGCGGAGCCACATTCACGCAAGTCGCGAGCGTTTCCGTGGCGGAGGTGATTGGATTTGGAAAAGCGCCGCCTGGTGGAAAATACGATGCCATT
>JAJPJG010000048.1 GCA_021324395.1 Spartobacteria bacterium | reverse complement strand
TGGTGCGCGTGCTGGATCGCATGGCAGACCTGGCTGAACAGATCGAGCCTCTCCCGGATGCCGAGTTGATGCTGGTTGCAATAATCGGTGATCCTTACCCCGCGCACTAATTCCATCACGAAAAACGGCCGGCCCGTCTCCGTCGCGCCCGCATCGAGCACGTGTGCGATGTTCGGGTGCTCCATCATCGCCAGCGCCTGCCGCTCGGCTTCAAAGCGCGCAATGACGCGCTTCGTGTCCATTCCGAGCTTGATGATTTTAAACGCTACTTCGCGACGAACCGGAAACTCCTGCTCGGCCAGGTAAACGCTGCCGCAACCCCCTTCCCCGAGCTTTCGCCGCAGCGTGTAAGCGCCAATCTTTTTCCCGATCTCCTCTTCAAAAAACATCGTCGTATTACCATGCTCCACCTCGCGCTCAACGATCGTTCGCGAAAGCTTTTCTGCGCAAACCAGCGTCGCATCCCGCTCAAAAAAACGCTCCACTTCCGTCTGTTCCGCGAGCATTTTTTCCACCGCTTCGCGCAGCGCAACGTCGCCGGCGCATGCCGTTTCGAGATATTCCTCACGCTCGTCGTGCGATTTCAGCCTGACGAGAGTGTAGAAAATTTCCTCGACCCGCTCGCTGAAAACTCCGCTGTCGATATGCGTGCTCATGCGCGTGAAGTGTTACGCATTCTCCTGCTCGCGGATTTTGTCAAAAAGCCACGTTCGCGCGCAAAGCCAGTGCCGATCCACCGTTCGTTCTCCGATACCGAGCGCGTCCGCCGCCTCCTTGTTCGTCATTCCGCCAAAATATTTCAGCACGACCACACGCGCGCGCTCGGGATGCAGCCTTTCGAGCAATTCCAACGCGTGATTCACAAGAAGTATCTTTTCGTCCGGCGTAACCTGAGCAACCTCGAGATCCTCCACGTTCATTCGTTCCCGCCCTGCGCCGTATTTCAGTCGGGATTTTTTGCGGGCATGCTCGACGAGAATGCGCCGCATCGCTTCCGCCGCGGCGGCGAAAAAATAAGCGCGGTTTTTCCAGCTCCGATTCTCTTCGCCCACGAGCCTCAACCACGCTTCATGAACCAGCGCAGTCGGCTGCAGCGTATGCCCGGCAGACTCGCGGGACATTTTCGCAGCGGCGATATGGCGCAATTCCTCATAAACCAGCGGCAGCAGTTTCTCGATGGCATCTTCATCCTGCCCGAGGGCATCGAGGATCATCGTGACGTCGTTCATGGTTGGGGACGGATACAAATACTCGTGTTGCTGTCGTTTGTCGATGGGGGGAATTAATTCATTCCGTCACGAAATGAGTTAATTCGGCTGCGGAATGCGCCTTTTCCGCCACGGAAGCAGTCAATGGCGCTACGGAATGGGTTTATCTCGCGACGGAATGAGTTAATGGCATGGCGGAATGGGTTAATTGCGTCGGCGAATCGGCTAAGGGCACTGCGGAATGAGCCAACTCCAGGGCGGAATCGGTTTGATCCGGAGCGGAAGGAGTTAATTCCATCGCGCGGAATGGGTTTTTCTTCGCCACCATTAACTCATTCCGTGACGCAATCAGTTAATTCCAGTAAAGGTGGAGCCGGAGCCGCTGGTGATGTGCTGGACGAGATTGAAGCTGGCTGTGACGTTCGGGCTGGTGATGTCCACGTCGGCGTCCGTTTTCGCTGTGTTGCCGGCGATGATAGTGCTGATGATCTCGATGCTGGTGCTGCTGTCGAAGATGTCGAGGCCGCCGCCGTTAAATTTCGTTTTGTTCTGCGCGATGGTGCTGTTGTGTATTTCGACGAAGCGTGAAAAAAGGGGGAATGAACCGGCGGCTACGTCTGCAACTCGACCGCGCCGATGTCGGTGGCGTCGCCGCCGGTAACATCGGTTACGCTCGCGTTGTCAACGGTGCGCGTGTTGCCGATCTGGTCGGTGGTGATGCTGTCGACGTTTTTGCCCTGATCAATGACCGGGCTGTTCGCCGCCGGCATCATCGTCATCGTGAGGCCGCCGTTGTTTTTCAGTGTGCCGAGCAGCGGATCCTTGCCGGTAATGTTATTTGCGTTGCCGCCGTCATCGAATGCCGTGTCGTCGGTAACCGCCTGGACGAGGCTGAAGTTCATCGTGACGTCGCCGACTTGCGAATCCATGTCCCCGTCGTGCTTCGCCTTGTTCTTGGCGATGATGGTGCTGATGATATCCACGCTCGTCTTTGCGCCGAAAACGTCGAGCCCGCCGCCGGTATCCTTCGCGCTGTTTTGCGCGATCGTGCTGTTGTGGAGTTTCACATCGATGGTGGCGGTTTGGCTGCCGATGGAGAACGCGCCGCCGTCGCGCGAGGTGCTGTTCTTGGCGATGGTGCAGTTGTCGAAAGTCAAAGTGCCGCCGCCGATTTTCACGCCGCCGCCGTCATCGGTGCTTTTGTTTTGTGAAATGGTGGTTCCGGAAATAGTCGCGGTGCCACCGAACATGTAAACGCCGCCGCCGGTTCCAGCGCTGTTCTTGGTGATGGTGACGTTCGTGATGTTTGTCGTGTATTTGCAGTAAACGCCGCCGCCATACCCGAGCGAAGCATTTGCCGCAGTCTTGAAGCCGGCCCCTTTGGCTCCGGCTTTTCCTCCGCTGACTTTGTTGCCAGTGACGATTGTGCCGTCCTGAAGCGTGAGGCTGGCTCCAGAGCCGTCACTGTAAACCCCGCCACCAAAGCCTCCATAGCCCGCTCCGCCCGACGCACCAGCGCCTCCTTTGCCGCCGCTGCCGCCTTTTGCGGTATTGCCGGTGACGACGGAGTTCTTCACGATCATTGTGCCCTGCCAGTTGTAAAGGCCCCCGCCGGAACCATCCTCACCGTGTCCACCGGTGCCGCCTTTGGTCTTGTTCGAAGCGCCATTGCCGCCGAGCGATTTGTTTTTTGAAAAAGTGGAGTCCTCGATGGTGCCGGTGCCGCTGCTGAGATAAATGCCGCCGCCGTAAGCGCCATAACCATTGTCGCCAGTGCCGGCTTTCCCGCTCGCGCCCTGCGCCGTATTTCCGGTCACTAGCGAGTCTTTGATCTCGACGGTCCCGGCGGAGTAGATGCCGGCTCCGCCGCCCCAGCCAGCCTGCCCGAACGCAATGTTCCCGGCGATCTTCGAGTGCCCCTGGATTGTCACGTCCGAGACGCTGGTGATGTAAATCCCACCGCCCTCCGAGTCGCCAGTAGCGGAAACGACTTTGTTGGCGCTCACGGTGACGTCGTTGAGCTGCACCTTGTCGCTATCATC